>CAWHLQ010000035.1:0-87614 GCA_963830195.1 uncultured Actinomycetota bacterium | reverse complement strand
TGCTGGGATGCGGGGACTACTCGATTCTCGCCGCCATGCAGATGCTGATGCCCGATCTCGGCGTTCGTCGTGAGTCCACCGTCTTTGTGTCGGGCATCGGGTGCGCCGCGCGGTTTCCCTATTACATGGACACCTACGGCGTGCACACGATCCACGGGCGCGCGCCGGCGATCGCCACGGGGCTCGCACTGGCGCGACCCGACTTGCACGTCTTTGTCATCACCGGCGACGGTGACTCGCTCTCGATCGGGGGCAATCACCTGATTCACGCGCTGCGGCGCAACGTGAACATCACGATCCTGTTGTTCAACAATCGGATCTACGGACTCACCAAGGGCCAGTACTCGCCGACATCCGAAACCGGCAAGATCACCAAGTCGACACCGATCGGTTCACTCGATCGGCCCTTTGATCCGGTCTCGCTCGCCCTGGGCGCCGAGGCGACCTTCGTTGCGCGAACCCACGACATGGACCGCGCTCACATGCAGGAGATGTTCCGCCGGGCGTACGAGCACCGTGGTTCCGCTTTGGTGGAGGTGTATCAGAATTGCAACGTCTTTAACGACGCCGCGTTCGAAGACATCACGGGCAAGGAGAACCGGGGTTCGATGCTCATCAACCTGCGCCACGGCGAGAAGATCCGTTTCGGCAAAGACCACGAGTTCGGAGTCGTGCGCAATCCGGACGGCTCGCTGCGGACCGCGCCGGTCGACGACGACAACGAGTATCTCGTCGTCGAGCACGACGAGAGCGTCGCGGACCCGACGCTGGCCTTCGCACTGTCGCGCCTGACGAGGTCGGACCACGAGCCCACACCGATGGGCGTGTTCCGTGACGTGGTTGCCCCGGACTACGGCGATCAGGTGAGCGCTCAGATTGCTCAGGCCCAGGTGGACAAGGGACTCGGCGACTTGCGTTCGTTGTACCGCTCCAACGGTTCGTGGACGGTCTAACCGACGGCGACCGGGGATGGGCCACGTGGCCGAACGCGGTCACGCTCATCCGACTGGCCCTCCTGCCGGTCTTCATCGTTCTGGTCCTCACCACCGACCATTGGGCCGTCGCCGCGTGGTTGTTGGCCGTCCTGGGGGCGACCGACTGGGTGGACGGCTACTTGGCGAGACGTCTGCACCAGGTGTCCAACGTCGGCAAGATTCTTGATCCGGTGGCCGACCGCCTGCTGGTCATGAGCGGCGTGGTGACCATTGCGGTGGTGGGGGCGGTGCCGTGGTGGTTCGCGGGCCTGACGCTCGCCCGTGAGGTGCTGGTGTCCGCGATGACGCTGACTCTTGCGGCTCTCGGTGCGGCGAGGATCGACGTCCTGTGGTGGGGCAAGGTCTCGACCTTCGCGCTGATGGTGGCGTATCCGCTGTTCCTGCTGACGTCGAATCCCCACGGGGCGCCTCGTTCGACGTGGCAAGAGGTGATCCGTGACCTGACGTGGGTGATTGGCGGTGCGGGTCTGGCGATCGCGTGGATCGTGCTCGCCGGATATGTCCGGCCCGCTCTCGCGGCGCTTCGCACGGGGCGAGCCGCTCGCCAACTCCACTAGATTTGGCACCCATGCACGTTCCTTCCGAACTGAAGTACTCGTCCGATCACGAATGGGCCCAGCGCACCGGCGACGACGTTCGCGTCGGCATTACCGACTACGCCCAAGACGCCCTCGGCGACGTGGTGTTCGTCGCGTTGCCCACCGTCGGGACGGCGGTGGCGCCTGGTGAGTCACTCGGCGAGGTCGAATCGACGAAGTCGGTCTCGGAGATCTACGCTCCCGTGGGCGGCACGATCGCCGCGGTCAACGACGCGCTCACGGGTGCGCCCGAACTCGTCAACCAGGACCCGTACGGGGACGGT
Organism: uncultured Actinomycetota bacterium; assembly: GCA_963830195.1. Taxonomy (GTDB): domain Bacteria; phylum Actinomycetota; class Acidimicrobiia; order Acidimicrobiales; family RAAP-2; genus RAAP-2. The sequence goes on along the minus strand of CAWHLQ010000035.1, from coordinate 85,757 downwards.
TGGATCTGCGTCATCACGGCCACGGACGCGACGGCGTACGACGTCTTGCTCGACGCTACGGCGTACGGCGAGCTCACCAATCACTGACGTCGGCCCGACGCTCGGAACTTGGATACTGTGACGATCGTGACCTGTCGACGCTGCGGTGAGATCCTCAACGCCAACGCCAACTTCTGCTGGTCCTGCGGTGCACCCCAACACGACTCCACGTCACCCGAGACCATTGCGGTGCCCGTCGTGGCGGCCGACGAACGTCTCGATCCCGACGCAACCAGCGAGCCGTCGGTACGTCAGCAGGACGTTCTCGTGATTGCCACGGGGTTGCTCGCGGGCGATCGCTTCACGTTGACCAACGACATCGTGACCGTTGGTCGTCACGAGGCGAGTGACGTCTTTTTGGATGACGTCTCGGTCTCGCGCCACCACGGACTGTTCACCAAGACCGCCAGCGGCCGCGTCACTGTTCGCGACCTCAACTCGTTGAACGGGACCTACGTCAACGGAGCGCGGGTGGACGAGACGGTGCTGCACTCGGGTGACGAGGTTCAGATCGGCAAGTTCAAGCTGATCTTCTGGGGCGCGACATCGTGACGACCACGGGACCGAAGATGCGCATCGGCGAGGTGCACACGCTGCTGCGGAGCGAGTTCCCGAACATCGAGCTCTCGAAGATTCGCTACTACGAGGACAAGGGACTGGTGCGTCCGGGACGTTCTCGCAAGGGGTATCGGCTCTACTCGTCCGCGGACGTGGCGTGTCTGCGCGAAGCCTTCCGCCTCGCGCAAGAGGAGTTCGTTCCCTTGCGCGTCATCCGACAGCGTCTCATCGAGCAGGGACTTCTCACCGACGAGCCGATTGTCACCGTCGCGAGACAGGCCGCCAAGGAGGCACCCGCGAATATCGTGACCATGCCGGTTCGACACCTCACGTCCGTGCCTCCCGCACCCGCCTCTCCCACCCGCGACGACGAGGACGACCACGCGAGTCCCGTCGGCGCTGACGCCAGCGAGTCGGGCGAGCAGCGCTACACGACGGCGCAGTTCCTCGACGCGGCCCGCCTGCGCGACGGCGAGCTGGCGCAGTACATCGAGTTCGGTTTTCTTCGCGCGCGCGACGTGGCGGGACAGACGGTGTACGACGAGCAGGATCTCCTCGTGGCGCGTCGCCTGCGAGCACTGTGTGAGCGGGGCGTCGACGTTCGTCATTTGCAGTCGATCAAGCGAACCGTCGACCGACAGATGGATTTGCTGCACGACCTGACCCTGCCGTTGCGCCACAGTTCGTCGGAGACAATGACGTGCGACGTGGAAAAAGAGACGCGCGCCGTGGCCGAGGAGATCGCCGAGTTGCGTGACGCGCTCGTCGAGCGAGCGACGTCGGCGTACTTCGGTCACTAGAGACACCGATCTCTCCCCGGTTCGACGACCGCGGTGGCCGCCATTAGGCTCCGAACATGGTTGAGGTCGTGCTGCGAGCGGTGCGGGTGGACGTGGGGTCCGCGACACCTCTGCTGCTCCTCGAAGAGGTTCACGGACCGCGTGTCCTGCCGATCTTCATTGGCGCTCCCGAGGCCACCGCGATTGCGTACGCCCTCCAGGAGGTGGCCACACCACGCCCAATGACCCACGACCTCATGGGCAACGTCATCGCGGCGCTCGGCGGCCAGCTCTTCGCCGTTGAAGTGACCGGACTCGTCGAGAACACCTTCTACGCGTCCCTACGACTGGTCGCACGCGGTGAAGAGATCCTCGTGTCGGCGCGCCCGAGCGACGCCATCGCCCTCGCGTTGCGCGTGGGCGCCCCCATCCTCGTGAGTGACGACCTGATGGCTGCCGAAGGTCGCGAAATGGATCTCGGTGAGACCGACGAGAACGACGACTCGCTGGAGTCATTTTCGAGCGACGAACCCTCCGAGGCGGAGTTGGTCGAAGAGTTGCGAGCGTTCCTGAACACGGTGAAACCGGAAGACTTCGACGAGTGAACAAGGTTGTTCTGTCGTTGGTGGCGTTGGCGGTGGTGGTGGTCGGGGTGATCATCGCGAAACACGAGATCGATCGGACGCCGACGACAACAACCTCCACGTCGACCACCTCGACGTCGACGAGTTCCACCACCTCCACCACGATCGCTGCGCTGACCGCCTGCTCCGGATCCACTTTCACCGGGGTGATGCAGCCCGGTCAGGGCGCGGCGGGCACGATCTATGCCACGGTGGTGCTCACCAACACCAGCGCGACGCCCTGTCGGGTCAACGGGTGGCCGACTCTCACCCTGTTCAACGGCGCCGGCGCGGTGATGGGCTCCACGATTATTCGTTCGTCGAGTGCCTTTTCTACCCTGAGCGGTGTGCCGACCGCGCCGTCCAACGTGACGGTCCCCGCGCAGGGGACCGTGCAGTTCGCTCTCGCCTACTCGGACGTGCCCGTGGGTAATCAGACGGTGTGCCCGACCGTCGTGACCTTCACGGTCAACCTTCCTCTCAACCTCACGTCATCCCAGGCGGTGAGCGTCGACGGTGGCAGTTCGTTCGCGCCCTGCGGACACTCGCAGGTGTGGGTCAGTCCCTTGTATTCATAACCGAGCGAGGACGAACCAGCCAGCGCCCACGCGTCGCTCCTCGTTCGATCGTCGCGAGTCCCTCGGGGATCTCCTCGAGGTCGATCACGCGCTCAACCAGCCGCTCGTCGTCATCGCTCGCGACGGACGCAATCTCGTTCCACACGCGCTGTCGCGCCGCGGGTGTTGTCTCGACGGAGTCGATGCCGAGGAGGGCGACGTTGCGAGTGATGAACGGGTACACCGTGGTCGTGAGAGAGGCGCTGGCGACCAGTCCGCTCGCCGCGACGGCCGCGCCGTAGCGCAGGGACCGCAACGTCTCGGCCAGAGTCTCGCCCCCGACACAGTCGACGGCGCCGGCCCATCGCTCCGTGCCCAAGATCCGTCCTGGTCGGTCGGCAATCTCATCGCGCCCAATGATCGCGGCGGCTCCGAGACTCAGCAGCCAGTCACGATGCTGTGCCGATCCCGTGCTCGCGACGACGCGAAATCCGCGGCGCGCGAGCAGCGCCACGGCGAGGGATCCCACACCTCCCGTTGCGCCGGTCACGAGCACCTCGCCGTCACCGGGGGTCGTCCCGTAGGCCTCGAGGGCCAGAACGCTCGCCATCGCGGTGTAGCCGGCCAGGCCGTAGATCATGGCGCGGCGCGCGTCGAGCGCGGGTTCGTTGAGGACCGTGACGAAACGAGCCGGAACGCGGAGCGTCTCGGCGAAGCCGCCGTCGCGTCCCACGCCGATGGCGTCTCCGTAGGCAATGACCGTTGCGCCCACTGGAATCTCGTTCGTCTCGCTCGATCGCACGCGGCCCGAGGCCTCGACGCCCATGATCAGCTCGGGGGTGCGACGCACGGGTGAGTTCACGCGAGCGACCATGGCGTCTTTGAAATTGAGAGAACTAAACGCGACGTCGATGACGACGTCGCCTGGCGCCTCCGTCTCCGAGTCGGTCACCCCGAGCTGAATCTCGCCGTTGTCCTCCCTCACCGTGAATGCGCGCACGAGAGGACACTAGGGCCTGACGTACTGTGTGCTGTGACTCACTCGGACGCGACGTCGCTCGGGTCGTCGGTGGACGACGCGCTCACCCGCCGTCGCCGGCGCGATCTCGGAATCTGGCGCGACGAGCCGGTGTGGATTGAGAATTTGGGACCGGACGGAGCCAACGTTCTCGTGCGACGTCGCTCGGGGCGCGTCGAGCCGGTGTCGGACACGCCGCCGCCGATCGGGTCGAATCTGTACTCCTACGGTGCGCCGGGCTGGGCCGCCCTCAGTGACGAGTGCCTCGTCGTGCTGCGCAGCGACACCCTCGGGTACGTGAGCGTCGACTCCCGCGGCGTGTGGGAACCCACGAGGTCCCTCGGCGATGGTGTGGCGGCCGGCTACCTGCGGCGCGTTGACGCCCGTCGCTTCGTGGTGGTCGTGGACGAGGGGCCCGGACGCGGGCGGCGATTTGACCTGCGTCACGTGGAGGGCAGCGCCGACGTGGTGTGGCGCACGTCGTCGCTGGTCAGTGATCTCGTGGTGGACGACTCCGGCGAACGATGGGCGTGGCTCGAGTGGCCGGTTGGCACGATGCCCTGGGACGAGGCGCGGCTTTGGCGCGGTGATCTCGTCGGAGGGACGTTGGTCGCCGAGGAGGTGCCCGGGGACGGTGCCGTCGCCCAGCCGTCGTGGGTGGGCGACTCCTTGTGGATCACCCGTGAGGGTCGGGAGTGGAGTGCGCCGTGGCGTCACGACGGCACCTCGTGGCACGCCATCGCGGTGCCGGTGGGGGAGTTTCGCCCGGACTGGTGTTTCGGACGATCATGGAGGGCGCCGACTGCGCGCGGCGTCGTGTGCGGGTACGTCGTTCAGTCGCGCGCCCGCGTGGGCATCGTGTCGAGTGATGACGAGTTTCGCGACATTGACGGATCGCCGGAGTACCTCTACGAGCTGTGCGCGTCGGGTGACCTCGTCTACGCACTGGCGTCATCGACGCGCTCGACGAGTGATCTCTGGCACTTTGACGCGACAGAGGAGATTTGGAAGTGCCTGGACGAGCCCACGGGATCGGTTCGACTCTCGGGAGTCGTCGAGTTTCGACGAACGACGTTGGGCACGCCCTATCTGTGGACGCCGCCGGCGCCGGCGAGTGACGCGGTGTCGCCGGGGCTCGTCGCGCTCGTGCACGGGGGGCCGACGGCGTACTCGTCCTACGAGTTCTCGTGGCTGAAGGAGCTCTACTGTCGCGCGGGCTTGGCCGTGGCGTGTGTCGACTACCGCGGATCATCGAGTTATGGAAGGACTTACCGGCGTGCGCTGGACGGTCACTGGGGTGAGTTCGACGTGGCCGACGTGGTGGACGTCATTCACGAATTGGTCGAGCGCGCGGAGGTCGATCCGTCTCGTGTCTTCGTGCGAGGCTCGAGCGCCGGCGCGATGACGGCGTTGTTGGTCTCGCGTGACCCCCTGGTGCGCGGCGTCGTCGCCGTGAGCGCGGTCTGTGACGTGGCGACCTTGGCCGAGCACGCTACGACCCTCGAGATCGAGAGTGGCTACGTGGCCCAGTTGATGGGCGACCGCGGGAGCACGAACGCGCCTCGACGGCGCATCTCACCGCTGGACGAGGCGGCGGCCCTGTGCGAGCGGGTCCTGTTGATCCATGGCACCGACGATGACGTCGTCCCGATCACCCAGGCTCGCGACTTGGCCCAGCGACTGGAGGCCCTCGGTCGTGACGTCGAGCTCGTGGAGTTGGTGGGCGAGCGCCACAGCATCCGACGGACATCCAGCAACCGAACTGCTCTCACGGCGGAACTTGCTTTCTACGCTCGTTGAGCGTGCGAGATTTTCGGGGCTGGCTCGGTAGACTGGCCGAGAGTGACGACGCGCATCTTGGGAACCCGTGACGCTCTCGTACATCGGTGGCGCAGTCTGTCGCCCTCCGCGAGTGACGCCTGGCTGTACGGAATCTCCGCCGTGTTCGCGCTGTACATGGGGCTGTACTCCTCCGAGCCCGCCCAGTGGCACTGGGGCTATCTCGCGCTCGGTCCCTTCCTCGCGGGGGTTGTTGTCTCGGTGGGTGGGATCCGACTCACCGGCGTGACGCAATACCGCTTTCGGGTGCTCGTGCTGGTCCTCGTGTTCATCGGGGTCGTGGCGGTTCCCTTGGCGCTGGAGACGCAGTGGCGTGGACGAGCGCTCGCCCAGCCGGAGGTGGCGGTCATCAGTCGGGCCGCGCACAACGTCTTTTCCAACCAGACCCCGTACACGACGTACGTCAACTCGCACGGACAGCTCGTTCACGAGATCAAGGGCATCCCGGCCTACGAATCGTTCTTCCCGTATTTCCCGCTCATGAGTCTCTTCGGACTGCCGTCGGCACTGACGCACCGACTGAGCGGCCTGTCCGATGCTCGCGTGCTGATGTCGATCTTCACCTGTGTGATCATGGCGCTGGCGCTGGCGATGTTGCGCGCGCCGCCGGACCGCAAGATCCGCACGGCGCAGTTGCTCGTCGTGTTGCCGACCGGGTCGCTGTTTCTCGCCACCGGTGGTGACGACATGCCGATCCTCGCGCTGTGTCTGTTGGCGCTCGTCGCTCTCCAACATCACCGCACGTGGACGACGGGCTTCATCTTGGGCGTCGCGGCGGCGATGAAGTTGACGGCGTGGCCGTTCGCTCTCGCGATCCTGGCGGTGAGCCGCGACAAGGAGGGTCGTCGCTCGTGGGGCCGCATCCTCACCGCGATCGGCATCGTGGTCGTCGGCACGGTGACCCCGTACGCCGTCTCGGGTCCCGAGGCGTTCATCGCCAACGTGTTCGCGTTCCCACTGGGTTTGGCGGGCGTGCGCTCGCCGGCGGCGAGTCCGCTCCCCGGCCACCTGCTCACCACGTGGTACCCGCCGCTGCGACACGTCCTGCTTCCTCTGGTGTTCCTCGTCGGTGGGTACTACCTGGCGAAGTTCCTGCGCTCGCGCTGGCCGATCGACGTCCCGCTGGCGCTGCGCACGCTCGCGGTGTGCGTCACCGTGGTGATCTTCGCGGCCACCGCGACCCGCGTGGGGTACCTGATCTACCCGCTCAACTTCCTCCTGTGGGCCTGGGTGTTCACCCCGGTGCCGACGAACTCAGTCGATGCTGTTGTCCTGGTAGAAGCGCAGGGTCCACGTCGTTGACGTTGTGGACGTGTGCGCCACGGTGATGCCGCTGATCCAGACGAACGAGTCGCTTCCGGACTTCTGGAGAAGGATCTGCTCGCCGCCGTGTCCGAAGGCCGGACCTTCGGAGAACTTGGCCCAACCCAGCGCCTCGAACTGGTCGAGGTAGAAGCCGAGGATCTCTGATTGCGGGTACGGAGCGGTCAGTTCGCGCTGGCAGTCATAGGAGCCGGCGTCGGAACTCTTGAGGTCAATGGGTCCCGCGGCCACCGTGTTGACCGGCACGATGTAGCTCGGTCGGATGTTGCTCGGCGGGGCGTCCGCAAACACGCACCCGTTCATGAGCGTGCTCGCCGTGTCGACGGACAGTCCGCCGACGACGACCACGGTCGAGGGGGTGGGGGAGGAGCCCTGGTCCGCAATCGCGTTGATCAGCATGAAGACCCCGAGCATCACCGCGGCCAGGATGAAGATGGACGCCGCCGGCCAGATCGACGTGGTCGTCGTCAGCGGGGGACGCGGTGCGTCGTCGTGACTCGTGCCGACGTCGGTGTCGTTCAGGCTCACGCGTTCCATCCCAGGTGGTCAATCGGTCCGTGTCCGGCCCCCAGTCGCCATGGCGCGGCCCCCTCCAACGCGTGGCGCACAAAGGACTTGGCAAAGCCTACGGCTTCTCTCACGTCGTCGCCGAGCGCCAGGCGGGCCGTGATGGCGGCGGCCAGGGAGCACCCCGTCCCGTGATCGTTCCGAGTGTCCACGCGGCTGCCGTCGAACACGTGCGCGCCCTCGGCTGACACCAGCACGTCGGGCGCTCGCTCGGCCGTGTCACTGCCGGGCACGAAGTGTCCGCCCTTCACGAGAACCCGCGATGGTCCAAAGCCGCGAATGACGCCCGCCGCCTCGACCATGGCGGCGACCGACGTCAACTCGCGCACGTCCACTCCAATGAGCACGGCGGCCTCACGAAGATTCGGCGTCACGAGCGCCGCCTGCGGTAGGAGCGCGTCGCGATACGCCTCAAGACCTCCAGACTCCATTAGGGGGTGCCCGGACGACGAGACGAGGACGGGGTCGACCACCAGGTGGGCCAGGCGCCCCTCTCGGGCCAATTCGGCCACGTCCAGCACCGTGGCGGCGCGGGCGAGCATTCCGGTCTTGGTGGCGGCGACCGTGAGATCGTCGGTCACCGCTTCGATCTGGCACCGGACCATTTCGGCCTCGAGCGCGCAGACCGCGCGAACCTCGAGGGTGTTCTGGGCCGTGATGGCCGTGAGGGCCACGGCGCCGTGGACGCCGAGGGCGGCGAACGTGCGCAGATCGGCTTCGATTCCTGCGCCACCACCGGAATCGGAGCCGGCGACTGTCAAGACGACGACCGGCTGCACGAACTCAGCGTAGTGGGCGCGTTTGGCGCGATGACTACGATGGCCTCGTGTCCGAGCCCTTGCGCGTTGGTTCTCTCGCGTCGGCGTCGCGACTGGTGATGGGGACGGGGGGAATGCGCTCCCTGGCTCTGCTGAGCGACGCCCTCGCCTCCAGTGAGGCCGACATCGCCACCGTCGCGCTCCGGCGCGTCTCGGCGGACGTCGACGGCTCGATCTACGACCTCCTGGCGCAACGGTCACTGCACCTGCTGCCGAACACGGCGGGCTGCTACAGCGCCCGAGAGGCCGTCAAGACAGCGGAGTTGTGTCGTGAGGCGTTCTCGTGCGAACGCGTGAAACTCGAGGTGATCGGGGACGAACGAACGCTCCTGCCGGACGTCACCGCGACCCTCGAGGCCGCCGAGCAGCTCGCTCGCGACGGATTCGAGGTCTGGGCCTATACCAGCGACGATCTGGTCGTCGCCGAGCGGCTGGAACAGGCGGGATGTGTCGCGGTGATGCCGTTGGGCTCTCCGATTGGCTCCGGGCTCGGAATCCGCAATCCGCACGCTCTCGCGCTGATCTGCGAGCGTCTCAGCGTCCCGGTCTTGCTCGACGGCGGGTGTGGGCACGGCGTCGGACGCCGCGCTGGCCATGGAACTGGGCTGTGACGGGGTTCTCGTGGCGTCGGCCGTGAACCGGGCGCTCGATCCGGCCCTCATGGCCGCGGCGCTGCGCGACGCGGTGCGATCGGGGTACGCCGCGGCGAGGGCGGGACGAATTCCGGCCCGCCACTACGCGGAGGCGTCCTCTCCGACGGGAGGACTCGTAAATTTCCTTGTGGACGGCACTCGGACCTAACTACACTCCTGTAGTGCGCGATCCGCGTCACAAGTCCTGGTCGGAAGGATGATCGAATGAGCACCACCGTGCACTCGGGTTTTGGCGGCCCCGCCGTTTGTCGGATAACGGGCGTGACGTACCGCCAATTGGACTACTGGGCTCGCACTGATCTCGTGACTCCGTCGCTCATGGCCGCGACGGGTAGCGGATCAAAGCGCCGGTACTCCTACGCGGATCTCGTGGAGGTCAAGGTCATCAAATCTCTGCTTGATGCGGGCGTGTCCCTCGCACGGACTCGTCAGGCCGTGAACTGCCTGCGCGACTCGCTGGGCGTCGATCTCGGCTCGGCGAGTTTGATCCTGAGCGGCGCCACGACGGTCATGGCGCACTCGAACGGGGAGATCGTCGATCTTCTTCGGGGGGGCCAGGGAGTGTTCAACGTCGTGCCGCTCGCCGGCATGGTCGCTGAGCTCGATGACTCGTTGCGCGACTTGGAACGTGGCGCCGACGTCCCGAGGGTCGCGACCGCCTAAGGAACCGCGATCGTCATGTCTCGGTGACGAACCAGCACCGCCACGCCGTTTAGGGTGGAGGGCTGATGACGACCGACCGACGACCCTATCTCTACGACGTCCACGTGGAGTTGGGCGCCAAGATTGTCCCCTTCGGCGGCTGGGAGATGCCCCTGCAGTACGCCACCGGGACGGTCGCCGAACACCTCGCGTGTCGCCACGACGCGGTGGTCTTTGACGTCAGCCACTTGGGCACGGTGCGTGCCGTGGGCGACCATTTCGACTCCCTGCAGCGCGCTTTGTCCAATGATCTTCGCCGCGTGTCGCCGGGCCGCGCGCAGTACACGCACTTGCTCAATGACGACGGTGGCGTGGACGACGACATCATCGTCTGGTGGATCGGCGACCACGAGTTCGACGTCATGCCGAACGCGTCCAACACGACGCGGGTCCTGAACGCCATCTCGGGCACCGACGTCACGTCCGAGCGCTGCGTGCTGGCCGTGCAGGGACCCAACGCGCGCGCCAAGGTGGCGACGGTTGATCCGAGACTCGCGGCGGTGCCGCGATTTCACGTCCAGGTCATTGATGTTGAGGGCGTCGAGGTTCGTGTCGCGGGCACCGGGTACACCGGTGAGGACGGCGTGGAGATCGCGGTTCCGAACGAGGCGGCGGCGCCACTCCTGCGGAGCCTTCTCGCCGCGGGAATCATCCCGGCCGGACTCGGCGCGCGCGACACCCTGCGTCTCGAGGCGGCGTTACCACTGCACGGGCACGAACTGTCGGCCACCATCACTCCGCTCGAGGCGCGGTTGGGTTGGGTCGTGGGTTGGGACAAGGATGAGTTCACCGGCAAGCGCGCGCTCGAACGGCAGCGCGAAGAGGGCGTCACCCGGTGGCTGACGGCGCTGAGCGCGAGTGGTCGCCAGCCACTGCGCGAGGGCGCCACGGTCCTGGTTGACGACGTGAGCGTGGGCACGTTGAGTTCGGGGAACTTCTCGCCGGTGCTCGGTCACGGCATTGGACTGGGCCTTCTCGACGTCGATCTCGCGCCCGGCGTCGACGTCGAGGTGGACCTTCGCGGTCGACGTGTTGCCGCCCAGGTCGTGAAACCCCCGTTCGTGCGAAAGGCGAAGTGACGTGCCCGATTATCTGCCCCACACGCCCGCCGAGAGAGCCGTCATGCTCGACTTTCTCGGTCTGGAGTCCCTTGAGGATCTCTTCGCACAGGTCCCCGCGGCGATTCGCCTCGCCGGCGGACTCGCGCTCAACGAGGGACAGACCGAGCCGGATGTCGCCGCGGAGTTCGCGCGACTCACGTCCAACAACAAGGCCACGACACAGAACCTGATCTGCTTCGCGGGTGCGGGATCCTACGATCACGAGGTCCCCGCGGTCGTGCGCGCTCTCAGTACTCGGTCCGAGTTCGTGACGGCCTACACGCCGTATCAGCCCGAAGTGGCCCAAGGCGTGCTGCAGGCAATCTTTGAGTACCAGACGATGATCGCGCGCCTCAGTGGTTTGCCGATCGCCAACGCGTCGCTCTACGACGGCGCGACCGCGCTGGTCGAGGGTGTCAACATGGCCGTGGGTTCAACGGGTCGTCAACGGGTGCTGCTGTCGTCGGGAGTGCATCCGCACTGGCGCGCGGTCGTGAAGACCTTCGCGCGCGGAACCGGACACGACGTGATTGAGGTCCCCCTCGTTGACGGCGTGACCGACTGGTCGAGCGTCGGCGATGAACCGGCGGGCGCCATCGTCGCGGCGTATCCCAACTACCTCGGGTGCTTGGAGGATCTGGCGCCGGCCAAGGATCTCGCCGAGCGCGCTGGCGCACTCTTCGTGGTCGCGGCGGATCCAATCGCCGCCAGTGTCCTCAAGAGCGCGGGTCAGTGGGGCGCCGACGTCATGGTCGGCGAAGGACAGCCGCTCGGCACGGCTCTGGCGTTCGGCGGGCCCTACCTCGGCCTGTTCGCCTGCTCGCAGGCCGAGGTGCGTCGACTGCCGGGTCGCCTCGTCGGTGAGACCACGGACACGCGTGGGCATCGGGCGTTCGTGACGACACTGCGCGCACGCGAACAGGACATTCGTCGCGAAAAGGCGACATCCAATGTCTGTACCAACCAGACGCTGATGGCCGTCACGGCGGCGGTGCAGTTGGGTTGGCTGGGGACAGCGGGTCTTCGCGACGTGGCGACGAGGTGCGCGCAGGGAGCGCACTACGCCTACGAGCAACTGACGTCGATTGACGGCGTCAACCCCGCCGTGTCCGCTCCATTCCTGCGGGAGTTCACCGTGACCACTCCGGCGCACGCGTCGACGGTGTTGGAACGCCTCGCCGACGAGGGAATTCTCGGCGGACTCGCCGTGAGTTCACTGTGTGGATCATCGGACCTCTCGCTGCCCGACGACCAGCTCGAACGATCGATTGTCGTCGCGGTCACCGAGAAGCGGACCAAGCTCGAAATCGATCAACTGGCGGCAGCGTTCGCAAAGGCGGTGCGGTAGATGGAACGGGTGATCGCACCGGGCGGACGGGCGGCGTCGGCACCGATCCTCGGCAACGAGATCGAACCGACGATCTTCGAGATGTCGTCGCCCGGACGCAGCGCCTACCAACTTCGCACGACCGGAGTGCCCGCGCGTCCCTTGGACGAACTCGTCCCCGCCACGCATCTCTCTCGGACCGTCGTCGATATCGCCGAGGTGTCCGAACGTGATCTCGTGGGTCACTTCACCCGACTGTCGGCGCGGCAGTTCTCCGTCGACCTCGGCGCGTATCCGCTGGGCTCGTGCACCATGAAGTACAACCCCAAGTTCTGTGACGCGGTGGCGGCGGATCCCGGGCTGAACTCGGTGCATCCGGGCGCGCCGGCCACGTTGACGCAAGGCTGGCTGGAGCTCCTCGTCACGCTCGAGGAGCGCCTCTGCGAGATCACGGGCATGGCAGCGGCCACGCTGCAACCCGCGGCTGGCGCCGCGGGCGAGTTGACGGGACTGTTGCTCATGAGGGCGTTCCACGACGCGAACGGCGACCCGCGACGTCGGGTCATCATTCCGGACTCGGCGCACGGCACGAACCCCGCGTCGGTCACCCTCGGCGGGTATAACGTCACGACCGTTCCCTCCGACGAGCGGGGGCTCGTGGATCTGGACGCACTGAAGGCCGCGCTCGGACCCGACGTTGCGGGAATCATGCTGACGAATCCCAACACCGTCGGACTGTTCGAAGAGGAGATCACGGAGATCGCCGCCGCGGTGCACGATGTGGGCGGTTTGTTGTACTACGACGGCGCGAATCTGAACGCCATCTTGGGAGTCGTTCGTCCCGGCGACATGGGTTTTGACATCGTGCACATGAACCTCCACAAGACCTTCGCCACCCCTCACGGCGGTGGGGGACCGGGGGCGGGTCCCGTCGCGGTCTCGGCGCGCCTGGCCCAGTTCCTACCCGGACCTCGCGCAACGCGGGCGAGTGGGGGACACTTCGAATGGGTGACACCGACGCACTCGATTGGTCGAGTGCACGGCTGGCACGGCAACGCCATGGTGCTGGCTCGCGCGCTCGCGTACATTGACGTTCACGGAGGCGACGGACTCACGCGCGTCGCCCAGCACGCGGTTCTCAACGCGAACTGGCTGCGGGTTCGTCTGGCGAACACACTTCCCTCGGCGTACGAGCGTCCGTGCATGCACGAGTGCGTCTTGACCTCGTCGGCACTGAAGACTCAGGTGGGCGTGCGTGCCCTGGACGTGGCCAAGAGTCTGCTCGAAGAGGGCTTTCACGCCCCGACGGTGTACTTCCCGCTCATTGTCGAGGAGGCCCTCATGTTCGAACCGACCGAAACGGAGAGTCCGCAGACACTCGAGGCCCTCGCGGCAGCGCTGGAGAGGATCGTGGCACGGTCCTTGGTCGACCCTGAGGCAGTTCGCAACACACCACAGTCGACGCCCGTCACGCGGGTGGACGAAGCCACCGCCGCACGACACCTCGTTCCAACCGAGGACGCCGCGCAACGTTGAGCGGGCACCAGCACGGTGCGATGGCCGTCTCCCTCGTCGTGCCCGGTACTCTTCAGTCGTGAGTGCCCGCGACGCCGCTTCGACTCTGACCGGTGACGTCGTGCCCCGCCCCTTCCACCTCTTGGCCAAACCCACTGGTGCGATCTGCAATCTCGACTGCGAGTACTGCTTCTTCTTGTCCAAGGAGATGCTCTATCCGGGGAGTCGGTTTCGGATGGCGGAAGAGTTGCACGAGGCCTACGTTCGTCAGCTTCTAGACGCCCACCGCGGTCAACCCGAAGTCGTCGTGGCCTGGCAGGGTGGCGAACCCACCATGATGGGCTTGGACTTCTTTCGACACTCCGTGGAGTTGCAGCGCCAGTACGCCCAACCTGGTCAGCGCATCCTCAATACGATCCAGACCAACGGAACGTTGCTCACGGACTCGTGGGGTGAGTTCTTTCGTGAGAACGAGTTTCTTGTCGGCATCTCCATCGATGGTCCGCGAGAACTGCACGACGCATACCGCGTGGACAAACGAAAGCAGCCGACGTTCGATCGCGTGCTGCGTGGCCTCGACGTGCTGAAGCGCCACGACGTTGAGTGGAATGTTCTCACGACGATCCACGCCATGAACGCTCAACACGGGCGCCGTGTGTACACCTTTTTGCGTGACGAGCTCGGTGCCACGTTCATCCAATTCATTCCCATCATTGAACGCACCACGCCCGAACTGCTCACGATCGCCGACAAGGGTTGGGGCGACGACGTGCGAGGACGACCTCTCTACACCCAAGTCGGCACCGAAGTGACGCACCGGTCGGTCGGTCCCGAGCAGTACGGCCGGTTCCTGATTGACGTCTTTGAGGAGTGGGTGCGCCACGACATTGCCTCGGTGTACGTCCAGATGTTCGACACCACCCTCGCGAACTACTACGGCGAACAGGGCAGCATGTGCGTGCACAGCGAGACCTGCGGCCAGCAGTTGGCTCTCGAACACAACGGCGACGTGTACTCGTGCGATCACTTCGTAGAACCCAAGTATTTACTTGGTAATATCGGCACCACACAGCTCGTCGAACTCGTGGCGTCGCCACGTCAAAGGGCATTCGGACTCGACAAGCGCGACAGTCTCCCGAAGTACTGTCGCGAGTGCGAGGTGCGTTTCGCGTGCCACGGAGGATGCCCGAAGGACCGTTTTGCGGTGACGCCGGACGGCGAGCGGGGTCTGCACTATCTCTGCGCGAGTTACAAGTCATTCTTCTCTCACGTTGACGAGCCGATGCGGGCGATGTGCGAGCTTCTGGCAATCAATCGTGCCCCCAGCGAACTCATGGTGCGATACGCCGCCAGTGACTCGAAGCGAGGTGAAGATGAGCCTTGTCCTTGCTGGGGTGGGCTGTCATGGAAGAACTGCCATGGGGCCCTGCCCGTGAACGTACCTATCGCGTGACCCTTGGCCAAGATTTGCCAACTATCATCACCGCGACTTTGAGGTCGGGTGATTCAAGGATTGATACAAGGTGACCAAGCTGTGCAGAATCCAAATTGAAGTCGGCCAGTTCTTGTGGCTCGTTTAAGAGGGTGAACGCATGACTCTACAGCGAGCGAAAAGTCGTTGGAGCCACTGTCCCAGGTAGATAGCACAAGTGGTGTTTCTATCCCTTAATAGGCCAGTGGATAGTGCGGAGCTCCACCGAAGCTTCCGTCCGAGCAGTACTTACCACCGCAGCGCTGCTTTGAAAAGGTTCAACGTCTGTATCCCCGTCGGGCCCCGGGTCAAATGTATCTCCGCCAACCGGCAGCTCCCAATTTGTGCTGAAAGTGAAATCATATTGGGTAGCCATCTCGCACGAGTTCGATGAGTTGAGTTGACGTGAACTGTCGAATTCCTTTGGACCGGAGATGTCCGCCGCCCAAGTGTAGTTCCTTTGAGCTGGTTGCAGGGTGACACGATTGCACGCTCGCACTATCCCAGCGTACACCTTGACAGTCAGATGAACGAACTGTGGTTGCGCACTCACAATTTGCACAAGTGCCGGGGTTCTCGTCCAGAATCTGACGAGCACACGTCAGAGCTTTTGAAAGTGCCCCTTCTTGAATCGCTCTGACATTGAAACCCCAAAAACGTCCAGCCAAAATGAAGTGGGACCTCGACGGCATCCGTAATCCAAGTGTCGCCCTGACTGCTCTTCTCACCTAGGACATCAGACCGAGCTATCGGATCGTCTCCTGCGTACGCGTACGGCGTGCCCGTCGATCCCACGTCCGGATCGACGCTCAGGAACTGACCCGTTATGGGGTCGTAGTAGCGATGGACGAGGTAGATGAGTCCGGTCGCGTCCTCGTAGCCGCCGCCGTAGCCAAATTTGCTCGCTGAATCGGGATCAGTGCCAACCTCGTTGGTGAGACCGCCTGCGTTGGTTGACCCACCGCTGCCGGTGATCGGATTGCCGTAGACGTCGTAATCGGTGTACTGAGCCAACGTGTCCGGCGAGTGCGCCGTTGACGTCAGCTCCACGACCCCACGGACGTTGGAGTTCGTGTCGGTAATGAGTTCCGAAGTCACCGAGTCGTCGAGGTCGATCTGCGCGATCGGCACGTTCGGGTTCAGTCCGTAGAGGTAGTCGAACGTGCCATCGGAGAGCAGCGCGCTGTTCGTCGAGTTCCAGGTGTAGCCAGTTTCCACGACCGAGCCAGAGCTCCACGTGGCTGCGGACAGGCGGAGCCCGTCGGCGTTGTAGGTGTAGTCCGCCGTCGCCGGTGCCGAACCTGACGGTGTTGACGGACACGTGGTCCCGGACATGTCGGCGCAGCTCAGCGTGTGGGTGTCTTGGCTCCATGAGAGATCGCTCGACGTTCCGTAACCGCCGTACGCGGTTGAACCGGTCCGGTTACCGGAAGGGTCGTAGTTGAACGACTCGTACGTCGAACTCGGTGCCGAGCAACTCGACGTCGTCGTCGCCGACGGCTCCTGCCAGCAGAGTTCGCCATTGCCCGCGTACTGCAGGCTCGTTGGGGTACTGCCCGTGCCCACGGTATTGATGCCCATTTCGTCGACGGTGTTGCTCGACTGGAAGGTACTCGTACCCGAGTTCACGTAGGTGTAGTCGGTTGACGCGCTCGATCCCTATTCGGGCCCCGAGTTGACGCGCTGCTGGGTGCTGTCGTAGCGGTAGTTGTCGGCCGCTTCGTAGTGCAAGGTGCAGTGATTCCACACTCCCGATATTCCAAGAAGTCTCTCCGCCGCCTGGACTCCGGGACATCGGTGCGACCCGCGGAGGACTCTGCATCGGTGGGCACCGCCCTTCACGATCGGGAAGATCGTGAACCGTCATATCGTCGGTTGGCTTGAAGAATTGGGCGGCGCGTGTGAGCCGACGAAGAGTCATATTGGTGGATGCCGCGTGCTCGTTGTGCGCGCGAACGTGTTGACGGGTCGGGTATTCGAGACGCTTGCCAAGGCGAACGCGTCGTGGGGTCACAAGGGAACTTGAGCTTCTGGAATCACCCGCCAGTTGAGGAGTGGTCACGGCCCGTGACGAGTCGCCGAGCAACGATCCGCACCCTTCGCGGACGCGAGGGACGCGTGATCTCCGTCGGATCACCGATCCGGTCGAAGTACCGTCAGTCGCAAGGGTCCACCGGACGCGGCCGCGTAGTCCACCGCTTCGTTGACGTCCGCGAGCGGAAACTCCGTGACGTCGAAGACCGACAGATCGACATGTCCCGCGCGGACGAGACGCACGAGACGCGACACAGCGTCGCGTTCGTACATCCACTTGCCCCGTATCGTGACGTCGTTGCGCATCAACCAGGGGTAGGGCAGTGTGAGATCAGCGCCGCCCGCGCGGCCGACTCCACCCATGAGCACCACGCGGCCGCCCCGGCGCACCGTGAGCATCGCGGTGGTGACCTGTGCCACGTTCGCCTCTCGGGGGAGGAGGTCGAGCACGAGGTCGACCGGACCGTCGGCCAGTTCGTGGATGAGCGCGCGATCCTCGTTCTCGTTTCCCGACATGGGGGCTGGCCGCACCCGAGGGCCGAGTCGCTCGGTGAGCTGTGTGAGAGCGCGCGTGTTGCGCCCCGTCGCGACCACCGCGGCCGCACCGAGTGCGAGCGCGACTGCGACGCCGGCGCTGCCGAAACCGCCCGTCGCGCCGTTGACGACGACCGTCTCACCCGCGGAGAGGTTCCCGGCCAGCAACCCTCCGTAGGGCACGAGGAGTTGGCTGAGGGCGCACCAGCGACCCGCATCCCTGGCGTCGAGGTCACCCCCCAGTGCCGTCACGGTCTCGGTGGGCACCATCATCTGCTCGGCGAACGAGCCGTCGTGGTAGTACCGGTGCAGCGGCAGTGACGCCGGAGAGCCGGCCGTCCAGCCGAGCAGCATCGAGTCGGGGCTGATGGCG
This sequence comes from uncultured Actinomycetota bacterium, assembly GCA_963830195.1. Taxonomy (GTDB): domain Bacteria; phylum Actinomycetota; class Acidimicrobiia; order Acidimicrobiales; family RAAP-2; genus RAAP-2. The sequence goes on along the minus strand of CAWHLQ010000035.1, from coordinate 67,927 downwards.
TCGTCGCGAGCCCGGATCGTCGCGTCGCAGTACACCCAGTCGCCCGCGGTCAGTCTCGTCGCGTCGGGTCCCGTCGCTCGGATGCGGCCGATCCCGCCCGGGCCGGGAATAACTGGGAGCTCGAGCAGGTAGTTGCGTGACCCGGAGAAGATCGCCCCGGCGTAGTTGGCCACGCCCGCCGCGACGACGTCGACGATAACTTCCCCGGTGCCGAGGATCGGGTCGGGCACCGTCGCCACGCGCAGGGGCTCTCCAAAGGCGTGCAGGACGGCGGCTCTCACGGTCGCCTGTTCAGGTCAGTGATGACGGGACCGTACTTGTCTCCAACGGACGTCGACGGACGCGCACGGGCCGCTAACGCTGCAATTCGCGCCACGTGCCGCGGGGCGCCCCCGGTTCCTTCGGGAGTCCGAGGACCATTTCGCCCAGGATGTTGCGCTGCACCTGTGACGTGCCGGCGTAGATCGTGCCCGCGCGCGCAACGTAGAAGGTGCCAACCCACGACGCGCTGTCGTTGGGCGCGCCGGGTTGGTCGGCCTGGAACGAACTCATCGGGCGACGACCGGTGGGCGTCATCGCCGCGGCTCCGAGAATGTCGACGGCGAGTTCGCCCACCTTTTGGTGGTACTCGCTCCAGTAGATCTTGAAGATGGACGCGTCCGGACCGGGTTGTTCGCCGGCGAGGAACTTGGTCAGGGTGCGCAGTCCCAAATAGCGCATGATCTCCACCTTGGTGTACAGCTCAGCCAGACGCTGGCGGATCAGGGGATCGTGAGTGCGACCATGCTCCTTGGCGAGCGACACGAGCCGGTCGAACTCGATGCGGAACATGATCGGCAATGTCGCGGCGGCCTCGCCCCGCTCGTAGCCCAACAGAGTCATCGCGACGGACCACCCGTTGCCGACGCCGCCCACCACGTTGGCCTTGGGCGTGCGGGCGTTGGTGAAGAAGACCTCGTTGAACTCCGAGTCGCCGGTCATCATCTTGATCGGTCGAACCTCGACGCCGTCTTGGGCCATCGGGACCAGGAGGAAGGTGATGCCCTTGTGCTTGGGGACATCCGGGTCGGTGCGCGCCAGGACGAAGATCCAGTTGGCGAGGTGACCCGCGGACGTCCAGATCTTCTGACCATTGATGACCCACTCGTCGCCGTCGAGCTCGGCGCGACAGCCCACGTTCGCCAGGTCGGAACCGGCGTTTGGCTCGGAGTACCCCTGGCACCAGACATCCTGAGCCGAGAGGATGCGCGGCAGGAAGTGGGCCTTCTGCTCCTCGGTGCCCCATTGGAGGATGGTGTTGCCGACCATCTGGATGCCGAACGTATCGTTCGCCGTGCCCGTGGGCACGCCAGCGCGGTTGAACTCCTCGGCGAGGATCACCTGCTCGAGTTCGCTGAGACCTCCGCCTCCGTACTGGGCGGGCCACGACGCCGCGAGCAACTTGTTCTCGTGCAAGGTGGCGCGCCACTGGTTGGCGAACGCCCACGCGTCCTCCGTCGGAAGTGCGCCGATGCCCTTCCACCCCGCGGGTAGGTGCTCCGCAAGGAAGGCCTGGATCTTCTCGCGATAGACCTCGGCTTCAACGCTGTAGGTGGGGTCCATGGTGTCCTCTTCGACGTGGTGCGCACTGTCGCGGTGACGCTGCGCTCGTGGGGCCTAATCTAACGGCTTTACCCGCGACGCGAGAGGGCTCTGACGATGACTGTTCCCAGGGATGATCGCTTCGATCGCGCATTTGCAACGCCCTTGATGGTGACGGGACCACGGCGATTGCCGCGCCAGATGCTCGATGAACAGAGTTACGGTGGCCATTCGAGCGTCCACGATGCCGAGACAGCGAGTGCGATGGGTCTGGCGGGAGCTCCGATCGAGGGACCGACACACTTTTCTCAGTTTGACCCTCTGGCGTACGCACAGTTCGGGCCCTCGTGGTTCGAACGAGGGCGACTGAGTGCGCACTTCTCGACGATGGTCGTCGAGGGTGAAGGGGTCACCGCCACGCTGTCGACCGTCTCACCCACTCACGCAACGATCGCGGCGGTGAAGGACGACGGCAGCGTCGTGCTCACGGGAACGGCGTCGCTCGGAACCGAGACGCCAAGCACCGTCGACGAGCGGCTCGCCGCGTTGGGAGATCCTGGCGATCTCTACATTCTTGACAAGCTCCGAGTCGGACAGCGTTCGTCCGCGACGTCGGTCGTGTGCGTCGACGAGTTCACCGCGAACGGTCCGCTGTACCCATTCTCGCTGCGCCAAAAACTTGACACCATCACCGAACCGAGTGACTGGTATCTCTCCGACCAGAGTCCGTGGGGTCGCCCGATCCTGCCGTTCGAAATGGTGAGCGTGTTGGCCCAGAAGTCAGGAGCCGATTTTCCGGTGCGCGGACCTGCACTCGGCCTGTTCCTTGATCTCGAGGTGCGGCTGGAACGCGGCCCGATCTTTGTGGGCCACAACTACCTGCTCGATCGCGAAGTACTGGGACTTTCCCAGAGTCGACGCACCGAGTCGTACTGGGTGCGCACGACGTTGCGTGACGACGTTTCAGGAGATGTGGCGGCGGTCGTCGTCCTTCATTCGGGTGTGTTCAAGGCTTCGTACGCGGACTATCCGGCGGATCGTCTATAACTCACGTCTCGTTAGCGATCGACGATCTCGTCACGCGGCGGGGTCGGGTCGTCGTGATCCCGAGTGGCCGCCACCCAGGGTCGCACATACGTGAGCCAGATCACAGCGCCCGCGAAGAGGCTGGCGCACAGAATCCAACCCAGCGCTGTCGTGCCGACACCGACGTACTTGAGACCCGACGCGAAGATCACGAACGTGATTGCGGGGCGGATGTACTTGTCCGGCGCTCGTGAGGACAAGAAGGATCCGACGATGACACCAGGAATGCTCCCGATGATGATTGATGTGGTGACCGCGAACTCGACGTGACCGAAAGCCAGAGCGCCCAGTGCCGCCGCCGCCGTGAGCGGCACGGCTTGCGTGAGGTCGGTCCCGACCAGCTGATTGGCACCAATGAGGGGGTAGAGAAAGAGCAGCATCACGATCATCAGTGATCCGGAGCCCACGGACGTCATCCCCACAATGAGCCCACCCACCATGCCGATGAGGACGGTCGGAAGTGGTCGGACGGTGACGGAGTGCACCGGCACCTGGTGGGGGCGCCCCGCTCGGCGATCCAAGACGTACCGGATGACCATGGCGATCGCGCCAATGAGCAAGGCGGCACCGAGCGCGCGCTCAATGTTGGTCTGCGACGACTTGGCGTTGCCCATGGTGTGCAGCACGTAGGCACCGAGGAAGGCCATGGGAACCGAGCCGAGGACCATCCAGCCCACGAGTCGGAAATTCACGGTCTTTTTGGAAATGTGAATCGCCGCACCGAAGGGTCGCATAAACACCGCGGCGACGAGATCACTCGAAATGGCGGTCGAGGGTTTGACGCCGAAGAGGAGAATCAGCATCGGGGTCATGAGTGCCCCGCCCCCGGCGCCGGTGAGGCCCACGAGGAACCCCACGACGGCGCTCCCTAGGACGATGTAGGGATCAATGCTCACGGTTGCTCCTGAGTGACATGAGCCGCGGACGTCTCGCCATGAGAATAACGACGTTACGGGGCTGCGAGGTGTATGTCGCACCACATGTCGTCAGCGGCACCGACCATCGCCAGCTACTCGGAGACGGGAGTCAGATCATCAATCCCGTCGATGTTGTGGATCACGAGACGCAAGAGACGTGACAGTTCCTTCTGTTCCGCCGACGAGAGGGCGCTCATGGCAAGACGTTCGTGCTCATTGAATCGGGGAAAGAGATCTTCAATGACTCGGGTGCCCGACTTGGTGAGCGCCAGCGACACGCGGCGCTTGTCCGCGCGATGGGGGACTCGGCGCACCAGTCGCTTGGTTGTCAACGTGCGGACAACCCCGGTCAGAGTCCCTTTGGAGATTCCCGCTTCGCTCGCGACGTGCGCGGACTCCTGCTCACCCCAGATCCAGAGCACCCACAGGACCGTAAAGGCCATCCAGCTGAGTTGATAGTCCGCGAGGACCGTCTGCTCCATGTGGTTGCGAACCGACGAGCCACCACGGTAAATGTTGGCCACGGCGCTCATCGCGACGAAGTCAAAACTCTGTCCGTTCAGCCGTTCGCGAATGTCACGTTCGGCCTCGAGGATCTCGGCGGAGCGAGATGACGCGATGCGGCGACTCACGGTGTCGATCGCAGTGTGGTGCCCCCGGCGAATGTCGTTCCTACTGTTCGGAAATACCCTCCGAGCATCTCTTGTGGCCGAAGCAGATGCAACTCCTCGGTGGGAGCGTCAAACAGTTCCAACGTGGCTGATCCGGCGTAGACCGGACCCACCTCAACGTCAACTCCCGCCATGGTCACCACCTCGTCCAAGGAGTCGTGTCCGTCGAGCTCGATCTTCGGGAACCACCGATGATGCAGCATGGGGTGTCCGTTCACAAATCCGTTGCTGTCGGCGGTGCCGTCGAGCGTCACGGTGGCGTTCGCCAAACGCCGGTCGCTGGCGGCGAGAGTCATCCCGAATCTTCCTCCGGGCGCCAGTCGGGGGCCCGCCTTGCCCACGGACACGGGACGAGTCTGATGAATCGAACCGAGCTTCTTGGGGTAACCCTGCAAGTGGCCCCGAATGAGCGCAAAGTCCTTGTCGACCCAGATGAAGACGCACCGACTGAAAAGGCGACCGTCGTACCGACACCGAACGACGACGAACGCCTCGCGATACTGGGAGCGAATTGGGTCCAGGAGTTCCGCACCGTCGGCCCCACAACTCTGCCAATCGGCCCAAATGAAGGCGACCGCACCCGGGTCCTCGTCATCGTGCGCAAGGGAGAGCTCCGCGGGCAAGAGGGCGCGTATGGCGCTCGGGTCGGTGCGGTACTCAACGGTGAGGAGGTCGCCTGAGTAGTGCCACGGCGGCGGCGGCAAGATAGCAGCCTGACCAAGTTGGGTCCGTGGGAAAGGAAGTCCTGTCAACGTCATGATGCATCTCCTGTCCATCCGTGTTCGGGACGATCGAACCACACATGTGCCTCGCCGGTGCCGATGGCGTTTTCGTACTGCGAGAACAGACGACCTGGTGCCACGCACGCTGCGCCACCCAGAGCGCCCACCATCAATTGGTAGTGGCCGAAGCGAGCTTCGGGCTTGACGACAGAGAAGCTCGGCAACTCCCGCAACACCTGGGCGTGGTCTCCCCGCACGAGAGCGTCGAGAACTCGATGATCGGCGTCGCGTGCCGCGGGGGAGTAGATGTGCTCTTCACCGGCGGCTTCGTGGGCTCTCAGAGTGCGCAACGTGTGAAACGTGTGGCTCAAGGCTCCCGACGCAATCAGCACCACGCGCAACGAACTTTCACGCACCGCTTGGGCGACGACCTGACCCACGAGAGCAAAATCTGCGGGCTCGGCAGTCTGGCAGATACTCATCGACACCCACGCTTCGGGCCCCTGGAGGAACGGTAGGAAGTTGGTCGTGGCGTAGTGAAGGGGCAGGTGCTCGTTGTCAATCGGAGTGACCCAGCAGTCAGGAGTTCGCTCCGAGATGTCGCCGACCAGAGCGGCGAATTCGGGAGACCCAGGCATGTCGTAGGGCACACTCGACATTCCTCGCGGCAACTCTTCTGACGTGAAAAAGCCGAGTCGACGCTCGTGCGCGGTCACGACGAACTCCACGGTCGTGAACCAGTGGCTGTCGAAGACCACTACGAGGTCGGGTCGCAGAACGTCGAAGACCTCCCGTCGCAGCTGGTGGAGCCCTGAGTGCAATGTGCTCTCGTGTCCATCGTTGAGCGCGACACGAACCTCGCGCGGCAAGACGATTGTCGGTACGTGCGACAGCAACCCCGCGCCGATGATTTCACCCATGAGTTGTGTCCTCCTTGATCTGGAGAGTCTTGAGGTCGCTATAAAAGTCCAGGGCGTAGTCGCCACCTTCGCGGCCGATTCCGCTGATGCCCGTTCCGCCAAACGGCGCGGTGAGATCGCGGATGAGAAAGCCGTTCACCCAAATTGTCCCCGCACGCAGTCGTCGACCGATGCGCTCGGCTCGCTCGTCGCTGCTGGTGTAGACGACCGCCGACAGTCCATACGCCGTCGAATTTGCAAGCGCGACGGCCTCGTCGTCATCGGCAAACTCCTGCAGAGTGAGAACGGGGCCGAAAACTTCTCGTTGAACAATCTCGGCGTCATTGGAGAGAGGCTCGATCAACGTGGGTTCAAACCACAGTCCATTGACCACCGGCGCTGCGCCTCCGAACACGATGCGATCACCATGCGCGCGGGCGCGCTCGACAAAACCCTCGACCCGTGCGAGGTGCTCGGGATGAATGAGCGGCGACAGAGTTGTGGCGGGCTCACGGGAGTCGCCGATGACGTGACGATCGCTACAAGCACGAAACAGCGTGAGGAACTCGTCACGGACTCGCTCGTGGACGAGGATCCGTGTCCCGGCCAGACAGACCTGACCGGCGTCGTCGTACATGACGGCCGCCGTGCGAGCGGCCGCGTCGAGGTCGGCGTCGTCAAAGACGATGAAGGGGCCCTTACCGCCAAGTTCGGCCGTGAAGGGCACGAGATTACGGGCGGCCGCCTCTCCGATCAGTCGGCCAGTCTCCGGTGATCCCGTAAACGAAACGCGTCGCACCCTCGGGTCACTGACCAGTGCGGCGCCGACCTCTTCGCCAAGACCTTGAACCAGATTGAACACGCCAGGAGGAAATCCCGCTTCGGCGACGAGGTCCATCAGCATCGAGCAGCTGAGCGGTGACCATTCGGCCGGCTTCAGGACGACCGTGTTGCCGGCGGCCAGTGCGGGAGCGCACTTCCAGGTTGACAACATGAAGGGGGCGTTCCAGGGAGTGATCACGACCGTCGGACCGGCCGGCATGCGCAGGACCGTGTTTCTCGTTCCGTTCGACGTCCACCGGCGCGGGTCGTAGGTGCGAGCGAGATCGGCGTACGCCCGAAAATTTCGGGCGCCACGTCCGATCACGCGAAGACGGAGGGACTCCTCGAGCATCGCCATATCCCGACACTCGACGTGCGCAATCGCCGCCACGTTCTCGTCGATCAAGTCGGCCAGTCGATCGAGATACTCGCCGCGTTCGCTCGTCGAGAGCGCGGACCACGGGGCGAACGCAGTTGTCGCGGCCGCCACCGCAAAATCCGCCTCCGCGTGCGTGCCGCGGGCCACGTCAGCGAGCTTCCAGTTCCAATCGAGAGGAGATCGATCCTCAAACGTCGTGGGGGAGTCAACGCGACGTCCGTCGATGTAGTGCAGTGCGCTGACGGACACTCCCTCCACGTCCACGCGCCGGTCCGTCGTCATATCGTCACCGTCGGCGGGATTTCGGGCACGGGGAGCTGCGAACGCTCCGTGGAGAGAGGCCGACGTTGACCGCGAAACTCCCAGTCACCACCCAGTGCCGTGGACAGCACCTCTTCGGTTGCGGTCGGCTGCGCGCCCACCTCCGTGCTCACCCCTTCGGGGGACGAGACAATGTGATTGGTCAGGGTTCCGAGTCCCTCGACTTCAACCGAGACCACGTCTCCGGGTTCGACGGGTCGTGAGAAGGCGGGCGTTCCCGACAGGATGATGTCGCCGGGGACCAAGGTGATTAGTCGGGCAAGGTCGGCGACGAGGTAGTGCATATCCCACGCCATCTCGTCCGTCGATCCATCCTGTCGAACGACGCCGTTGACGATCGTGCGGATTGACTTGTGTCGAAAGTCCCAGTCCGTCACGATCCCCGGTCCAATCGGACAGAGAGTGTCAGCTCCCTTGACCCGCAACATCGAACCCGCGTCCGTGTCGCGAAAGTCGTGCAGCCCGTAGTCGTTGGCAATGCTGTACCCGGCGATGTGCGCCGGCGCCTCCGCGACAGTGATGTTGCGAGTCACCCGTCCAATGATGATCGCAACCTCACCTTCGTAGTTCAGAAAGCGACAGTTCGCGGGGCGCACCACGGCTCCTCCGTGGGTGTTCAGTGCGGAGACGGGCTTGTGAAAATACGTTGGCGCTGGCGGCAGTTCCGTCCCGAATTCACGGACGCGAGAGATGTGGTTCAAGTGACAACACAGGATTTTTGTGGGCGTCACGGGGGCCAGGTGGACCGCTCGTGACGCATACACACGGCGACCGTCGCGTGCGTGCAACGAATCTCCCACAACCTCGACGTCCGTCGGTGTGCCGTCGAGAAGGATTCGGCGAATCTCCATGTGCCTCCACAATTCGTTTGCATCCAAAGGACTTCCCTCAAACTATAAGGCGAGACAGCACTTTCGAAGGTGGCTCGTGCTACGTTTCCCTCGACATAGGAGGGACCGTGAGCGACCCGTACAACCGCGTACGCGTGCTATGGCCGGATCATCTCGGCTTGGCTCGAGGCAAATATGTACCGGCGGCGTTGGCGGAACGTGGCGTTCGTCACTGCACGGGTCTGTGGGCACTCGGTTATGACCGCTCGATGACTCCCGAGACACCCGGGTCAGGGTGGAACGAGGGCTTGCCGGACCTCGATGCCACCTACGCCATGGACGAGGTGCGGCCAAGCTGGGAAGTCGGCACTCGTGTCGTCGTCGCTGATCTCACGCGCGAGGGCCAGCCCGTCGCGGTGTCACCGCGCGCAGCGTTGCGCAGGGCAATTTCGGACTGGGAGTCGCTTGGATATCGCCCCTTCGTGGGCATGGAGTTCGAGGCCTACCTCTACGAGCCGGACGGTGATGGTGGATGGAGACCGATTGACACTCCGGGGGCCTTTGTCTACGGCACGGGACCCTCTGTCGATCCTCACGGTCTCATTGACCAGATTTGGGCCGCCTGCGAGCTGGCCGCAATTCCCTTGGAGTCGGTCAACTCGGAGTACGACTCGCCGCAGTTTGAATTCACTCTGCGCTACGACGACGCCCTCACCGCGGCCGACGAGGGCTTCTTGTTCAAGGTCCTGGCCCGAGAGGTCGCACATCGCCTCGGTCTGATGCTGACGTTTATGGGAAAGCCACTGAGCGATCGTGGGGGCTCGGGACTCCATTTCAACATCTCGCTGCGTGATGCCAACGATCACAACGCGATCAACGACGCCGACGCAGCCGACGGCCTCTCTGACCTCGCGCGACACTCGATTGCCGGCATGCTCGCGCACCATCAGGCTCTCGCGGGTGTCTGTGCCCCGACGGTCAACGCGTACAAGCGGCTTCGACCCGCATCGTTGTCGGGGTACTGGGCCAACTGGGGCTACGACCACCGCGGCGCCACAGTGCGAGTGCCGCCCGAGCGTGGTGTCGCGGCTCGTTTGGAACATCGCTTAAGTGATGGTGGGGCAACCGTTCACACATCGCTGGCTGCGGTGCTGCAAGCCATGCGACTCGGGTACGTCAACAAGACGGCGCTCGGTCCCGTCGAATCGGGGAACGGTCTCGACACGATTGACGCCACCGTGGGTGTGCCCGCGAATCTGTCGCTCGCCCTTGACGCACTTGAGGCGGACACCGAACTCGTGGAGGCACTGGGGTCAACGCTGGTTGCACAGCACGTGATGGTCAAGCGAAGCGAGTGGGACCGCTTCACGGCGGCAACGACTGACTGGGAACTGCGGGAGTACTTACCGTTCCTTTAGCGCCAGGTGACGCGCACCGGCAATTTCTTGGTGCCGCTGATGAAGTTGGACCGAAATCGCTCGACGGGTCCGGCTGATTCGATTGCGCTCCACGCAGCGGCCATCTCTTCGAAGATCACTCGTAACTCAAGTCGTGCCAGATGAGCACCGAGACAGAGGTGCGGACTGTGCAGTCCGAACGCGACGTGATCGTTCGGTGTGCGATCGGCGCGGAACGTGTAAGGATCCGTGAACTGCTCGTCGTCGAAATTTGCCGAGACGTACCAGAGGACGACCTTGTCTCCCGCTCGTAAGTGCACACCGCGAAGCTCGGTGTCCTGAACGAGGGTGCGACGAAAGTGCATGGTGGTCGATGACCATCTCAGCACCTCCTCCACGAGGGCCTTGCGCTGAGCGATATCCATCGTGGGGATGGCTCCGAAGATCTCCGGATGATCGAGGAACACCATCACTCCGGCCGACATCGTGTACCGCGTCGTGTCGTTTCCGGCGGCGACCATCAACGTGAAGAAGTTTTTGAGGGCGAGATCGTCGAGTCGATCGCCGTCAACCGTCGGAGCTAGGAGAGCCGACAGGACGTCGTTGGTGGGAGCGACACGTCGCGACGCGAGAGCCTGGCTCGCGTATTCGAACAGCTCCACCGCGACGGGACTGCGAAACGGAAGAAGACGGTACTCGGAGGTATCGGTTTGATCAACGACGTAATCGGTGAATTCGGGATCCGTGTTGCCGATGAGCGCGTCTCCACGCTGAACGAGCCATTCGAGATCGTCGTCCGGCAGCCCGAGAAGCCTCCCCAACATTCGCATCGGCAACTCGCGAGCGATCTCGCGGACGAAGTCAAAGTCGTCGCGGTCTCGAACGTTGGCCACGACGTCGCGAGCCAATGCCCGGATGGCGTCCTCGTACAGATTGACCGCGCGAGGAGTAAATGGTCGACTGACGAGGCGGCGTAGCCGAGTGTGCTCGGGAGGATCCATCTCCATCAGAGTGCGTCGAGCCTCCAACTCCTCGAGCGTCATGTCCTCCAGTCGGATTCCTTGGGCGCTGGAGAAGATCTCGGAGTGACGACTCGCGAACAGGATGTCGTCGTACTTGGTCAGACTCCAAAATCCCCGGCCACCGTCACTTTCGGTCGTCCAGGCCACCGGCTCGTGCTCGCGCAGAGATCGAAACGCCGCGTGCGGAACGCCGCTGACGTACGTGTCGTGGCTGGTGATGTCGAAGTTTTCCGTGTTTGCCGGCATGAGCCCCCTCCGCGCGAAGTGTAGACGTTTGACTCCAAACGATTGCGCTCCGCGAGCACCCGATCGGTATCTACTATGGACGTATGTCGAAACCCCTCATTGGAATCACTGGACGGCGGTGGCCCTCGAAGTTGCTCGCGGCGCCGATGCCCGCAACGTTCGAACACCTGAAGATGGATCTCCATTTCTCGGACTATCCGGCGTCGGTGGCCGCTGCCGGAGGCCTGCCGGTGGAATTGGCTCGCGACGCTGATCCGGTTGGCGTCATTGAACGATTGGACGGCTTGGTTTTGAGTGGGGGAGCGGACATCGACCCCGCGTTGTACGGCGCGGAGCCGGACGAGAACCTCGGTGCCCTCGAGCAGGATCGCGACGAGTGGGAGTTGGCATTGTTCCACGCCGCACGAGAGCGCGAGCTGCCCATCCTCGCCATCTGTCGTGGCGCGCAGCTCACCAACGTGGCGTGTGGTGGCACTCTTCGTCAGCACGTTGAACTGGACGACGGCGTGGGCCATCCCCAATGGTCGGCCGACGCTCGCAAACCCATCCACGATGTTCACGTGGAGCCCAACACCATCCTCTCGACATTTCTGTCGCCGACGACGGGCGTCAACTCACTGCACCACCAGACCATCGACCGTGTGGGAGAAGGTTTGGTGGTGTCGGCGACGGCACCCGATGGCGTCGTCGAGGGGCTCGAATTGCCGGGTGCCGACCTTCTCGCGGTGCAGTGGCACCCGGAGCTGCTGGGTGGCCCCGACCCGACGTTTGTGTGGTTGGTGAAAGCCTCCGCGAACTTCTTAGAACGAACTCGGATGGCGACGCTCGGATCGTGACGCCGAAAACTGCGGACGTCGGCGTGCTGACGTGGTTTCCTTTGACGGAGCCGTGGGCCGTACCCAATGTCTCCGATGAGTCCTGTCAGACAGAGCTCGCCGTCACACAAAGGGATTCACGCGGAGGGCGCGGAACGTACCCGTTCTCGCCACAGTGATCGTCGCGCCAACGCACGAAGGGCGGTCCGTCACTATTGGGCGAAGATGACCGTGCGACGCCCCACGAGCGCAACGCGATCTTCGGCGACGAGCTTGACTGTCCGTGACAACACCGTTCGCTCGACGTCACGACCAAGGGCGACAAGATCTTCGGGTCGTCGCGCGTGCGAGACGCGCACGACGTCTTGGTCGATGATCGGACCTTCGTCAAGATCCTCGGTCACAAAGTGCGACGTCGCACCGATCAATTTGACTCCGCGCTCGTAGGCCTGGTGGTAGGGGCGTGCACCCTTGAAGCCCGGGAGGAACGAGTGATGGATGTTGATGATTCTTCCTGGTAGTGCCGCACAGAAGCGGGGGGAGAGGATCTGCATGTAGCGGGCCAAGATCACGACGTCGATGGACTCGTGATCAATGACCTCGAGGAGCTCCGTCTCGAACGTGGACTTGGTGTCCTCAGTGACGGTGCGAATGTGAAACGCCACTGAGTACCGCTCGGCCAGGGACTGACAGGTGGCGTGGTTGGAAGCGACCAATCGAATATCCAGTGGAAGGTCACCAATGGCGCGTCGGTAAAGGAGGTCCGCCAGGCAGTGGTCGTATTGGGAGACAAGCACGATGGCTCGCCGCAAGGTGTTCTCGAGTCGCAGGGTCATTTCCGGATGAAACGACCCCAGCGCCGATGCGATGCTGTGACGCACGCTCTCAAGTCCCGTCGCGGACACGAACCTCGTCCGCATACAGAAGACGTCGGTCACCGGATCGGAGAACTGATCATTCTCGAGAATGTTGCCGCCCACGTTCGCGATGCCCGTCGCCGCCGCTCGGACGATGCCCGGAGCATCCGTACAGCGCAGAGTGAGCAGGTACGTCTCGATGGTCCATGATGGCACGCAGCCCGTGACTGTCGGACGCGAGGACCCCGGGGGAGGGGCTCCCCTGCTACCAGAAGATGTGGGTCAACGTCTCTCCGAGCCAGAAGCCCAGGAGGCACAACAGGGGAGTCGCTCCGATGAGCACGGCACCTCGCAGACGTTGCCCGTGCCGCCAATCGAGATACGGAATGGCGATGGCGCTCGAAAATGTGGTGAAGCCGCCGCAAAAGCCGGTCAGGAGGTACGGACTCCAGTTCGACAACGTGAGACTGCCCGAGCTGGTGACGAGCGGGACCGTGCCGGGATGAAGTGAGTTGAGACTCAGAACGGTGAGTGTCACGCCACCGAGAAAGACGAATCCCGAAATCGTCGCCCCCACGACGTTGACCGCCATCGTCGCGTAGGGGCGATGTGACAGAACTCTGCGCTCCACGACCTCCTCAATGGCCCAGCGAGCGAGGCATCCGAGGGAACCAAACAGGACAATGAGAGTCAGCTTCATCGTCGGGCGACCTTCAATCCCATCGTCGCCGATCCAATTCCGAGGGCCATCGCACCGACGAGCGTGACAGCAGCGGCTATCCAACTCGACTGTTTCATCCAGGCCAGATCGACGAAGAGACTCGAATACGACGTGAAGCCGCCCAAGAAGCCAGTGACAAGGAGCAGTCGACCCTTGAAGTCGGGCGATCGACCGCGAAAGGGGCCCGCGAGGAGCCAGGTGGCGACGAAGACGCCCACGGTATTGACGGCAATCAGAGAGAAGGGCACTCTCAAAAACCACGAGGACAGAAGCATCTGCTCAGCCTCTGCGACGTGGCTCAGGCCCCGTGGCGTGACGACCCGCCACGTCCCGGTGTTTTGAGTGGCTTGGAGGATGAGAGCCCGGATGAGGGTGCCCAGAGCTCCACCGACAACAACCTCAACCACTGAGCCCGTGAGATCCAGGGGCGGCAATGGCTCCTGTTGTTCCTCGCCCAGCATCGGTTCAACCTACCGCGAGCCGTTTTGGACGACGGGCGTCTGATCTCGTCGAGTCTCCCGACGGCGATGTTCGCGTCAGAACCAACGCCGGGGTCGGGTGCACCTGGGGGCAGACCCGTGGGCGCGGGCGAAAGTGACGCACGGCGATACGCCAGGCTCGACGAGACTGACGACAGACGTGTGCCTCCGTGGCTCGCTGAGACGGCGCATGTCTGTCGCACGAGCCACGACGACACGTGACTGTTCACTCTGACAATCGCCGCGGATGCTTGAGTGCACGTCGCCAGAGCAGAAGGAAGCTCTGGGCTCACGAGACTGCTCAGGACAACGACAACGTGGATCTCGACAGTTCCACGGAGATTCTGTAGAACTTTACGTAACGTACATTATCGGCGGTTAGGATCAAGCGGTCCAGCGTTGCCGAGGGCTGCGTCTGTCGACGTTCGTGATGCCAAGGGCCCCTCTCGCTCTGGACGTTCGCGTCACGGTGATGACGGCGAACGGTCCTGCGGGCTGTCGCCGAGATGAGTTGTGAGGACAAGTAGACCGTGTGCGTGAGGCGATGCTCATTGTGACAGAGACAGTCCGTGGACCTTTCCAGTGGCGCGTCTTGTGGGGCTCCATTCTTCGACCTGGCTTCACCCAAGAGATTGTCGAGGCGTACGACCTTGACGAAGCCCTGACTGTCGCGGCGCAGCGGCGCCCGGAGCTGTTTCGGCCGAAGGTGGCTTTTCTCGTGTCGGGACAAGATCACGGTGCACTCGGCTCCCCTACACTCGACGACCATGAGTGATCTCTTCAGTGTGGCAGGCAAAGTGGTTCTGGTGACCGGTGGCAGTCGTGGCATCGGGGAGATGATCGCGCGGGGGTTTGTCGACGCCGGCGCCACGGTGTACATCTCGTCACGCAAAGCAGACGTCTGTCAGGCGTTGGCGGCGGAGTTGAGTGCTCGCGGCACCTGTGTGGCCCTGCCCGCAGACCTGTCAACCGAAGACGAGTGTCGACGCTTGGCGGAAGAGATCGCCAAGAATGAAGACCACCTGGACGTTCTGGTCAACAACGCCGGGGCGACCTGGGGCGCCCCGATGACCGAACACGACGAGGCCGCCTTCGAGCGCGTCTTCGCGCTCAACGTGAAGGGCGTCTACCACCTCACCAAGTTCCTTCGGCCCCTGCTGGAGGCTCGAGCCAGCGCGGAGGAGCCGAGCCGCGTGATCAACATCGGGTCCATTGATGGTTTGCGCGTTCCGACGATGGATACGTTCTCGTACTCAGCCTCCAAGGCCGCCGTTCACCAGCTGACGCGCCACCTCGCCAAGGAGATGGCGCCTATCGTGACCGTGAACGCGATCGCGCCCGGTCCCTTTGAGTCAAAGATGATGCACGCCACGTTGGAGGCCTTCGGCGACGCCATCGCCAAGAGCACTCCCCTTCGTCGCATCGGGCGACCCGACGACATGGCCGGAACGGCGATCTACTTGTCGTCGCGCGCGGGTGCGTACGTCACCGGGGCCGTCCTCGCCGTCGACGGCGGGATCGCGTCGCTGGCTTAACCGCTGGTGCTTCCGAGTGTCGGGTGCAGCGTGAGTTGCTTGTTGTTGCGAACGACCGTCACCGTGATCTGATCACCGGGGTGATGGCTCGCGATGGCTCGCGACACCTGCGGTGCGGACGTGATGGGTGTGCCGTCAATATTGATGATGATGTCGCCGACTTCGATCCCGGACTGTGCCGCGGCGGTGCCCGCGACGACGCTCACCACCAGGGCGCCCGACGTTGTCGTGAACCCGTACGAGTGTGCGAGGGCGGGCGTGAGGGTCTGGATCTCCACACCCAAATAGGCGCCCTTCGGGGTCACGGTCCCGCCCTTTAGGAGGCTCGGAATAAGAGAGCGGATCTCCGCCACGGGAATCGCGAACCCGATGTTCTGGGCGTTCTCACCGTCAGCCAGCGTGCCGGCGACTGCCGTGTTCATGCCGATCACCTGACCGTTGGCGTCAAGCAGCGGACCTCCGGAGTTCCCGGGGTTGATGGCGGCATCGGTCTGAATCATGTTGTGCAGGGTTTCGGAGTTGTTGCCGTCGCTGGCGGTCACCGTCCGCCCGAGAGCGGACACGATGCCCGCCGTGACCGTCGGCGTGCCCGCGGCGAGACCGAGGGCGTTCCCGATCGCTACGACGGAATCCCCCGTCGCCAACTTGTTGGAGTTCCCGAGGGTGACCGTGGGAAGGCCGCTGAGTCCCTGAGCGCGAATGAGAGCGACATCCTCGGACGGGATCGTGCCGACCAGTTGCGCCGGTATGGCGGTGGTCTGCCCGGAGCGGGTCACCGTGATCGTTCCCCCGTCCGCGGCGGCCGCGATGACGTGATTGTTGGTCACGATCAGGCCGCCCGAGGTCAGGATCATGCCGGTGCCCTGATCTTCCTCAACGGAGTTCTTCACGTCAATGGACACGACCGCGGGCGTGACCTTCTGGACCAGGGTGGGAATGGTGATGCCCGACGAAAGGACCTGTCCCGTGGGCGCATCGGTTGACGATTTGATCGTGTACTGGGAGGACGAATTATTCGAGGCAAAGTGCCCCGCGAGCCCTCCCACGAGGGCGGCAATCAGCAGAAGGCTGACGCGCTGACCCCAGTCAGTGCGTCGAGAGGTGGGCCGACTGGGCGACGTGGCCGGACTCGCGACCGGCACCGGCGTGGGCCAGGACACGGCGGATGGGGCCGCTGCTGAGGTTCCGGGTGTGACCGCACGAGCAGAGGCGTATGGCGGTGTCGTCGACTGGTCAGGGACTGATGGCGTGGGGTTCTCGCCCGCGAGTGCCGGAGTGACGGGAGCGGACGCGTCCTCGCCAGTACCCGCCGCCGGGGACGGCACGGCGTCGTCGGGTGCCGTTGGCGCCTCCGTCGGGGCATCGGCGTGATCGCCCGCGACAACCGACCACAAATTCGTCTCGGGCGCGGCGTCCTCGTTCGAGGTTCCGCCGGTGATGTCGTCGGTCATGCGTTCATGCTAGGCAGCGGTTCTAAGAATTGACTGAAATTCGTCCGAGATTTCTCAGACAGCGCCAACGGGTAGATTAGGCGGGCTATGTCGCGACGTCTGGATATTGAAATCACGAGCATCAACGGAGGAACCGCCACGTGGCGAGCCGCCGGTGCTCGTCAACCCAAGGGCGTTCTCGACGTCAAACTGCTCGGCGAGGGCTTCGTGGTCGGTGGCACCTACCGTGCGGAGATCGATCAGTACATGGAAGGCGTTGAGGTTCTCTCGGTGGCCCCACCGAAGACGGCTTCGCCGGTCGATCCCCGACACGAGCGAATCGCCATGGTCGAACCCGAGCGCAAGGGTCCTGATGTTCAGGTCATCTACGCGCCGAAGGGCCGCGGGCGCCGTGACGACGACCACTCTGGTCGTGGCGAGCGCCGTGATCGTGGCGCGCGACCCGATCGTGGTACTCGAGGTGACCAGTCCAGTCGTCCCCCGCGCGGTGACCGATCCGCTCGCGGGGAGCGTCCCGAGCGCACCGACGGTGAGCGGACGACCACGGAGCGTCCGACGCGCGAGCGCCGTCCCGCCGACGCCAACAATCGATCAGCACGTCCTGGCTCATCAGACCGTCGTTCCCCTCGTTCCGGCGTAGGCGCCCGTCCGGCGGGCCCACCCGTTGCGCCCATGACGACGGTGCACCGCAACGCCTTTCTCGCGACGTTGTCGGGCGAGCAGCTGCCCGTCGCCGAGCAGTTGCTTCGTGGTGGCATGCCCGCCGTGCGCAAGGCCGTTGAGGATCAGAATCGCAACGCCGAGTCCCAGGGGCGTCCCACGATTAACGCCGAGGCGATCACGAGGATCGCGGAGGAACTGTTGGGCCGCGCCAACCTCGCCGTCTGGAAGGACCGAGCGGCGGGAGCACTCGCAGCGGGCAAGGAACTCCGACTGCGGGACTTAAGGGCCGTCGTCACGTCCGCCAAGACCGTCACTCTCGACGAGGAGGCACGCGCGCAACAAAAGGAGCTGCAAGCCGCTCTCACCGCTCGCGTGACGGCGCTGCGCGATGAGTGGAACGCGAAGCTCGAACGAGCGCTGGCCAACAGTGACGTGCTCGAGTCGTTGCGTCTGACGATCCGCACGCCCGAGCCCACGACCCGCGTCAGCTCGGCGGCCGCGACGCAGATTGCGGCGATGACGTCGGCTGCGTTGACGGCGGAAACGTCGCCCGTCTTGTGGCGTGAGATCATCAACACGGCCGTCGAGTCGCCAATTCGCCGACTCATCAAGCCGCAGGGAATCCCTGTGGACCCGGAAAGTCACGCACTGGCAATCAAGAACGCTGGGTCGATTCCCGAATTGGCGAAACTGCTCGGGATGAAGGTCCCGCCCCCTCCCCCGCCGCCCGCTCGGCCGTCGCGACGTCCCGCGCCTACTCGCCGCTCATCGTGAGCATGCGGGCCTTCCAGCCCGCCTGTTCGTAGAGGGATTTCGTCGCTCGATCTCCGGGTAACACCCACGCGTCATTCGGAGCGATCGGACTGTCAAACACAAGCGACAACAGCGAGGTTGCCACGTGCCGACGACGCAGACCGTCTCGGACGTAAACGCCCATAATGGTGAGGTGGTCAGCGGGCGTGACGGCCAGGATCCCCGCCGGAGAGCCGTCGGCGTGCGCGACGTATAGCGAGCCGCGGTCCACCAACGTCTCGGTCAGAGCCACGGGCTCCGACGCCCCAGTGTGCGCCACGATCGTTGTGCGCAACTGCGGGCCGCCACGATGGCTCGTCAGCTCCCTGAGGGCTGCGGCAACCAGCTCGACCAGGTCGTCGGTCAACTCCGTGACGGCGCCAACCGAGGTGGTCACGCCAGTGGCTTGCGGGCGGCCGCGATGACCGTCTTGCGCTGGCGCGTCGCCTCCTCGTACGCGAGGACCTCGGCGCGCTCGTCGGCATCGAGCGCGCGCAACAGAGGAACGATCTGACTGGCGGACAAGTTCTCGTATTCGGGAATGCAGGTCGGCGCGACCGGTGCGTCACGGACCGGTGGTGGTGCCGCGGCGGGGGCCGGGTCGGGGGGTGTCGGCGACTGGAGTGTCTGCTTCAGCTTGGCGTTCGCCGTCAGGACGGTCAGTTGTCCCACGGCCTTGGCTTGACGCATCTCGCGTTGTGCGCAGTCCAGGGGCTTCGCGACGCGCGGATCGGTGAGGATGCGTGTGCCGAGAGTCACGAGTGAGTTGACAATGCGCTCCCCCGAGGATCGCAACGACTCCAGGGCTTCCTCAGACGCAGTCACGACACAACGTTCGCTTGGCGTCGGCGAGCTGACTCGTTTTCTTGAGCAACCGGCACGACTTGCAGCGAAATTCGTCGTCCTGCTTCGGCAGAACCGACTCGCTGAGCTCGCTCTTGTCTTCAACCTCCGCGACGGCGTCGTCATCGTCATCGGGCTCGGTGGTGAGTCGCATGGTCTCGGCCAAAACTTCGTCCAGGGCGAGCTCCACGTCGTGGTCGAGGGCGAGGTCGTCCTCGTCGTCTGCGACGACCGCGTCGGCGATGGGCGCAACGTCCTCGTCCTCAGCTTCAAGAATCTCGTCGACGTCGTCCTCTTCGGCGTCCGCGTCCACGTCGACGTCGACAATCTCGTCGCCTTCGATCAACTCCTCACCCTCGAGAAGTTCGGCGTCGAAACCGTCAGCCAAATCCTCTTCGTCAAAAACTTCATCGTCAATATCTTCAGCCACTGATTTCCTTCGCTTGGGCGCTGGCAGCATAGACCGACAACCGAAGCTCCGAGCGCTTTTGGCACGGAATCGGACAGTTGTCGGTGGGAAACTACTGCTTGGCTTGTTGGCGCATCCGTTCCGCAGCGCGCTCTGACGCCAGTCGTTCCAGATCCGTGTCGGAGAAATCGACGTATCGCATGGACTCCGCGATGAGGTCATGGCCCGCGACCGCGGCGATCTGGCGGTGCATCTCCTGGGCTACCCGTCGGTAACTCGGGTGGCCCTGGGGACCCGAACGAAGTTCAATCAGGTGCATGGCCTCGCGAGCGTTCATCTGCATGACGTAGCGAATCCGAAACGCTAACGCGACGACGTACTGAGCCTGATCCGGCAGGGTTGTGCGCAGTGTCTCGTACAGATCGCGCGAGCGATCGAGCGACGAAACGTACGCGTCACTGAGTCCGGCCTCACTCACGATGTCGGGCACGTCGAATCCCAGATCGGTCGAAAGGGGTTGCCACTCGATCGTGAGAATACGGTGTCGCTGCAGATCCCGGAACGCGCCGTAGTCCGTGACGAGCTCGAAGCGGTAGTCCGTTCGCTCGAACGCGCGGCCGGGGCGGTGTCGGCGATTGGAGCGGTCCCCCACGTAGGTGAACATCAGCTCGCGACGCTGCAGAGGTGTGAGCGCGGCCACCGTACGACGGGCACTCTCGTGCGACCCGGTGCTGGCGGCGAAGACAATCGCCTCCAGGACACGTGTCTCGCCGTCGGGGTCAAAGGAGACGAGACGGATCTGTTCGTTGGACGTCGTCGTGGCGGGTTCCGAGATCAGTGACGCCACGAGTTGCGACGTCGCGCTCTTGGCCTCCGCCATGTAGTCGCTCCAGCGCACTCCACGATCGGCGACCTCGACGCGTCGCAGAAAGGACGGGATCACCTTGGTCAGTTCCGCGAGCATCAGATCGGAGTAGTGCCGCACTTCCGGCATTGGGTGCGCACGCATGTGCAGGAGCAGGGACTCGTACCCCTGACCGGAACCGTAGATGCCGACGTTGCTCAGTGCGCTCGCGGGCAGCAGGCCGCGCACACCGTCCAGCGCCTTGGCGCGGATGGCCTGTCGGTAGGCGAAGTCAGTGTCCTCGGGCGTTTTGGGGTACCGGCGCGTCAGCCACTCGGTCAACTTGGGCAGCAGATCTGCATACGTGTCGAACATGCGATCCATCTCGCCGACGTAGCGGGCCCCGTAGCGTGACTCCAGAATCTCGTGGTCGCGAAAGAACCGGTAATGACCGTTACCCAGACGCTTGTCGTACCCGAGGTACCGCGTTGACTGCTCGAGGTAACTCATGAGGCGCCCCCACTCGAGCACCTTCGTGAGCACGTTGCTGGCCTGTTCGCACGCGAGGTGCACGCCCCCGAGTTGCGCGACCGAATCGTCGCCGTACTCAAAGAACACCTTCTGGTAGAGCTCATCGGCGCGATCGAGGCCGATCGTCGCGTCGATCGTCGCGTCGCCCGTGAGGTCAAGATCCCCGACGAATTCGTCGAGGAACAGTCGGCGGAGACTCTTCGAGGATCGCGAGTAGCGCGCGAAGAGGGCGCCCTTGACCACTTCGGGCAGATTGACAAGTGCGAACACCGGACCGTCGAGGTTCGTGAAGTACCGCCGAAGGATGGACACTTCGGCGTCGGTGAACTCCTCGGCAACGTACTGGTGCATGGACTTCCGAGATTAGAGGGCGCCATCTGGCGTCGGTGGGACCATCGAGACTCCGGCCACGACACTGCGAATGACGCCCGCGCGCGCCTCGTCGGCGGCGTCAGCCAACGCCGTCCCGCCGCACAGCCTCGTGATCTGCTCGCAGAGGTCGCCCACCTGCTTCGCGTTGCGAACAAAGTCCCCCGGCGACATCTGGCCCCCCTCGGCCCCCGCGACGTCCAGAACGGTCGCGAGCGACGCTCCCCGCACCCACGCGGCGATCGTGCTGGCGAAGCCGGGGTCGGGGTCCTTGGCGTGGCGGACGTGATGTCGTTCCTCAACTTCGTGGACGTAGGCCGACAGACCCATGATCGTCCCGATGCGTTGATTGATCTCGCTGCGACGCTCCTCACCGAGTCGATCGTTGCGAACGCGCTGCTTCTTCACGGGAGTGTGGCGATGCGGTCCGGTTCGCTTGGCGCGCTTGGGCTCAAAGACGAATGCCGAGAGGACGGCGGCGACGACAGCCGGCTCGGCGTCGTCCAGCACGCCGGCGTGGAGAGCTTCGACAATCGTAAGGTCGCACTCGTGGTACACCGCCCGGAGCCGCTCGCCCGCGTCGGTGAGGCGCCACCCTTCGGCGTAGTTGAGTTCCTCGAGAACGGAATGACGCGCCGCCATCTGGTCCACGAGCGGTCGGCGAGCACCCGTGGCGCGGCGGTCGGCTTCGAACTGGGCGTAGGACTGCTGGAGGATCTCGACAGCCGTGGCGTGATCGAAGTGGTGGATCAGGTTGGCGGTGAAGTTGTAGGTCGGACGGAAGGAACTGTGGAGGTCGGCGGGCGGACTGAGGGCGACGCGGCCAACGTCGTGCAGGGATAGTTCGGTCGCCCAGCAGATGACGGCGTGTCCCTCGTCATCGAGACCACGTCGACCAGCCCGTCCGGTGAGTTGAGCGAACTCACTACTCGTCAGGATATTGCGTCCGTTGTCTGAGTACTTGGCGAAGCGCTCCAGAACCACCGAGCGCGCGGGCATGTTGATGCCGAGGGCCAAGGTCTCGGTGGCGAAGACCACGCCCAACAGATTCGCCTCGAAGCACGCCTCAACCGTCTCGCGGAACGCGGGCACCATGCCGGCGTGGTGCGCGGCGATGCCGCGTTCGAGCGCGTCGAGAAAGTCGTCGAACTCCAGCGCGAGAAGGTCCTCTTCATCAAACTCGGACACCTTCTCGAGGGCGATATCACGCACCATCTGTCGCTCCTCGGGCGACGTGAACGCCAGGCCGTCGCGACGCACTTGTCGCACGGCGTCATCACACGCGGCGCGCGAGAAGATGAACACAATGGCTGGCAAGAGGTCAGCCGCGTCCATGACACGAAGAAGATCGCTGCGCCAGGGTGACTTGAAAGGTGGTGGCGGAGCCGACGATTTCGATCCGTGCCACTGCGGACCCGGTCGGAACCGGCGGGTGGACTTCATGACGTTGTCGATGCGACGAGCTTCGTCGGACAACTTGGCCCCGTTCAGGAGATCGAGGAGTTCGGGAAGCTCCTGGTTTCGCTTCACGATCGCGACGTGGTTGTGCAGGTCGATAGGGCGTTCGAGTTCCACGATGACCGTGGTGGGACCGCGCACCTCGCTCAACCACTCCCCCAACACCCTCGCGTTCGACACCGTGGCTGACAAGGCAACGAACTGCACGGCGGGCGGGGTGAGGATGATGACTTCTTCCCACACGCCTCCGCGAAACGGGTCCTGCAAGAAGTGCACCTCGTCGAGGATCACCAGGCTCAAGTTGAGGACCTGACGTGATTCGGTGAGCAACATGTTGCGCAACACTTCCGTCGTCATCACGACGATCGGCGCGTCACGATTGATCGAGGCGTCACCGGTCAGGAGTCCCACGCGAGCCTCGCCGTAGCGCTCGACGAGCTCGTGATACTTCTGATTGGAAAGGGCCTTGAGGGGCGTGGTGTAGAACGATCGACCGGTGACCCCCAGCGTCCGCTCAATGGCGTACGTGGCGATCAACGTCTTGCCCGAGCCCGTGGGAGCGCTCACGAGCACGTTGAGACCTTCGTCGACGGCGTCGAAGGCCTCGGTTTGGAAGTCGTCGACGCCGAAGCCCAGGGCGGAGAGAAACCGCTCTCGACGGTCCGTGACGGTCACTTACCGGCGAGCTTGCCGACGGCGATGGACGCGAAGTAGAAGGCGATGAGGGGAACCATGAGCACCAACATCGAGAAGGGGTCGCCGCTCGGCGTGAAAATCGCCGCCACCAACGTGATGGCGATGATGGCCCAGCGCCACGAACGCAGCAACGTGGCCGGTGTCACGACGTTGGCCATCTCGAGGCTCACGAGCACAACCGGGAATTCGAACGTGACGCCGAAGATGAACATCATGAGCAGAATCAAATTCAGGTAGTCCACCGGGTTGTAGTGGGCCACCAACTCGTGGCCGCCGATGGCCTGGAGAAACTTGAGCGCGTGTTCGAAGCTGTAGTACGCCACGACGCTCCCGGCCGCGAAAAAGACCACCGACGCGCTGACAAACGGGATGATGTAGCGCTTCTCGGCCTTCTTGAGGCCCGGCGTGATGAAGCGCCACAGTTCGTAGAACACGACGGGTGACGCGAAGAGCAATCCTCCGAAGAAGGCGATCTTGATGCGGAGCGTGAGGCCGTCAAGGGGGGCGGTCACGAGGAAGTAGCAGTTCTTTGGCGAGACCGAGCAGTACGGCTTCTGGAGCCAGCCCAGGATTTGCGGATAGAGGATGAAGGCCACGATCGCCATGACAAAGACCGCACCGAAGGCAATCATGAGACGCTTGCGCGCTTCGTTGATGTGCTCGGAGATGGTCATGCCGGACGCGGCGCGTTGACCCGACTTCGTCATGGGAGCCATGCGCTAGTTGAGGGAGGGGTCAGCGGGCAGTGGAGCGCGCCCCTCGCGCTCGGACGGGACGGACAGGTGTGGCGGCTCCTGATGCGCCAACGTCTCGGCATCCTCATCCACCGGCGGTCCGGTGTCGTCGGTCGTGCTCGCCCGTTGAGCGCGCGCGGAGAACTCGACCGGCTTGGTGGGAGTGACCTCGTCCTCGTCGGGCTCGTCGGGACCGGTGACCCGATCGGCCAGCGAGTTGAGGAGATTCACCGGGCTGCGGGCCATGCGCACGATGTCCGAACTGGACGGCAGGTCCGGCACGACGTCGCGGACTTCCTTTTCGATCTTGGACTGCCACTCCTTGAGGGAGCGCCACGCGCTGCCGATCTGGTGGGCGACGTCCGGCAACTTGTCGGGTCCGAGAACCACCAGGATCACCGCGACCAGGATGACGATCTTGATGGGGCTCAGACTCAGCACAGCGTCATTGTACGACGCGCCCCCGCGACCAGGGCTACAGGAAGCTGATTCGCTTGAGGGGCCAAATTCGCATGAAGACCTTGCCCACGATCAGATTGCGGCTGATGGTGCCCCAGTAGCGACTGTCGCAGGAGTTTGATTCGTTGTCACCCATCATGAAGTAGTGATTGGGCGGGACGATGACCGGATCCTGCGCCGAGGCGTCGGGCTGTTGCGGCGTCCCCACGGGAGGCGACAGCGGTTCGTAGTGGGACCAGGTTTGATCCAACGCCTTCCCGTTGATGTAGATCGTGTTGCCAACCGACCACAATCGATCGCCCGGGACACCAATCACCCGCTTCACGAGGTCGTTGACTTCCGTCCCGCCACAGTGCTCAGCCGGGGGCCGCTTGAAGACCACGATGTCACCGGTGTGGATCGTCCCGAATTCGACGCTCAATTTCGAGACCAGAATGCGATCACCGATCTGCAGCGTGGGTTCCATGGAACCCGACGGGATGAAGAATGTTTGGAAGACGAAGGTCCGCATGACCAGCGCGGCCACCAGGGCCAGCACCAAGACGACGACCCACTCGAAGATCCAGCGATACGGCTGCTTGTGCATCCAACTCTTCGACGGCGCGTTCTGGTCAGTCTCGTGTGACAAGGGCTCGGCCTCTATTTGTTCTGAGGTCACCGCTCAAGGCTACACGTCCGAACTTTGAAGATCTCGACGTGCAACGGTCGCATCAGGACGTCGGGATAAGAACTCTCTAACAAATGCCCACCGACGTCAGACCTAGAGCGAGTGCAGCAAACGATCGAATCGGTCGTCGTGGCTCCGAAAGGGATCCTTCAGCATCAACGTGCGCTGCAGTTGATCGTTGAGCTTCAGGTGGACCCAATCGACGGTGAAGTCGCGATTGCGCTCGTTGGCGCGCTTGACGAACGCTCCCCGCATGCGGGCTCTCGTGGTCTGAGGGGGCGTGGTCGTGGCGTCATTGATCTGTTGGTCCGTAATCATCCGATCGATCTGATCCTTGGCTTCGAGTCGGTAGAACAGACCACGCTGGCGATCGGTGTCGTGATAGAGCAAGTCGATGAGATTCACCTTCGGGTGCGTCAAGGGGATCTGTTCGCGCTCGCGAAGCTGTTCGATCAGTCGGTACTTGGTCACCCAGTCAATCGAGCGGTACAGCTCCATCGGATCCGCTCGAAGTTGTGTGAGCACCTCTCGCCACAGCGTGACCGCTCGCACCAGATCCTCGGGCAGGGTGCGGCTCTGTACGTACAGCTCGGCTCGCTCGCACAGGTCCTCTTGCAGTTCCAGGGCGGTGAGCTCACGCCCGTTCAGCAGCCGGATGGGATGTTCGCTGTACAGATCGGTCGAGACGTCGCGCAGCGCGTTCATGGGTTGCGCCAACGTGTAGTCGCGCAGAATCGTCGTGCGATCTTCGACCATCGACAAGATGACCGACATCGTGCCGACCTTCAAGAACGTCGCGACTTCGCTCATGTTGGAGTCGCCGATGATGACGTGGAGTCGCCGATATTTCTCGGGATCGGCGTGGGGTTCGTCGCGGGTGTTGATAATCGGTCGACTGCGGGTCGTGGCTGACGAGATGGTCTCCCAAATCACCTCGGCGCGTTGACTCAACGCAAAGTGCGTCCCGCGATTGGTCGTGACGACCCGGCCCGCACCGGCGAAAATCTGCCGCGTGATCAAGAACGGAATCGTCAGTTGCTCGTGGCGACTGAGATCCTCGTCTCGTTCGGTGCAGTAGTTCTCGTGACATCCGTACGAGTTGCCGGCGGAGTCGCTGTTGTTCTTGAACAGATAGATCTCGCCGCGTACACCCTCGGCGTCGAGCTGCTGTTGGGCGTGCTCGACCAAGCCCTGCAGGATCGCCTCGCCGGCCTTGTCCTGAGCAACGAGATCGTCGAGCGAGTCGCACTCGGCGGTGGCGTACTCGGGATGGCTGCCGACGTCGAGATAGAGACGGCTGCCGTTTTCGAGAAAGACGTTGCTCGAACGTCCCCAGGCGACCACCTTGCGAAACAGAAAACGCGACACTTCGTCGGGACTGAGGCGACGTTGACCACGAAACGTGAACGTGACGCCGTATTCGGTTTCGATCCCGACGATCCGCCGCTCCATTGCGAACCGGAGACCTAGCTCAGAATCTGAGCGACGGCGTGGTCGTCGAGTCGGGTAAAGGTCCGCCGACTGCCGCGATCCTCAAGGATGGCCACTTCGAGATCCTCGGTCGCGATGGAGCGCTCGGGGCCGCTCAGGGCCGCCGCCGCATGGTGCAGGGCGCCCGACAGGTCCGACTCGCCGGTGTCACTCGTCGCGAAGCGACTCTTGATGGTCTCGGCGTCACCGCCGAGAACCGCGAATCGCGCCTCGTCCGTGATCGTTCCCTCGTAGGCGAGGTGGTACAGCTTCGTGGGTCGGAGTCGCCCTCCGAGTTGGGCGACGAGAATCTCGATCTCGAGGGGCTTGGGCCCTTCGGTAAAGGTTGTTCCCAGATACTGCGCGTAGTAATTAGCGAGGGCTCGCGCGTCCACGTCGTCGCGTGAGTAGGTAAAGCCCGTCGAGTCAGCCCAGCGGATCCCCGCTTCGCGCAGGCGATCGAATTCGTTGTACTTGCCCACACCGGCGAACGCGATGCGGTCGTAGATCTCTGACACTTTGTTGAGCGAGGCCGACGGGTTCTCCGCGACGAAGAGAACGCCCTTGTCATAGATCGACGCGATCAGGGAACGACCGCGCGAGATGCCCTTTTGAGCGAACTCGGCCCGGTCCTTGATGAGCTGTTCGGGTGAGACGTAAAAGGGCATCGTCATCGAAGGGCACCCCCCGCACGTCCACCCGACGACGCGCGACGTTCGTTGATCGTGCGGAATCGTTGCTCGATGTCGGCCGGTGCCAACTCGACGTAGCCCGTGGCGGTAATCGTGACGATCATGGGATAAATGTTGCGCACGAAGTCCGGTCCCCCGGTGCTCGGGTCGTTGTCGCCGGCTTCGTAGACCGCGAGAGCGGCCAGCTCGATCGTCTCGTCCAACGTGAGGTCGTCGCGAAATCCAAGACGCAGGGTGCTCTCGGCGAACGGGCTGCCCGAACCGATCGTGACGAAGTCGTCGCGCTCGTAGCAGCCGCCCGCGCCGTCGAATTCAAAGACGCGACCGCGTTGGTGGCTGACGTCGTAGCCGGCGAGCATCGGAATCACGATGAAGGGCGTGGACAGGTTGTTGCGCTGGATGAGCGGCGACAGGTAGTTGGCCTTGCCGTCAAGGCTGAGGACCGCGTCGGTCATCTTCTCGTAGTGCTCAAAGGACAGCTGCACCATCCGAATGAACTCCATGCCCATGGCCGCTGAGCCAGAGATGGCGATCGCCGTGAAGAGATCGGCGGGCTCGATCTTGCGCACATCACGGCTGGCGATGTACGAGCCCGTGGCTTGTCGGTCACCCACGAGGACCACGCCGGAACCGCATCGCACGGCGACCACCGTCGTCGCGTGTGCGGACTCCGCGAACTGTCGGGCGGGGGGAAGGTCAATGCCGGACGCGTCGAGGAACTTCTGAAAGGAGGGGCCGGGGTCGTCGGACACCGAAAAGAGGGGCAATCCCATTAACTATTCGCCACCTTTTTGTACGTAGTTGCGCACGAACTCCTCGGCATTGTCTTCGAGGACCTCGTCAATCTCGTCAAGGAGATCGTCGAGGTCGGCCTTGATCTGGTTCGCCTTGGTCGAATCAACCTCGGGCTGCGCCGCGGACTCGTCCGTCTTGCGCTCGGTTCGCTGCTTGCGTATCTGCTCTTGTTCGCTCATCGTCTCTCCACGTTACGCACCCAACTCGTCTAACAGTTCGCGGGCGGTCTCGCAACGATCCAACAGATCCTTCGTGAGATCGGCCGTTCCCCGTAGTGGATCCATCATAGGAACTCGGTGCAATGGATCGGTTCCAAGGTCAAACACGACGGAGTCCCAGTTCGCCGCGGCGATGGAATCGGTGAACTTCCCGATACAACGGCCACGGAAATAGGCGCGCGTGGTCGTGGGAGGGTTGTTGAGTGCGTGCTGAGCCTGTGCCGGTGACACGAGCGTCATCAGATTGCAACGTGCCGCGAGTGAGCGGTCAGGTCGCAAGTCGTGGTACTGGAGGTCGATCGCCCGCAGCTTCATCGCGTCGGTCTCCAGACCGTGGCGCTCCTGAAATCCTCGTACCAAGCGGTGTTTGGCGACCCAGTCGACACGATCGGCGACGTCGTCACGACGGTACCGAACGCCGTCGAGCATCTCGCGCCACTGGAGCAGGATCAGCGCCACCTGCTCCTCGTCGGCGACCGAGGACGCTCCGTCGTCGGTGACGAACTGTTCGGCGAGATGCCAGAGCTCGTCCTGGTAGTCCCACGCCGTGCGCGTCCGGTCGTCGTCGCAGTCAACGCCCGTCGTCGCGTCGAGATCCGTGGAGTACTGGCGAACGGCGCGCACGGGCTGGCGAGGTAGTGGCGGGAACACCGTCGACCCTCGCGATTCGAGCACCGCCAGGAGGAGAGCGGTCGAACCGAGTTTGACCAAGGTCGCCACTTGGGACATGTTCGCGTCGCCAATGATCACGTGCAAGCGGCGGAATCTCTCCGGGTCACCGTGTGGTTCATCACGGGTATTGACAATGGGCCTCTTCAGCGTCGTTTCGAGCCCAACAATCTCCTCGAAGAACTCCGAGCGCTGGGACAGCTGAAAGGTCGGAGCGAGCGCGAAGCCCGCCTCGGTTTCGGCTCCGACCTTGCCCGATCCGCAGACCAGTTGACGCGAGATGAGGTGGGGCACCATGGCGCGCACGATCTCGCCAAACTCAACGTGGCGATCCACCAGGAAATTCTCGTGGCATCCGTAGGAATTCCCCTTGCCGTCGGAGTTGTTCTTGTACACGACGATGGGATTGGTGTGCGGGCTCGACTCGTTCGCCGCCGCCACCGCTCGGCGCAGCACCTCTTCGCCCGCGACGTCGAACACGACGGCTTCGAGCGGTGTGCGACACTCGGGCGACGAGTACTCCGGGTGGGCGTGATCGACGTAGAAGCGCGCCCCGTTGGCGAGCACGGTGTTGGCCAGGTGCGTCTCGACAACGGGGGCGAGCGACGTGAAAGCCGGAAAGCCCCGCGCATCGTGGTCGGGCATCTCATCGTCGAAATCCCAATTGACGTGCGACTTGCCCGGCTGGGCGTACGCGTTCACGATCATCGAGCTGGCGACGATCGGATCGTGATCCGGCCCACCGCTGATGCCGTATTCCGTTTCGATGCCCAGCACCTTGGGGACGCTCATGGAGTTAGAGGTACTGACCCGTTCCCACGTGATCGATGGACCGGCCGCCGCGGGGTTCGGCGCTCGGCTCGTTGACGAGCGTGCGAATGAAGATGATGCGCTCGCCCTTCTTGCCCGAGATTCGAGCCCAGTCGTCGGGGTTGGTGGTGTTCGGCAGGTCCTCGTTCTCGCGGTACTCCTGACGGATCGACGCGAGGAGGTCCTCGAGGCGCACGCCTCGGCCCTCGTTGGCGATCTCGCGCTTCACCGCCAACTTTTTGGCGCGACGCACGATGTTTTCGATCATGGCGCCCGACGCGAAGTCCTTGTAGTACAGGACTTCCTTGTCCCCGCCCTGATAGGTGACCTCCAGGAACCGGTTCTCGGCGTCCACGCGGTACATCTCGGTCACGGTGCGCTCGAGCATCACGCGCACCGCCTTGGCGCTGTCGCCGCCGCCGAGTTCACGAACCTCCTGCTCATCGAGGGGCAACGAGGAGTGAAAGTACCGGCTGAAGATCTGCTGCGCCGCCTCTTCGTTCGGGCGTTCAATCTTGATCTTGACGTCCAGACGACCCGGGCGCAGGATGGCCGGGTCGATGAGGTCCTCGCGGTTGGTCGCGCCGATGACGATGACGTCGCGCAGTGATTCGACGCCGTCAATTTCGGCGAGCAGCTGCGGAACCACGGTGCTCTCCATGTCAGAACTGATCCCGGATCCGCGGGTGCGAAAGAGCGAGTCCATCTCGTCGAAGAAGACAATGACCGGCACGCCCTCTTCGGCCTTCTCGCGAGCCCGCTCAAAGACCAGGCGGATCTGGCGTTCCGTTTCACCAACGTACTTATTGAGCAGTTCGGGACCCTTGATGTTGAGAAAGTAGGACCGAACGTTCTGATTGCCGGTGATCTCGGCCACCTTGGCGGCCAGTGAGTTCGCCACGGCCTTGGCAATCAGGGTCTTGCCGCATCCGGGAGGGCCGTAGAGCAAGATGCCCTTCGGCGCGGGCAGTTCGTAGTCCGTAAAGAGTCGTCGATGCAGGTACGGCAACTCGACCGCGTCGGTGATGGCTTCGATCTGCGTGTCGAGGCCCCCCACGTCGGCGTAGGAGATGTCCGGCACCTCCTCGAGAACGAGATCCTCAATCTCCTGTCGTGCGAGCTTCTCGACGAGGAGACTGGACCGAAGGTCAAACAACAGTGCGTCACCCGCCCGCAAGTGCACGTCGCGAAGGGATTCGGCGCGCTCGACGACCCGTTCGTCGTCGCCGCGGCCGGAGATGAGAACCCGCCGTTCGTCGAGAACTTCCTTGACCGATACCACCTCGCCTTGACCGTCACCGTCGCGGATCCCAATGACGGTGAAGGCCTCGTTGAGGACGACCTCACTGCCGCGCTCGACCTGACCGGGGTCGATGCCGGGGTGCAGGGCGACCCTCATCTTGCGACCCGACGCGAAGATGTCGACGGACCCGTCCGCGTTGAAGTCGAGAAACGTGCCGTACACCGACGGTGGTTGGGTCAACTTCTCGACCTCTTCACGCAGAGCGGCCACTTGTTCACGCGTTTGCTGGATGGTGATGGTCAATTTCTCGTTGTTCGAACGAGCCTGTGTCAGTTGCCCGCGCGCCTCGAGCAACTGCTCTTCAAGAAATTCGACTCGCGTGGCGTTCTCATCGCTGCGTCGGCGTGCGAGATCCAAATCCTCGAGCGCACGGTCCAACTCGCTGTGGACGTGCTCGTAGGCGTCACTCTCGTGGGGCTCGTTGACATCCATGAGCCCACCCTAGTGAGAGTTGCATCGACGGTCGAGATCGTCGGAAGTGGTGAAATCAACCGCTAAAGTGCGTGTTGCGCGTATTGCCATGGAGGAGCCGACATGAAGGTGTGGATCGACCAAGACCTGTGCACGGGCGACGGCCTGTGCGAGGAGATTGCTCCGGCCGTCTTCACACTGCTCGATGACGGTCTGGCGTACGTCAAGGAGGGAACCGACATCAAGAGCGATCCGGGTGGATCGGCCGGCATGGCCCAGGTTCCCGCGGAGCTCGAGGACGCGGTCACCGAGGCCTCCGAAGAGTGCCCGGGCGAGTGCATCTTCATCGAGACGGAGTAGTTCCCTCTCGCGCGACGACGCGTCGCGCCGTGGTCAAAAAGCCCGTGTGCGCCACCATCCGATGGTCGGGACGAACGGACTGGTGCTCGATGTGCCAGGTGCGCCGGAGCACTTCGACGGTCTCGGCGAGGCCGAAGGCGTGGTGGCGCAGGGTCTCGCGCAGCAGTTGCGTCTGATTGATCGTGGGCAGGTACGCGAGAAAGATTCCCCCGGGTCGCAAGGCACCCTCGGCGTGCGCAACGACCTTGGAGGGTTCGGGCATGTCCAGCAGCACGCAGTCGAGATCACGCTCTTCGATGCCGAGGGTCACGTCGCGAATCTCCACGTCGTAGGGAACGTTCTCACCCAACATCGCGTAGACGT
Organism: uncultured Actinomycetota bacterium; assembly: GCA_963830195.1. Lineage (GTDB taxonomy): Bacteria > Actinomycetota > Acidimicrobiia > Acidimicrobiales > RAAP-2 > RAAP-2. Next base: position 35,620 of record CAWHLQ010000035.1, on the reverse strand, counting down.
TCTCGCGGGCACGCTCCGCGAAGTCCTCGCGAATCTCGTACCCCTTCACGACAGCACCGGCGCGCAAGATGCACATCGACAACGCCCCCGAACCAACGCCGGCTTCGAGAACCCTGTCCCCCGGCCCGATGTCGGCCTGCATCAAAATCGCGCCGAGGTCCTTGGGGTAAATCACCTGCGCCCCACGCGGCATCTTCAACACGACGTCGCTCAGCGTGGGCCGCAGCACCAAAAAGCTGCGACCGGTACTCCCATCAATGGAGTCGCCTTCCAGGCACCCGATTAGTTGGTCGTGATGGACAATGCCCGCGTGGGTGTGAAACGACGCGCCCGGACGCAGTGAGATGAGGTAGCGCCGATCCTTACCGTCGATCAACATGACGCGCTCGCCAGCGCGCAGCACTGCCTCAATCACCGATCACCTTGGTTCGTCATCCGCACGTCGAGCTCGCCGCCCGACGCCACTCGGTAGCGCTTCACGCGAGCCTGTCGAGAGTCCAGGCGGCGCAGCAACCAGGCGGCCACGAGAACGACCCACCACACACGGCCGCCGTAGCGTCGCGCTTGCCGGTAGGCCAACGCCATGATGAGCGAAAAGATGCGTGTACTCACTTGCGTCGCTTCACTTCAACGTACGCGGCACGCTTGCGACCACGACGGCGACCCCACGCGAATGCCAGCAACGCCGCAAGAACGCCCAGGGCGGGTCCGGCGGTCTTGATGGTGGACGTCGCGTCTCCGGCCAGACTTGTTGTGTCGCCCACGAGTCGTCGCACGGCGATCTCGAGGTCCTGACGAGTTTGAGACGGTTCGGGTGTCACGATTCCTCCGGTTTGGGCAGGCGGCGCTGCGACGGGCCCGACATGATGCGCCACCCGAACAGAGCCATCTCCATGAGGGCGAGAACGAGGACGATCAGGTAGGGCACCCACGACCAGTTTCCGTGGAACGTCCCGGTGCCGGTCTGCAACCAGCGCAGCACACCCACGAGAATGAGGAGCGAACCAAGTCCCACGAAGATCGAGCCCAGGCAGCCGAACCCGGCGTAGCGACCCAAATCCTTGACCGGGGTAATGGTCTCCTCGGTGACGTACTTCTTTGTGAGGTCGGTGATCTCTTCGACGTCACGCTTGAAACGATTGGTGTCGGCGAATTGGCGCCATGAAAATGCCACGGGCACAGCCTACTGAGGTCGATCTTTGGCGATGTACGTCGAGGAACCCGTCGCGATCAGACGGTCGTCATCGTCGTGGATCGTCGCCTCCACGAAGATGACGGTCGACCCGCTCTCGACGGTGTGCGCGTCGCAGCGCAACAGGGATCCCACGCGGGCGGACCGGACAAAGGAGACCTTCATCTCCGCATTGGCGACGCGGGCCCGTCGTCCGTTGAGCGAGGTCACGGCGCTCGCCCCCATCGAGGAGTCAAGCATCGCGGCGAGAAATCCGCCCTGAATCACTCCCCGGGATTGGCGAACCGCTCGTCCGCACGCATCTCCCAGGTGGTGACTCCCGGCGTGGACTTGTCCACACAGCGCAACCCCAGCGTGAGGTCACAGTTCGGAGGCACTTGCATCGGCACGACGTCAGGTTACCGAGGGGCAATGGCAACGACAACCGTCTGAGACTCACTAACGTCAAGTCGATGCCCAGCCCCCACTACACCGGCGCCACCGAGATGGAAGACCGCGCGATTCGTCAGATCGTCGCTCTCGCGATGGACGCCCCCGCGCACGCCAACTCCGGACACTCGGGAACGGCAATGGCGTTGGCACCACTGGGTGTCACACTGTTTTCGAGGGTCATGCGGCACGATCCTCGCGACCCCACGTGGCCCGATCGGGATCGATTCATCCTCAGTTGTGGACACGCGTCGATTCTTCAATACGCACTGGCGAGCACGTTCGGGTACGACCTCGATCGTGAGGACCTCATGGCGTTCCGACAGGCTCACAGTCGCACGCCGGGTCACCCCGAAGTGCGCGTCACGCCCACCGTTGAAGTCACGACCGGGCCGCTGGGTCAAGGGATCGCCAATGGTGTCGGCATGGCCCTGGCGGAACGGCTCCTGCGCTCACAGTTTGGCGAGGACCTCGTGAGTCACCGGACGTGGGTGATCGCGGGTGATGGCTGTCTCGAAGAAGGTGTCAGTCACGAGTCGGCGTCGCTCGCGGGCTATCTCGGTCTCGACCGACTGACGGTTGTCTACGACGACAATCACATCACGATTGACGGGCCCACGGAGCTGGCACTGCGAGACGACACCGGCGCGCGTTTTGCGGCCTACGGATGGCACGTCATCAATCTGCACGAGCAGTCCAATGACCTCGACGCTCTGGAACGGGCGTGTCGAGAGGCGCAAGCCGAGACAACTCGGCCAACGTTGATCATCGTGCGCTCGCACATCGGGTTTCCGTCTCCGACGATGATGGACCGACGAGAAGCGCACGGAAGTCCGTTCTCGTCGGCAGCGATCACGGAAGCCAAGGCCATTCTCGGGGTGCCGGACGAGCCCTTTCTTCTCGATGACGAGCTGACCGACCAGCTCGTCGCGTCTCTCGACCCGCAAGCGTACGAACACCGAAACTGGGACGCCCGCGTCGTGGCGAGTGGTGAACGTGGCGAGTCGCTGCTTCGTCAACTTCGCGACGGTGGCGTCGACCCGGACGCTCCCCTGCCCGCGCCGTACGCGTCTGAGGCGGCCGTCCCCACGCGCAAAGCTCTCCAACGTGCGCTCGAGACCGTGGGTCTCTCCCCTGGCGTCGTCTCGGGCTCGGCGGATCTCACCGACAACACCAATGTCCAGTTACCGGACGCGTCGGTCCACAGTGCCCTGAATCCCTCGGGGCGTCAGATCCACTACGGAATTCGCGAGTTCGCGATGGGGGCCGTCATGGTGGGACTGTCCCTGCACGGTGGGGTCCGGCCGCTCGGGTCGACGTTCTTTGTCTTTTCGGACTACCAGCGTCCCGCAATTCGACTCGCGGCCATCAGCCACGCGCCGGTGTTGTTCGTCTTCACGCACGACTCCGTCGGCGTGGGGCAGGATGGGCCGACGCATCAGCCAGTGGAACAGTTGATGTCACTGCGGGCGATGCCCACGCTGCACGTCGTACGGCCGAGTGACGCGAATGAGACACTGACCCTGGTGCACGGTTTGCTCACCGATCCGTTCATGGCGCCCACCGCTCTCGTCCTGTCACGCCAGGACGTCCCCGTCATGACTGGAGCCGACGCCGAGCAGTCGACAGCGCACGCTCGCCGGGGAGGCTACGTCGTGCGCGAGGCGCCAGACGCTCGTTTCACGCTGGTCGCTACGGGCTCGGAGGTGGCACTGTGCCTTCGCGCGTGCGACCAACTGACGGCACGCGGCGTCTCCGTCCGCGTCGTCGCAATGCCGTGCTGGACGTGCTTTGACGAGCAACCGGCGGACTATCGCGCTGACGTGCTGCGCCGCTCGGTGCCGTCGATCGCCATCGAGGCGGGCTCCACGTTGGGTTGGCATCGATACGTTGACGAGGCCATCGGCATCGAGACGTTTGGCTTGAGTGCGCCCGGTGAGTATGTCTTTGAATACTTCAACATCACGGACGAGGCAGTGATGGATTATGTGTTGGAGAAACTGGAGGTGGACTCGTGAGCCGCTTGGACGCCTTGTACCTCGAGCACGGTCAGAGTCCGTGGATCGACAACATTCGACGTGACTGGATCACGGACGGGACACTGGCGGCCCTCGTTGACCGCGGTGTTCGTGGAGTGACATCGAATCCGTCCATCTTCGCCAAGGCGCTCACCAGTTCGTCGGCCTATGACGAAGCGATCGCCGCAAGCGCGGCGACGGACGCGGAGTCGTTGTTCGAGGAGCTGGCGGTTGCCGACGTGCGTGACGCGTGCGACATTCTCGAATCGGTCCACGTGGCGTCGCGACGTGAATTTCACGCGGGCGTGCGTCGCTACTGCGACGGATTCGTCTCGCTCGAGGTGTCGCCCCGACTCGCGCACGACACGAGTGCGACCATCGCGGCGGCGGCGAGGCTGGCTGACCGGGTGGGACGCTCGAATCTCATGATCAAGATTCCCGCCACCGTGGCGGGGCTGGGGGCAATTCGTGAGACGTTGGCTGCGGGCATCAACGTCAACGTCACTCTGATCTTCTCACTCGAGCGCTACGGCGAGGTCATGGACGCGTTCGTCGCGGGCGTCACGGACGCCGTCTCTCGTGGCGTCGATGTCCGTTCCTTGGCGTCGGTCGCGTCATTCTTTGTGTCGCGCGTGGACACCGCCGCCGACGCTCTGCTCTCTGACTACCCCCAGCTCCTCGGTTCGACGGCGAACGCGCAGATCGCGGTCGCCTATGAGCGGTACCTCGAACGATTTCGTCGCCCGGACGCGATGGAACTCTTGGCCGCGGGCGCGCAGGTCCAGCGGCCCCTGTGGGCATCAACGTCCACCAAGAATCCCCAGTACGACAGCCTCCTGTACGTCGAACCACTGATCGCGAACGAGACGGTCAACACGATGCCTGATCCGACGTTGGAACTGTTCAGCGAACAGGGGTCGTTCGATTCCCCCTCGATCGACGACGGCGCCATGCGAGAAAGTCTCGAACGACGATTCGCGCAACTTGCGACCACGATCGACTTGGGTGCGCTGACCCAACGTCTCGAGTCCGAGGGCGTCGCGGCGTTTGAACATTCGTACCTCGAGATTCTCGACATCGTCGGCGCAAAGTTGCCTCCCCGCTAGTCAGGTGGACGTCTCGAGCGCGGCCGCGGAGATGCGCCGCGGCGCGTCATCACTGTTTGCTGGCACGTCTGCACCGCATCGTTTGGGATGGTTACGACACCTCGAGCAGTTCCCTGACGCCGTTGGCCACCACGTCGCTCAGTGGGATGGCGATCGCCCCCCTCGACACGAGCGCACCGTTCTCATCGGCATGGGTGGATCGAGCGCGGCGGCGGGTTTGTGGCAGTCGTTCGCCCCACCGTCGGTGGACCCCTCCCGACTCACGATCGTCGATACCTCGCATCCGGACACCATCAGCGCCTCCAACTTTGGGGGCGTCAACGTCATCGCGTCGTCAAAATCGGGGTCGACCGTCGAGACAGTGGCGCTTCTCGCGTGGGCTCTCGCGCACGGTCTCGAGGCGAGGGACCTCTCGGTCATCACCGACCCGGGCACCCCCCTGGCCCAGTTGGCACACTCCATGGGCTCCAAGGTCTTCTTCGGTGATCCCGAGACGGGCGGACGGTTCGGGTGTCTCAGCGCGTTCGGCATCGTGCCCGCCCTCGCGATGGGTTGGACTCCAATCGACCTCATTGACAGTGTGGGAAGTCCCACGGTCGGCGTGGACGAGTTCGAGCACTGGTTCGAACGCGGCGCCGCACTCCAACCGTCGGACGCGAGTGCCCCCTGGTTCCCTCTGGCGGGGGCGCCCGTCGGGGGAACAAGCGAGATGTGGCTGGAGCAACTCGTCGCGGAGACGACCGGTAAGGACGGCCTCGGGCTCGTCCCGATCGTCACGACCTCGTCCACGATTCGACGCCGTGACGTCACATCGGGCCGCGACGGATTTGGCTGGATGGTGAGCGTGAGCGCACTCGCGTGGCGCCTCGGAGTCGATCCGTTTGACCAACCCGATGTCGAGATCACCAAACGGCTGACCTTTGGCGAACTGGAGCGCCCGACGTCGTGGTCGTCACGCACGTCACTCACGACGGAGGAGAGACACTGGTTGAGCGACTCTCGCTACGTTGCCCTCCAGGTGTTCGGCCCACTGAAAATTGAGCAGGAAGTCGACGACGTGCGTCAACGACTCGGCGGGTCCTTCCCCACCGTGACCGCGGGGCTCGGCCCACGTTTCCTGCACTCCACGGGCCAACTGCACAAGGGTGGGCCCGCCGGTGTCGTGGCCCTGCAGGTTGTGCTGCGTCCCACGAGCACTCCCGAGCGGATCAGTGGGCGCCGTTACTCGTTCCATGACCTCGTTGTCGCTCAAGCGCGAGCCGACGCACACGCACTTCGTGCGGCGGGCCGAACCGTCATCGAACTGCATCTCGATCAGCTCAGCGAGTTGTGCACCGTTCTCGGCGTGTAAGCCTACGATTGGGCAATGACTCTGACCCAGACAGTCTCGACGCGCTCGCTTCGACTCCTCGAGTCTCGATCCACTGATCTGGCCGACGACGCGTTCGCGCGCGCGAGAGAACTCTTCGGTACCACGGTGACCTATTCGCCGAAGGTGTTCATTCCCCTCACCAAACTATGTCGCGACCGGTGCGGATACTGCACCTTTGCCCAAGCACCCGCCCACGTGGAGTCCCCCTATCTCTCGATCGACGACGTCATGGCGATTGCGCAGGCCGGCGCGGCCGCACAGTGCACGGAGGCTCTCTTCACCCTGGGAGAGCGTCCCGAACTTCGTTACGACGATGCGGCACGGTGGTTGGCCGCGCGCGGATATCGATCGACGGTCGATTACCTCACCGAGGCCGCCCGTGCGGTCATCAACACAACGGGTCTCTTGCCGCACGCCAACGCGGGAGCGCTGTATCCCCACGAACTCGCGCAACTGCGTTCGGTGACGGCGTCGCAGGGAATGATGCTGGAGGCGCTGGTTGAGTTGGACGCACATCGTCTGGCGCCCGACAAGGCGCCGTCACGCCGTCTCGCGACGCTGGACGCCGCCGGCGAGTTGGCGATTCCCTTCACCACGGGACTCCTCGTGGGGATCGGCGAGTCGCGCCTCGACCGACTGCGTACGATCGAGGCAGTCGCGGAGAGCCACCGTCGCTACGGGCACATTCAAGAGGTCATTGTGCAGAACTTCCTGCCGAAGGAGCGCACCGCAATGGCGACCTGGCCAGCGGCAGACGACGAGGAGTTCCACTGGACGATCGCGACCGCGCGGCTACTGCTTCCCGATGATGTGCACGTGCAGGCTCCCCCGAATCTGAGCGACGAACCGACGTTGCTCTTGCGTTTCGGCATCGATGACTTCGGCGGTATCTCCCCGGTCACCCACGACCACGTGAATCCTGAGCGACAGTGGCCAGTGGTGGACACTCTCGCGGCGCAGGTCGATGAGTGCGGCCTGGTGCTGGCCCCTCGACTAACCGTCTACCCCGCGTGGGCGCAGCGAGCGGAAACGTTTCTTGACGACGCCGTGCGACCACACGTCCTCGCTGCCTCCGACGGTGCGGCGCTCGCGCGCGATGATCGGTGGTGCTCGGGAGGGGACGAGCCGCCGCCCCCTCATCGTCCCCGCCGCGCCCGCTCCCACGGCGTCACGGACATTCTCGATCGGTATGAACCCGGATACGACTTCGCGCACGACGAACTGGTACGTCTTTTCTCCGCGCGGGGTGCCGACGTGGACGCGATCGTCGAACGCGCCGACGCCGTGCGGGCCGAGCGCAGTGGTGACGACGTGACGTTCGTCATTAATCGGAACATCAACTACACCAACGTCTGTACCTTCAAGTGCCGATTTTGCGCCTTCTCCAAGGGGCCGCTTTCGCTAAACCTGCGCGGCGACCCCTACCTGTTGACCTTGGATGAGATCAGTGCGCGCGTGCGCGAAGCCGAAGAGCGTGGGGCCACCGAGGTGTGCCTGCAAGGTGGCATTCACCCCAACTTTGACGGGGACTACTACGTCGATGTCGTGGCCGCCGTGCGCGCCGGGTCGCCGACCATTCACATTCACGCGTTTTCCGCTCTGGAGGTGTTCGAAGGAGCGCGACGCTCACAGGTGGGCCTCGAGGAGTACCTCACTCGACTGAAGGAAGCCGGGCTCAAGACTCTCCCGGGAACGGCAGCGGAGATCCTCGACGACGACGTACGAAAGATTCTGTGTCCGGACAAGCTGAACTCTGACGAGTGGCTATCGGTGCATCGGGCGGCGCACCACGTTGGCCTGCGCTCCAACATCACCATCATGTATGGGGCGGTGGAAGGTTATGAGAGTTGGGCGACGCACCTGATTCGCACCCGCGAGTTGCAAAAGGAAACCGGTGGTTTCACTGAGTTTGTCCCCCTGGCCTTCGTGCACATGGCCACCCCCTTGTTCCTGCGTGGTCGCGCCCGGAAGGGTCCGACCTTCCGAGAGACATTGCTCCTGCACGCCGTGGGTCGACTGCACTACGCGACACTGATTGACAACATCCAAACCAGCTGGGTCAAAGTGGGCGTCGAAGGTTCGCGGCGGATACTGTGCGCCGGTGCCAACGACGTTGGTGGAACGCTGATGGATGAGAACATCTCGCGCGCCGCGGGTGCGTCGCACGGTCAGGGCATGGAGGTCGCCGAATTGGAGGAGTTGGTTCGACCGCTCGGTCGGCCCCTTCGACAGAGGACCACTCTGTACGCCACCCCATGAGTTCCCACGACGCCGTTGACGCCCTTCTGGCGTCCATCCTGGAAGAACGACCGCAGAGTCGTCAACGCCGCGAGTTGCTGCGGAGCCTCATCGAGAAGGTTGTCCTTCTCGCCGAGCAGGATCCCGAGACGCTCGACCTCAAGATCGCCGAAACCGCACTGAGCGAGCTCGTCGAGGCCTTCGAGGTCTTCGCGCCGTATCGCGACGTGAAGAAGGTCACCATCTTCGGATCCGCCCGAACGAAGCCCACATCACCTCTCTACCGCTTGGCGCACGACTTCGCCGCCGAGATCGCCGACCAGGGTTGGATGGTGGTCACGGGCGCGGGACCGGGCATCATGGCCGCAGGAATAGAAGGTGCGGGTCGGCTCCGGTCATTCGGGGTCAACATCCTGCTGCCCTTTGAGCAGGGAGCCAATGAATTCATCGTCGACGACGAGAAGCTCATCGAAATGCGCTACTTCTTCACGCGAAAGGTGATGCTCACCAAGGAGTCGGGCGCCTTTGCCATCTTCCCTGGCGGCTTCGGGACCCTCGACGAGTGCTTCGAGCTTCTGACCCTCCTGCAGACCGGCAAGGCGATTCCCGCGCCGGTGATCCTCATCGATGAGCCCCACGGTCACTTCTGGGAGCACTGGCTCGCGTACCTCAACGCCAACGTCGTCGCTGACGGGTACGTGAGCGAGGGTGACGAATGTTTTTTCTCCATGGCGACATCGACCGAAGAAGCGGTTGGTCTGATTCGAAACTTCTATCGGAACTACCACTCGCTTCGCATGGTGGGCTCGCGAGCGGTGATGCGGCTGCACCACGCACCAACGGAGGAACAACTCGCGGTCGTCAATGAGCGCTACGCCTCAATGATCACGGCCGGTTCGATCGCGACCTCGGGACCGTTGTCCGTCGAACGGTCCCCCAGCGATCATCCGGAACTGCCACGGCTGGTCTGGCAGTTCAATCGTCGCGATTTCGGTGCGTTGCGCCGCCTGATCGACGACGTGAATACCTGGATGAGCTAAAGGTCCGTCGCCGATCGAACGGCGCGAGCGTGGACGTCGCGCTACCATTGCGTCGTGGCTAACTGAGAGTTTTCTTGAACCTTGTCCCTCGTTCACGGAGAATTCTCATGCCCGACGTTCGCAGCACCCTTTCATCCCTCTCACTTCTGAGCGCACGCCACATCACGCACGAACGTGGAGGTCGTCGTGTCCTCCACGACGTCTCGCTCCTCGTGTCGGCCCCCAGTTGCGTGGGCGTCGTAGGCCCCAACGGCGTGGGCAAGTCCACCCTTTTGCAGATCCTGGCGGGCGAGCTGATACCGGACGAGGGCTCGATCGCACGAGAGCCCCCGACATCCACCGTGGGGTATTTGGCCCAAGAACAGGCGAGAGACGACAGCGAGACCGTTCGCCAGCTCCTCGCCCGACGTACCGGCGTGCGGGCGGCCGAGCGACGCCTCGCCGACGCCGGTGCCGACTTGGCGATCGGCGCACGTGACGCGGCGGAACGGTACGATCGCGCGCTCTCGCATTTTGACGCCGTGGGGGCGGCCACGTTCGACGCGAGAGCCGAAGCTCTTCTCGCCGAGTTCGGCGTCACGTCGCTCATCGATCGTCCGACGCGGTCACTGTCGGGCGGCCAGGAGGCCAAGATCGCACTTGCCAGTGTGGAACTCTCACAGTTCGACGTCGTGTTGCTCGACGAACCCACCAATGATCTCGACTTCGAAGGACTGGCGCGGTTGGAGAGATGGGTGCGCGCTCGAGTGGGGGCAACCGTGATTGTGTCGCACGATCGGGACTTTCTCGAGCGAACGGTGACGAGCGTCGTGGAACTGGACGAACACACCCGCACGGCGGTCCAGTTCGGGGGTGGCTGGGCGGCGTATCAGACCGAACGTCGTAACGAGCGTCGACGCGCCGAGGAGCGATTTGAGCAGTATCAGGAGCGACGACGACAACTGACCGAGCGAGCGCAGCAGCAACGCCAGTGGGCCGTGAGTGGCGTGCGCCGGGAAAAGACACATCCGCGAGACAACGACAAGGCCCAGCGCGACTTTCGCATCGATCGGACCGAAGCACTTGCCCACAAAGCCCGTCAGAGTGAGCGAGCCCTCGACAACCTCGTTCCCGTGGAGAAGCCCTTTGAGGGCTGGGACCTACGCTTTACGATCAACTCGTCCGAGCGTGCGGGAGCGATCGTTGCGCGGTTGCATGAGGCGCTGGTGGTGCGAGGTGAATTTCGCCTCGGCCCGCTGTCGCTGGACATCGGCTGGGGTGATCGAGTGGCGTTGCACGGCGTGAACGGTGCTGGCAAGTCGACTCTCGTGAACGCGCTGCTCGGCGAGATTGCTCTGGACGCCGGCGAGAGGTGGCTCGGACCAAGCGTCGTGCTCGGTGTGCTCGGTCAGGACCGACGGGCTTTGGGCGGCGATCTCGACCTGGTGAGGTACGTCTCGGACACGTGCGCGCTCACGATTGCGGACACACGCTCACTGTTGGCCAAATTCGGGCTCTCGGCCCAGCACGTCACGCGGCCATCGCGCCTCCTGTCCCCCGGTGAACGCACGAGGGCGGAACTGGCCATCTTTCAGGGCCGTGGCGTCAACTTCCTGGTGCTGGACGAGCCCACGAACCATCTCGATCTTCCGGCGATTGAACAGCTCGAAGTGGCGTTGAACACCTACTCGGGCACCATGCTGCTCGTGTCGCACGACCGTCGACTGCTCGACACCGTGCACGTCTCGAGATCGCTCACCGTCGTCGACGGGCTCGTGCGGGAGTCGTCGTCGCTGAGGTGACAGTCGGCGCTGCGGGCCTCAGTCGGCGCTGAGGTGACGAAGGATGCCCTCGGCCTTGGACAGAGATCGACGAACTCGACCCAGCTGGCGCTCGAACTCCTTGGCGGACTCCGCTTCGACTCCGCCCCGGGTCTGTGCGCGCAACGCGTCGTACACGAGGTCCCCGACTCGTTCTTCCAGCGCAGCGACCTCGTCGGCCAACTGGTCCGTCTGCTCGTTCACCCTCACGCACCAACAGTGATGACGTCAAGCTCACCCTTGGCGTACTGAGCGCGCAGGACCTTCTTGTCGAATTTGCCCGTCGCACCCTTCGGCACCGCCTCGATGAAGGTCCACCGCTCGGGGAGCCACCACTTGGCCACTCGCCCCTCGAGATAGAAGTGCAGCTCGCTCGCCGTGACGACGGCCCCCGGTCGCACGACGACGCAGCAGAGCGGTCGCTCCTGCCACTTCTCGTCGGGCACGGCCACCACCGCCGCCTCGAAGACGTCCGGGTGTGACATGACCTCGTTTTCCAACTCCACCGAACTGATCCATTCGCCACCGGACTTGATGACGTCCTTCGTGCGGTCCGAGATCACCATGAAGCCCTGGGCGTCGAGTGTGCCGACGTCACCGGTGCGAAGCCAGCCGTCGTGGAACTTGTCCGGATCGTCTTCGCCGTAGTAACGCCCCGTGACCCACGGTCCACGAATCTCAAACTCGCCCACGGACTGTCCGTCGTGTGCCAGGACGTTGCCCGCTTCGTCGACCGTGCGCAACTCCACGCCGGTGACGACGCGTCCCGCCTTGATCTGGAATTCGATCTCTTCATCTTCGGGAGTGCCCACGGGAGGAATGGACACGGCGGCCAGTGGGCTCGTCTCGGTCATCCCCCAACCTTGGATCAACTTCAGCCCGTAGCGCTCTCGGAACGTTTCGATCATCGATCGGGGGACGGCGGAGCCCCCCGCCAAGATGGCACGCAGGCTGGAGAAGTCCGCGGTCGGATCCTCGCCCGCGACGCGCAGCGCCTCGTTCCAGACCGTCGGCACGCCTAACGCCACGGTGGGTGCGAGATCTCGGATCATGCGCACGATCGGCTCACCCTGAAGGAACTGCTGGGGCATGATGAGCTCGGCGCCCGCCATGAAGGCCGTGTAGGCGCACCCCCACGCGTTGACGTGAAACATGGGGACGACGAGCAGCACGCGATCTGCCTCACAGAGTCCGAGTGAGTTCGCCGAGGTGGACGCCAGCGAATGGAGCCACATCGATCGGTGCGAGTAGACGACGCCCTTGGGATTTCCGGTCGTACCCGACGTGTAACACATCGACGCCGCTGATCGCTCGTCAAGGTCAGGCCACACGAACCCGGGCTCTTCGGCCGCGAGCATCTCGTCGTAGTCGATCGTCGCTCCCAGCAGGTCGCGGTCGCCGGGGCCCTTCACGATGAAGTGCTCGACGTTGGTCAACTCATGACGAACCTTGGCGAGCAGTGGAATGAGCGAACCATCGATGATGATCACTCGGTCGTTGGCGTGATTGACGATGTACGCCAGTTGCTCGGGAAAGAGCCGGATGTTCAGGGTATGGAGGACGGCTCCCATGGAGGGAACCGCCAGATAGGACTCCATGTGGGTCTGGTTGTTCCATTGGAAGGTCGCGACGCGATCGCCCGCACGAATTCCCAGGCGCTGCAGAGCCGACGCCAGTTTCTCGGCCCGTGAGGAGATCTCTTTGAACGTTGCCGACTCGACACCGTCAGCGGTGACTGTGAAGACCTTCTTGTCCGAATAGAGCCACTCTCCGTGTCGGACAATCCCGCTGATCAGCAGCGGGGCATCCTGCATGGTGCTATCCACGATCGTTCCCCCTTGACAATGTGTTCTTGATGCTACAAAATCCCGCGGCGCGTCACTGATCCCACGTATTGAGGTAGGGCACGACCGGACGGGGCAGGGTGCTCGCATCGGACCGGAAGTGACGATCGACTCCCGCCGCGGCTGAACGGCCTTCGGCGAGGGCCCACACGATGAGACTCTGACCTCGAACGGCATCGCCACAGGCGAACACGGGGCTGAGCGACGCCGTCGCTGGTAGACACGCCCACTCACTGTCCACCTGAATCGTTCCTCGCGGCTGTCGCGGTAGTGAGTGGTCACCGAACCGGTCGAGCTCGGGTCCGACGAAGCCAGCCGCAATGAGGACGAGTGACGCGTCAATGTCGCGGGTGTCGCCATCGTTCGACTGGCGGTCGCGGACGCGGAGGGCGCGGACTCGTCCGTCGTCGTCGCCGAGGAACGCCACCGTCTCGGCGGCGTAGTGTCGCTCGCCACCCTCCTCGTGGGCGCTCGTCACCTTGAACAGCAGCGGCATCGTCGGCCACGGTTGCTGCTCGGTTCGCACGTCGGGTGGACGGTCCATGATCTCCAACTGCGTGACGCTGCGGGCACCCTGGCGCAGCGCCGTGCCGAGACAGTCGGCGCCGGTGTCACCGCCACCCAAGATCACCACGTCGCGATCGCGCGCCGAACGACCCTCGTCGACCGGCGTGCCCGAGACCGAGAGGTTGGCCGGTTTGAGGTACTCCATGGCGGCCATCACACCGTCGAGATCGGCCCCGGGAACCTCGAGCAGCCGCGGTCGGGTGGAACCAATGGCCAAGAGCACGGCGTCGAAGTCCGCGCGCAAGGCGTCCAACGTCACTACACCGTCGTCGCCCACGCTGACCCCGACGCGAAACTCCACGCCTTCTGCAGCCATCTGTCCGAGTCGTCGGTCGATGACCCACTTCTCCATCTTGAACTCGGGGATCCCGAAGCGCAGCAGACCGCCGATCTCCTCCTGGCGCTCAAAGACCGTGACCGCGTACCCGGCGCGCCTCAGTTGTTGCGCGGCGGCGAGCCCCGCCGGCCCCGAGCCCACGATCGCGACACGCCACCCGAGCTCGTGGGTCGGTGGATGCGGCACCACGAGGTCCTCGCTGTATCCACGCTCGATGATCTCGAATTCCAGGCGCTCGATCGTCACGGGCTGGTCAGCGATCCCGAGGACGCACGCCGACTCGCACGGTGCCGGACAGAGCCGTCCGGTGAACTCCGGGAAGTTGTTCGTCGCGTGCAGGCGCTGCAACGCGTCGGCGGCATTGTCCTGGTACACGAAGGTGTTCCACTCCGGTATCAAATTGCCCAAGGGGCAGGCGTGATGGCAAAACGGGATACCACAGTCCATGCACCGTGCTGCTTGGGTCCGCGTGGTGTCGCGAGGCTGTTCGAGGTAGACCTCACGCCAATCGCGCAGCCGCACCGACACGGGCCGTCGCTGGGGGCCTTCACGAGGCGCTTCGAGAAAGCCGGTCGGCTTAGCCACGGTGGAGCCTCTCGCGGGCGCGAACGAATTCGCTGCTCTCAATCTTCACGAAGGCCATGCGAGAGCGTGGCCAGTGCGCGAGAAGCCGCGTTGCCAGCGCCGAATTCGTCGCGGTTTCGTACCGCACAAGCAGGTCACGCACGGCCACGTCGTCGTCAAACTCCAGGAGGTCCACGTCAAAGTCGCCGGCGCTCAGTCGACTGGCGAGTTCGCGATGGGGGTCGTAGAGATACGCGGTGCCGCCGGACATCCCCGCGGCGAAGTTGCGTCCGATGGGACCAAGAATCACGACGACACCGCCGGTCATGTACTCGCACGCGTGGTCGCCGGCGCCCTCCACCACAATGGTGGCGCCGGAGTTGCGCACGCCCAGTCGTTCGCCGACGGCGCCGTTGATGAAGAGTTCACCCGATGTCGCGCCGTAGGCAATCACGTTGCCGGCGATCGTGTTCGTGGCGTGCTCGAAGGGACTGGACGCGGGCGCCCTCACGACGATGCGACCGCCGGACAGTCCTTTAGCGACGTAGTCATTGGCGTCGCCGACGAGCACGATCGTCATGCCGTGTGGCAGGAACGCGCCGAGACTCTGTCCCGCAGATCCGTGGAAAGTCAGCACAATTCGATCGTCGTCCAACGTCGTGCCGGCCAACTGGCGAACGAGGGCGGATCCCGTCAGAGTGCCCGTCGTTCGATCCGTGTTGCGAATGGGACCTTCGTAGTGGAACACTCCCCCGTCGAGGGCCGTCGTTATAGCCTCGGAAGCGAACTGCCAATCAAGTGCGCCAGAAAGGCCGTGATCTTGGTCACTGCGATGGCTGCGTTGGCCGTCCACCGGCGGGTGCAGCAAACGGTCCAGATGAAAGGTGCTCCCGGCGGGCAGTCGCTCGTTGTCCACGCCGAGGAGATCGGTGCGCCCCACCGCATCATCGAGTCGACGGAAGCCCAGATCCGACAGGATCTCGCGCACTTCGGTAGCGAGAAACTCAAAGAAGTTCTCCACGAACTCCGGTTGACCGGTGAACCTCCGACGAAGGTCCGGATTTTGCGTCGCAATTCCGACGGGGCACGTGTCGAGATGACAGACCCGCATCATCACACAGCCCGAAACGACGAGTGGAGCGGTCGCGAAGCCGAATTCCTCGGCGCCCAACAAGGCGGCGATCACCACGTCGCGACCGGTCTTCATCTGTCCGTCCACTTGCACGACGACGCGATCCCTGAGTCCGTTGGCCGCGAGCGTCTGCTGCGTCTCGGCGAGACCCAGTTCCCACGGGGTCCCCGCGTGCTTGAGCGACGTCAGGGGCGCCGCTCCGGTGCCACCATCGTGACCCGAGATCAAGATGACGTCCGCGTGGGCCTTGGCCACTCCGGCCGCCACCGTGCCCACGCCCGCTTCGGACACCAATTTGACGTGGATGCGAGCCTGGTTGTTCGCGTTCTTCAGGTCGAAGATCAGTTGAGCGAGGTCCTCGATCGAGTAGATGTCGTGATGCGGCGGCGGTGAGATCAGTCCCACGCCCGGCGTCGAGTGACGGGTCCGCGCGATCCAGTCGTAGACCTTGAAACCGGGAAGTTGACCCCCTTCGCCGGGCTTGGCTCCCTGGGCAATCTTGATCTGAATGTCATCGGCATTCACCAGATACTCCGCCGTGACACCGAAGCGACCCGACGCGATCTGTTTGATTGCCGAGCGCCGATTGAACCGAGGATCGGAGGTGTCGAATCGCTCGGCGTCCTCGCCTCCTTCTCCGGTGTTGGACTTGCCGCCGAGGCGGTTCATGGCAATCGCGAGCGTCTCGTGCGCTTCGGCCGAGATCGAGCCGTACGACATCGCCCCGGTCGAAAATCGCCGGTACAACGATTCGACGCTCTCGACCTCCTCGAGGGGAACTTTCGGACCCGAAGGCGTGAGTGTCAGAAGACTTCGCAACGTCACGGCGTTGTGGGACTGCTCATTGACCAATGTGGTGAATTGGCGAAAGATGTCCATGCGCTTCTCGCGTGTGGCGTGCTGAAGTTTGAACACCGTGCGCGGATTGAACAGGTGTTCTTCGCCGTCGCGCCGCCATTGGTACTCGCCCTTGGTATCGAGCAGCGTGTCATCGTCATCCATTGCGTAGGCCGCCGAGTGGCGGGCGAGCGCGTCGCGAGCGAAGCCGTCGAAGTTCTTTCCTCCGACGCGTGAGACAACGTCGGGGAAGCACCGGGCGAGCACCTCGTCGGCGATCCCGACCGCCTCAAACAGCTGCGAGCCCACGTAGCTCGCGACCGTGGACACGCCCATTTTGCTCATCACCTTGAGGACGCCCTTGGTCAGCGCCTTGGCGTAGCGATATCGACCCTGCTCCGAGGAGACCTGAGTGATCTCGCCGCGACGAACGAGATCGTCGATGCTGTCGTAGGCCAAGTAGGGAGAGACGGCCGAGGCCCCAAAACCGAGGAGCAACGCGGCGTGGTGGACCTCACGCGCGTCAGCGGCCTCGACGATCAGCGCGACGCTGGCGCGACGCTTCTCCTGCACGAGCCGGTTGTGGACGGCGGCGGTGGCGAGGAGACTCGGGATGGGTACGTGCGTCGGCGACGCATTGCGGTCGGAAAGGATGACGATGTTGGCTCCGTCGCGCACGCAGTCCATCACTCGGTCTTCGAGTTGATCGAGCCCCTCGAGCAGCGCCGCGCCGGGTGAGCGTGACTCAGGGAGGCCGAAGAGGCCATCGACGGCGACGGAGTGAAAACTCTCGGCCCCACCGCTCTCGTGGATGTATCGCAACTTGGCGAGTTCCTCGAGGGACACGATCGGCGACGACAACACGATCTGTCGACAATGTTCGGGACTTTCACTGAGTAAGTCGTGCTGGGGACCGATGGCCACCCGCACCGCGGTCACCAACTCCTCGCGGATGGCGTCGAGTGGAGGATTGGTGACCTGGGCGAACTGTTGCGCGAAGAAGTCAAAGATTGAATGGTCACGCTTGGAAAGGACCGGTAGCGCACTGTCAGAACCCATGGAGCCGACGGGCTCCTCTCCGTTGAGCGCCATCGGGGTGAGAATCAGACGAAGGTCCTCGTCGGAGTAGCCGTAGAGGATCTGATGCTGGAGAACTCCGTGGTGCTCCGGCACGAGCATCGTGCGCTCGGGAAGTTCATCGAGGGAGTGCTGACCGTCAGCGAGCCACTCACCGTACGGTTGGGACGCAGCCAAGTCAGCCTTGATCTGCGCATCCTCGATGATGCAGCCCGCGACCGTGTCCACGAGAAACATCCGTCCCGGCTGGAGACGACCCTTTCGGATGACGTCCTCATCGGCGATCGGGAGGACACCGACCTCGCTCGCGAAGATGACGCGCTCGTCGCGCGTCTCATAGAAACGAGCGGGCCGAAGTCCGTTGCGATCGAGCACCGCGCCGACGAGATCTCCGTCACAGAAGGTCACCGACGCGGGCCCATCCCACGGTTCCATCAGAGCTGAGTGGAAACGGTAGAAGTCTCGACGGCCGCCATCCATGTCGGTGGATCGTTCCCAGGCTTCCGGAATCATCATCAAGATTGCGTGCGGCAACGATCGACCCCCCAGATGAAGGAGCTCCACGACTTCGTCAAAGCTTCCCGAATCGCTCAGGGTGGGCGTGATGATCGGTGCGAACTCGGCAATGTCGGCGCCGAACGATGTGGTGTCAAGGAGGCTCTCGCGAGCGGACATCCAATTGCGGTTGCTGCGAACCGTGTTGATCTCCCCGTTGTGAGCGATGAGGCGAAAGGGCTGTGCCAGCGGCCACGACGGAAACGTATTCGTGGAGAACCGAGAGTGGACGAGAGCGATCGTTGTGGTCAGGCGCTGGTCTCGCAGATCGTCGAAGTAGCGGCGAAGTTGTGACGAGGTCAGCATTCCCTTGTAGATCACCGTGCGGGTCGAGCAACACGCGGCGTAGTGACCCGTTGCGCGGCTCGCCGCACGACGGGCCACGAAGAGCAGTCGATCCAAATCTGCGCCGCTCTCCCCGTGCGCGCCCTCGACGAACTGCATCCACTGGCGAGGTTCGCTCGCGAGGGCTGCGTCACCCAGGCCGACATTGGAGGTGGGGACGAGGCGCCAACCCAGTGGTGAGAGACCGTGGCGTCGGTACACGTCGTCGAGCACCTCGCGCGGCGACGGGTCGTCATGGGGCAGGAACCACATCCCCACGCCGTAGGAACCAAGGGCGGGCAGCGAAATCGTCGTCTCCAGGAGCACTTCGCGCAGGAACGCGTCTGGCATCTTGATGAGAATTCCCGCACCGTCGCCGCTGTTCTCGTCCGAGCCGGTCGCCCCTCGATGTTCGAGATTCTCGAGGATGGTCAGGGCGTCGTCGATTGTCTGGTGACTCCACCGCTGGCGCAAGTCCGCCACCATCCCCACGCCACAGGCGTCGTGCTCAAAGCGCTGGTCGTACAGAGGAGGTCTGGTCATGGTCGTCACACTCGGGACGGCACTGGCCCGCCTTCAGTCTATCGGACGCGCGGGTGCTGCTTCTGTGGCGACTTACATTGGAGTCATGGTTTCCCATCGATCTGACGTGGCCGTGGTGGGCGGTGGCGTGATCGGGCTGAGTAGTGCGTTCGCGCTCGCGCGAGCTGGTCGCAGCGTCGTTGTCTTCGATGACCGGAAGGGTCGTGGAGCATCTTTCGCCGCCGCCGGAATGTTGGCGCCCGGCGCGGAATCGTCGCCGGAGCACGCCGCGTTGACCGTGCTCGCGCTCCGATCGCGGGCTCTGTGGCCGTCGCTCGTGGCGCAGTTGAGTGAGTACGGAGATGACACAGCCCACGTGGTGAACAGCGGTTCACTGTTTGTGGCGTGGGACGCGACCGATCGGCGCGAAATGGACCGATATTTTGCAATCGCGCGTCAACAGGGAATCACCGCGACCGAGGTCGATCGTCGACAGTCCCCGCAATGTTTCGAGGGACTGACGTCGCGCGTGAACTCCGGCACGTTTGTGCCGAACGATGCGTACATCGAACCCGACGCGGTGATGAGGACGCTGCATCACGCGCTCGAGGAGTTGGAGGTGCGCTTCGTGGCGGAACGCGCAGAGTGTTGCGACGTCGTCAACGACGAAGGTGTTGCCGTCACGACATCGGCGGACCGATACGTCGCACGATCCGGAGTGATTGCGACGGGCGCAACCCCGCGCCCCTTAGCGCTGCTTCAACAGAGCTCTCAACGAGTTCGACCGGTGCGCGGGGTGACGCTTCGACTTCACGGACCCGAAGGTGTCGAACGACCCATGATCCGCGGATACGTCCAAGGCCGACAGATCTACGTGATCTCTCACCGTGACGGCACGATCATCGTGGGCGCCTCGAGTGACGAGAGCGCCGACGAGACGGTGGAGTCCGGCACCGTTCGCCGACTCCTCGAGGACGCAACTCTCCTGGTTCCCGATCTCGATCATTCGATGTTCGTCGAGGCGAGAGTCGGATTGCGACCGGCGTCACGGGACAACTTGCCGTTCTTCGAGCCCCTCGGATCGACCTCGTGGGCGTGGTCGAGTGGACACTTTCGTCACGGATTCTTGCTCGCTCCACTCGCGGCGCTGTCGGCGGTGGAGTTCGTGGCCGAGCGACTGTCGTGATCCTTAATGGTGACGCTGTCACCGACTTCGAGGGTTCCGTTGACCAGTTGCTCGATGCCTACCAGCTACCACGAGCGGGCGTTGCCGTCGCGGTCAACGGTGAGGTGATTCCTCGATCAGAGTGGCCGTGTACCACGGTGCCACCGAAAGCCACGGTGGAGATTGTGACGGCAGCGGCTGGCGGATGACCATTGGTCGATCTCGTCAGGTTGGCTAGCATTTCGAGTCGGTGGCGTGCAGCCAACGATGGTGACGACGGGACGACACACATGGCAACCACGGAAGAGCTGATTCAGGCACTCGACGAGCGATTGCTGGAAGCGCTGCGCGCCAAAGCCACCGGAGAGACGATCTCACTCCTGTGCGAAGCCCGCGCGTGGCTTACGAATCCGGACCAGTCACACGGCACACATCGCAGTCTCCCGTAGAACCTGAACTAGGCTCGCTCTGTTGCGGGCTGTGGCGCAGCTTGGTTAGCGCGCTTGACTGGGGGTCAAGAGGTCCCGGGTTCAAATCCCGGCAGCCCGACGAAGACGCGACCGTTACACCGGTCGGTCGGTCGACGTCTCACCTCGTACGTTCACGTGCCGCGCGAAGGACATGTCGCGCAGGCCAGGGAGTTCCTCAGCGGCCCTGTGACAGCGCACACATCGCGACCATGCTCAATGGCGAGGTCGTCGCGGCGACGAGTCGACGCTGTGACACGCTCCGCACGCACGCGTCGTTATCATCGGCCAAATGGGTATTCCACCCCGGATGCCGTGGCAGATGCTGTGGCCGTATCGGCGAAGGATCTACGCCGACTGGCTCTTCTGGGTCACCATTGGGGTCATCGTTCTTGAAATCGAGGTCACCGACACGACTGCTGTCCTGATCGGCTGGGGCTTCGGTGCCGTGTGGTCGCTCGTTGCACTCGCCAGGATGTGGCGAACATGATCATCAGCGAGTGACAGCCAGTCCCTGTTCAGTGTGTTCGAACGTACGAACAACGGCACACTGGCGAACACCGGCGGTGCGCTCCCTGGACGCAGCGATCCTGAGGTGACGAGACAGCGGTGAGTAGGCTGTTCTGGTGGGCACGCCAAGGTCGCAACACTCCCCAATGGACGTGTTCCGTGCGCGATCGCGGGCCACGATGGTCGTGTCGGCGGTGATTGCCCTCGCCCTCTTGGTGCCGTCCGGCTCGCTGGGCGCCACCTCGATTCATCCCGCCAAGAACCAGCGTCTGGAGGATCTGTGCAACGCGCAGGCCAGAACGTTTCAAACGGCTGTCTACGCGTACATGGCAGATCCACCGAGCAACTGCAAGGGTTCGACCTGTCGCATCGAGGTCGAAAAGGTGGGAACAGCGCCGGGAGACATTGAACCCGGCCACCCCAAGACCTACGGGATCAGTACACAGGTCGAGAAGTTGATTTCGCACCAGGACATCACGTCGTGGCCGTACACCGGGAAGCGATATTCGATGAGTCTCTCGCAGAAGAAGGTCGGCGACGTCTCGATCTACATTCCCGCAACGAGTAAGTATCCCAAGAGTTTCGAGGATGAGAGCGCGACGAACGCCTGTAACGCTCTCTAGCAGTGCGCCGTCGCGTGACCCGGTGACGAGTGTTGAAGCAGGTCCCGTCTCGTACGAATAGTCGGGTGCCCGACGCCCACTCGTCAACAGGAGGACGGTAACATGGGTCTCTTGGTTGATGACGGGAGATGGTGAATGCGCGTTCGTTCCTCCGTGTTGGGTACTGCCGTGGCAGTCGCGGTCGTCGCGGTGATGGCAACAAGCGCTCTGGCGCAGGCGGGTTCGTCACTACCGACGCCCGGTACCGCGGCCCAGGTGAGTTCGCTGGTCAGTAAGTCGTTGGCCATCAAGACGTTGCCGTCGAATTTGGTCCCGAGCCTCTCCGCCGCGTCGGGAGACTTGCCTGGTCTGTACTACCCGACTGCGAACTCCCAGTGCACCACGGCGATCCAGTGCGACTTTGGGGACCTCGCGGCAACGACCACGGTCGTGCTGTTCGGGGACTCCCACGCGCAGATGTGGCTGCCCGCGCTGGTGCCCGTCGCAACCTCGCTGCACTTCAAACTGATTCTGATTTGGCGACCCGGGTGTCCAGAAACCGATGTGTCGACGACGCCGCAGTGTGACACGTTTCGGACTCAGTCGATCACTCTGATCAAGTCCCTCAAGCCCGCTCTCGTGTTGCTGGCCAACAAGACCTCCGACGTCGTCGGACCCGGTTTTGGTCCCTTCACCGACGCGAAGTGGGAATCTGGTCAGAAGCTGACGATCACCCAGCTGGCGTCGACGACGACCAAGGTGGCCGTGATCGGCGACGTCTCGTTGCACGCGAGCCCTGTGCCACAGTGTCTCGCCGCGTATTCCACCAACGTCCAAAAGTGCACAATCAAGTATCCGAATCCGAGGTTCGTCCAGCACTTCGCCGCGGAGAAGGCGGCCGCGACGAGCACGAAAGCCGGCTACATCGCGACCGAACCGTGGCTGTGCCAGAAGAATGAATGCTCGCCGGTCATCGGCAACATGGTTGTGTACTTCGACGCCGGCCACGTCGCCTCGACCTACGCCGAGTACCTGTCCGGAGTCTGGCAGACAGCCGTCAAGAAGTACCTCCCCTAACCCGGTCGTCGCGCGCGACTCTCACTGCTCCGTTCGTCTCGCCTCGTCATCGATCGCCGACCCGACATTCGCGTTCACCAACGGGGGACGAGATACAGTTCTGCCTCGTGAGAGCCCCGCGGGTACCGCTGCGCTGGTTGGGCTCGATGGCTGTCTGCGCCAGCGTTGCCTCACTCGCCTTCGTCGGTGCCGCTTCGGCGTTCACAACACTGCCCACCCCGGGAACTCCCTCGCAGGTGGCCGCTCTCGTTGCGGCCTCGACGTCGATCAAGACGCTTCCGTCTGATCTGGTTCCGTCGCTGGCGAGCGCCTCGCTCGATAGCGCGAATCTGTACTACCCCGAAACGAAGCACGACTGCCTCTCGATCAAACAGTGTGTCTACGGTGATCTGAAGTCCTCGACGGTCGTGGTGCTGTGGGGTGACTCCCACGCGCAAATGTGGCTTCCTGCGCTCGATCCCCTGGCCACGAAGATGAAATTCAAGTTGATCCTGCTGTGGCATTCGTCGTGTCCCACAGCGGACGTAACGACGCCGTGGGAGATCTGCACGGTCTTTCGCCGATCTGCCATGGCCGCGATCGCCAAACTTCATCCGACGATGGTGCTGATGAGCAACAAGACAACCAACGTCGTCGGTCCCAGTGGCAAGCGCATTTCGGCAGCGACGTGGCAGACCGGTGTCGAGACGACCATCAACGCCCTCAAGACCAAAGTCACCAAGATCGTCGTCGTCGGCGACATTGGGCAGTTCAACCTCGAAGTACCTGAATGCCTTGCCACGTACTCGAGTGAGATCCAGAAGTGCTCTGTTCCCGACCCGAACCCCAACTTCACACAGGAGTTCGCGGCCGAGAAGACGGCCGCCGCGGCGACCGGGGCCAGTTACGTTGATACGCACCAGTGGTTGTGTCCCACGCGGTGCTCGCCCCTCATCGGCAATATGGTCGTGTACTGGGATCAGGGTCACCTGACCGCAACCTACGCGGAGTACCTGGAAAACGTTTGGGACATCACGTTGACCAAGCTGTTGAGCTCGTAGGCGTCTCGCAGCCACGAATGTGCGACGCGCGGTCGCGTCGGGTCGCGGGACCACGCGACAGGGCAGCCACTACAGTTCTAGGGCGATGAATCCCGGGACGATCACGTGACCAGGCGCCGAGCGAGTGTGACCGGGTTGGTCGCCGGGCTCGTCATTCTGTGCTCGACCCTGGCAGGTGCCTCGACGGCGATGCCCACGCCCGGGACCGCGTCACAGGTGAAGGCCCTGGTCGCGTCGTCCACGTCGATCACGAAGCTGCCGAGCCATCTCGTTCCATCACTCCCGTCAGCTCCGTACGATACGCCGGGCCACTACTACCCGACCTCCGCCAACGGCTGTTCGACCACGTCACAGTGCGTCTACGGTGACACGACCTCGATCACGACGGTTGTTCTCTACGGCGACTCCCACGCCCAGATGTGGCTACCGGCACTCGCTCCCGTGGCGACACTGGAGAAGTTCCGCTTGGTTCTGGTCTGGCACTCGGCGTGTCCCTACGCCGATCTCACCACGGCGTGGTCCGTGTGCAGAGGATTTCGGTCAACTGCGATCAGCGAGATTCAAAAGATTCACCCGGCTCTGGTGCTACTCGCCGAAAAGGTCTCCAATGTCGTCGGGCCGGGTGGCACGACATTCACCAACGCGCAGTGGCAGAAAGGTGTCGAAACGACTGTGACGGCCTTGACGACGACCACGACGCGCGTGGCGGTCGTCGGTGATCTCTCCCAATTCGACTCGTCCGTTCCCGCGTGCCTCGATGCGTACGCGACGAACGTCCAGAAGTGCGCAATCTTTAATCCCAATCCGAAATACACGCAGCACTTCAATGCGGAAAAGATGGCCGCCGCCGCGACCAATGCCGCCTACGTCAACACGCAGCCGTGGCTGTGCACGAAACGTTGCTCGCCCGTCGTCGGCGCCATGATCGTGTTCTCCGATCAGGGCCACGTTGCGGCGACCTACGCGGAGTATCTCTCTGGTGTCTGGAATACCGTCATCACCAATCTGATGGCGAGCTGACGACGCCCCTGGGCTCAAAGGGGTGACGTCGCAACGCGTCACGCGTGACAAGGTCCGACTACGGAATCGTGTAGGTCCGCGCATTCGAGGGCGGCGACGAGCCGGCCACGTTTCGCGCGACCACCGTGATCCGGTAGGCGTGGTGGGCACTGAGCTTTGAGAACGAACACGCCAGACCCGCGCTGACGCACGTCGTCGGTGTTCGACCGGGACTTCTCGCGGTGACCTTGAACGACTCGATCGCCGAGCCACCATCGCTCGTTGGCGGGACGAAGTGGACCGTCGTCACTGATCCTTTCTGTCCGACGGATGTCAAGGTCGGTGATCCGGGTCGCGACACGGACGCCTCTGGCGTCACGTCGGACGAGAACGCCACGAGACCGCTCGCGTCGCCGCGAGTGTGAGCGGCGGCGACCCCAACGGCGTCACAGGTCGACACACTCGAACAGGCCACGGCGGTGAACCCCGCGAGATTCGAGGGCGACGTCCCGAGAACGATGTCTGCATCGTCGTAGGAGATCGAGCTCCAGCCCGCACTGGACAGTGCCGTCGACAGTGGAATCGAGACGGGCGCACTCTCCCGAAGGGCGTATCCCACGGCCACGCACTCCGAAGTGGCCACACAGGACACCGACTCCAGAAGACCGGCGTCACTGAGCGGTGACAAAACCGGCAGCGAAAGATCGTGCGTCTCTCCCCAGCCGGACGCGTTCTCCACGGCAACCGCGGGCTCGACGTCCGTGGAGGTTTCAAGATCCGCGGACGTCGGAGCCGTCTCTCCCACCGCGACACAGCGGTGAACTGCGGGGCACGACAGGGAGGTTGCCGTAAACGGTCGTGTACCGACGTCTCCGAGGACACCCTCGACGCTCCACCCGGTGCCGTTCTCAGTGAGCACGTCTGCGTCGTATGTCCGCTGCGATCGTGGACCGAATCCCACGGTCTCCACGACAGAACAGCCGGCCGGTGACGCACACGAGATCGAGGTCGGTGCAATCAACGTGGGCGAGCCCGGTGGCGAGGGAAGAATTCTCGGAGCACTCCACGATCCCGAACCGCTCGTCAAGGTGATGATGAACCCTTCGTCGTGCACAACCTGCGTGGACGTCGTAACCAGCACGAACCAACCGACCGCGCTGCAATTGCCCGACGTATCGCAACTCACACCCGTGAGATCTCCCGTGACGTAGTCCGCGCTCGGGCGTGCGACGGACGTCGCAACGGCCCAGGTCCCGTTTGACTCCACGGCCGCCATGGGTTCCGCGGTCGCGGTCGTCGACCCGAGAAAGCTCTCGGCCACCGCGTAGTCACCCACCACGGCGCAATCCGTTGATTGCCAACACGACACCGAGTTCAAACTGCTCGATCGAGCCCCCGAGGTGTCGTCGCCGTCGGCCGGTTCGTCAATTGGGGTGACAGCTCCCCACACACCCGCCTGCTCGGAGGTCGCGGACGCCGTGGTCCCGCGACGCCCTGGTCCTTCGGGCCGACCGCCGTGCACTCGCCTGGCGCGACGCAGCTGAGGGCCCCGTACGGGCTGCTGGAAGCAACAATCGGACCCGCGTCGGCGGGCAGCACGACTGCTGTTGCGAAGGACGGCTCGGCCGGTGCGGGGTTTGCCGCACCCAGCAGTCCGAGCACAACACCGCACACCACGGCGAGCGCGCGCACCGACCAACCTCTCACGTCGTACCTCTCGCACTCTCTGGCCCGTCGCGTCGAGCGCACCTCTCACGGTGCCGACTCGTCACCCTTGCCGATCGATCACAACGCATGTGCCGTCACCGTACTCAGGTGTTCGCGCGCGCGGGGGTCGGCCACGTGATCAATGATGTCGTCTCGCTGCTCCTTGTCGCTACGTCCGAAAATCTCGGCGACACCGTGCTCGCTCGCGATCAGTGAATGTTGAAAGGTGCACACTGGTGACGTCAACAGGGGCAACACGCAGGAGCTGTCGCTCGACTCGTGCCACGAGCGCACGGCAATGATGGCGTGGCCTCCGTGAGAGTGGAGTGCACCTACAACGAAGTCCGGTTGACCCCCGAAGCCCGAATAGATCGCCCCTCGCACGTGCGTCGCGTTGGCTTGGGCACTGAGATCGACCTGGACCGCGGCATTGAGAGAGAACATGGCGGGTTGGGCCGCGATGTTGCTGGGACTATTGACGATCTCGGTGCGTCGCATCACCAATCGCTCGTTGCGATGGCACCACGTGTACAGATCCGAACTGCCGAAGAGGAATGACGTCGAGATCGGCTCGCTCGCTCGGAGGGAGCCGTGACGTTCGAGGGCCACGATGCCGTCGCTGATCATCTCGCTCCAGACGCCGAGTCCGCGCCGCGGACAGATGTGTGACACGGCGGCATTGGGAATCGCGCCAATTCCCAATTGAAGGGTGGCACCGTCTCGAACGTAGTGCGACACACGCTCGCCAATCTCTGCCGACACGGGATCAAGGACGTGAGGCTCGGGCTCGTCCAGGGCGTCGTCCGCTTCGACCGCGTAGTCCACCAGTGACTCGTCGAGCTCGCTGTCACCGAACGTGTAGGGCATCTGCGGGTTGATCTGCGCGAGGACCAGTCCGCCGCGTTGGCGAACCATCTCGATCGCCGCGGGAAGGATGTTGACCTCGATACCCAGAGAGACGCGACCGTGATACGGCGGCGACGTGTGAAGGAGAACAACATCGGGTGGAAAGCGGCTCTGGAAGAGTGCGGGCACCAACGAGAGACGTGCGGGCACGTAGTGGACCCGGGGATCGTGCCGGAGTCCCGGACCGAGGAACGGCGTCTCGTTCCGGACGCCCTCCCGGCACGGCCAGCCCGCGTGTGCGTTGAGCGAGAATGTGCGGAACGTCTCCAGGGTGCGATCAAGGAGTGACAGAAGGCGCCACGGTGTGGCGAAGTTTCCGGCAACGACGACGCGACAGTCGTCACGGCACGTCTGACGAAGAACAGCCGCGAGCTCGGATTCACTCAGTACCCTCACGCGCGCGCTCCCGCCGCCGTCACGGTCGCCGTGTGTCGACGCCGTACCGTCACCTGCGGCGCCCTCATGTGGAAATGACGCGGGCGACGTGGTCGGACCCGGGGCGATAGGCCAACTCGTCACTGCTCGTGAGGTCGAGGACGACGGCGTGCGCTCGGGCACCACACCCCAGGTGGCCCACGTCGGTGCGCCGAAGCGCACGTGCACCACCCGCGGTCGCCGACCACAGAGCTTCCCGCGGTGTCATGCCCATCTCTCGCACGGCGAGGGACATGACGAACGGCATGGACGTGACGTAGGACGTTCCGGGGTTGCAGTCAGTGGCCAGGGCGACGGTCGCGCCCGCGTCCAGCAACCGACGAGCGGACGGATAGGGGCTTCTCGTGCAGAACTCCGCTCCCGGCAGCAACGTGGCCACCGTGGTCGATGACGCCAGCAGTGCGAGGTCACTGTCATTGACGTGTGAACAGTGATCCACGCTGGCGGCGCCCAACTCGACGGCGAGTTCCACGCCGCCGCTGTCGTCGAGCTGATTCCCGTGAAGGCGAAGACCGAGCCCCCTCTCTCGAGCGCGTTGCAAGATGTGACGCGCCTCACCGACGGTGAATGCGCCACGATCACAGAAGACGTCGGCCCACTTGGCCAGTGGCGCACACGCATCGAGCATCTCGCCGGCAACCAGGTCGACGTACGCGTCACGATCGTGCACAAAGGCGGGCGCCGGCGTTTCCTGCGCCAGTTCCTCGCCGATGCGTTTGCGCGCATCGTAGACATTGCGACCTTCGACGGTGGAATCGGCCTGGCGAAATAACATATTCAAACACGCAAATCGGGCGCGGCTGCGGCGCGAACGGCCGATAGGACTTCAGCCCGTCTTTGGTGATCACAACCAATTCGCCAGGTTCGATGTCGCGCACGAATTCCGCACCGATGATGTCGAGCGCGCAGGTTTCCGACGACAGGATGAAGGCGCTGCCAAGCTTGCCCAGAACGAGCGGTCGTACACCCCAGGGATCGCGCACACCGATCAGCTTCTTGCCGGTCATCGCGACCAACGAATAGGCGCCTTCCACACGCTTGAGTGCATCGATCAGTCGTTCGGCGATCGGATTGTAGCGGCTGCGGGCGACCAGATGGATGATCGTTTCCGTGTCCGACGTGGACTCGAAGTTCGCGCCGTCGCGCACAAGTTTGCCGTGCAACGTGCTGGCGTTGGTCAGATTGCCGTTGTGCGCAATGGCAATCGCGCCGCCCGCCACGTCGGCATACATGGGCTGGATATTCCGGGTGAGCGAGCCACCGGTCGTCGAATAGCGCACATGGCCGAGCGCCTGGGTGCCGCGCAGATCTTGCACGTGCGGATTTTTCTCGCCGAATACGTCGCCGACGAGACCCGGGTGCAGTTCCGCATTGAATTGCGTGCCGTCATAGCTGACGATTTCGGCGGCTTCCTGCCCGCGATGCTGGAGCGCGTGCAGCCCGAGCGCCACGAGTTTTCCCGCGTCCGGATTGCCGAAGACGCCGAAAACGCCGCATTCCTCGTGGAATTTGTCGTCGAAGGGTGTTTCGGAAAGCACGCTCTGGCCTGCTGTCATGGCTTGCCTGAATCTCCGTTGCCGGTCGACTGAATGAGTTTGTCTAGCGCGCGCCGATCATCGGCGCCATAGGCCTTTTGTCCGTGGTGGGGGCCGTGTTGCGCTTGTCGCGGCGCGGGCTTGGGAATCGGCGTTCCCGGCGGTGCGGAGCGGCGCCTGATCGCTTCGACGTCTGGATGTGCTGATCCGGAACCAGCGACAGCAACACGTCGCTCGAGCCCTGGATGAGCGGCAGAAACCGCGCATTGGTCATCCATTCGGGCTGCGTGCGAATTGGTACAACCATACAGAATAAGAGATAGGCGATTCCAACTATCGCGAGCCCCCGGATGAAGCCGAAAGCAAAACCCAGTGCGCGATCGATCGCGCCGACCGGCGACCGTTTCACGCCTTGCGAAAACCGATGGCTGACAAACGACAGAGGGATGAGGACCACGAGGAAAATAACGCCGTAGCCCAGCAGAGTCGCGAGCCATTCCGGCGAAACGCGCTGGCGCAGGAACGGAGCGAGCGACGGACCGAAATAGAGCGTGGCGAAGGCCGCGGCCGCCCACGCGAAAATCGTCAGCGTTTCCTGCACGAATCCGCGATAGGTCGCGTAGATCACCGAGGCCAGGATCACGAGGACCACCAGCACATCGACGAAAGAGAAACTCAGATGACCCATAGAGGCACTCTATCACGCAATTCGATTCGGGCTGCGCTTACTTGCCGCGGCAAACTCCGCCAGCTCGCCGACATCCTTGACGGTCCGAAGCGTCAGGCCTGCGCCTTCCGCCTTTGTGCCCGTGGGGATCAGCGCGGTCGTAAAGCCCAACTTTGCAGCCTCTTTAAGGCGAAGTTCCGCCTGCGGCGCCGGCCGCACATCGCCCGACAGGCTGATCTCGCCGAAAAAGACACAATCCTTCGGCAAAGCGCGACCCGCGAATGAGGAGACCAACGCCGCAGCGGCCGCCAGATCCGCTGCCGGCTCGCCGACTTTCAACCCGCCGGCCACGTTCAAATAGACATCATGTCCGCTCACGCCAAGACCCGCGCGCGCATCGAGCACGGCGAGAATCATCGCAAGCCTGCCGCTGTCCCAGCCCACGACTGCACGTCGCGGTGTGCCATAGCCGGGGCCGCGACAAGCGCCTGCACTTCCACCAGACACGGGGCCGCGTGCCTTCGAGACCGGCGAACACGGCCGCGCCCGGCGAGGCGCTATGCCGGTCGCCAAGAAAAAGAGCCGACGGATTGGCGACTTCCATCAGTCCCTGCCCCGTCATTTCGAACACGCCGATTTCGTCCGTGGGACCGAAGCGGTTTTTCACCGCACGCAGCACACGGAAATGGTGCCCGCGTTCGCCTTCGAAATAGAGAACCGCATCGACCAGATGCTCGACGGCCTTGGGTCCTGCGATCTGTCCGTCCTTCGTCACATGGCCGACGAGGATAAGAGCCGCGCCGGAGGCTTTCGCGTAGCGCACGAGATCGTACGAGGCGGTCCGCACTTGCGCGATCGTGCCGGGGGCCGCCTCAAGCGCGGAAGTCCAGATCGTCTGGATGGAATCGATGGCCACGACACCCGGCGGCGGACCGATTCGAGCGTCGCGAGCACATCTTCCACGCTGTTGCGGAAGCCAGCGAAACCGGCGCATCGCCCAATCCCATGCGCGCGGCACGCATGCGCACCTGCGCCATCGCTTCTTCGCCGGAAATATAGACGGCTTTGCCGCCCAATTTCGCGAACGCGGCCAGCGCCTGCAGAATTAAAGTCGATTTGCCGACACCGGGATCGCCGCCGACCAGGAGCGCGGAACCCGGAACGAGCCCGCCGCCGCACACCCGATCGAATTCCGGATGCCGGTGGGCCGTCGCGGCGGCGCTTCATCTTCGGTCTCGAGATCTTCCAGCGCGAAAGGCCGGCCGCGCACGCGCTTGACGGCACCTGTTCCCGCCGGGACCGCAGCGGCGGCGATTTCCTCGACGATGGTGTTCCAGCCGCCGCACGCGTCGCATTTGCCCGACCATTTGGCGTGATCCGCGCCGCAGCTTTGGCAAACGAAGCTCGCTTGCGCGCGCGCCACTAGCCGCGCACTTCCATCTTGATGGGCCCCACTGCTCGACCATTGATGAACTGGTCGACATAGGGATTGCCGCTATTGTCGATGTCGGCCGTCGGGCCATCCCAGATGATCCTGCCTTTGTAGAGCATGGCGATGCGGTTGGAGATTTTTCGCGCGCTCGCCATGTCATGCGTGATCGAAAGCGTGGTGACGCCGAGATTCTTCACCGTCGAGACGATCAGATCGTTGATCACGTCGGCCATGATCGGATCGAGACCTGTCGTGGGCTCGTCAAAGAAAATGATTTGCGGATCGGCTGCGATGGCGCGCGCCAATCCCACGCGTTTCTGCATGCCGCCGGACAATTCCGCCGGCGACAGCATCGCGACTTCGGCGCCGAGGCCCACGCTCGCGAGTTTCTCGATCGCCACTTCGCGTGCCTTGCGCCGGTCCATGCCGTGGCCCTGGATCAGACCGAATGCGACGTTTTCCCAGACCGGCAGGCTGTCGAACAGCGCCGCACCCTGGAACAGCATGCCGAACTTCTCCAGCATCGCTTCGCGCGCGCGACCGCGGATACGCGTGACCTCCTCGCCGTCGACGAATATTTTGCCTTCGTCGGCGCGCGAAATGCCCAGCACGCATTTGATCATCACGGATTTTCCCGTACCCGAACCGCCGATCACCACCAGGGATTCGCCGGGCCGATCTTGAGATCGATGCCGTCGAGCACGATCTTGCTGCCGAAGCGCTTCTTGACGCCGCGAAGCTCGATCTTGGGTGTGCCCTGCGCTGCCATCTCAGTTCCCGAACAGGATGCGAGGTGAGGAAATAGTTGGCCGCCAGGATCAGGATGGACGACGACACGACCGCATTGGTCGTCGCCGCACCGACGCCTTGCGCGCCGCCTTTGGAATGAAAGCCGTTGTAGCAGCCCATCAGCGCGATGATGAAACCGAACACCGCCATCTTGATCACGCCGGACGTCACGTCGGGATGGGTGACGAAATCGACTGTGTTCTTGATGATAGATCGGGCCGTTGAAGCCCAGGCTCTCGGTTGCGACGACATAGCCGCCGAACACGCCGATCGAGTCGCCGACAAGCACGAGGATCGGCAACGTCACGACGGCAGCAATCAGACGCGGCACGACGAGATATTTGATCGGATTGGTCGACAGCGTGGTCAGCGCGTCGATCTGTTCGGTGACGCGCATCGTGCCGATTTCCGCGGCGATGGCGGCGGCCACGCGACCTGCGACCATCAGGCCGGCGATGACCGGGCCCAAGTTCGCGCGTGATGCCGAGCACGACGATGTTCGGCACGAAGGACTTCGCGCCGAACCGGTTGCCGCCCCATAAATCTGCAGTGCCAGCGCGCCGCCGGTGAAGAACGCCGTCAGGCCCACGACCGGCAGCGAGAAATAGCCGATGCGGATCATCTGCTGGCCGATCAAGCCCCAGTAGATCGGCGGGCGCACGCAATTGGTGACAGCGCGAAAACATGAACCGCGTCAGCGCGCCGGTCTGCGCGAGAAAAGCAAGGAACACCCGGCCGATCGGCGCCAAGAATATTCATCTCGCGGCCTCGACATAGCGACGCGGCACGCGACCGTCGAGCGACGTCAAAATTTCATAAGGTGCTGTGTTCGAAGCGCGGGCCAATTCGTCCAGGCTGATCGTGTCGCCGAGGAATTCGACCTCCGCGCCCACGTGCAGCGCAGATTCCGGAATGTCGGTGACATCAAGCGTGATCAGATCCATCGACACCGCGCCCGCAATCGGCGCGCGCATGCCTGCCGATGGCGCCTACCCTTCGATTGCCGATCACGCGCATCAGACCGTCTGCGTATCCCAAGGCCACGGTCGCGAGCGTGCGTGTCGCCCGACCGGAAGCTCGCTCCGTAGCCAACGCTCTCCCCCTTGTCAACGCGACGAAGCTGCAGGATGCGGCCGGTGAGGACGGCTGCCGTGGTAAAGGGATTTTTGCCTATCGCGCTGGGATTTCCACCATAGAGAGCGATACCCAGGCGCACCAGGTCGAACGCGTAATCCTTACCCAAAAGGCGCCACCGGTGGAAGAGAAGCTCGCAGGCGCCGGCGGCAACATGGCAAGAGCGCCGCGAAAGCGGGCGAGCTGCATGGGGTTCATGGGTGAGGCCGGATCGTCGGAACAGGCGAGATGGCTCATGACCAGAACGAGCTTGATGCCGCGAAGCCGCGTGTCCGCTTCGGCGGCAAGATTTCAATCTCATAGACGGCGAGTCCCAGACGGTTCATGCCGGTGTCGAAATGGAGGGCCGCGTCGAGCTCCATGCCTTGTGCGCGCGCCGCGGCGGACCAGGTTGCAATTTCGGCCAGCGAATTGAGGACCGGCGTCAGACGATGCGCGAGCAACGCGGGAACTGCCGCGGGATAGGCGCCATCGAGCACGAAGATGCGGGCATTCGGTGCAAACGGTCGCACCGTGATGCCCTCCTCCAGCCGGGCGACGAAAACGGTGTCGCAACCGGTCGCGCCCAGGGCGCGGGTCGACCTCGGCTGCGCCGAGGCCATAGCCGTCCGCTTTGACCACGCCGGCCACGGCCGCGCCGCCGGCCAGACGGCAGGCGAATGCCGAAATTCTCGGCGATCGCGCCCAGCCGCACAGTCAGGCACGCGACATCGAAATCGGATTGGCTCATGCCGGTCGACAATGGCAGGCCGCTGCCTCTGTGTCAAAGACGTTGCGCGTGAGGGTTACGCTGGCATATGCGATATGATGTCAGCTCGTCCGCCAGATCCTTGAAACGCGTGAAGCGGTCGTCGAAGAACAGTTCGATACGTGCCGTGGCGCCGTGGCGGTGCTTTTCGACGAGCACATCGGCCAGATGCCGACCTTGTCCATTTTCTCGCTCCATTTGGTGAATTCGGGATCGTCCTCTGCGGGCTTGCGCGTCTTGAGATAATAGGCCTCGCGATAAACGAACATCACGACGTCGGCGTCCTGCTCGATCGAGCCCGATTCACGCAAGTCGGACAGCACGGGACGCTTGTCGTCGCGGCTGTCGACGCCGCGCGACAATTGCGAAAGCGCAATCACCGGCACGTCCAGTTCCTTGGCGAGCACCTTCAGCTCCTTGGAAATCTCCGTGATTTCCTGGACGCGGTTCTCGACCTTGCGCGAGGGTGCGACGAGCTGGATGTGATCGATGATCACCATGCCGATCTTTTTCTCGCGCTTGAGTCGGCGCGCGCGCGCCGCGATCTGCGCGATGGAAATGCCGCCCGTGTCGTCGATGTAGAGCGGCAGCGTGCTCAGATCCTGCATCTTGAGGACGAAGTTCTCCCATTCGCTTTCGGAGAACTTGCCGTTGCGGATCTTCCACATTTCGATTTCGGTCTGTTCGGACAGAATACGCGCCGAGAGTTGCTGGGCCGCCATTTCCAGCGAGAAACATGAGGACGGGACAGCCGCGAGGCATCTCGATCCCGTCGGCAATGTCCTGCGGATAGTCCGCGCGGCATGGAACGCCATGTTGGTGGCGAGCGATGTTTTGCCCATGCCCGGCCGGCCGGCGAGGATGAGAAGATCGGAAGGTTGCAGGCCGCCGAGAAGCGAATCGATTTCGGCAAAGCCGGACGCGACACCGGAAATCTTGCCGCCGCGCGCCTGCGCTTTCTCCGCACTCTCGACCGTGCGGCGCAGGCTTTCGGAAAACTCGATGGGGCCTTCGCCGTAACGCGACGTTTCCGCGATGCGATAGAGCGCCTTTTCGGCTTCTTCGATTTGCGCCTGCGGTGGCGCATCGATCGGGGCTTCATAGGCGGTGTTGACGATGTCTTCGCCCAGGTGGATCAGCGAACGCCGCACGAAGAGATCGTGCAGGATGCGCGCATAGTCGCGGACATTGGCATAGGCAGGAGCGGCCTGTGCGAGGCCCGCGAGATAGGCGTGGCCGCCCACTTCCTCCAAACCCGGATCGGCCTTCATCGCCGAGTGCAACGTCAACGGCGTGATCACCATGCCGCCACGCTCATCGTGCCGGACATCGCTTCGTACAGGCGCTGATGCAGCGGATCGTAAAAATGCTCGCCTTTCAGAACTGCAGAGACCCGCTCCAGCGCCTGGTTGTCGACAAGGATCGCGCCGAGCAGAGCCTGCTCGACTTCGATG
>CAWHLQ010000034.1:0-10614 GCA_963830195.1 uncultured Actinomycetota bacterium | reverse complement strand
TGCAGAAGAACGCCGGCCTCACATTCCTCTGCCAGCCCACCACGGTCTTCGTTCTGTCGACTCGCTCCGTCCTGACCCGCGACCTGACGGTCGGAGAGAAGCTGACGATCCCGATTAACCACTTCTCCGGCTCGTACACGTGTGATCAGGAGACCTACGAGTACCTCGAGAGCAATGACCTGATCGTGCTGCGCTACCTCGACAATCCGAACGGCTCCCTGCACGGCATCGCGGGCGTGTGCAACGAGGCCGGCAATGTGGTCGGTCTGATGCCCCACCCGGAACGCGCGGTGTCACCCCTCACGGGTTACGTCGACGGCCGACGGCTGCTCGAAGGCTTCGTGAGCGCCGCCTTGGCGCTGCGCTAAGCGCGCGCTCGGCTGATTCCGGCCTTCTTCAGCACCTCGGCGGGAACGCCAACACTGCGAAACGAGCTGTAGGTGATGCCGGTGCGCTTGGCGTAGGACTTGGCGACCTTGACGAAGTCCTTCTCCACGCCGGTGAAGTCCACGCGGGCCAGAAGGCGGTCGCGTTCGGCGGCAAGATCGGCGCGACGCTGGGTCAATTCAAGTCGACGAATCGCCGGTGCCGCCTCAATTTCACGATCGATCTTCGTAATCTGCATGCTGATTGACTCCGGCGTGCGCTTGCGCCCGCGCTTGCCTTTTCCGGCATTGATGGCGTCGAGATACTTGCCCACAATTCGAGACTCGTTGCGGCCCTGGGCCAACTTTGCCTTGTGATCGGCGCTCATTGTCCGCTTGGTCGACTTGGCGGCCTTGGTCGCGGCAACTTTCTTGGTCGTGGTAGCCATGATGTACTCCATTTTCAATTGATCGTGTGTGAAATTGCTTCGGTTCTCTCAATAATAGAGATGCGATTTCTTCAGTTTATGTCGTTCTTAGAATAGTTGAAGCGCGTCCGCGAGATTTTTGTCCGTGGCCTGATTGACAACCTTGACGGGTGTCAAGGTGACGGGTGACCAACGACGGGAGGAAAACGTCTACGTTACAAGCCGTGCGCGATCGATCTCGACTGGTGCGTCTCTGTCTGATTGTTCTGGTTGTCATCATGGCGACCTATTGGACGCTGTGGTTCACCCATCGGTCGTGGGTCGCGAGTGAGACGACGAGAAGTTATTACGACTTCGAGAACGCGTTCCCTCTGGCGGACGGCATCGTCACGGTCCTGATCATTCTCACGTCGTGGTCGCTCTGGCGCGGTCGGCCCACGGCCGTCCTCTTTGGGCTATTGGCTGCGGGCGGGGGTCTGTACCTGTTTGGAATCGACGTTCTGTTCGACCTCGAACACGGAATTTGGACCAAGGGCGCCAACGGCGTCATCGAGTTGGGGATCAATCTCGTCACCCTCGTTGCGACGCTCGCGTTGTCTCGATGGATTTGGACGAACCGTCGATCATTGGACCCTGCGCCGACTCAATGAGAGTTCGTTGACGGGTAGTTTGGTCACGTGAGCGACGCCCCCCTGCCCCTGCATCGAGCGCTCGGACTGACCGACGCGGAACACGACCAGATCCGCACGGTTCTCTCTCGCGAACCCAACCCCCTGGAGCTGGCGCTGTACGGCGTCATGTGGAGTGAGCACTGTTCGTACAAGTCGTCGCGCATCCACCTGCGTCGCCTGCCGACGGAGGGACCGGGCGTGTTGGTCGGACCCGGTGAGAACGCGGGCGTCATGGACGCCGGCGACGGGATCGCGGTGGCGATCCGTATCGAGAGCCACAATCACCCGTCGGCGATTGAGCCCTATCAAGGCGCCGCCACGGGGGTCGGCGGGATCCTGCGCGACATCTTCACCATGGGCGCGCGCCCGCTCGCGGTCATGGACCCCTTGTTCTTCGGCCGGGTCACCGACGCGCGACAGCTCTGGCTGGTGGAGGGAGTGGTGTCAGGGATCTCCGGCTACGGCAACTCCGTGGGTGTCCCGACCGTCGGTGGCGAACTCACCTTCGACGAGACCTACGCGGGTAACCCCCTCGTCAACGTGTTGTGCATGGGTGCGCTGCCCATCGAGCGTCTCGTCCTCGGCGTCGCGTCCGGCGTCGGCAACCTGGCGGTCCTGCTCGGGGCGTCGACGGGTCGAGATGGCATCGGGGGCGTGTCGGTGTTGGCCTCGGCGGGTTTCGCGAGCGACGACGCGAGTGCCGGTGACGACGACAAGCGACCGAGCGTCCAGGTGGGTGACCCGTACGAGGAGAAGCGGTTGATCGAAGCGTGTCTGGCACTGCTGGACGAGGGACTGGTGGTCGGCATTCAGGATCTCGGCGGTGCCGGGCTCGTGTGCGCGACGAGTGAGACCGCCGCGCGCGGTGGCGTCGGCATGGATGTGGACGTCTCGGCCGTGCACCTGCGCGAACCCGCGATGGCGCCCTTCGAGATCATGACCTCCGAGAGCCAGGAGCGCATGCTCGCGATCATCACGCCGGAGAACTGGAGCGCGGTCCAGGATCTGTGCGCGAAGTGGGAGGTGCGGTGCTCGATCGTCGGGCGGGTCGTCGAACCCGAGATCGGTGCCGACGGCACGCCGGTGGCACTGTTGCGGGTGCGCGACGGTTTCGACGGACCGGTCCTGGCCGAAGTGCCCGCCAGCTCGCTGGCGCACGACGCTCCGCTGTACGACCGACCACGCGAGCGTCCCGATGAGCTTGACGCGATCCACGCCGACGAGCCCAGTGCGCGCGACGAGGGCTCGGACGTGTCGGACGATCTGTTCGACCTCCTCGTTGACCCCGTGTGGGTGTATCGCCAGTACGACACCCAGCTGTTCCTCAACACCGTGGTGGGGCCGGGCCGCGACGCGGCGCTGTTGCGCTTGGCGGGGCCGGGTCTGCCCGCGTCGGAGCGCGGGGTCGCGCTGACGACGGACTCCAACCCCCGGTGGTGCGCCCTCGACCCGCGCGCCGGAACCGCCTGGACCGTGGCCGAAGCCGTCGCGAATCTCGCCTGTGTCGGGGCGCGACCGGTGGCGGTGGTCAACTGCCTGAACTTCGGCAATCCGGAGCACCCCACCGTCATGTGGCAACTCTCGGAGGCCATTGATGGCATCGCCGACGCGTGCCACGGCCTCGAACTGCCGGTGATTGGTGGCAACGTCAGTCTCTACAACGAGAGCGCCGGCCGCGACATCGATCCCACGCCCGTCATTGGCGTGCTCGGTCTGCTTGATCGATTGGTCACGCCACCACCGGACTGGACCTGGAACGAGGGCGACACGGTCGTGTTGATCGGCGACCGGGACCAAAGCGGGGATCGACCACACCCCCTGGGTGGCTCTCGGTGGGCGACGATGAAGGACTACCGCGGTGGCACCATTGCCCCCTTTCGGGCCGAGCCGTTTCGTGCGGCCGCCACCTTCGTCGCGAGCGAAGTGGCACGCCACTGCGCCGGGGAGTCGTCGGACCTGTCGGCCGCTCATGACGTGGGTGCCGGCGGCCTCGTGACGGCGCTGGCCGAGATGACGAGCGTGGCGGGCTGGGGGCTGACGGTGGAGCCGGAGTTTGGCGCCGACGAACTGTTCTACGAGACGCCCGGTCGATTCGTCCTCGCGGCGCGTGATGGCGCAGCCCTCGTGGCTCGCGCCGAGGCGGCGGGGGTGAGCGCCCTCGTGCTCGGAACCGTGCGGGGACTCGACCTCACCATTGGCGACGACGTGGACGCCTCCGCCGCGGCGATCGCGTCGCGACGCTCGCTGGCGTTGGAGCTGTCCTTCGCCGAGGTGGTCTAACCTCGCGCGCGCTTCAACTCGGCGAGCACGTCGTCGGGAACCCGCAGGTCGCCGTATCGCCCCGTGCCGAGGGCCACGTCGGGCTTGTAGCTGCCGTGATAGTCGGAACCCCCCGTGGGGATCATGCCCGCGTCGCGAGTGAGCTTCACCATGAGGTCGCGGGTGGCCGCGTCGGTGCCGCCGTAGTGGGCCTCGACACCCTGGATCCCTCGATCGCGCAACGAGGCGATGATCGGGGGCATTATCCGCGCAATGTCGTCGAGCGAGGCGCTCTTGGCGTAGTTGACCAGCGGGTGCGCGATCGAAAAGACAACGCCGTCGTCCAGCCCGGCGACCACGAACTCCTCAATCGTCTTTTCCGTCTTCGGCAGGTAGGCGAGGCCCCCTTGACCCAACCACTGGCTGAAGATCTCACTCGTGCGGTCCTCACTGGCGTCTCCGACGATCTCGGGGTGCAACTCGACCATCGCGCGCGCGAAGTGGGGTCGACCCAGCGAGTCGAGATTGCCCGCCAGAGCCACCACGTACTCCAGGGTCAGGCGGGTGAAGCCGAGCGAGTTGAGGCGCTCGACGAGCTCGCGATTGCGCCGCGCGCGGTCAACTCGCAGGTCGGAGAGCTCTCGCTGCATCGGGCTCTGCGGATCGAGCGGCACGAAATAGGCCAGAACATGGACGTTGACCCCCGCGACACCCGGGGCGAGATGGGGGTGGGCGACGTCCTTCAGGGAGACCTCGACGCCGGGAACCAGCTCGAGCCCGAGGCGCGCACACGCCTCCTCCATCTCGACGTGGCTGGCGGTGGTGTCGTGATCAGTCAGTGCAATGGCGGACAGTCCGAGGGCCGCCGCCCGTTCGGCCAGCAGAGTCGGACTGTCGGACCCGTCCGAGAACCGCGAGTGGGTGTGCAGATCAATCACCCTCGCAGCGTAGTGAGCGGCTCTGACTCCCCGGGGGTGATGTGGGAGACTGCACCGGTGCGACGACGCTCAACGATCCCTATCGTGGGGGGCACGTGAAAGAGTCCTGTGGTGTTGTCGGAATCGTGGCCACCAACGGCCCCGTCTCGCACTGGTGCTTTGACGCCCTCTTCGCCCTGCAGCATCGCGGACAGGAGTCCGCGGGCATGGCGACCTTCGACGGCGAGTCCATCACGGTCGTCAAGAACGAGGGGCTGGTCTTTAGTGTCTTTGACGAGCGGACGCTGCTGTCACTGCACGGCTCGTGTGTCATCGGACACACGCGCTACGCCACGTCGGGGCTCGCGAATTGGACGGCGGCCCAGCCGGTCTACCGTCCCTCGGGCCGCGCGGGATTCGCGCTCGGTCACAACGGCAACCTGACCAACACGGAGATTCTCGCCGACAAGGCCGGCATCTTGCCGGGCATGATGTTGTCCGACTCGGATCTGGTCGCCGAACTCCTCGCCCACCAGATTGACGCCGGGGTCAGTTTGACCGACGCACTCGGTCACGTGCTGCCGACGCTCGAGGGTGCGTATTCGCTCGTGGTCCTCGAGGCCGACGCCGTGCACGGTGTGCGCGATCCGTTTGGCTTTCGACCACTCTGTCTCGGTCGGCTGGGCACCGAGGACGCGCCCGAAGGTTGGGTCCTCGCGTCCGAGACGCCGGCGCTCGACGTGATCGGCGCGTCGTTCATTCGCGAGATCCGCCCCGGCGAACTCGTGACGTTGACCGAGAGTGGCGTGATCTCCACGCAGCTCATGGAGCCCGCGAGTGACCGCGAGAAGCTGTGCATCTTCGAATTCGTGTACTTCGCCCGTCCCGACTCGTATCTCATGGGTCATCAGGTCCACACGACGCGTCGTCGCATGGGCGAACTGTTGGCGGGACAGTCGAGCATCGACGCCGATCTCGTCATGGGTGTGCCGGACTCGGGCGTGCCCGCCGCGGAGGGCTACGCCGCGGCGAGTGGCATACCCTTCGGCTACGGGCTCGTGAAGAACAGGTACATCGGCCGCTCGTTCATCGCCCCCGATCAGGCGGCGCGGGCCAACGCCGTGCGACGAAAGCTCAATCCGCTGCGCGAGAACATCGAAGGGAAGCGTCTGGTGGTGGTGGACGACTCCATCGTGCGCGGCACCACGACCCGCGCCCTCGTACTCATGCTGCGCGACGCGGGGGCCGCGGAGATCCACCTGCGGATCTCGTCACCGCCGTTCACGTGGCCCTGCTTTTACGGGATTGATACGCCGTCGCGCGACGAGCTGCTCGCGGCGAATTACTCGGTCGACGAGATTCGCGACTACATCGGGTGCGACTCGATCGAGTACATCACGTTGGAGAACCTGCGCGCCGCGATTCGCCTTGACGGCGAGTGCTGCGACGCGTGTTTGACGGGCGTCTACCCGTCGTCGACACCGGTCTCGTTGGGTCTGTGGGGTTCTCGGCGGTGAGTCGACTTCTGGAATCGCCCGTCGGCGGCCTCACCTACGCCGGAGCCGGCGTCTCCATCGACGCGGGCGACGAAGCGGTCCGTCGCATCGGTGACGCGGTCGAGTCCACCCGACGTCCCGAGGTTCTCGGTGGTATCGGTGGCTTCGGCGGGCTGTTTCACCTCAATCTCGCGACCTATCGCGACCCGGTTCTTGTGGCGTCGGCCGATGGTGTCGGCACGAAGCTCGAGATCGCGCGGTTGGTCGAGCGCTACGACACCGTCGGCATCGATCTGGTGGCGATGCTCGTCGACGACCTCGCCTGCGTGGGCGCGGAGCCTCTGTTCCTCCTCGACTACGTCGCGGTCGGGAAGTTGGATCCGGATCGTCTCGCCGAGGTCGTGTCGGGAATCGCCGACGGATGTCGACGGTGCGGTGCGGCGCTGCTGGGCGGCGAGACCGCCGAACACGGCGGGGTCATGCGCAATGACGACCTCGACGTGGCGGGGTTCG
This sequence comes from uncultured Actinomycetota bacterium, assembly GCA_963830195.1. Classification (GTDB taxonomy): domain Bacteria; phylum Actinomycetota; class Acidimicrobiia; order Acidimicrobiales; family RAAP-2; genus RAAP-2. The sequence continues at coordinate 3,965 of CAWHLQ010000034.1, read as the reverse complement.
CCGTCGGCGTGGTCGAACGCGGCAGCGAACTCGGGCCCGATCGGGTGCGCGATGGCGACGTCCTCGTGGGGTTCGCCTCACCGGGACTGCGCTCGAACGGGTACTCGCTCGTGCGTCGCGCGCTCATCGAGCGCGAGAGCCAACTCGAAGAGCCGGCGTACGAGGGCGCGAGTCGATCCCTGGCCGACGAGCTCCTCGTCCCGTCGGTCATCTACGTTCCCGCGGTGATGGCGTTGCGCCGCGAGATCGCCGGCGCGATCCACGCGGTGGCGCACATCACCGGAGGCGGACTCGTGGGCAACGTGCCGCGTGCGCTGCCCGCGCACCTCGATGCGGTGATCGAGATGGACTCCTTTCCGACGCCGGAGATCTTCTTCGAAATTCAGCGACGGGGACGCGTCGCGCCCGACGAGATGGTGCGGGTGTTCAACTGCGGACTCGGGATGGTGGTGGCTGTCGACGTGAACGCGGCCGAGGCGGCGGTCACCGTGGCGCGCGCCGCGGGCGTCGACGCCATGATCGTCGGCCGCGTCACCGCCGGTTCGAGAAAGGTCCAACTGAGATGAGTGACGCGCGCGAACGTGTTCGCACCCACCTGCTGGAGCATTCGGTGCGTCGGGGCCAGTTCGTGCTTAAGAGCGGGCGGACGTCCAACTGGTTCATTGACTCGAAGCAGACAATCTGTGCGCCCGAGGTGATGGTTGACGTAGCCAGCTGCGTGCTCGAGATGGTGCCCGATGACGCCACGGCGATCGGTGGGCTCACCATGGGCGCCGACGGCGTCTCCTTCATCACCGCCGGAGTCGCCGCGACTCGGGGTCGACTGCTGCGGGCGTTTAGCGTGCGCAAGGAGGAGAAGGACCACGGTGCGGGGGGTCGCATTGCGGGCGCACTTCTCGCGGGTGACCGCGTCTTTCTCACCGAGGACACCGTGACGCGCGGATCGAGTCTGCTCGAGGCCGCCGCGGTGGTGCACGAGATGGGTTGTGAGGTCGTGGGACTGTTCGCCGTTGTCGATCGCGGAGGCACCGCGACCGCCATGGCCGCCCAGGAGGGTCTGGCGTTTCGGGCGTTGTTCAGCGCCCCGGACCTGGGTTTTGACTTTGAAGGGGCCTAGCTCGCTGCCGCGATCCACGGTCGCGGCCGTGGTGGCCACGGTGACCGGGGTGGTGGCGCTCGTGGTGCTCGCCCTGTTCATCCGCGCGTACGTTCCCCATCACAACTGGTTGTTCAGCGGCCACTACGCGCTCGGTTTCGGCGATCTCCTCTCGCGCACGCGCGACATTTGGCGGATCCATCACGGTTCGAACGTCTACAGCCTCCACGACCACCACCAGTACTTCACGTACCCTCCCGCGGCGCTGTTTATCTTCTGGCCCCTCTCGTGGGCCACCTTTCACACGGATGTTCTGATCTGGACGCTGCTCTGCCTCTTCGCGCTCGCGGCCTCGATCGCGATCGTGTGGCGCACGGTGGCTCCGCAGGGACCGTGGACCGTGGCGGCGGGTTCCCTCTGGGGAACCGTCGCGTCCGTGATGGTGCTGCCGGTCATCTCCATCGGTCTCGCGCTCGGTCAGCTGGGTCTGCTGCTCATGTTGATGCTCGTCCTCGATTACCTCGTGCTGCGCGCGCCGGCCAAAGGCGTTCTCACCGGAGTGGCGGCGGCGATCAAGATCTACCCCGTCGTGTTCATCGTGAGTTGGCTGATTCGTCGCGAGTGGCGCCCGGCGCTCACCGCGCTCGCGTCGGGCGCGCTCACGTCGGCGGCGGCTTGGGCCATCTGGCCGCACTTCACGGCGACCTTCGTCAATCGACAACTGCTCAGTGGCCGCGAGCTCACGCACTTCCTGCACAACCTTCACTGGCGTGCGACGTCGTCGAGTCCGTACACGATCTTCTTCCGCTGGCCCTTCCACGGTGGTCCCTACGCGTCACTCGTCGGGTGGCTGGCGTCCCTGGCCGCGGTGGCACTCGGTTTGTGGGCCGCACAGCGACTCTGGCGCGTGGGCGCCCGGGCGAGCTCGTTCGTCATGGTGATGGGCGCCAGTGTGCTCGCGGGTCCGGTGACTTGGGACCACTACTACACGTTCGCACCGCTGCTCGTCTTCGTCGCCTACGAGAACCGGCGTCGCATCGCGCTCGCGATCACGGCGGTCGCGGCCCTCGTGGTCTACGCCGTGCCGTGGCAACTCGCGCGCAACGAGAGCTTCTCGGTCACCGGCCTCAGCGCCCACGAGCTGTTGATCTTCGTCGCGCGCAACGCACTGAGTGCGGCCACCGTCGCCCTCAGCGTGGCGGGCGTCTACGTGACCCGGTCGACCTCAGCGAGCGAGAGCCTCGATCAGACGCCCGCGCCAGTCGCGTAACGCGTCGTAGGACGTCGCGGGCGTGCGGCCGAGGCGCACGATGATCGAATCGAGCGCGGGCGAGATCACGATCATCTGTCCTTCGTAGCCGTTCATCCAGTACGTGCCGTAGTCGTCGGCTCGCACCCACCACTGCCACGAGTAGAAGCTCTCGGGCTCCTCGTCGACACTGAGGGGGAGCTGGGCGGTGGCGGTCCACTCACGCGAGACCAACTGGCGATCGTCCCAGCGTCCGCCGCGTAGGTAGAGCAGCCCGAATCGTGCGAAGTCCTGCGCGGTGGCGTAGACGAAGCTCGACGCGATGAACACCCCCGCGCCGTCGAGGCGCGCGGACGCGCTGGACATACCGAGTGGGTCAAAGAGCCGTCGCTGGATGAAGTCGCGGTACGCGTCGCCGGCACCGACCCGGTCCGCGACGATCCGAGAGATGACGTTCGTCGTGCCGCTCGAATAGTTGAACACGGTGCCGGGTGGGTGCGCGAGCGGTCGCGCCACGGTGTAGCCGGCGACGTCGTCCTGACCGGAGCCGAAGAGCATCTCAATCACGTCACTCACGTCCCCGTCCACGTAGTCCTCGACGAAGTCGAGACCGTCGCGCATCGCCAGAAGGTCGCCCAACGTGATCTCGCTCCTCGGGTCAGAGTCGTCCGCCCACTCGTGTACCGGCGCGCGCGCGGCGGGGTCGAGCTCACCCGCGTCGACGAGCAGGCCCACGAGATAGTGCAACATTGACTTGGCCATCGACCACGAGAGCAGCGGAGTTGACGCGGTGATGGGGTCGCTCGGACGGTCAAAGTGCACCAACTCACCGCCGTAGCGCTCCGCGATGACGCGTCCACCGCGCACCACGAGCACAGCGGTCGTGTCGTTGATGAGGGGGTTCGTGAATGCCTCGCCCACCAACGCGTCGACGTCGCGGGACGCGGCACCTCGCGGCCAGGTCGTCGTGGGCCACGGCACGTCGTTCGGTTGATCCCGCCACGACGGGGTGATCTCAGGCAGATCGCTCACTGTTCTCCTTCGGTCCCTTCGTGTGCAGTACAGCAGAGATTTCGTCGCGCCGGCGACGGGCCAGTGGCACCGCCCATCGCCATCCCGTCACCCACACCAGAGCACCCCACAGGAGCGCCGAGAGAAGCCAGAGCCATCTCGTGGCCCCGTGCTGAGAGAGCGCGCGATAGAAGCCCAGAAACGCCGGGGCCGAGGCCAGCGGTCCCACCACGAACATCGTTCCGAAGTAGGCCAGAGCGCGCAGAATGTCCTCACGCCAGAGTGGGCGCTGCGCGCGCACCGAGTGCAGTTCCAGTGGTTGGCGGGGGAAGTGGACCGAGACCACGTCGCCGACACCGAGCCACACACCGAGCACGGCGGCAACGGAGACGACCGCGCACGGATAGTCACCCATTCGATGCAGTTGCCAGCAGCTGATGAGAGAGCTCAGTGCGCCGAAGGGAAACAGCCACAGCGCGAGCGCCAGGTTCTCCGCGAGCAGAGTGCGACCAATGTACCGGTCGAGGTGGACGGCGCGCGCCACGCGATCGTTCGGGATGATCAAGAGGTTGGACGAGAAGTCGCTCATCACCCAAGCCACGAGGACCG
>CAWHLQ010000033.1:0-73839 GCA_963830195.1 uncultured Actinomycetota bacterium | reverse complement strand
GGCGATGTGCGCCAGCTCGGCCAACGTAGTGCTCGCGATATTCCTTTCGGGAACAATCACGACGTCTCATACAGTCGGCCAGGTGGACCGCTCATCCTCAATTACGACGAACTCGGCACAAGCGTCCTCAAAGCTTCACGCAAGCGCGAAGTCCGGAAGTAGACCCCGAGTCCGGCGAAGCGACCGTCGTTGAAATATGCCACGCTCGGTCGGGTGGGATCTCCGTAAAGGACTTCCACGTACGTATCCAATGCGGGAATGATTGGTTCACCGTATTCCTGGTTACGCCATCCTGATGTCACCTTGAAAACGTTGTCGATGTCAACCGGATGCCCCTTCTTGGGTATGAACCTCGCCGTAGAGTCATCCACCTCGAGGGTTCCGAACGAACGAAGCTGCCATGCTTTCCACGAAGGGCGTGGCGCGACTGCTTGGTACGCGACAAGGAAGCGCTGCGTCACGATTACGCAGGCTACAACCGGCAGTCATCGCCATGACCTTGGCCCGGCGTAACAGTCGACCAACGAGTCAAATGTCGCTGGATGGTCGGAAGCCCACTCGCTCCAACGAGTACCACGTGCTCTACTTCGCGAGCGCGAAACCCCGCTCACTTCCGAAGGTCCCCAAATGTCCAACATCAGCCGATACACAACAAATCTGTGGAGCCTGAGAGGAGATTCGAACTCCTGACCTACGCATTACGAGTGCGTTGCTCTACCAACTGAGCTACCCAGGCGTGAGGAGACAGGCTACCCGAAGGAGCCCACCATCTCCAAGCGTCAGCAACGGGAGAGCGCGAGCAGGAGGTTCGTGAGCAGGAGGGTCTCGTCGACGTTGCCCGACAACGATCGTGAGGCCGCATCAATGAGTTCGATCGAAGTGATCGCCCCGTCAGCCATGACCCGACCCCGTCGATCCCCGTCGTCGAGGCACTCGAGGCCCTCCAGCAATCGCCCTCGATAGACGCGAGTGAGCGCACTGAAACCGAAACGGAGATCATCCTGGCGAAATCGTCGCTGCTCCCGTCGAAATCGCGCCTCGATGTCCTTGCGACCCGGCAACGACCTCAGTCCCATCTCTTTGGCGTTCGCACTGAGGCGGGCCAACTCCTCCTCCTGCAAGTTCATCAAGGGGGCGAGCGCCGCGTCGACCGCCGACACCAACTCCGCGACGATCTCACTGGCGCGAGCGTTGACACCGTTCAATCGCTCGGGAACGGCCTGCCACGTCGCCACTCGCTGCGCGAGGGCGTCGTCACGCACCAGGACCTGCGCACGTCGAAGATCACCACCCGATGCTCCCGACGCGGCGCGGGCGGCGAGTGCGTCAAAGCCCTGCTGAATGAGGTAGTCGGTAATCACGTCCTGATTGAGAGGTGCGAAGGGAATCTCGATACAGCGCGACGAGACGGTCACAAGACTCTCGGGCAGTGACTCCGCCGTCAACAAGAAGATCGTGCGCGTCGGTGGCTCTTCGAGGATCTTGAGTAACTTGCCCGCCGTGGCGGCCGCCAGCTCGATGTTCTCAATCACGACGATCTGGTGACCCCGTCCCAGTGGGCGACGCCGTGAGACGCGTTCGGCCTCGGCGAGTTCGTCCACCGACCAGTTCACGCCCGCGCGGTGCACGAACGTGACGTCGGCGTCACTCTCGGCGAGAGCGAGTCGGCACGCTTCGCACTCCCCACATCCGTGATCGGGGCACTGCAGCGCGGCCACGAAAGCGACGAGGCCCTCTCGAAGTCCCGAACCCGCCGGACCCGACAGCACGTAGGCGTGTACGGGCTGACGCGCGTAGTGGCGCATCGCGGCGATGGCTCGCTCCTGACCGAGGACCGCGTCGAAGACATCACCCACGATCGCCCCAGTCGAGCGCGTCGAGCCGTTCGTCGATGGCGGCCGCCACGTCATCGAGAGCGTTCGTGGCGTCCACGACGATCCAGCGGTCGCCGCCGTCACGCGCCAGTGACAGAAAACCCTGGCGCACTGCGTCGTGGAATGCTGCCCCGGCCGACTCGAATCGATCGGACGATCGGGGTGGTCGGCGCTGCGCAGCGACGTCGACGGGCACATCCAGCAAGACCGTGAGGTCGGGGACGAGAGAACCGGTCGACAGATTGCTCGCGCGATGCAACGCCTCGAGATCAACGCCGCGACCGTACCCCTGGTACGCCAGCGTCGACGCGACGAACCGGTCCGTGACGACGTGGCGACCCGCCGCGAGCGCCGGCTCGATGACGGTGTGCACGTGGTGGGCCCGATCAGCGAGCATCAGAAGTGATTCGGTGGGTGCGTTCATGTCGGTTGTCGCGTCGAGGAGCCACGTGCGCAGCTGTACGCCCAGAGCTGTGTCACCGGGCTCGAAGGTGAACAGCGCGTTGCGGGATGTGGCAACGCGTCGTGCCTGGGTTGACTTGCCGCTGGCGTCGATGCCTTCGAACGCGAGAAAGACCCCGCGAGTCATTAGGAGACGTCCGAGCGCTCAGCTCGCGCCGCCAGCGCGGCGTTCGTCGCCGCGGCCTTCTTGGTGACGGCACGTTTCGTGGCTCCGTCGATCGTGGCGCTCGTGCGAGTCGACGTGGTCTTGCGAGGTCTCGTCGTCGACGTCGTGGATGACGAGGCCGTCGTTGCGGCCCTCGTGGTCGACTTCTTCGCGGTCTTCTTCGTCGCCTTCTTCGCGGCCTTCTTGGTTGTCTTCTTCGCGGCCTTCTTCACGCCGCGGCTGCGTGTCGACGGCTCGGCGTTGCGACGCTCCGCGAGCAACTCCCCTGCGCGGTCGAGCGTGATCGCCTCGGGAGTGTCACCGAGTCGAAGAGTGGCGTTCGTTTCTCCGTCGGTGACGTAGGGACCGAAGCGACCCGTGCGTACGACGACCTTGCGCTTGGTCGTGGGATCCTCGCCGAGTTCACGCAGGGGGCCGGCCGCCGCGCGGCGACCGCGCTGCTTGGGCTGACGCAAGACGTCGAGTGCCTGGTCGAGCGAAATTGTGAAGATGGCGTCCTCACTGTCGAGGGAGCGCGTCTCCTTGCCCCACGTGACGTACGGACCGTAGCGACCGTTCTGGACGAGCACGTCGACGCCGTCGTCGGGGTGCGCACCGAGCGAACGTGGCAGCGAGAGCAACCTCTCGGCGTCGGCCAGGGTCATGGTCTCGGGCGACATGGTCGAAAACAGCGACGCCGTGCGGGGCTTGTCCTTCGGGTCCGTCAACTCACCGAGCTGGACGTAGGGGCCGTAGCGTCCGGCCTTTAAGTAAATGTCCAGTCCCGTTGTCTCGTCACGACCGAGGACTCGGTCATTGCTCGGCGCGGCGAGGAGTTCGAGGGCGTGCTCGACGTTCAGGGAGTCCGGCTCGGTCGCTTCGGGAATCGAGACGCGGTCATCTCCGTGCTGCAGGTAGGGCCCGTAGCGGCCCGAACGCACGATGACCGTCGCGCCGTCCGGCGCGACACCCAACTCGACCGAGTTGATCGCGGCGAAGTCGAGGTCCAGCTGTTCGCTCGTCGCACGGTTGAGACCGCGGCGTCGGAACTCGGTGGCCGCCGTATCGTCTCCGAAATAGAAGCGGTGCAGCCACGGCTCGAGGTCCTGTTCGCCCTTGGCGATGGCGTCGAGCTCATCTTCCATGTCGGCGGTGAACTGGTAGTCGACGAGGTCGCCGAAATACTTCTGCAGGAGGTTCACGACGGCGAAGGCGCGAAACGCCGGCACCAGCGCCTTGCCCTTCTTCCAGACGTATCCGCGGCGATCGATGGTCTTCATCACGCTGGCGTAGGTCGAGGGGCGTCCAATCCCGAGATCCTCGAGCTTCTTGATCAGTGTGGCCTCCGAGAACCGGTCGGGCGGCTTGGTGTCGTGTCCCTTGGCGTCCGCCTCGCTGACCGTGACGGTGGCCCCCTCACTCAACGCGGGCAGGATGCGCTCCTGGTCGGCCAGTTCCGCCTCGGGGTCATCGGTGCCCTCCACGTACGCCCGACGAAATCCTGCGAATTCGATCCGCAGCCCGCTCGCGGTGAGACCTACGGCGACGGACGAGCCGTCCTCGTTCGCGGGCACCGCTCCCGTGAGACGGACCCGGTCCTGCGTGAGGCGAGCGTCGACCATCTGGGAGGCGATCGTGCGCTTCCACACGAGGTCGTAGACCGCGAGCTCGTCGCCCCCGAGATGGGCTGACGCGTCGTCCAGCGTGCGGAAACTCTCGCCGGCCGGACGGATCGCCTCGTGGGCCTCCTGCGCGTTCTTCACCTTGCGGTCGTAGCGACGCGGCGCATCCGAGACGTAGTCGTCACCGAACATCTCGCGCGCCAGCGACCGGGCGGCGCGCAGCGCCTCGTCGGACAACGTCGTCGAGTCGGTGCGCATGTAGGTGATCCACCCCTGCTCGTACAGGCGCTGGGCGGCCCGCATCGTGCGCTCGGGGTCAAAGCGGAGCTTGCGGCTGGCCTCGATCTGCAGCGAGGACGTCATGAACGGGGGCTGGGGGCGCTGGGTGCGAGGCGTGGACGCGATCGACTGCACGCGCAGTTCACGACCCGCGAGCGCGTCGGCCAGCCGCGTCGCCTCGGCCCCGCCGAGCACCCGCACGGCGGCGGTGTCGTCGAGGGTGCCGTGGGCGTCGAAGTTCTTGCCCGACGCGAGCGCCGTGTCGTCGACGGTGTCGAGCGTGGCGGAAAGCTTCCCGAGGTGGCGCGCAGCGTCGCTTCCACGTCGAACCAGTTCGCCGAGACGAACTTCATCCGTTCGCGCTCGCGCTCGCAGACGAGCCGGATCGCCACCGACTGCACACGTCCGGCCGAGCGGGCCTTGTCCACCGCGCGCCACAGGACCGGGGAGACCTCGTAGCCGACCAACCGGTCGAGAAATCGGCGTCCCTCCTGGGCGTCGACCAGGCGCAGATCGAGGTCGCGGGTCTCGCTCACCGCCTTCTCGATCGCCGCGGGGGTGATCTCGTGGAACACCATTCGCTTGACCGGAACCTTGGGATTGAGCACCTCCTGGAGGTGCCAGGCGATCGCCTCACCCTCACGGTCCTCGTCAGTGGCGAGGTAGAGCTCGTCCACCTCCTTGAGGGCCGCCTTGAGTTCCGCGACGACCTTCTTGCGGTCGCTCGAGACCACGTAGACCGGCTTGAAATGGTCGTTGACGTTGATGCCGAGACGGGCCCACTTCTCCGACTTCACGGAGGCGGGGATTTCGCTGGCGCTCTCGGGGAGGTCGCGGATGTGACCAATGGAGGGCTTCACGATGTAGTCCGAACCGAGCATGCCCTGGATGCGGGTGGCCTTGGCCACGGATTCAACAATGACGAGTGCTCGGGCCATCACCACCTCCTCTCACACGGACCGTTCCGCCGTTGTTGTTAGCACTTCAACCACCCCGGCGGGGTTTCTGCCTGAAAACTACGCAGGGGGTGGGTCACGAAACCCACCCCCTGCGCACAACTGTGAACTGCGAAACTACGCGGCGACGGCCACCGGCGCCTCGTCCATCGAACCGGTCGAGCGCTTGGAGAACAAGATGGCGCCCCCGAGAATCACCACCGCGACGCCCGCGATGCTGAGTCGCACGGCGGTGTGGTGCGCCTGGGTCAAGATGGCCGGCAGAACGAGCAGCGAGACGAGGTTCATGACCTTGATGAGCGGGTTGAGCGCCGGACCCGCGGTGTCCTTGAAGGGGTCACCGACGGTGTCACCAATCACGGCCGCGCGGTACGCGTCGGAACCCTTGCCACCCTCGTGTCCGTCCTCGATGTACTTCTTCGCGTTGTCCCACGCGCCACCGGAGTTCGAGAGGAAGTTGGCCATGAGCTGACCAGTCAGGATCGCCGCGGCGAGGAAACCGCCGAGGGCGAGGTACCCGAGACCGAAGCCCACGATCACCGGGGTCAGGATCGCGAGCAGGGCCGGCGTGGCGAGTTCGCGCTGGGACGCCGTGGTGCAGATCGCGATGACGCGACCGTACTCGGGCTTCTCCGAGTAGTCCATGATCCCGGGGTGCTCGCGGAACTGGCGGCGCACCTCCTGGACAACGGTGCCCGCGGTGCGACCCACGGCGCGGATCGCGAGCGACGAGAACAAGAAGGCGACCGAACCACCGATCAGCAAGCCGATGAAGATCTTCGGCTCGACCACGTTGATCTGGATGACCTGGAACGCGTGCGCCGCGGCCGAGATCAGCTTGCCGTTCTTGAAGACCGCCTTGATGCCGAGCTGACTGCCCGCGGTCTCGATGAACGACGCGAACAGCGCCACCGACGCGATCACGGCCGATCCAATGGCCACGCCCTTGGTGATGGCCTTGGTCGTGTTGCCGACGGCGTCGAGGCTCACGAGAATCCGCTGGGTTTCGCCTTCGAACTCCCCGGCCATCTCCGCAACACCCGCCGAGTTGTCCGACACGGGACCGAAGGAGTCCTCCGAGACGATCATGCCGGCCGTGGACAACAGGCCAATGCCGATGAGCGAGACGTAGAACAGCGTCCGCACGATGTCGTCGTTGCCGAGCCAGATCGCCACGCCCAGGGCCGCCGCGATGGCGAGGATCGCCCACACCGTGGACTCGAGGCCGATCGACAGACCCGACAACACCGTCGTGGCCGGGCCGGTGCGCGCGGACTCGGCGATCTCGTGGACGGGCTTGCGCTCCGTCGAGGTGAAGTACTCGGTGATGAGACTCGCCACGAGGGACAGGCCGACGCCCGCGAGCACCGCGTAGAAGACCTTGATGTTGTGGACGAAGTAGTGCGCCACGAAGAACGACGCGATCACCGTGATGAACGAACTCAACCAGAATCCGCGGTTGATCGCTTGCAGGGCGTTCTTGTCTGACGCCCGCGAGCGCACGGCGTACACGCCCACGATCGAGGCGAGCACACCGACCGCGGGGATCATGAGCGGGAAGATGACGTAGGTGGCGCTGTGGAACGCGGCGTAGCCCAAGATGAGGGCGGCGATCATGGTGATCACGTAGGACTCGAAGAGGTCCGCGGCCATGCCCGCGCAGTCACCCACGTTGTCACCCACGTTGTCCGCGATCGTGGCCGCGTTGCGCGGGTCGTCCTCGGGGATTCCGGCCTCGACCTTGCCGACGAGGTCAGCGCCGACGTCGGCGGCCTTGGTGAAGATACCGCCGCCGACTCGCATGAACAGGGCCAGCAGCGACGCGCCGAAGGCGAAGCCCACCAACACGGAGGTGGCCGAGTTCTGGAAGATGAGGAAGATGCCCGACGTGCCCACGAGGCCGAGGCCCACGCACAGCAGACCGGTCACCGCACCGGTGCGGAACGCCACGCGCAGGGCGCGCGCGGCCTTGTTCTCACCGGAGGCGGCCGCGGCGGCGGTGCGCACGTTGCCGCGCACCGCGGTCGACATACCAATCAGTCCGACCGTGCCCGAGAAGGTGGCGCCCACGAGGAAGCAGACCACGCGCCAGAATCCGTTTTCACCGAAACTCATCACGACACGCTGATGCGGGTCGACGACCTTGGTGGCGGTAAAGAAAATAAGGACAGCCAACGGCACGATGATCAGGGCGATCGTCTTGAACTGACGGGCGAGGAACGCCTCGGCCCCTTCCTGAATTGCCTTGGCGATGTCCTGCATCTTCGCGCTGCCCTTGTCGGCGGCGAGCACGCCGCGCGCCAGGATCAGTCCGGCGATGATGCCGACGACGCCGATGGCCAAAATGAGGTAGAGCCAGGTCTTGTCGCCGCTCGACAACACGAAGCTCTGGTAACCGCCTTCGGCGAAGCCGATTTTGGGGGACATTCGGATGGGACCTCTCTAGTGGATGGAACGTACGCGATCCCCTGAGTGGGAACGGGGCTTCAACGGAGTTCAAGCCGTCGAGAGGTTAGTTGGTCTCAGGGAACCGGGCAAGGAACGCTAGTCATCGTTGGCCGGACCGGCGACGATCTCGTACTCCGGGTTGAGGATGACGGCCTCTCGGTTGAGCGAGGTGACCGTGCCCCGAACGAGGATCCGGGTTCCTCGCTCAATGCCCGGAATGGCGGCGCGACCTTGGAAAACGAGCGAGATGGAGCCCGTCGAGTCGCTCAAAATGCACCGCAGGTCGCTGCCGCCGCGCTCGCGCGTGAGCGTCATCGCGCGCACGCGCCCGGCCACCGACGCGAGATCGCGTTCGTGCAACTCGCCGATCGGCATCGTGTCCACCGCCCGTTCGGCCAATTTGATGTCGGCGTCGAGGTGGGCGTCGTCACGACGGCCTCCGCGCACGACCTCATCGCTCTGGATGTCTTCGCGCACGGCCTGCTTCACTTCGGTCGCCGCCGCGGCCATGCGGTACGGGATGATCGTGGCCGCGGTGCGTGGCACGTGCATGACCGCCCCGGCGATGGCGTCCGCGGTGCGGTCGTGCAGCAGTCGCTGGAGACGAGAGATGTACCCGCGCCGCGGCAGGATTACCATGCAGAAGACGTCCGGATCACGCACCACGTCGGCGACCAGTTCGAGCGCCGCCCGATCGACACGTCGGTCCTCGCACTCGACAATCTCCAGGTTGATCCCGCTGGACGCGGAGTCCGGCATCCCCCAGTCGGTTTCGAGCTTCTTGGTGATCGCCGGGTCGATGTCGAAGTGCACCGCCCGGATCGAGAAGGCGTTGAGCGTGGTGCAGTACTTGAGGGCCCGTTCCGTCGCCAGGTCGTACTGGTCGACGAAGATCACCACGCGGTGCAGTCGGAACTGCGGCACGCCGCGGTGACGGCTCGATTCGAAGGCGTCCTCTTCGAGCACGTACTGCTTGTTCAGGCGGATGAGCGAGAAGTACATGATCGGTCCGAGCACCACCACGATCCAGGCACCCTCGAGGAACTTGACGGTGGCGAAGATGAGCACGACGATCGCGGTCACGGTCGCCGAGAGGGCGTTGATCGACACGCCCAGTCGCCACTTGGGCTCACGGTGGGTCCAGTGTCGCTTCACCATGCCCATGCCGGCCATGGTGAAGCCGGTGAACACGCCGATGGCGTACAGCGAGACGAGGCCCGTGACGTTCGCCTTGAAGGCGAGGATGAGGGTCAGCGAGACGACACCGAGGGCGAGGATGCCGTTGGAGAAGGCCAGTCGGTGACCGCGCTTGGTCAACTGGCGCGGCAGGTACTGATCGGTCGCGACGTAGTTCGCGAGGAACGGAAAACCGTTGAAGCTCGTGTTGCCGCCGGTGTAGAGGATGAGGACAATGAATGAAATGGTCAGGTAGTAGATGACGTGGCCGAATCCGCTGCTCCCGAAGATCGTGAGGACCTCCTGGCTCACGACCGTTGGTGTTCCCGCCTGGTACGGGATGGCGTGCGTCCACTTGGCGAGCAGCGTGACGCCGAGGAGGAGAAACGCGAGGACCGAGGACATGATCACCAGCGTGATGCGCGCGTTGTGACTCTCGGGACGCCGGAATGTCTGCACGCCGTTGGAGATGGCTTCGAGTCCCGTCAGCGACGAGCCACCGTTCGCGTACGCGCGCAGCAGCGTGATGAATGCGACCCCGTAGAGCATGCCCGAGCCCCCGTGGCCCAACTTCCCGTCCACGAGGTCGCTCACCGGAGGGAGCGGGACCATCTTCAAGGTCCCGGCGATCTTCTGGTAGATCCCGAGCAGGATCACGATCGTCATCATGATGATGTAGGAGTACGTCGGGAAGGCGAACCAGCGACCGGCCTCGCGGATGCCGCGGAGATTTCCGTAAATGAGCAACAGCACGATGCCGACGGTGATGGGCACGGTGTATCCGGTGAGCGACGGGACGGCGCTCGTCAGCGCGGCCGTGCCCGCCGAGCACTGGACCGCGACGGTCACCGTGTAGTCAATGAGGAGCGCGACCGCCGCAATTTGGGCGACGCGGGGGCCGAAGTTGTCTCGTGCGACCACGTAGGACCCGCCGGCGGTCGTGTAGTACTTGATCACGTCGAGGTACGACATGGTCACGAGCAGCAGCACGCCCAAGATGACGAACATGATCGGAACCACGAGCGAAAACGCCGCGAGCCCGATGGCCGGGACCAACTGGGTGAGGATCTGCTCGGTGCCGTACGCCGAGGACGAGATGCAGTCGGGCGAGAGGACCCCGAGTGCGGTCGGGCGGCCGAGCCGCTCCCCCTTCAGCTGCTCAGAGACGAGGGGACGACCGAGCAGCGTTCGCTTCACCCGGTACCCCAATGTCTCGGGGTAGACCGCGCTCACGTCCGCGTGCGAGGTGAGAACCGACGAGGGCTTCGAACGCGGTTCGCTGCTCTCGGACACGAGGGCCATCCTACGCAGGCCATTGCGGGCGACTGAACTTGCAACCGCGCAGCGTGAGTGGTCAGATAGCGGCGTGCATATCGTCGTCGTCGGCTGTGGCCGTGTGGGGTCCGGCCTGGCGACCCAACTCTCCGACGAAGGTCACTCCGTTGTCGTCATCGACAAGAACCGTGACTCGTTCCGTCGTTTGGACGCCACCTTCACCGGCACGACCATCGTCGGCTCGGGTTTTGACCGCGAGTGCCTGCTGGCCGCGAACGCGGGCAACGCCGGCGCCTTCGCGGCAGTCACCAACGGCGACAACTCGAATATCCTCTGCGCCCGCATCGCCCGTGAGAAGTACGGCATCACCAACGTGGTGGCGCGCATTTACGACCCTCGTCGCGCGGTCATCTACCAGCGACTCGGGATTCCGACCGTCGCCACCGTCACCTGGACCACCCAACAGGTCAAGCGGTGGCTGCTGCCCCAGGACGACTCGATCGGCTGGCGCGATGAGTCCGACTCGTTGTTCCTTGTCGAGCGGATCCTGCCCGACCATCTCGCGGGGCGGCCCCTGCACGAGCTCAACGTCGAACACGACGTCGCGGTCGTGGGCGTCATCCGCGGCGGGAACGGCCGACTCGACGCCGACAAGATCTACGGCCAAGAAGATGATCGACTCGCGTTCATGGTCACGTCCAAGGGGTTGCGCGTGCTCGACGAGCTCCTCGGTTTGGAGCGCGCGTGAAGATCGTCATCGCGGGCGGCGGCAGCGTCGGAACGGCCATTGCCCAGGACCTGGCTGATCGCCACCACGACGTCGTGGTGCTCGAGCAGCGCGCCGAGTTCGCCGAGCGACTGCGCAAGGAGCTGCCGAGCGTCGAGATTGTGACGTGCGACGCCTGCGAAGTGAATTCGCTCCAGCAGGTTGGACTTCGCGCGGCCGACGTCGTCATCGCCGCCACCGGCGACGACGAGGACAACCTCGTCGTCAGCTGGCTCGCCAAGCAGGAGTTCGGGGTGCCCCGCGTCATCGCGAGGGTCAACAACTCCCGCAACGAGTGGCTCTTCGATGAGAGTTGGGGGGTCGACGTTCACGTCTCGACGCCCGCGCTGATCACCTCACTCGTCGACGAGGCCGTCGAAGTCGGTTCGGTTGTCTCGCTTATGGATCTGGCGCACGGTCGCATGAAGCTGGCCGAGGTCACCCTCGCCGGCGACTCACCGGTCATCGTGCGGGGACTCACGCTCGACGATCTACGCCTGCCGGACGCCGTTCGTGTGGTGGCCGTCCTGCGCGCGCACCAACCGCTGTTCCCCCAACCCACGATGCGATTCCTCGAAGAGGACCACGTGGTGGTGATCGCGCGCGCCGACGCCCTCGACGCACTTCACGGAACGTTCATCCGGACCTGACCAGACGGGTTGCGCGACCTACGATCGACGTGTGCGCGCCGCCTTCTTCGATCTCGACAAGACGGTCATTGCGAAGACATCGCTCGGCGCCCTCGGACCGGAGTTCCACGCTCGTGGCCTGATCCGACGCTGGACGCTCGTGCGCGGCATCGGACGCCAACTGTGGTTCCTCTGGTTCGGGGCCGATCAGAACAAGCTCGACAAGATTCGCGAATCGTTGATGAAGATCACCAAGGGTTGGGACCGCGACGAGGTGCGCCAGCTCGTGACCGAGACGCTGAACGAGGTCATCGAGCCGCTCATCTACTCCGAGGCGCTCGAGATCATCGCGCACCATCGCGAGGTCGGCGACGAAGTCTGGATCATCAGTTCCTCGCCCGTGGAGGTCGTCGAACCGTTCGCCGAGCTCCTCGGGATCAACGGGGCGATTGGATCACGAGCGGCCATCGACGAGGACAACCGCTACACCGGGGAGTTGGAGTTCTTCTGTCAGGCCGAGAACAAGGCCGTCGCCATCCGCGACATCGCCGCGCAGCGCGACATCGATCTGACCATCTCCTCGGCGTACTCGGACTCGGAGACCGACATCCCCATGCTCGAGATCGTCGGCCATCCCTACGCGGTCAATCCTGACCGTGCGCTCGCGCGCGTCGCTCACGAACGCGAGTGGCCGATCCTGCTGTTCACCAAGCCGGTGCGCGCGCACGACCACCGCACGTCGCACACGCCGGTCATCGTGGGTGCCGTCATCGTGGCGGTGCTGACCGTGCTGAGCAAGTTCCTGCGCGGAACACCGCCGGACTAGAGCGTCAGGAGGTCGCGCGCGCCGGTGTCCGACGACGGGTGGCGCAGCTTGCTCATCGCGCGAGCTTCGATCTGACGAATCCGCTCACGGGTGAGGTTCATGCTCTCGCCCACTTCCTCGAGCGTGCGCGGCTCACCGGCCCCGATGAGTCCGAATCGCATCTTCAGGATCTTCTTCTCGCGGTCGTCGAGCGGTTCGAGCAGCTTTTCAATGGCGTCGGGCATCATCTTGACCGCGGCCACGTCAAAGGGTGACTCGGCGGAGCGGTCTTCGACCACGTCACCGAGTTCGGCGTCGCCGTCCTCTCGCAGCGGCTCGGACAGCGAGATGGGCTCGGAGCGGAAGCGCAGCGCCTCAATCAACTTGTCCTCGGGCATCTCGCACTCGTCGCAGAGTTCCTTGATGGTCGGCGGACGACCGAACTTCAACTCGAGGCGCGACTGGGCCTTCTGCACGCGCGCGAGGGTGTCGCCGGCGTGCACCGGGAGACGGATCGTGCGGCCGGTGTTGGCGATACCGCGGGTGATCGCCTGACGGATCCACCACGTGGCGTAGGTGGAGAACTTGAAGCCCTTGCGCCAGTCGAACTTCTCGACCGCGTGCATGAGACCGAGGTTGCCCTCCTGAATGAGGTCCAACAGGGGCAGGCCCGACGCCTGGTACTTCTTGGCGATCGAGACCACGAGTCGCAAGTTGGACTGAACGAAGTCGCGCTCGGCCTTCTCGCCGCGCACGACCGTGCGCTTGAGCGCCTGCTTGCGCGTCGGGGTCAACTTGACCTTCTTGTCCGTCTCGGCCTTGTCGAGCTCGGCCTGGGCCTCCCGGCCCTCCTCAATCGTCTGGGCGAGGCGGACTTCATCATCCTTGGTCAACAGCGTGTACTGGCCAATGTCGGACAGGTACAGGCGGACGAGGTCCTCGTCATCACGATCAATACGGTCTTTGGCCACAGAAGGTCCTTCACTCGGCGCGCACCCACGAGGGTGTCCATCTGAGTTATACGGTGAGCGTCAACCTGCGGACCCGAGACCGAAGCTTTCCCCATATCCCGCTTGAGAAAACTGCTCCGAGATTGCCACGGCCGCGTCACGCCAGAGCGCCGCGTCGAGCGGCACCCGCGCGTGGGCGCCCGAGCCAATCCGGTGCGTCGCCGCGATCACCTCGCCCGCGCAGCGTCGCGCCGTGGCCGCGAGGGGACCTTCCCCGACCGGTGATGACGACTCGCTCGCGTCGCGCAGGCTGATGAGCAGGCGCGGGGCGATCAACGTGGCGAGGACGTGCAGCGAGAAGGTTCCCGTCGGATCGAGATCGCGCGCCGTCTCCAGCGCCGACGCGATCTCGGGGATCTCGACGCGCACGTCCGACGCGCTCGCGCCCGCGCGGTGCGCAACCAGCGCCACGAAGTCGTGGCGACACGCACCGAACGTGCGACCGAGCTCGTAGGCGACGATCACGTGGGCGTCCTCGGTGAACAGCGGTGCGTCGTGTCCGAGAGACCGATAGAGCGCGTCGAAGCAGCCGGCCAGATGTCCCGCCACTCGCTCCGTCTCCGCGAGTGATCGACAGGGACCCGTCACGAGGGGTCGAATCGGTAGGCGTTGGTGATCGGCATGCGGCGGTCCTTGCCGAAGCCCTTCTTAGTGACGCGCACCCCGGGGGGACTCTGTCGACGCTTGTACTCGCTCAGGTCCACGAGTCGCACGATGCGCGTCACCAGCGCGGGGTCGTGTCCCGCGGCAATCAGCTGCTCGGCGGTGGCGTCACCTTCGACGTAGAGCTCGAGCAGCGGGTCGAGCTCCTCGTACGGCGGCAGCGACTGGTCGTCGCGCTGGTCGGGTCGCAGTTCGGCCGACGGCGCCTTCACGAGCACGCTCTCGGGGATCGGCGGCTCCTCGCCGCGAGAGCGCGCGAGGTCGTTGCGCCAGTGGCACAACTCGTACACGAGGGTTTTCGGGACGTCCTTGATCACGGCGAATCCACCCGCCGAATCCCCGTACAACGTGAAATAGCCCGTCGCCATCTCGGACTTGTTGCCGGTCGTGAGCACGATCGCGCCGGTGGCGTTCGAGATGGCCATCCACAGGATCGAGCGAATCCGCGACTGGAGATTCTCGTCGGTGAGCCCCTGGGGTTCCCCCTCCAGAGCCGGCACCAGTGTTGCGGCGACCGCGCGGTGCGCCTGCTCAATCGGCAGGAACGTGAGGGCGACACCCGTGCGCCGCGCGAGTTCCGTCGTGTCGGCGACGGAGTGATCGCTGGAGTATCGACTCGGCAGTCCGTACCCGTGGACGTTGCTCGCTCCGATCGCGTCCGCGGCGACCACCGCGACGAGACTGGAGTCAATGCCGCCCGACAGTCCCAGCACCGCAGTGGCAAACCCATTCTTCGTGAGGTAGTCGCGGGTGCCCGTGACGAGGGCACCGTAGACCTCGCCGAGCGGGCCTGGTGGCTCGGCGAGGGGCGCCACGATCCTCTCGCGCTCCCACGACGCCGCCGTGAGCGGGACGGGCGCGTCGCCGCGGGGTAGCTCGAGGTCAACCACCAGGAGCTCGTCCGAAAAGGCCGCGGCTCGCGCCACAATGTCGCCGTGGGCGTCCACGACGAAACTCTGGCCGTCAAAGACCAGCTCGTCCTGACCCCCAACCATGTTGACGTACGCGACGGCGCACCCCGTCTCGTGGGCGCGCGCGCGAACCATCGCTTCGCGTTCCCCGCGCCGACCGCGCGCGAAGGGCGACGCGTTCGCAACGACGAGCAGGGACGCTCCCCGGTTCGCGAGCTCGCGCGCCGGTCCGTCACTCACCCAGACGTCCTCACAGATCACCAGTCCCACCGCCACGCCGTCGAGCGCGCACAACGCGAGCGGCCCCTCGCCCGCCTGGAAGTACCGCTGCTCGTCGAACACGTCGTAGTTCGGCAACAACCTCTTCGTGGCGATTTCTCGAATCGCGCCCTGGTCCAGGATCGCCAGGGCGTTCGCGACCGCGCCACCGCGCGCCACGGCGCTGAGCCCGGACGACTGGCGTCCGTCGCGGACCTCTTCGAGGCGCAGTCCCGCCGTGGCGGCGTCGACGGGGACGCCCACCGCGGTGGCGATCGTCGTCGCGCGAGCCAGATCGTCCAGTGTCCGCGCGGTCGCGCGCACGAAACCTTCCTTGAGCAACAGGTCTTCGGGCGGGTATCCGGTGAGGGCCAATTCGGGTGTCACGAGGAGGTCAACCCCCAGGTCCTGCGCGCGCCGTTGAAACTCCGCGATGGCGCGTGCGTTCGCGTCGAGCGCGCCGACAATCGGGTTCATTTGAGCGAGTCCGAGTCGCACGACGGGCATTGACGCGAGCCTATCGGGGGCGTTGCGAGGGTCGTGAGGGCATCTTTCACACGCCGTTAACGCAACCGAGGGTCCCCGCCCCACCCCTTCCACAAGACTGGTGATGGCGTCACCACCGACACCGCCGAGGACTTTCAAGGAGTGAGCGTGCCGTATCAGGCTGAATACATTTGGATCGACGGGACCAAGCCGTTGCCGCTGCTGCGCAGCAAGACGCGCATCGTCGCCGACGGCAAGACCCCCGGCATCTGGGGCTTCGACGGTTCGAGCACCAACCAGGCGACCGGTTCCAACTCGGACTGCGTGCTGAACCCCGTGTTCATCTGCCCGGATCCCCTGCGTGGTCCCAATGACCTGCTCGTCATGTGCGAGGTTCTGCTCACCGACATGACCCCGCACCCGACGAACACGCGGGCGCGGGCCGTTGAGGTCGCCAAGAAGTACGCGAGCTTCGAGCCGTGGTTCGGCATCGAGCAGGAGTACACGTTGCTGCAAGATGAGCGGCCCTACGGCTGGCCCGAGGACGGTTTCCCCGCTCCGCAGGGTCCGTACTACTGCGGCGTGGGTGGATCGAAGATGCCCGGTCGCGAGATCGTTGAGGCGCACACGCTCGCGTGCCTGCGCGCCGGTCTCGCCATCGAAGGTACGAACGCCGAAGTGATGATGGCGCAGTGGGAGTTCCAGATGGGCATCCTCGGACCGGTCGAGATCGGTGACCAGCTCTGGACGGCCCGATGGCTGCTCAACCGCATCGCCGAGGAGTTTGGCGTCGAGGCCAGCCTCGCCGCCAAGCCGGTCAAGGGTGACTGGAACGGCGCGGGCGCGCACACCAACTTCTCGACCAAGCAGATGCGCGCGCCCGGTGGCTGGGACGCGATCATCGCGGGGTGTGAGGCGATCGGCACACGCGTGAAGGAGCACATCGCCGCCTACGGCGTGGGCACCGAGGAGCGTCTGACGGGTGCGCACGAGACCGCGCACTTCACCAAGTTCTCCTACGGCACCTCGGACCGTGGCGCCTCGATCCGCATTCCGTGGGCCACCGCCGTCGACAAGCGCGGCTGGCTCGAGGACCGACGCCCCAACGCCAACATGGACCCCTACGTCGTGAGCGCGATCATGGTCGAAACCGTGTGTGCCGCGGCGAGTGCGAAGGCACCCGCGAAGAAGGCGCCCGCGAAGAAGACCGTCGCGAAGAAGGCACCCGCCAAGAAGGTTGCAGCGAAGAAGACCGTCGCGAAGAAGGCGCCCGCTCGCAAGCGCTGACGTTGATCGTTCACAACGCCCCGTCGCTGTCACCGGTGACGGGGCGTTGTTGTCTCCACGCCCGCGTGCGTCACATCGTCGCGAGCACCGAGCCCCCGCGGGGTCGTGCGAAAAGGTGAGAGAATGAGCCCCATGCAAAGCCAGGCCGATTACGTGCTGCGCACGGTCGAAGAGCGCGGTGTTCGTTTCGTCCAACTGTGGTTCACCGACGTGCTGGGCCGGCACAAGGCCTTTCACGTCACGCCAGCCGAACTCGCCGACGCGCTCGACGAGGGGATGATCTTCGACGGGTCGGCGATTGACGGCTTCTCGCGCGTGCAGGAGTCCGACCTGCTCGCACGTCCCGACCTCACAACCTTCCAGCTTCTGCCCTGGTACGCCGACGGCGCCGGGGTGGCGAGCGTGTTCTGTGACATCGTGCGCATCGATGGAACGCCCTTTGAAGGCTGTCCGCGCCAGCAGCTGCGTCGCGTCCTCGCGGAGGCCCGCTCGAGGGGCTACACGTTCTTCGTCGCTCCGGAGATTGAGTACTTCTACTTCAAGTCCCTCGAGCCGCTGGGCGCGCCCGAGCCCGTCGACCGCGGGAGCTACTTCGACCTGTTGCCCGACGACGTGCCGAGCCAGCTGCGTCGACGAACGGTGCTCACATTGGAGGAGATGGGCATCGGTGTCGAGCACGCCCAGCACGAGGACGCCCCGGGTCAGCACGAGATCGACCTTCGTTACACCGACGCACTCACCATGGCCGACACCGTCATGACGGTGCGCCACGTGATCAAGGAGCTCGCGCGACAGGCGAACCTCGCGGCGAGTTTCATGCCCAAGCCGCTCAGTCACGAGCAGGGGTCGGGCATGCACACCCACGTCTCGCTCTGGCGCGACGACCAGAACGCCTTCGCCGGCGAGGGCCCCTACGGCCTGTCGCCCGTCGCCCAACAGTTCGTCGCCGGCCTCGTGCACCACGCGGCCGAGATCACCGCGATCACGAATCAGTGGGTCAACTCCTACAAGCGCCTCGTGCCCGGTCACGAGGCGCCCGTGAACTCGAGTTGGGCCCGCTTCGAGAAGTCCGCGCTCGTGCGCGTGCCCACCGTCAAGACCGGGCGTGTCGAGTCCACGCGCGTGGAGTATCGCGCTCCGGACCCGGCCGCGAATCCCTATCTCGCCTTCGCCGTGATCCTGGCGGCGGGACTGCGCGGCATCGAAGGTGGCTACGACCTGCCCGCCGAGGGTGCCCCGTCGGCGCCGTTGCCGCGGTCGCTCGCGGAAGCCGTGGAGATCATGGAGCACTCCGATCTGCTCGCCGAGACCCTCGGCGAGCACCTCGTGACGTGGTTCCTGCTCAACAAGCGCGCCGAGTGGGCGTCGTATCGCTCCGAGGTGACACCCTTCGAGTTGGAACGGTACCTCCCCCTCCTGTGAACTACGACGTCATTTTGTGCGTGCCCGCCTGCGAGGGACCCGTTCGCAAGGCGTTCGAGGTCACCGGGGTGGCGCCCGCGGTGGCGGCGACCGGACGACTCAACGAGATCGCCGCGCTCGAAGGAACAGACGGCTTCGCCGGCGCGCTGGTGGACGCCACGACGGTGTCGTTCACCGACGCCATGAATCTCTGCCGCCAACTGCGCGCTCGTGAGCGGCCGATCAGTCCGATCATCCTCATCCTCGATCGCTACCAGCTCGACGAACTCACGTTTCGCGAGGACCTCTTCGACGACTTCGTGCTGGCGCCCGTTGACGTCACCGAGCTCAGCGCCCGGCTGCGCCACCGATTGCGTCGCGCGGGCCACGCCGGAGGTGCCTCGCTCGTCGAACAGGCCGGTCTCGTCATCAATCTCGAGACCTACCAGGCCTCCATCACCGGTCGGACCCTCGACCTCACGTACATGGAGTACGAACTGTTGCGCTTTCTGGCGACCAACCCCAATCGGGTGTTCACTCGCGAGACACTGCTCAATCGCGTCTGGGGCTACGAGTACTACGGCGGGGCGCGAACGGTGGACGTCCACGTGCGTCGTCTGCGCGCGAAGCTCGGCGAGGAGAACGCCTACCTCATCCAGACGGTGCGCTCCGTGGGCTACAAGTTCGGCGTCAACGGCGCCTGGAGCGTCGGCGACTGACGACGCTAGGACGTCACGGGCGCGTGCGCCCACAACTCAACCTCGGCGCGCGCGCCGAGCGGGAGCTGCGCCACCGCGACCGCGGAGCGAGTGGGCCGCGGTGGATCGAACGCCTCGATCCACACGTCGTTGCACGCGGCGAAGTCGGCCATGTCAACGAGGAAGAGCGTCGCCTTGATGACCTGATCGAAGCTCGCGCCAGCCTCGGCGAGGACACCGCGCGCGTTGAGGAGCGCCTGACGTAACTGCTCCGGTGCGCCGTCGGCGACCATGGTCGGCCCCGTCTCGCCGGCAACGAGGCCCAACTGTCCGGAGATCACGACGAGATCGCCGGCGCGGCGCCAGGGCGAATAAGGACCAACGGGTGTGCTCACGGCGACTCCTTTTCTCCGCGACCGACTCGGTCACGCGACCACCGAGTTAGCTGAACGAGTTCCCGCAGCCGCAGCTCTTGGTGGCGTTCGGGTTGGTGATGTGGAATCCTGCACCCTGCAGCGAGTCCGTGTAGTCGAGCGTCGAGCCATTCAGCAACTCGGCACTCTGGGGGTCAACGGTGACCTTGACGACACCAAACTCACGGATGATGTCGTCGGCGGCGAATTCGGAGTCAAAGAACATGTCGTAGTTGAAGCCCGCGCAGCCGCCGGGCTTGACGGCAATGCGCAGCGCCAGGGACTCGTCGGTGCCCTCACCGGCGATCAGCTCGGCGACCTTGGTGGCGGCGGCGCTGGTCAGGGTGATGGGATCGTCGGCCTTCTTCTTGAGGCTGACCGAGGTACCGGTGCTCGTCATGGGGTCTCCTTTGAGTTCGGGACTAGGGACAATCGTAGCGACCCGGTCGCCTCATCGACACCCCGGCCGATTCGACCGGTAGCGTCACCCCATGAGCAGCGTGACCGTGGAGGCCCTGCGCGAGCGACTCGCCCAGGTGCGCGACCCCGAACTCGGCGCGTCCATCGTCGAGCTCGGGATGGTGCTGGACCTCAGCGTCGATGAGTCCGGCAACGCCACGATCACGGTGGCCCTGACAACCGCCGCCTGCCCGTTGCGCGGACAGATCGAGCGCGACGTGCGCGAGGCCGCCCTGGTCGTCGACGGGGTGCGCGCCGTAGAGCTGAAGATCGGCATCATGGACGCCCCCCAGCGCGCCGCGCTGCTCGAGCGAGCCCGCCGACACGCCCAACAGAACGCACCAGCAACCACCATTGCGCCCCAGACTCCGGTGTTGGCGCTCTCGTCAGGCAAAGGCGGCGTCGGCAAATCCTCCGTGGCGGCCAATCTCGCGGTCGCCCTCGCGCGCGACGGTCGCACCGTGGGGGTGCTCGACGCGGACGTCTGGGGCTTCTCCCTGCCTCGGCTGCTCGGCGTGAGCGGGCCCGTTGACGCGCGCGGCGGACGCATGATCCCGATCACCCGGCCCGTCGGCGACGGGTGCCTCAAGGTCCTCTCCATGGGCTTTCTCGCCGACGAGGAGCAGGCCCTCCTGTGGCGCGGCCTCATTGTGCAGCGCGCGGTTCAGCAGTTCGTCGAGGACGCCGACTGGTCCGAGATTGACTATCTCGTCATCGACACCCCGCCGGGCACCGGCGACATCGCGATGGCGCTCGCGCGACTGCTGCCCCAGACGGGACACCTGATCGTGACGACGCCCGCAGCCGCCGCGCAGCGGGTCGCCGCGCGAGCCGCGGACTTCGCGCGTCGGTCCAACGTGCGGGTCCTCGGGGTGATTGAGAACATGAGTGAATTCCGCTGCGAGGCGGGAGTCGTCCACCAGCCCTTCGGCTCCGGGGGCGGTCGTGAATTGGCGGACGAGCTGCGAGTCCCGCTCCTCGCGTCCATTCCCCTTCGATCCGAAGTGTCCCACGGCGGCGACGTCGGCGAGCCCGCCGTACTGACCGACGACGCCATTGCGTCAATCTTCGGCGACGTCGTCCACCAACTCGTCACCTCGATCGCGCCACCGGCCGGCGCGCTCGGGTGCTCGGCGCGTCTCCTGCACGCGGTGGAAGAGGCGGTGCGCCAGGCGCCCTGAGGCGTCGACGTACACTCGGCCTTTCGGCCCCACAAGGAGCGACGTGCGAATCGGTGTGTTGACGGCGGGCGGTGACGCGGCGGGCCTCAACGCCGCGGTCCGCGCGATCGGGCGGCGGGCCTTGGCGGCGGGTCACGAACTGTTCGGCGTGCGCGACGGGTGGGCCGGTCTCATTGGCGAGCTCGACGCCATTGAACTGTCTCGTCCGGAACTCTCCGGCATCATCGGCCAGGGCGGCACTCTGCTGGGCACGCTCCGCTACGACCTCGACCATCCCGCGGGTGGCCGCGATCAGGTTCTCACGGGCATCGCCGAGCAGTTCGACGCGCTGATTGCCATCGGTGGCGACGGCACCATGGGAGTTGCGCAGTGGCTCGCCGAACGCGGCTGTCCGATCGTGGGAGTGCCGAAGACGCTCGACAACGACTTGTGCGCCACGGACTACTGCATTGGCTTTGACACCGCGGTCGGCATCGTGAGCGAAGCGCTGGACCGCCTCCACACGACCGCGGCGAGCCATCACCGCGTCATCGTGCTCGAGACCATGGGCCGCGCCACGGGTTGGGTGGCGGCCATGGGCGGACTCGCCGGCGGAGCGGACCTGATCGTGATCCCCGAGTTCGCGATCTCGATGGACGAGATCGTCGCGCACATCCACCACCGCCACACCCGTGGATCCTCGTTCTCCATCGTCGTCGTCGCCGAGGGCGTGGCGCCCAGTGCGCTCGGCGGCACGGACCCCGCCACGCCGTTGACCGACTCGCTCGGTCGACTGCGAGTGGCCAGCCGTGGTGTGGGCCACTTCGTGGCCGACGAGATTGCGCGGGTCACCGGATTCGAGACGCGCTGCACCGTGCTCGGTCACGTCCAGCGAGGTGGATCACCCTCGGCGCACGACCGCATCTGGGCGAGTCACCTGGGTTCGGACGCTTACGACGCGGTCCTCGAGTCGGCGTGGGGCACGATCCCCGTCGTCCAGGGCGCCCGCGTCGTGCGTGTGCCCATCGCCGACGTGATTGAGCGCACTCATCAGGTGCCGCGCGAACTCTACGAGTTGTGCGCGACGTTCTTCTGACGATCAGTCCGTAAAGCCCGGGTCACCCGGCACGAGGATCGCGATCTCTCCGTCACGCTGCACGATCCTCGGCTCGATGCGTGGAATGGTGGTCAACGCGCGCGCGTAGGCGAGCACGTCGGGTGCGCTCGCGCAGTCGGCGATCGCCTCGAGGTTGCGGATGGTCGGAAAGATCATCTCCAGTTCGCCGCGTTGGTGACGTTCGAGGGCGTCGTGCGGACGAATCCACTCGTCCGCCACGGTCTCGTTGTCGTCGTGCGCGGCCCGTTGCGCCTCGGGGGCGAGGGCGACGAAGAACCGGGTGTCGTACCGGCGCGGGGATGCCACGGGCGTGACCCAATGCGCGACGTACTCGAGGGCCCGCAGATCGAGTCGGAGGTTCTCCTCGCTCACGACATCGAGGAAACGCACCTCTCGATCGTTCACGCCGCGGCGGTGTGCGGCGAAGCGTCGGATGACCTCCTCGCCCTCGAAGCGCACCATTTCGCCCGCCACGTCGCGCGCCACCAACAGGCCCGCCTCTTCGAACAGTTCGCGCAGACAGGCCACGTAGTAGGCGAGACCCCCGGCCTCGAGTCCGAGTCGAGCCGACGCCGCCGCGTCGGTGAGTCCCGCGACGCGGTGCTCGGCCGTCGACGTCGCGTCGGCAGCGTCCACGCCCCCACCGGGAAACACGTAGGCACCACCAACGAAGTCGCTGTTGAGATTGCGCCGCAGCATCAAGACCTCAAAGCCCTTCGGTGCGTCACGCACCATCATGACGGTGGCCGCCGGACGCGGAACCAGCGGTTCACTCATGGACCCAATGTAGTTAAGACGCCAATAAGAGTGAGCGGGGCCGTCTAAGACGGCTCTAAATGTGAAAAGGGCCGCCCGGCGTCCACGAGTAAGTTAGGTGCCAGTCTCGCAAAGGAGTTCCATGGCGAATCCGCCGACCAAGAAGCCCGCCACCAACAAGCAGGCTCCCCAGTCAACCAATCGTGGCCGTCCCGCCGCGGGCCGTCCCGCCGGTCTGTTCACTTGGATCGCGGTCGGGCTGGTCGTGGCCGTCATTGTGGCCATCGTCGTGGTGAAGGTGACGAGTTCCAACTCGCCCGCCAAGGTCTCCAGCGTCTACGTGAAGACGTCGCCGACGACGTTCGCCAACGTGACCACCGTGCCCGCGTCCACGCTCGATACGGTCGGGACCTCGTCGCCCGCCATCCAGGTCCTCGCACCGACGTCCATTCCCGGCCAGCCGCCGCTCAACTGGCCCGACGCCAAGGGCGTGAAGCGGCCGACCGTGTTCTACTTCGGCGCCGAGTACTGCCCCTACTGCGCCGCGGAACGTTGGCCCATGATCGTCGCGCTCAGCCGCTTCGGCACGTTCAATCAACTCGGCAACATGCAGTCGTCGGCGAGTGACATCTACCCGAACACACCCACGTTCACGTTCGTCAAGACCACGTACGCCTCGTCGTACATCAACTTTGATCCGGTCGAGTACGCCTCCAACGTCCCCGACCCCTCGAGTGCCGCGGGCTACACGCTGCTCATGAAACCGACCAAGGAGCAGCTCGCCCTGGTCGCCAAGTACGACACGCCGAGCTACATCCCCGGTTTGCAGCAGGCGGGCTCGATCCCGTTCATCTCGGTCAACAACCGCTACTTCATCGCCGGCGCGAGCTACTCACCGTCGTCACTGGCGGGTGTGAGCCGCGACAAGATCGCCGCGGGACTCAGTGACTCGGCCAACTTGCTCTCGCAGGGAATCCTGACCACGGCCAACTTGCTCACGGCCACCATCTGCGTGGCCACTCACGACATGCCGTCGAACGTCTGCACGTCCGCCGCCGTGAAGGCCGCCAACGCGACACTGAAGATCAAAACGTCGTAATGAACCCGGTACCTCGGTGGGCCGTCGTCACGACATTTCTCCTCAGCCTCATCGGGCTCGGCATCTCGACGTACCTGACGATCGCGCACTTCGATTCGTCGGTGCAACTCGCCTGCAGTGACACCGGCGCGGTGAACTGCGAACTGGTAACGACCTCGGCCCAGTCGTACTTCCTCGGGATTCCGGTGGCGGTGCTCGGACTGTGTCAGTACGTGGCGATGACCGTGCTCAACTCACCCTGGGCGTGGCATCGACCGCAGCGGTGGCTCGCCATTGGCCGCTTCGCCCTCGCGGGGATCGGCGTGCTGTTCATCCTGTGGCTGATCGCGGCCGAACTGCTCATCATCAAGCACATCTGCCTGTGGTGCACGGGCGTGCACGTCGTGACCGTCGTGCTCCTGCTCGTGTTGA
This sequence comes from uncultured Actinomycetota bacterium, assembly GCA_963830195.1. Taxonomy (GTDB): domain Bacteria; phylum Actinomycetota; class Acidimicrobiia; order Acidimicrobiales; family RAAP-2; genus RAAP-2. The sequence continues at coordinate 49,273 of CAWHLQ010000033.1, read as the reverse complement.
CGCGTGTCAGCCCCCAGCAGTTGGGTTGGGTTGGTTCACGCGAAGAAGCACTCGACGCTCCTCCTCGTTGAGCCCACCCCAGATCCCGTGGATCTCGTGATTGCGCAGAGCTAACTCCAAACACGCGTCCTGCACGGCGCACCCGGCGCAGATTCGCTTGGCCACCGATTCGCGTTCGAGGCGCTCCTCGCGGCGCTCAATTGAGTTCGGCGGGAAGAAAGCCTCCCGGTGCGCACCCCGGCACGCCGCACTCGTCGCCCATTCCATTGTCGTCATTGACATCGGCACATCCCCCCAGACGTGGTCGTAGGTGGCAGGCTACCTACTGGGTGTTCGGGCCACAAGAGGCCTGATCAGGCTGTTCACTTTTGAAATCGACATTTCACCGCTACCGTGCCGGAGTGGACCTGTTGACGATGTTGCGTAGAAGTCAAGTACGTTTCGTCGTTGGCAAAGGGGGCGTCGGAAAGACGACGATGACGGCCACGTTGGGCCTCGCTGGTGCCGCCCTCGGCCTGCGCGTCGAGCTGGTGGAGTTGGAGGGTCGAGGTGAGCTCGCGCGGTGCTTCGATTACGACGGTGACCTTGGCTTCGAGCCCGTCACTCTCTTTGCGCACGAGTCCGGAGGCGTCGTGCGCGCGCGCCACCTCGGGCCCGATGAGGCACTGCTCGAGTGGATGCGTGACCACGGCTTCGGTCGACTGGTGTCGCGCCTGCGCTCGACGGGCGCCCTCGACGTCATCGCCACGGCGGTGCCGGGCATTCGTGACGTTCTGATTCTCGGCAAGATCAAGGCGATCGCGCGGACCGACGACGTCGACCTGATCCTCGTGGACGCTCCGGCGACCGGCCACTCCCTCTCGCTCCTGGCCTCACCGGCGTCGTTGGTGAGCGCGGCGCGCTCGGGCCCGATCCGGCGCCAGGCCGACGAAGTCGACGCGATGCTGCGCGACGAGGATCGCTGCAGCGTGTCACTGGTCACGCTCGCCGCGGAGTTGCCGGTGACCGAGGCGATTGAAGCGGCGTTCGACCTGGAGGATCGCGCGGGCGTGGCGCTGTCGGCGGTGATCGTAAACCAGTACGAGGGCGGCGACCCGGCGCTACGGCGGAACCTCACGGAGCTCGACCTCGCCCAACTCAGTCCCGAACTCGCCCACAGCGTGGAGGTCGCCCGATGGTTCACGTTGGCGCGCGTTGACGAAGAGGAGCGCCAACGGACCCGACTCGCGGACGACTTGCCGCTCGCCCAGCTCGTCGTTCCCCGCGTGGACGCGGACACGATCACATTCGAGCACCTGATGACGCTCGCAACGGGGCTCCTCGACTCGGAGACCGCGTGAGTACGCTGTCACGCTCTCTGCTCGACAAGAAGGTCGTCGTTGTCGCAGGGACCGGTGGCGTCGGCAAGACCACGACGGCCGCGGCCCTGTCGATCGCGCTCGCCCAACATGGGCGGCGCGTGTGCGTGTTGACCGTCGATCCGGCCCGGCGGCTCGCGTCCGCTCTCGGCCTCGACATGTCCGACGGCGCCGCCACGACCGTCCCGGGTGTGTGGAGCGGATCACTGACCGCGGTGCAGTTGGACGCCGGACGCACCTTCGACGGCTTGCTCGAACGATACGGCAGCTCGCCAGACTCGGTCGCGGCCATGCGGCGCAATCCCATCTATCGGTCACTCGCCGGCGCGCTTGGCGGTACCCAGGAGTACATGGCCGTCGAGCGGGTCTACGAGCTCAGTTCGTCGGGTCACTACGACGTCGTGGTCATCGACACACCGCCGACGCGCAACGCGGTTGAGCTCCTCGACGCACCTCAGCGGCTCCTCAACTTTTTGACGCACCCGATCGTGCGCACCTTGCTCGCCCCAACGAAATTCTCACTGCGCGCAGCGTCGTTGGCGACCGCGACAGCCACGAGGACGATCGGCAGTGTGGTGGGCACCGACCTCGTGCACGACGTCGTGAACTTTTTCCAGGCCTTCGCGTCGTTGCACGGTGGCTTCGTGGAACGGGCGAGGGCGGTTCACGAGCTCCTGCGTGACACGTCCACGGGCTACGTCCTCGTCACGACCCCGCGCGGCGACGCCCTCGAGGAGAGTCGTTGGTTCTCCGCACAGCTGCGCACGCGCGGCGTCACTGTCCACGGCGTCGTGGTCAACCGTGTCCACCCCTCCTTCACGTCACTGGACCCCGAACATCTACCGCTCGCCGGCGGCACGCTTGGCGTGCACCTCGACAATCTGCGCACCGTCGAGCGCGACGCCCGGCGAGACCGCGCCGCGGTCTCGGTTCTCACCGGCGACACGCCTGACGTGCGGGTCGCCGAAATTCCCTGGCGGGCTGATCCGCTGAGCGACGTCGACGCGCTCTCCGACGTCGCTCGCTCCTACCTGTAGGGCTCCGCTACGCTGGCCCCGTGGCCACCGTGATCGTCGTGAGTGACCTGCCCAGCCTGCGCAGCGAATTGCGCACGATGCTCGAGACTCCGGATATCGAGATCCTCGAGGCGAGTTCGGGTCCCGAGTGCTTCACCTTGCTCGAGGAGTACGACGTCGACCTCGCCATCCTCGATCTTCAAGTTGGCTCAATGGGCGCAATGGCGATCTGTCTCGACTTGCACCACGAGGAGTCCTACGGCGCCGCGGAACACACACCGGTCCTCATGTTGCTCGATCGACGCCCCGACGTCTTCTTGGCGCGCCGCAGCGGAGCCGAAGGCTTCGTCGTGAAGCCGCTCGACCCCCAACGAGTTCGGCGCGCGGTGCGTGACCTACTCCGCGGCGGGACGTACGAGGATGACGCGTGGCTGCCCGTCACGGTACGAGTCGGCGCCTCTGCCCCTGAATGAGTGACCCCCCGCCTCCACGGGGCTTTCGATCGCGATTTCGATCACTCGCCCACACCGGCGAGCAGCGCCCACCCGCCAGCGACCAGATGCAGGAGATCATCCGGCGGGTCCACGAATTGGCCCACCTCGAGGTTCGCGACGTCATGACACCCCGCGTCGACGTCGTCTATCTCACGATGCCGGTGACGCCTGAGGCAGTGGCTGACGCCGTTCGCGACACGGGCCACTCGTGCTTTCCGGTTGTCATCAACGACCTCGACAACGTCGACGGCGTCTTGTTCGTCAATGACCTGTTCCGCAGCTCGACGACAAAGCGTGCACTTGGCGTGTCACTCCCGAACGCAACCGAGATCGCTCGAAAGATCCGTCGACCACCCGTGCTGCTGCCCGAGACGATGGATGTACTCGAGGCGCTGGAGGAGATGCGATCACAACGTCGCACCTTCGCTCTCGCATTGGACGAGCACGGTGGCGTCGCGGGCGTCGTGTCGACCCGAGACCTGCTAGAGCCGCTCGTCGGCGATCTGAACGATGAGTTCGACGAGGACGACGAGCCAACGATCGCCCGCATCCGGGCGGACCGGTGGCTCGTTGATGGTCAAACTCACGTGGACAAGGTCTCCGACATCATCGGCATCGAGATCCCGACGGGGGAATACGTCACGATCGCCGGTTTCCTCCTGTTTCTCACGGGGGAACTGCCCACGGTTGGTCGCGAAGTGGAGTTCGGTAATTGGCAGTTGCGTGTCCAGTCCATCGAGAAGCGCCGGATCAACGAAATCATCGTGCAACGTCGCTTCGACGACCCGAGCGTCCCCCCGGGCGATTCGACGACCGTGCCCTCGAATGGCACCCCACGCGCCGAGTAGGATTGACGCGTTGCGAGGTGACTCGCTACGGGCTGTAGCGCAGCTTGGTTAGCGCGCTGCGTTCGGGACGCAGAGGTCCCCGGTTCAAATCCGGGCAGCCCGACCACCACGGAGTATTCCGTGGCGCAGTTCCGGCCCCCATCGTCTAGCGGCCTAGGACGTCACCCTTTCAAGGTGGTAGCACGGGTTCGAATCCCGTTGGGGGTGCCGTTGGGGTGCTCACCGTTGGGGGTGCTCACCGTTGGGGGTGCCCTGTGGCCTTGACCCCAAAAGGCGAGCCAAGGTTATGAGCGGGTTCGAACAATCTCCTCTGGCCGCTAGTCGCCTTCACTATCTCTTCTGAGCACGAACGTGAGTGATGATTCTGCCCGAGCTCACCAGCCTGGGATGATCGAGTTCGTGGATCCGTCAACGTTTCGAGCCACTGCCTCGACAGGAAATTGGCGAAGCTTGCCGTGGCCGTTCGGCCTCGTTGACCTCTCAGATTCGGAGATACGTATTCGATCATTTGGTTTGTCCTGGTGGTTGCGAGATCGCTCCGTCCACCGTGATCAGGTCAGGAGTGTGACCGTTCAGCGATTTCTTGGTGTCGCAAGGTTCTTGATCTCTGCTGAGAGTGGACCGCCCATCAATCTCGTATTGTCCACGTCGGTCAACCGTTTCATGGAATCGCTCCGTCTCCATGGATATCCGGTTGAGTAAGTGCTCGTTCACGAACGCTGGGTTCCGATGGGCACGTTCCGTTTCGAGCACAAGGGACTGCCCTCGCTCTTTCTGACTTCTGTACCCGGCCCCTGAAGTTCCCAAGAATCACGAACTTGCCCGACGCGACCACGGGGAGTGACCGTTGGACACTTAAGTACTTGAACTTGTTGGGCACCCATTGGAACCCGCAAGTGAGTGAACAAGTCCATCGAGGTCCAAGGCAAACGCGTCAAATTTTCCGTTTCGCAATCTTCCATAAATCGTGTCTCCATGTTGCGACGCGAACGGTTCGAGTAAGCGCCGTCGTGTTTCCGCCACATAACGCAACTGCTCGCGCCGAGTTTGACGCAGTCGAATCCGCGTTTCTCCGACAAGGACATCCGCCCGCTGGAGAGCGGGCTTTTGCCAGTGATGAGGGCGTCTCGCGCCGCACAGTGTCAACGCTTGGATGACGCGGCTCAACCTTCGAGATCGAGATCGCGCCGAGAAGCGCCAACCGCGATCAATGAGTTCGAGACAGCCGACGACCACAGCCGCAAGATCGGCGTCAACCGCGGAGTCATCTTGACGCTGATCCTCCTGAGCAGTCGCGACGGCGATATCGACGGCCGCCCACGCTTCGTGGAATCGTCCGACTCGTGCCGCGAGCCGTGCGCGGCGTGCCCACGCCGAGGTGAAACTTGCGTCGAGTTCCGTTGCCACGCGCGCGCGATCAAGTAACGCCCTTGGAGGTTCGATGTCACAGAACGCGTCAACAAACCACACGTGGTCTCGCGCCGTGTGTGGACCAAGCGTGGCGGGTGCGTTGCTGTCCAACTGCTCACGCAATCCTCGCATCATTGCTGCGTGCGCGGTCTCTCGGGACAAACGTTCGATCGGAGTCGTCAGATGGCAGTCACCGAGCGAACTCGCGAGCGTACTGAATGCCGAAAGTGGCGGCGCGACGATCGTGGCGCAACGTGACAACACGAGAAGATCTGCCAGGGCTCGCTGCCCGTTCGTGAGTTGTGTCATGTCTCCGAGTGCATCCGCCGTGGTGTGACAACCCGGACACTGGTCAACGAGCCACGAGGCATACTCCTGGTTGTCCGAGATCACGATCACATGGCGACCTTCAGCCAGGGCGGCGTCGATCGAACGTCGTAACAGCGGCGAGGGCACGTATTTCTCGTGCCACATCGTTCTCCGCCACGAGCCAGCGACAATGTCTCCGGCTCGGATGTGCACTCCGGTCCACACTCCAGCTTCCCAACCATCGAGTCGGTCGATGACGGGCCGCAGCTCGCGGGACAAGGGAATCGAGCGAAACACGTCGGCGAAATGACGTCGCACTCCGTCGCCGAGTGCCACGACGGCGGGATGCAGCCCAATCGGCCAGTCGACCTCGACGAACGTTGGAGACTCTGACCCCGTTAGCAATTCCCGTAGGTCGAACTCACCGTCGTCGAGGACGTGCGAGGTTTGCGCTGCAAGTTCGGACTCGGTGATCGCATATTGGCTGACAAATTCCTTGGCGAACAGTTCCCCCGGATCACGGCTGAGGCTCTCGTCGCCGTCTCGCCACGAGAACCGAAAGCCAAGGCCAAACGCCTCGGCGAGCACCATGGCGTTGACCATTGCATTCAGTCGCCCACCGAGACCATCAAATCGTCGGGCAACGACGGTGGATCGTGGTGATGGCGAACTCACGACAGAGGGGCGATGACGTGGCGATACCAGGCGATGGTCTCCCGAAGTCCCGACTCGAAGGGGACACTGGCGCGCCAACCAAACTGGTCGTAGGCGAATTGGGAATCGAGCCGACGTCGTTGCTGCCCGTTCGGCATGTTGACGTCCCACTCGATGTCACCGGTAAAGCCCACCTCCGACGCCACCGCAGTCGCCAGAGAGGAGATCGACGTCTCCACACCGGATGAGAGGTTCACGGGACCGGCCTCGTCGTAGTGAGCCAGAGCGAGCACGCATCCTCGCGCCGCGTCATCAACGTGAAGGAAATCTCTCGTTGGTGTGCCGTCACCCCACAGCACCACTCGTCGTTCACCATTCGCTACAGCCTCGGATAGACGTCGAACGAGATTCGGTATGACATGTCCCGACTCAAGACTGAAGTTGTCGCGAGGACCGTAGAGGTTGGTGGGAATGACTGATATGAAATTACTGCCGTACTGCTCGCGATACGCCTGCGCTTGAAGGACGAGGGCACGCTTGGCAATACCGTACGGAGCGTTCGTGGATTCGGGAAAGCCGGACCACAAATCACTTTCGCACGTCGGTACGGGAGCATCCCCGGGGTACGAGCAGGCGGTCCCGACCATCAGAAGCTTCTCGATCGCGAGGATACGGCACGTTTCCAGGACGTTGAGGCCCATCATCATGTTGGCGTAGAAGAAGCGGCCAGGTTCTCGTCGGTTGGCTCCAATGCCACCCACGAGGGCCGCGAGGTGGACCACAGCGGTGGGATCCGTCCGTGTGATGAGTTCGCGCGTGGCGACCGCGTCGCAAAGGTCGGCATCACTGCGACCGACCGAGACGACGTGCGCCCCTTCCTCCGTGAGACGTTCGCTCACGCTTCGACCGAGAAAACCCGTCCCCCCCAACACGAGGATCCGAGTGCGCGCGAGATCCATCTGCGCAAGCGTAGTGAGGTCAGAAGCGCATCATCAGTCTCGGCGATCCCTCCCCGACGCGGAGTGTGGCACACGACGTCGCGTCACCGGACGTGAACGTTCGTCGTGCCTCGCCGGACGACACGCGAGCACGTCGACTCGTTCTCGCACCATCCCAACCTCAGTCACCGACGAGGATGCTCTTGGCAGCACGTTCGATCGAGTCGACTGCGGACTCGGGAGTCTCCTCCTTCCGGAGCGCGCGTTGAATTGCCTTCCAGCCCGACGTTTCAAACTCGGGCCAGCTCTCGTGCGGCGGGTACGTAATCATCGTCTCGCTGATCGCTTCACGAGTGAGACGCAGTCTTTCTTCGTCGGTCGCGTTGCGCGGCTCGACGACTCCCAGGGCTTCGTCATTCGCACACATCGAGCCGGCGGCGGCATCGACGGACTGGAGAGCCGCACCACTGAGTCGCTCGAGAAGGTCAATCGCCGCCACCGGGTCGCCGCATGTCACCGGGACGGCCCACGAATGACATCCGGCGTACGACACTCGACGCGCCGGGCCAGCGGGGTACGGGAAAGGGGCCAGCACGTCTCGAAGGGGCGACGTCGCGATCGCGTCCCACGCGCCCGGCCACGCGCCCGCCGCGTCGAGTTGACCATCCACGAGAGCAGCGTCCACTTCGTCGTAGTGCCAAGCGTCAAGTCCACGAACACGATCGGCCAGAGCGCACAACATCTCGATCGCGACGACGCACTCTGTCGTATCCGCCAAGCCGGGTGCAGTGTCGTTAAACAGGTGCCCACCCTGGCCCACGACCAACTCGAAGAATGTTCCAAACAGTCCGGACTCTCGTCCGGGGAACCCGAAGCGCAGATCAGAATGCACCAAGCCGTCGAAGGTGTCTGGGACGCCGCCCTCGCGATCCGTGCGCGCCCAGAGAATCCGGACATCAATGAGTCGAGGAAGGCTCAGTATGGTTCCGTCGTAGCGACAGAGCGACACGGCCCCCGTCGCCAAACCCTCGACGACGGACGGATCGACGAGATCATCGAGGGGGTGCAGCCACTGCTTCTGACTGGGTGCGTACTTTGAGTGCGTGGAGATGAGATCGAGACGCTCACCCGCCGACAGCATGTCGGCGACCGTCGCATTGAGTGTCGGGTGGTCCTCGTGCACCACGACGTCCACCTCACGTGGATCGAGCGCTGCGTAGAGGTGGTCGTACATCGGGCCGCCGACAAGGGCGACTCGTAGCCTCTCGCTCACGAGACCACTCGAACGGCACTGATCCCACCATCGAGGAGCAGATCCGCGCCGGTCGTGAACGTCGTGTCGGCGGCGAGGTACAGCACTGCGGCGGCCACCTCTTCGGTCGACACCATTCGGCCCAGTGGTTGTCGACGCCGGAGCGCGTCGAGAGCCGCGGAAGGATCCTCCGACGCGGCCGTCAGCCGCTCCACCCACGGACTGAAAACGGTGCCCGGTGAGACGCAGTTCACGCGGATCCCGTAGGGCAGCTCGTCGACGGCCATGGCGCGCGTGAGGGCGAGGACGGCTCCTTTTGACGAGCCGTACACCGCGCGCTGGGCCAGTCCCACCGTGGCGACCACGGAGCACATATTGACGATGGCGCCGCGCCCTCGCGCACGCATCGGGGGCACGAAGGCTCGAGACATGTTGGCCACGCCGAACACGTTGACGGCGAACACTCGTTCAAAGTCCTCGGGAGTGGACATCACCACGTCGCCCACGGCCGCAATGCCCGCGTTGTTGCACAACACATCAACGGGCCCATGACGCTCGGCGATCTCGCGGGCCGCGTGCTCGCACGCTCGCGCGTCCGTGACGTCAAAGCCGTCGGTCAGGTCCAGTCCCGCCACGACATCTCCGTTCGCCTCAAAGAGTTGCGTGATCGCGGTCCCGATGCCGCCTCGCGCCCCGGTGACAACAATCACGCGCCCGGCCATGCTCACCCCCTTGCGCGCAGACGGACGCCGACGCAGCGCCCGTTACTCTACGACGGTGAGCCGGATCACCGCACTGCGAACATTGGACGTTCGAGCACCCACCTCGCGCACTCTCGCGGGATCCGACGCGGTCCATCAGGACCCCGACTATTCGGGCGCGTACGTCTTCTTGGAGACAGACGCAGCGACTCCTTCGGGTGAACCGCTGTGTGGCGTCGGGATGACCTTCACGATCGGCGCCGGGAACGACCTGTGCTGTCGGGCAATCGAACAGCTCGGTGCACTCCTCATCGGCCGCGACCTCGACAACCTGGCCGGCGTGCCTCGCGACGTGTGGCGCGAATTGACGAACCATTCGCAGCTGCGATGGCTCGGTCCAGAAAAGGGAGTGATTCACCTCGCCACCGCGGCCTTGGTGAACGCGTTGTGGGATCTGGAGTCCAAGCGACAGGGCAAACCACTCTGGCGGGTGATCTGCGACATGTCGCCGGAGGAGATCGTGAACTCGATCGACTTCCGATATCTGAGCGACGTCCTGGACGAGGATGAGGCGCTGGAACTCTTGCGCGGACTCGCTCCGACGCGCGATGCGCGCATCGCGGAGCTGCGTCGGGATGGATACCCTGCGTACATCACGTCGGCCGGCTGGCTGGGCTACCCCGAAGGCGAGGTTCGTGAGCGACTGAGAGCGGCCCTCGCGGGTGGGTGGCGCAGCTTCAAAACAAAGGTGGGCGTCGACGTCGCGTCTGACATGCGTCGTTGCGAGGTGATGCGTGAGGAGATTGGCGGTCTTGAACTCATGGCGGACGCCAATCAAGTGTGGGACGTGAGTCAGGCCATTGAGTGGACCAAGCATCTTGACCCGTTCCGGTTGCGCTGGATCGAAGAGCCCACCAGTCCCGACGACGTGCTGGGGCACGCCGCGATTCGGCACGGTGTCGCGCCCGTTGGTGTGGCGACCGGCGAGCACGCGGCCAATCGTGTGCTGTTCAAGCAGTTGTTCCAGGCACGCGCCGTTGATTATGCCCAAGTCGACGCCTGTCGCTTGGGAGGAGTCAACGAAGTTCTGGCGGTCCTCTTGCTCGCGCGCAAGTTCGACGTGCCCGTGTGCCCCCACGCGGGAGGTTTGGGGCTGTGCGAATACGTCCAGCACATTGCCATGATCGACTACGTCGCGATCAGCGGATCGCTGACGGATCGCACGACCGAATACGCGGACCACCTCCACGAGCACTTCGTCAATCCCGCCGTCGTTCGCAACGGCCGCTACATTGTTCCCGAATCGCCGGGCTATTCCATTGATCTTCACGAGGAGTCGTATGCGGCCCTCGCGTGGCCCAACGGCACCGCGTGGCACTGATCGAACGGCGCCGCGTCGGGGAGACGGACGTCGAGGTGTCCTGTCTGGGTCTCGGGTGCGCGCCGCTCGGGAATCTGTATTCTGCGGTCAGCGATCTCGACGCAACTCAGACCATCGCCGCGGCTCTCGACGCCGGCATCAACTACTTCGACGTTGCGCCGCTGTACGGACTGGGACTCGCCGAGCGCCGACTGGGCGCCGCCCTCCGAGGAGTCGCGCGCGATCGCTACGTCATCTCCACCAAAGTCGGGCGTCGTCTCGTCAACGATGCCAACGCTGACGGGGGGATCTTCGGCGTCCCCGCAGGACGTGACGCCATGTTTGACTTCTCCCGCGACGGAGTTCTGCGCTCCCTCGAGAGCAGCCTTGATCGACTCGGGATCGACCACCTCGACATCGTCCTCATCCACGACCCCGACGATCACGAGGACGACGCACGCCGTCACGCGTTGACGACATTGGTCGAGCTGCGTGAGCAGGGAGTCGTCCGTGCCATCGGCGTGGGCATGAATCAGAGCGCGATGCTCGAACGGTTTGTCACTGAGACGGACGTGGATCTCGTTCTTCTCGCCGGTCGCTGGACCCTCGTGGACCGGTCGGGACAGTCACTGTTGGATCAGTGCGCCGCGCTCGGCGTCTCCGTGGTCGTTGGCGGCGTCTTCAACAGCGGACTGCTCGCGAGTCCGGGGGCGGACGCCCGATTCGACTACGCCCCCGCGCCCGCGTCGCTGATTGCGCTCGCCTCCCGGCTTGGGGTGGCGGCGGATCGCGCCGGTACGTCCTTGCCCGCTCTCGCGCTCGCCTTTGCGGGCTCACACCCTGCGGTGACCTCGATTCTCGTGGGCTGTCGTCGCGCAGCGGAGGTCACTCAAAACGTGGCGGCCTTCACGACGCCGCCCGACCGCGAAACCTTTCACGCTCTCTGCGCGCTCTCGTAGCGCGCAGGGCGAGGAGAGTTCGGCAAGGGCTCACCGTGCGACGTGATAGTCGAGGAGAAGGTGCCCCGAGGGCGAGGTGACACTGCGGGTCAAGGTGAGCGCGCTCGTCGTGTTCGTGTCAAAGAGGCGTCGACCACCTCCGCAGAGCGCCGGCGCGACCACGAGTCGCAACTCATCGACCAACCCGGCGTCGATCATCGATCGACAAAGCGTGATGCTCCCGTGAACGCCAATATCCCCGCCCGCTCGTTGCTTCAGGTCGGAGAGTTCGTCCTGAAGACCCCGCAGGCCCGTGCGGACAACCCTGACGGGTGACCACGTGGCGTCGGGAGTCGTCGAGGAGACAACGACCTTTTCGACGCCATTGATGAAAGTGGCGAAAGGCTCGATCGTGCTGGTCGGCCAGAAATTCGCCCACTCGTCGTACGTGGCGCGCCCGAGGATCACCGTGTCTTGAGTCTCGATGACCCGCGCGAGGTTGTCGTCCATCACCTCATCCCACGGGGAGATAAACGTGTCCGGATCCTCGGCGACGCCGTCGAGAGACAGCAACTCGTAGGCGACCACCTTGCGCATCGGACCCCATTTCCACCGTCGAGACGTGCCCAGTGTAGAGAACCGGCTCCGCACGGCGACGAGGAACATGAACGACACTCCCGTGTGCACCACACACGCGACTCGAGGGGTGCAGCAACCGCCGTTCGAAAGCACGCGTCAGAGTCAACGCCCCGACGAGCCCCGCCTTGTACATTGGCACAAGCCGTGCGCGGGCAACGCACGCACACTCCGGGGGGAGCACCATGAGACGACTTGCCATATCCATACTGAGTTGCGCACTTGTCGTGACGGGTCTCTCCCTCGCGGTGAATTCAACCTCGTCGGCATCCACCAATGCCCTAGTGCCGTGGACCCAGGTCGACGCGTCACCTCCCGGTTGCACGACAACGTGCGCGTCATCACCCAACGGATACGCCGGTGACGAAATGGCGTACGACGCCGCCACTCACCAACTCATCCTGTTCGGTTCCAATGGCAACAGCACGTGGGCGTGGAACGGAACATCGTGGAGTCAGGTTGACGACGCCAGCGATCCCGGGTGCACGTCGTGCTCGGGAAGCCCTCCCTACATGACCACGTTCGGCATGGCCTATGACCCTTTGTCGCGTGCGGTGATCGTGGTCGGTGGCGATGAAGGCAACGATACGTGGGCGTGGACGGGTTCGTCGTGGAAGCAAGTAGCGGACGCGAGCGAGCCTGGATGCACGATCTGCTCCAACAGTCCGCCCGCGACGATTGGCACTCAGATGGCCTTCGACGCCGCCACGAATCAGTTGGTTCTGTTCGGGGGTGGCGCGTCGAATTACAACTTCGACTACAACGACACGTGGCTTCTCACATTCCACGGGGGAACGACGTACACCTGGTCCCAGGTGGACGCCAAGACGGATCCGGGATGCACCTTGGATTGTCTCAATAGCCCGCCCGATCGCAACGTCGCCACCATGGCCTACGACACAGCCTCCAAGCAGCTGGTCCTGTTTGGAGGGGAAGAGTCGGCGGGCGAGGCCAACGGTCAAAATGACACGTGGATCTGGAACGGGACCTCGTGGCAGCAAGTCGATGACCGTAACGGTGCGGACGCCGGGTGCGGTGAGTCACGACCGACTCTGGATCCGTGCCCGACCAGCCCCCCTGCCCGTGTGGGGACGGCGATGGCGTTCGACCCCGCGCTGGGGCAGTTGGTTCTGTTCGGCGGGATGAATCACTACGGCTCTCCGGAGTACAACGACACCTGGACGTGGAACGGATCCACGTGGACGCACGTCAACAACCTTGGTGACACCAGTTGCTCGTCGACTTGCACGGCGGATCCCTCGGCCCGCGACACCTTCGCGTTGGCCGACGACGCGGCATCAAGCCAACTCATCATGTTCGGCGGAGGCGTCGGCAACCAAACATGGGCGGTTCGCGCCGTTGCGGCGCCACCGTCAGCGCCTCTCAACCTGAAGACGACGACCAGTGGCGCTCACGTCACCGTGTCGTGGAGCGCGCCCGCGTTTCTCGGCGCGTCACCGGTGACGAGGTACAAGGCGACCGCTGCACCCGGCAACGAGTCGTGCGTCACGCCACTCGCGACGACGTGCACCCTGTCGGGGCTGAGCGCCAGTAAGCGCTACGTGATCACCGTCAAGGCAACCAACAGCGTGGGGACCGGCCCGGGTGCAGTACGCCACAACGTCAAGGGGTAGCACGCCTCCAGCAACGTCGTCGGGTGACTCTGCGGCGCGGCGAGAGAGCCTGAGCTGAGGCCGTGGGTGCTTTTGCCAACGCCTTCGGACCCCACAGTCCTGACGACACGTACGTGGACCACGGATACGTCGAGCGTCTGTTCGACACGGGCGACGTCCAGCTGAACCACGTCGTTGTGGGCGACGCCCGGCGTCCTGCGTTGCTCCTCATCCCCGGCCAGACCGAGTCGTGGTGGGGCTACGCGAAGGTTCTTCCTCTGCTCGCCGAACACTTTGAGGTGCACGCCATCGATCTGCGAGGTCAGGGTCGATCGTCTCGCACCCCGCGTCGGTACACGCTCGACCTGATGGGCAACGATCTCGTGCGCTTCATCGATGGCGTCATTGGTCGACCCACGTACGTGTCCGGGTTGTCATCGGGTGGTGTCCTCACCGCGTGGTTGTCGGCGTACGCGAAACCGTCTCAGGTCATCGCGGCGCACTTCGAAGATCCACCCCTCTTCTCGTCCGAGACCGTCCCGTCGGTCGGTCCGGGGATTCGGCAATCCATCGGACCGGTGTTCGAGCTTCTCAACCGATTCCTGGGCGACCAGTGGAGCGTCGGCGATTGGAACGGTCTCGTCAACGCCATGCCGACCGCGCTGCCTCCGGTCCTCCAGTTTCTCGGCGCCGCGTTCGCCCGCGGTGACGAGCCCCCGCAAAATTTGAAGGAGTACGACCCGGAGTGGGCCCGCGCCTTCTGGACGGGCTCGGTGGGCGCGGGTTGCCCGCACGACCAGATGCTCGCGTCGGTCAACGTCCCCGTGCTCTTCACTCACCACTTTCGCCTCGTTGATGAAGCGTCGGGGATCCTGCTCGGTGCGATCACTGACGCGCAGGTCGAGCGTGTCCGCCAACTCGTGACGGACGCAGGAAACTCCTTCGAGTACATCTCCCTGCCCACCACGGGGCACTCACTTCACGGCGAGGATCCCGAAAGGTTCGTGTCGCTCCTCCTGTCATGGATCGAGTCAACGCAACGGTGAGGACCGTCTCAACTCACTCCGCGTGAAACGTTCCGTCACGGGTGGCACCCACCGTGTCGATCATCTCGTCCTCTTCGAAACGAGCCATCAGACCAACGTCCGTCGAGCGGGAGAGGACCCGCGCACCGTCATCCCGGCGCGCCACCACGGTGAGTTTGTCGCGCTCGCCGTCGGATCGGTGCGTGACGACGTACGACTCGACGCGCACGGGACCATCACTCTGGATCGTGGCGCAGGTCGGGCTCGCGTCGACGCGCGCCTGCACGTCCTGGAACTCGAAGGGCTGACGCGGCGGCGATGATCCATAGACACCCCAGGCGTGTTTCGTCGCGTACCACCCCACGCCCGTCACGAGCCCGCGCCCGCTCTCGGTGTTGCGCAGCGCCGTCACCATCGACGCAATGGAGTGCGTCACGTAGTTGTTGCCCGGGCCCCCGGCAAAGGTGAGGCCGCCCGTCACCGTGGGCGGTCGCGTCGCGTCGCACGGATCGATACCAATCACCTCCGCGGCCGTCTGCACCACGGTGGGAAAGCAGCTGTAGAGGTCAAGGTGGGCAACGTCGTCGGACTCGACACCACGGGCTCGCAACGCGGCCCAGATCTCTCGCATCGCGACGGAGTCATCCAGTTGAGGACGCTCCGACACGATCCAGTGATCGTTGGCCTCGGCGCCCACGTGCGGGAAGACCATGGCGTCGTGGGACACACCTCGACGGCGAGCTTCTTCGAAGCTGGTCAACACCACCGCGGCACCCATGTCAACGGGCAGGTTCGCGACAAGGAGTTTCGTGTAGGGAAAGCCGATCATGCGGTTGGTCGGCGACGGCGTCGAGATGAGTGACGCCGACGGCGCCGACTTGATCCACGCGAACGGATTTGTCGCCGCAACCTTTGCCATCAGTTCCCAGAGGCGACCGAGGTGTTCTCGTTGCTCCTCAAGGGACCAACCCATCCGGCGGCGTCGAGCGTTCTCGAACAAGGGGTAGAAGGAGGTCGGCAGAATCCGATCGTTCGCGAGCTCCGCGTCACTGAAGGGCACCCGGTTGTCGATCGACATGTCCGCGCTCTCAACGTGTTCCGGCTGCGTCTCCGGCGCGAGGACGACACCCGCCTTGCGGGCCACGGACGCGGTGTACAACGACTCTGCGCCCACCAGCGCGACCGCGTTGACCTCACCATTTTGGATTCGTCGCGAGAGCGCGTGAACAAGCCGCTGGGGGGAGTCCCCGCCCATGGGTGCCAACCGGGTCCGCGACACCGCAAGTCCACACGCCGTCGCGACCAACTGCGCCGGATCGGCGGTCGCCCACCCGATTGACTTGATGGCGATCAACTCGTCGAGCGACGTGATCGACGATCGAGAGTCATCGATCGCTCGACGCAACGCCGTCGCCATCAGTGACATCGTCGACGGACGCGAGGCGGCGTCCGCCAACACGCGCGGTGGCTCGACAACCTGACCGACCCCGATGATCACGGGCGTGCGAGGATCCACTGTCACCTGGAGAAGTATGGTGCGACCGACCAGTCGGAGGCGGGACTCCCCCGCGTGACGGCACGTTTCTCACCCACGACAACGCGGTGACCCCACGAGGATCGTCGATCACTGACTCAAAGTCCCACGAACAGACCGGCCCCGCGTGGCGTCGCTCACGGACACGTGTGCGATGCAGCCCGACCACTTAGTTCAGACCTAACGTGGGCGTGATGGCGATGTCAGACACGGCGACTCGCAGGCGATGAGGGCCATTTTTGGACTTGGCTCCATTCTGATGGTGGTCTTGATTCTCGGCGTCCTGTCGGCGTCGACGCTGGGCTCCAACAGTGGCGCTCCCACGTCGACAGTTCCTCACGGGTCGCCGACGTCGTCCACCGACTCGGTGGCACGTCGCGCGACCCAGTCGGCGTGCGACTCGGACGCGAACGCGATCCTCACGGCCGTTGGAACCTACGACGCCGTCAACCTCACAGGAATTTCGGCCGAGACCGTCGGTTCGGCTCCCGGAGACATCTCGATTGGGGATCCCGTCGACCTACGCCACCGCGACCAACGCCGAACGACTACTGCGCGGCGACTATCTGAGCAGTTGGCCCAGCGACGCAGGAGCGTTCGCACTGAGCCTGTCGCCGAGCTCGCCCGGTCAGGTCGTGATCTATGTGCCCGCGTCAGCACGCGTGGGCGTCAACTACGCCGACCAGTCCTCAACGAACGGTTGCAACGCCCTCTAAGCACGCAGGGTCGACTCACGTCGTCGCGTCAACGAAGGGAAGCGGTTGACCACTCCCATCGGTGTACTCGCCACCCATCGTGCAGCCACCGGAAGGATCGCAGGCAACGGCGTTCGGGTACGCGGAGTCTCCCGCGTTGAGTGACGCCGTGCCGGGCACGACCTCGACGCTGCCCCACGTGCCGTTGACGTCGTTGAGAACGAACACCGCCGTGCCGTAGAAGCCCCCAAAGCTGTTCGACCCGTACGTCTCGTCGCCCACGGCCGAGCAGTTGCCGACTGAGCTGCAGGCGACGTCATCGAGTTCACTCCCGGTTCCCTGTGGCACGTCACCGGACGGGATCTTGAGATCCGCCACGACGACTGCCTTGGACCAGACGCCATTCTTCTGGGAGACCACGTACGACTGACCGACACCCTTGGCGTTCGGCGCGGTCCCGACAGCGACGCAGTCACCCCACGAGGGACACGCCAGAGACGAGACGCCGAGTGACGACGTGTCGTTGGCGGCCGCCTTCGTGGTTTCGGTGGTGGCGGGCATTCCATTGATCGCGGTCGCGTTCTTCCACACCCCGCCCGTCTCGCCCGCGACGAGGATGTGCTCGTCGAGCTGCGCGCTCACGTAGTCACCCGCCACTTCGCATCCCGTCGCCGCGCAGGACACGGCGGACACCTCGGCGCCGTTATTGGTCTTGCTGCCCCCCGCGTTCAACGTCGACGCTCCGGCCAATTGACTGACCTTCGACCACGATCCGTTCGTCTGGGTGATCACTAGTGGCTCGTCGACACCCTTGGGATTGCGGAAGAAGCCGCCCGCCGCACAGTTGCCGACTGACGAGCACGACATCGACTCGAAGAGCGCGCTACCGCTCGTCAACGCGTTCAGGCTGGACAGCGCCTGGGCGTTGCCCCACACCCCTGCGGATTCGGTGAGGACGAAGGGCTTGATCACGTACTTTGACGTCGTGTAGTACCCGATCGCCGAACAGTCGCCGGTGCCCGTGCAACTGAGACCGTTCACCGCGGAGTACCCCGACGCGCCCGACGGCGGCGTGTCAAGAGAGTTGATGCCGCCAACGGGCGCCACGTCCTGCCAGACACCCGACGCCTCGGTGTCGACAAAGGGCCTCTGTCGACCGGAGGAATCGAGGTAGATCCCGCCGAGTGCGCACGAGCCCACGCCCGAGCACGACAAACTTCCCACCTGCGCGCCGGACGTGGTCAGGGCCGCGAGACCCGGAACTTCCACGTCCGCGCCCCAGACTCCCGACGCCTCGGTGGCGGTGAACACATTCCAGACGCCGGTGCCGTCGCGGTAGTTGCCAACCGCCTCGCACGACCCCGCAGCGGGGCAGGCGACGGACGCCACCCACGAATTGGCGCCGACGACGAGAGACTCACTGGTCGTAAAGAGATCCGCAACCGGCCACGTGCCCGACGACTGCACCGCCGCGAACCCCGCGTCACTGGAGAAGCCGACGGGAACGTCGCCCGCGACCACACAGTTGCCCGCGGACGGGCACGAGAGTGTGTCGACTTGTGCGCCGTCGAGACTGGAGATCAGGTCACTCGTGAGGGTTGACGTCGTGGCGAGAGCGGTCGCGTTCGACCAGACGCCCGCGTTCTCTCCGATCACGAAGAGACCTTCGTTGCCCGCGACATTGAGGAAGGAACCTGCCGCCTCGCACTGGCCCACTGCGGTGCAGACCAGGTCCGACGCCGTCGCTCCGGTGTTGTTCTCGGAGGCGCCCGCGTTCAGGGTCGCGAGATGCGGCATCGCGGCAGCGGTCGCCCACACGCCACTCGATTCATTGTCAACGAAGAGCTCACTGGCGCCCTTCGCGTTCTCGTACCACCCGACGGCCGAACAGTCGCCGGCCGCCGCGCACGAGACGCTCTGCACGCTGGCGCCACCGTTGGCGATCTTCGGTGCACCGGCGTTGAGCTTGCCGACTCCGGGCGACTCGACGGCGTGCCCCCACGATCCCGCCGTTTCCTGCGCCACGAAGGCCTGGGATGCCTTGGTGGCATCCGTGTAACTCCCGCCCAAGGTGCACGCGCCGTCACTCGGGCACGAAACTGTCGTGACCTGCGCCGACGCCAGCTTGTTCAGTGCGGCGAGTCCCGGAACAAACGCGGCGTTACGCCACGTTCCATTCACGAGCGAGGCGACGAAACCGTTGGACTGTGACTTGGTGTTGAGGGCGAATCCCACCACGGCGCAGTTGCCGACGGACGAACAGGACAACCCCTGTGACGTGACTTCGGCGATGGGAGTTGTGGAGAGAGGGTGCAATCCGCTCGATCCCGGAAGCTCAATTGCCGTGCCCCACGTGCCCGCGACCTCCGTGTCGACAAAAGTCTGCAGATTCCCCGAGCCGTCGGCGTACTGACCGGCGATGACGCACGATCCCGCCGCCGAGCACGCCACGTTGCTGACTTGTGCCTGACCGAAAGCGTTCAGAGTCGCGACGCCGGGCACCGCCACCATGGTCTGCCAGACCCCCGCGACCTCATCAATCACGAAAGCCTGTTGCTCACCTGAAGAGTCGGTGTAGTACCCGCCGACGACGCACTCACCCGGAGCGCCACACGCGATGGCGGTCGGCGCTGACGACTGATTCCCGAGTCCCCCGCTGACACCGGTCTGGGCCGTGCCCCAGGTGCCGCTCGTCTCTGAGTTCACGTACGTGTCCGTGCCACCCTGATTGTTCGGGTACGTGCCCGCATCGCTGCAGTTGCCCACCGACGTGCACGCCACGAAGGGACTCCCGATCGTCGGGGTGCCGTCGACGACGCTCGACACACCCGTCACCTCCTGAGCCGTTCCCCACGCGGGGGCGCCACCGGTGGCCCCTGCCGGTTGCGCCGCCACCAGCACGACCGTGAAGGTTGACGAGACGAGAGCGAGAGATCCCATGAGCCGTGAAATTCGTGTCATGGCCAGGATCCTAGGCCGTCGCGCCGCGACGCGGCCGTCGACAACATATCCGTGTCTCAGTGGATCGACGCACGGTCGATCTGGGCGGTCACGTGGTGCACGGCGCTTCCTTCGTCAGGTTTCACGAGGTCTGCGACGCACACGTCATCCTCCTTGCCGGCACGTCGCACACACCCTCACACCGGATCCACTCAGCGAGCTGCGTCACGGATCGCGGCGCACAACATTATTAACGTCGGTGTCGTGAGTGTCGGCGCAGAGTTCCATCTCCCCCTCGTCACCTTGCGGGAGATCACGGCGGCGGACGCCCTCGTTCTTGAAGAACTCGACGCCCCCGAGACCCGCGGTGCCTACGACAGTTACGACGACCCGCCGGAGCAGATGCTGCGCGCCCAGAACTTTGGTGGTGGCGCCAAGATCGTGTGTCGCGAGGACGCCACGCCCATTGGCAACGTCTCGTGGATCCAGGTACCCCATGGCCCCAACACCAAGAGTCTGGCGTGGTCGATCGGCATCTGCCTGCTGAGGGCACACCGAGGTTCCGGATACGGCGCCGCGGCACAGCGACTCCTGAGCGACGAGCTCTTCCAGACCTCGTCCGCGCATCGGGTCGAAGCGTCCACCGACATTCACAACATCGCCGAGCAGCGAAGTCTGTACCTGGCGGGATTCACCTTTGAGGGAGTGCTGCGCGGAGCGATGTGGCGACGAGGTGCCTGGCACGACCAGATGATCTTCAGTCGGCTGCGCGACGACTAACGCACCGGCAAATCCACGGCCCGTCGAAATAGGGCACTTCGACCCTGCTGACGCGACGAAGCGTGCGCTCGACTGACTCAGGACCAGTGACGGTCTGAGATTCCTGATGCGGGAGGTGATCATGGGACGGGGTTGTGTGAGTCATTCGTCAGTGACGGAACAGATGGTGACGAGCCGCCCACCGCGTGCGGTGCGCGTTCAGAAACGCGGAGCGACGACGTCAAGACACCACGCAATCGCGTCGGCCTCGTTCGCCGGTCGAAACACCCGTGGCACCCGCTCCGTGAACATCTCGTCGTAGGTGAGCGTCCCCACGCTTCGTACATCGTCAGCAGACACCGTCGCGAGGGCTTGGTTCTCGTCTCGACGCCAGATCAACGTCTGCGGATTGTCCTCGCCCGTGATCGTTCGAAACTCGATCTCCGGGTGAAAGCGGTCGAGCGCGACGACGACCTTCCACACGTCCCCGTGCCAACGCCCCGACAGATCTCCCTGGGCCGCCGCCGTGGCCAGCGCCTCGTCCAAGTCAGGTAAAGCGGTCGCCGCGCTGTCGGGGACCGTGTCGTCGATCAGAATCGGTCCTTTCAGCACGTGGGCGAGTGTGTTGATCACGTCGCGATACGTCTGCTCGAAGGTGTGGAGTCCGTCAATGAACGCGAGGTCGAACTCAGCGGTGGGGCTCAACTGCGAGAAGTAGTCATCGGAGGTCTGCGAAAAGAAGTGCACACCGTGCGGCAATCGTTGGACGTCAAAGCGGGGGGCCGGATCGACACCGGTGCGCTCGGCGGCGCGCACGTTCTGCAACGTCTCACCCGCGAAAACCCCGATCTCCAGGTAGCGACGCGCGCCTCGCATCCGAGAGTGCAGGGCGTTGATCCGTCGCGCCGAATGGGTGACCTGTCGCGACGAGGGGCGTCGGAAGAGGACCACCTTGCCACCCTCCGCGGTGCGCCTCGCGTTCTCGCGGACCACGGTCGCGTTGCCGCTAAGGGTCCACTGCACTCGCTCCTTCACACTTTCCATCGAGCAATCCTAAGTCGCGACTGTCGATCTCTTGGACCATTGCGCGAGTGGTGCTGCTCACACCTGAAGGAGCGCGCGGACGTGGGCCACGGTTGAATCAACACACGGCCACGGTGCTGTTTCGGCATCGACGAGCAGGCCGAATTCGGTGCAACACAGCCCAACGACGTCGCCACCGCGCTCACGGCAGTCACTCGCAATCTCCATGAAGCGGTCGCGAGAGCGTGTCTCAATTCGTCCGCGCGTGAGTTCGTCGTAGATGATCGTGTGGAGTTCCTCCGCTTGGCTCGCCGTTGGCTTCACGACGCGAAGTCCGAGCTGTTCGAGACGTCGATCGTAGGAGCTGTCGCTCCAGAGGTACCGAGTACCCAGCAGCGCGACGGAGCGAGCGCCGAGCCCCGCGATCTGCGTCGCGAGTGCGTCGCGAATGTCGACGAGTGGAATGCGGACCGCGTCGCGCACCTCCTCCGCATTGCGATGCATGGTGTTGGCACAAATCGCCAGAACGTCGGCGCCCGCGGCTTCAAGACGCCGGGCGGACGCCGCGAGAAGCTCTCCGGTCGCCACCCAGTCGCCCTCGTGTTGCAGTGCGACCACGTCGGCGAAATTGACTGAATCGATGAGAAGGCGGGGTTGCTCCCACGGTCCTGCGATCGCCGCCGTCATCTCATTGAGGAGGCGATAGTACGAGGCAGTCGATTCCCACGACATTCCACCGATGAGGCCGATTCGTCGCGGAGCACTCTCGCGCGGGCCGGTCACACGACACCGTTCACTCGCGCGGGCACGCGCATCAACGTAGCCGTGAGAGAGCGTGGCAGGGTCGACCGGTGGCCGTCTTCTCCCTCTTGCACGGTGCCCGGCGGCGCCGTGCGACGTGCCACGCCACGCCACGCCACGAACGATGGTGGAGATCGTTCATCGTGCGGTCGAGGCGTCTCGCTCGAGACCTCATGGTGACACCGTGCGAACACGGGTCACCTCGACAGGTCGGCAGATGTGACGAGGTGGCTGCGGATCGCAAGTACCGCTGGTGGAGCTCCGCGGCCGAGTCCACCCGTGCCGGACGATCACGTCGTGACGGACCGCTGCGAGTGGGCTCCGCGACGAACCCGCCGCACCCGTTCCCGAGCGTCATGTCCGAGAACGGGTGCGGCGGGTGCCGCGACAACGTCAGCCGGCGGGTGCCGCAGGAACCGTGGAGCCGTAGTTGAAGTTGAAGGCGCTCGCTGCGGTATCGGGCGTACCGGGTGTGGACACCTGGACATTGTTCTGGACCATCACGCCCGAGTCATTGGCGTAGTTGAGACCCGCCGGCGTGTAGGTCGGAGTTCCGCTGCTCACGACCGACGTGAGAATTCCCGCGTTGTCAAAGTCGCCCTGACCGGCCGGAGCAGACACGCTGTAGTGCGCGAGCGTGGCGATCCTGCCGTTGACCTCGGGCGCTTCCATGATCCACTCGGCGGACGTTCCCGCACCGGCGTATCCCTGGGACGTCGTGAACGACCAGCCCTTCGTCGTGTCAGAAATGGTCACGACCCATACGTTCTCGGTGGTGCGGCGTCGACCGCTTCCCGTGGTGACGGTCGATGTGGTCTTGTAGATGGACGCACTCATGCGGTCACCCGGCGCGACGGCGTAGGTGGTCGGTGAGATCTCCGTCTCGGCGGCGGGGAGAATCTCCCACCACGCGTCGTAGTGGGCCGCGCCGCTGTAATAGTCCTCTTCGGTTCCGGTCTGGATGAGATTGCTGTCGTTGAAACCGTCGACACCGATCCACGCCGACGAGTAGCTGGCGCTCGACGTGGCGGTCACCGCGGGCACCGTCCACGTGCCGCTCACACCCGTGAACGTTCCGGTCTCGGCGTACCCTGACCAGTTCGACGACGACCACGTCGTCGCGGACGATCCGAATGACGACGACGCGTGCACACCGGCAACGGCTCCGTGTGTGATCACCGGTGCGGCGACCGTGGCGGCACCGATGGTGGCGGGAGCGACAAGCAAGGATGCGGTGCCACCCGCGATCAACGCAATGGTTCGACGAAACTTCATGGATAATCCCCCTCACGAAAATGGATGTGAAACGCTGGGCGAATCGTAGTGAGAACCATTGACGCGCGCAACGACGATTTCCCTGCTCAAAAGAGACGGTCGATCGGAGGGACGTTCTCCAATAACTGTGCGGATCGCGCGATGTTGACACCACGTCGTGAGCCGTCTCTTGGCCGCAACGAGGCGCACGGGGCCATCGCGCGGCGAGCGCAGTGAGATGACGGGGACACGTCGACGCGTGTCGAGCCCGCGGCGATCAGGCCGGAACTTCGTACGCCGTCATCGAGAGTGACCCGAGGTCGTACCCGTCGATGACGGTGCGCAGCGTCTGGCTCGACGCCGCGGCGAGCCCGGCGATGTACGCCAGCGGAAGAAAGTGGTCGGGCGTGGGAGCGGCCAGGTCGTACTCCGAGCGATCCAATGTTGAACCGAGCGCCGCGGGATCGCTCGTGACGATCTCACGCACCGCGTCGTCGAAACGGTGCGCCCAGGCTTCGCCCTCGTTCGCGAGTTGCCAATTGATGAGACGAAGGTTGTGCACCACGTTGCCACTACCGATGATCAGCACGCCCTCATCGCGCAGGGCACTCAACCGCGCGCCGAGGGCGAAGTGCTGATCGAAACTCTGCTCCGCGTGGATCGAGAGCTGGATGACCGGGACGTCGGCCTCGGGAAACATGTGCACCAGCACCGACCACGTCCCGTGATCAATTCCCCAGCTGTCCTCATCTTCTCCAACGAAGTGCGGTGCGAGGAGGTCCGCCACGCGTGCGGCCACGGCGGGGGCGCCGGGCGCGGGATAGTCGACGTCGAACAGGGCCGGTGGAAATCCGTAGAAGTCGTGGATCGTGCGCGGTGTCGTCATGGCCGTGACGGCCGTGACGTTCACGTACCAGTGGGCTGACACCGACACGATCGCGCGGGGCGTCGCCATCGATGCCCCGAGATCTCGCCACGCGTCGGTGTAGCGGTTGTGCTCGAGCGCGTTCATGGGATTACCGTGGCCAATGAACAGTGCGGGCATCCGATCGGTCATCGGCGCACCCCGCGGCGCGAACGGCACCTCGTGCGCGGCGATAGGTCGATCATTCGGTCGCCTGTCGCGCCTGACGCTCCTCCTGGTGCTTCACGATGGCCGACATCACCGCGTTGCCCGCCGCGCCGATGAACTCGGGTCGGTTCTCGGCCGCCCAGTCTCGGCTCGCCGTGAGGGACTCCGCACTCTGCTGAAATCGTGGGGCAACGTAGCGCGCGACGAGCTCGTAGGAGTGCCGCGTCGCAGCCGTGTCGGCCCATTCGTGGCCCATGAAGAGGTAGGTCCCGAATCCCTTGGACTGGACCTTCAGTCGTTCGATCTGGGCGATCGCGTCGTCCACCGTACCGATGACCGCCATGCCCGACGCGTTGAGCGCATGGACCATCGACGCGTGATCGGTGGTGTCCGGCGCCAGCGGGAGTGCCGCAACTCGTTGGAAGTAATCAATCCAATCGGCGAGGCCGAACTCCACGTCCGCAATCGCCTGCTCCTTGGTGTCCGCGATGTGCATCGGTCCGACCAGCCGCCATCTCCCACGATCGATCGTCGTGTGGAACTGCGCCGCGCGCTCTTCCATGACGTCCCAATGTGCACCGAGGACGTCGAAGCCGCCGGCCGAGGTCGCGCCGATGGAGAGGAGACTGCAACCGAAACGTCCCGCCGCTCGTGGTCCCGCGGGCGACACCTGGGCCGCGACGGCCACTTCGGGATACGGACGCTGATACGGACGAAGCTGCAACCGGGCTTGCTTGAGCGTGAACCAGTCGGTCTCGTAGTCGACGGGGCCGTCTCCCTGCAGCAGAAGCAGGATCGCCTCGAGTGCTTCTTCCATCATGTCGCGTTGCTTCGCGGGGTCAATGCCCATCATGTACGCGTCAGACGGCAGGGCACCCGGACCCACGCCGATCATCAGTCGTCCGCGCGTCAGGTGGTCGAGCAGGACCAAGCGATCAGCGAGCATGAAAGGGTGGTGATACGGCAGTGAGGATACTCCCGTCCCCAAACGAATGGAGCGGGTCCGCTGCGCCGCTGCGGCGATGAACACCTCGGGCGACGCAATGATCTCGTAGCCCGCCGAGTGGTGCTCACCGAACCAGGCCTCGTGAAAGCCCAACTCGTCGAGGTGTTCAATCAACTGGAGGTCACGCTCAAGCGCCAACGTCGGATTCTGTCCCACGGGGTGGAAGGGGGCCAGAAAGATACCGAACGTCAAGTACTCCGTCGCGTCCACCGTGGTCATCAGGGGTTCACCTCTCGTTGCGGTCGTACCAGGATCTTGCCATGCTCACCGGGTGTTCCCAGCGTGACGAAGGCGCCCGGCGCACCCTCGAGGTCGACGGTGGATGTCACGAGATGGTCCGCCCCCGGGACGCCCCGCGACAGACGATCGAGCGTGGAGGCGAACTCCAGGGCGCTGTAGCCAAACGAGAAGCGCAACTCAATCTCTTTGACGATCGCGGTGAACGGTTCGATCGCGTCCGTGTGCATGCACACCCCGACCACCACGATCCGGCTGTGGGCGGGAGCATCATGGATCAGCGACTGCAACATGCCGGGAACGCCGACCGCCTCAAAAATCACCGGCGACGGCACGTCGGCACCACTCATGGACGCAATCGCGCGATCCATGATCGACACCGGGACACCGAACTCACTCCACCGCGTGTGCGGCGACACGTCGGCCGGATCGATCACCTCGTCGGCGCCGAACAACTCGGCAAGGTGCCGACGAGTCGGAGAGAAGTCCGCCGCCATGATCGGTCCGTGGCCACGGGCCTTCAACGCGGCGATGACCGCCAATCCCACTGGCCCACACCCCACGACCAGCGAAGGTTGACCGACCTCGAGACCGGAGAGGTTCACGGCGTGTTCGCCGACGGCCAGTGGTTCGGTCAGCGCGGCGACCTCGGTGGCGACCCCATCGGGGACGGCGATGACCATCATCTCCTGGAGAACCATGAGCTCCGCCATGGCACCGGGGTAGGTATTTGAGTAGCCGACCTGTTCGATGCCGGTGGGTCCGAAGAGAATCGGAACGGAGCACACGCGTGTTCCCAACGGCAGAGTGTGGGTGGTGTCGGGGCCGTAGTCGACGATCTCCGCGCAGAATTCATGGCCGAAGATCGTGTCGCGTCGAGGATCGAGCACCGGCGTCCCCTGATTCGCGATCATGGTCGTGAAGTGTTCGAAGTCGCCCAGGGCGTGCAAATCGGACCCGCAGATTCCCGTCGCCAAGGGACGAACCAACAGGTGGCCCGATCCCGCAACGGGATCGGGGACGTCGTCAACAATCAGTCGGCCGTTCCTCGTCACTGCTGCTCGCACGGTTCCCCCCACCTCACCGCCGCGCGAGCGCCTTCTCGCGCGCGTGGCGAGTTTGACACACGGCACGCACCTCTGAGCCACTCGACGTTCGCGGCACGGGCGATATCGTGAGGGCAGCGTCGCAGGGGGTTCGACATGACACAGACCACGGTCACCCGGGAGCAGTTTGAGCAGTTGGTGCTCGAGGGCGGGGACTTTCAGTCGGCACGTGAGGCGACGCGAGCTCTTCGCGCCGGCGAGCCGGACGCGCCGTTTCGTGTCGCGGCCCACATGCTCTTCATACCGACGAGTTCCCCCGAGAGCCTGGTCGACGTCTACGACGGGCTGACCGAGGGTTGGCTGGGCCGCCGTCCTGAGGGACCGAGGATCGACACAGTGCCGCTCACGACGCCCGTCCCCACCGACGTCTGGGCGGCCATCTGGGACCTGGCCCTCGACCCGGACGCCGGGAACGATCCCGGAGACATCACGGTGCGCACCGCCGCCATCACCGGGCTCCAGCCCGCGACGCTTCACGCGCGCGTCGCGGCAACTGCCCGTACGTATCCGGACGTGTCGCGCGCTGCGGCCGGTGGGATCCCCGCGAAGTTTCGGTTCGAAGAGATCGCCGCGTGCCCGGCCGGCTCACTCGGTGATCGACTGCGCTCACTCGTCGAGGACAAGGGCTTCGATCTCGAAGTCCTGGACCGCGACGAGCTGGGTCTCACCGAGATGCCCGCACCGCTCGACTATCTCAACGTCCGCATTCTCCAATGTCACGACATCTGGCACGAGGTCGCCGGGTACGAGACGACCGCCCTGCACGAAGTCGCCGTGTCGGCGTTCCAGATGGCGCAGTTCGGCCACCACTATTCCTCCATGTTCCTCGGTGTCGTCGCCACCAAAGTGGCGTTCACGCAGCCCTACGAGGCAGTGGGCTTCATCTCCGACATCATCTTGTCGGCCTACACGCACGGACGAGAGACCCCACCGCTCGTGGGCGTCGAATGGGAGCAGATTTGGGCTCTCCCGATGGACGAGGTGCGTGCGAACGTGGGTGTGACGCCGTACGCCTCGCCCTACCCGGCCGACATCTTGAGCGCCGCCCAGGGCTAGAGGGTCGCGCGCGCAACGCCGATGCGCGAATCACCCATTCCGTAGTAGAGCCACCACGCTCCCTCGAACACCACAAGGCCCTGCGCGAAGCAGACACCGCTGACTTGGCCCGCCAGGGCGTCGCCGTCGTGTCCGAACGACATTGGTTCCGTGGCGCGCGCGAGCACCGATCCCGGCTCGTGCGGGTCAAAGAGCACTTGGGCGGGTTGGTACGCGACGCCCGTCACCGTGCCGGACGGCGATCTGGTCAGGGCCGCACCGTTATAAATGAGCACAATTCCCTCCGGCGTGCGCACGGCGGGTGGTCCCGGCTCGACGAGCAGCGCGTCGAAGCAGTCGGGCCGTGGACACAGCAGCGGACGCAGGGCGCGAGAACCCGGCACGCGATGGACCGTCCACTGCGAACCGCGGTCGGTGGTGTGGTGGCTCACGTGTCGATCGGCTCCCGCGTCGAAGTCCATCGGGGTCCACGAGACGAGGTCGTCGGAGGTGGCCGCAAAGCACGTCCCCTCGCCCCAGTACATGACGAACACGCCGTTCACGCGCGCGGCGACCAGTCGTCCGTCAACAATCTCGGTGACGATGGATCCGCTCTTGGTCCACCGCCGCTCGTACGGAGTTCCCGCAAACGCCGGTCCGTGCTTGGTCCAGTGGCGCAGATCGTCCGAGGTGGCGACAAACAGAGAACTCGCCTTTCCGTCAAAGGCGCTGTAACAGCAGACGTACCGTCCGTCGGGCGATTCGACGACCCGTGGATCCTCGCAGCCCCCGGGCCACTCCCACGATTGATACGGGTCACGGTCCGGAAACAGAACGGGCTCCGGCTCCAGAACGAAGTTGAGTCCGTCGTCGCTGATCGCGTGACCCACCCGGGACGTGCCCGCGTAGGGACCCACCGAGTCCTCGGCGCGCACGAGGAGGTGGACTCGTCCGTCGCGCACAATCGCCGCTGGATTGAAGACGTCCTTGTGCGCCCACGCCACCTCGTCGCCACTGACGGGACAGGAGAAGGATTTGGTGTCATCGCGGCCGAGAATTTCACCGCACGTGGCGAACGGACCGAGTGACCAGTCCGATCGCCCACTCACCGACGAGCCTCGTTCGCCAGGACCTGAGCGCTCGCGCGAACGGTGCGGTCGCGATCGATGATGCCAAACGAGACGTCGTAGCCGTGGCGCCACTCGTAGTTGTCGACACCGGTCCAGTGAAAGAGTCCCCGGACATCCACCCCTCGAGCCAGCGCGTCGTGCACGACGTCGAGACCCGCTCGCAGGTACGCGGCCCGCTCGTCGTCGTCGTCGGTCCCGATGCCGTACTCCGCCACGAGGAGGGGCGTGCCGGGCAACTCCTCGTGCAACCGGTCGAGCACGAGTCCCAGCCCGGGCGCCCAGATTCCGTACCCGAGTGGTGAGCGTGGCGCGTCCGTGGGGTACGGGACCATCGCGCCTCCGCCAAAGCCCATCGTGGCGTAGTACGAGAAGCCAATCATGTCGAAGCTGTTGATGAGATCCGGTCGTGACACGGGATCACGATCACCAATCTGGAGCACCCCGTCGCGGAAGAGTCCCACCCACGAGTCCCAGTTCGCTTTGCGCATCGCCGCGGCGCGTGCGGTGGTTGCGGGGTCGTCATCGAGCGCCACTTCACACGACAGCCCGAAGATCGACGCCACGGGTGCGCCGGTCTGCTTGAGACGCACTGCGGCCTCGGCCGTCGCGAGATGGATCGCCTCGGCAACGGCCGCCGCCTCGTCCCGATTGGCGTGACCGGGCGGCCAGCCTCGTCCTCCGTACCCGATGAGTCCGTAGTAATTGGTCTCGTTCACCGGCTGCCAGCCCGCGACCAGATCACCGAACGTCTCGGCCACGAACGCCACGTGGCGCGTCCAGTGAGTCCGCCAATTCTCCTCGTTCAAGAAGCCGCCGGACGCCGCGAACCAGCTCGGCAAGGTGAAGTGGTGCAGACACACCCACGGCGTGATTCCTTCATCGTGCGCGGCAGACAGGATGTCGCGGTAGTGCGCGACGGTGCGCGCATCGTGCACGCCGTCGGAGGGCTCGACGCGAGACCAGTCGATGGAGAGGCGATGGTGGCGCAGACCGAGGTCGGCGAAGGTCGCGAAGTCCTCTCGATACCGCTGCGCGAATCCGTTGCCGTCGCCCGAGAGCGGGGCGTTGCCGAGTCTCTCCCACTCGTACCAGTCCGAGGTCGGCGACGCTCCCTCGCATTGGGTCGAGCTCGCGCCGGTTCCCCACATGAACTCTTCGGGCCATTTCATAAATCGCGAGCCTTGCAGGTGTGTTCACAAACCACAAGTGGCACGAGAGAGTCGGTCACAACCGCCGTACACTTTCGTCGTGTCGATGGGCTCTCTCGTCATCTTCGACTGCGACGGCGTTCTCGTCGACAGTGAACGACTTGCGGTGCGCACCGAAGTGAGCATCTTGGCCGACCTCGGATGGCCCCTCACCGAGGCCGAGGTGATCCGCCGCTTCGTGGGCCGCTCCGCGGCCCACATGCAGTCCGTGGTCGAAGAACATCTCGGTCATCGAATTGACTGGGACGACCAGTTTGAACGCCGCTACCGCACCGTCTTTGAGAGGGAGCTCCAACCCGTCCCCGGGATCGTCGCGGTCCTTGATGCGCTGACCGAGCCCACGTGCGTCGCCTCCAGCGGCACCCACGAGAAGTTGCGCTTCACCCTCGGCCTCACCGGTCTCTATGACCGGTTCGCGGGTCGAATCTTCAGTGCCAGCGACGTCACGCATTCCAAGCCGGCTCCCGACCTCTTCCTCTACGCCGCGTCGACCCTCGCGGTCGACCCGTCACGGTGCGCCGTCGTGGAAGACAGCGTGGCGGGTGTGGAAGCGGCGGTCGCGGCCAAGATGACGGTGTTCGGATTCTCGGGTGGTGTCACGTCCGCCGAGCAGTTGGAGAATGCGGGCGCGACAACGTTCTTGGACATGAGCGAGCTCCCGGCGCTGTTAGCCGAACGGTGACCTGCGACGTCGCGTTGTCGTCGCGGAGTCATTGCGCCGCGGTGCAATACAGTGTGCTCACCCGGTGGGGTGGGGACGTGGGCCCGCACCATTGGTTCACCTGAGGGGGGAAATCATGGCGTCGTCACCCAGCCCGTTCGAGTTCCGGGGCATCAATCATTTGGCGCTCGTTTGCAGCGACATGGAGCGGACCGTCCACTTCTACTCCAACGTCCTCGGCATGAGACTGGTCAAGACGATCGAACTGCCCGCCGGGATGGGCCAGCACTTCTTCTTCGATTGCGGCGGCACGGACACGTTGGCCTTCTTCTGGTTCCCTGACGCGCCCGCGGGGGTCCCGGGAGTGTCGGCCCCGGCCGCGCGACCCGATCGAGGAAGTCTCACGAGTGCCATCGGCTCGATGAACCACGTGGCCTTTTCCGTACCACCCGAGAAGATCGAGGAGTATCGCGATCGACTTCGCGACGCCGGCATTGACTGCACCGACGTGGCGAACCACGACGACAGTGAGTGGGGAATCTCCGATGACATGCATCCGGGCGTCTTCGTTCGCTCCATCTACTTCCAGGATCCGGACGGGATCCTCCTGGAGTTCGCCTGCTGGACTCGTCCGCTCTCCGACAGCGACGTGCACCACACACCCGCCCGCGCCGTTGATCACAGCGTGGTCTGAACGTGCCGCGCCTGCGACAAGTCCCACGTAGCGAGGCCACCGCCCCGATCGTCACGGTCATGTACGACTATCTCTTCGGAGACCGCGATCCCGTTGACGAACCCGGGACCGAAACAGGTTCGCCCGGTGACTGGTGGACCGTCTTCGCCCTCGTTCCTGATGTTCTTGAGCACTCGGTGCAGGGTTTTGGCCTCTACCGCAGTCCGAAGCGGTTCTTGTCACCCACGCTGCGCGAGCTGGCCCAAACGCGCGTGGGCTGGGACAGCGG
Source organism: uncultured Actinomycetota bacterium (assembly GCA_963830195.1). Taxonomy (GTDB): domain Bacteria; phylum Actinomycetota; class Acidimicrobiia; order Acidimicrobiales; family RAAP-2; genus RAAP-2. The sequence goes on along the minus strand of CAWHLQ010000033.1, from coordinate 17,298 downwards.
CAGCCTGTTCGTGTACTCCCAGCACTGTAAATCCATGCGGGACTTGGGTGAGAGCGACGAGCGGATCGCCGCCGTCGCGAGCTGGACAAGCGCAGAGTGCTTCACGGAGCTCGAACGGCTGGTCCTGGCCTACACCGATTGTCTCGTCTACGACCTCGGTCGCGTGCCCGACGCGCTCTTTGAGCAGTTGCGTCACCACCTGAGTGACGAGGAGATCCTCGAGCTCTCCTATATCGCGTCGATGTACCTGATGCACGCCGTCCTCTCCAAGGCCCTGCGCACGGAGTTCGACGATGTTCCCGAACGCCTCGTCGAGGTGTTCTCGGCGGACGCGTCGGACGTCACCGACTCGTAGTTCCGGCGTCACGTCACCACGCCGCGGCGAACGTCGCCACCGGTTCGCGGATTCCCTTTAACACCTCGTGACCCCGATCGCGGAACTCGATCAGCTTGCCCGCGCAGAGTTCGCGCACGGCGCCCGTCACAACGATCTCGCCCGCGGCGGCAATTCCGCACAGGCGCGCGGCGAGTTGCACCGCCGCACCGAAGAGGTCGCCCGACTCGTCGGTGACCGGTTCGCCAGCACTGATACCGATCCCGACGTCGAGGGAGTGGTCGGCCGCGTGGTTGCGATCGCGAAGCTTGCGTTGGACACCGCGGGCGAACTGGACCGCCGCGGCCGCCGAATCGAACGCCGCCATGATCCCGTCACCGGTGTGCTTGACCTCCCGACCGGCGACGGCGACCAACTCCTCGCGCACGATCGCGTCATGCTCGCGCAGCAGAGTGACGTGGTGGTGATCGCCCAAGTCGTGTGTCTGCGCGACCGATCCACGAATGTCCGTGAAGACAATGACGCGCAGCGCCGGCGCGGTGTACGCGGTGCCCACGGGAAACAGGGGTTGGGAGCCCATGAAGGCGTTGAGTGGTTCACCCGACTCGAGTTCCAAGACCACGCTGGCGAGGAGTCCGTGCGACTCGCGATGCACGGCCACCACGGACTCTCGCGACGGTCCCTCGGCCAAGCAGAAGACGCTCTCGGTCTCGGGATCGAACCAGTAGGTGTGGTAGTGGACGCCGTGGCGATCCTGCACACTGACGTCACGCGCGTGCGCGTCCGCGAGTTCACGCGCCGAGATTCCCGGTGTGTCGTGTCGATCAATGAACAAGGGAATGACCGATGGTAGCGACTGTCCGCTCGGCGTGCCCGGAGCGTGCGTCGACCGCGGGACGAACCCGGTGGTGGAACGCGCGTGGGCCGATACAGTCACTGCAAGTCGAATTGAAGGTGGGCCCCCGGATGCAAACGCGAAACCATGACCGCTAGCGACGCCGGGCCCCTCGCTCTCGTCGGTTCGGGAGAGTATCTGCCTCAGATGGCCACGGTCGAGGGCGGACTCCTCGAGGGTCGCCCGCCGGTCTACGTCCAGCTCGCGACGGCCGCGGTACCCGACGGACCAACGGTGGTCGAGAAATGGCACCGTCTGGGTCGCGAACAGGCCGAACGCCTTGGTGCGCGTGCTGTCGTTGTCCCCGTCGCCACGCGCGAGGACGCCGAGAGCGACGTGTGCGCCGAGATGATCTCCGGCGCCGGTCTGATCTACCTGTCCGGTGGTCACCCGGACTTCCTTGCCGATACCTTGCGAGACAGTGCGGTGTGGCGAGCGATCGTCACGGCGTGGAGCAATGGTGCCGCGCTCGCGGGGTGCAGCGCGGGCGCGATGGCGATGACGTCGTGGATTCCCTCTCTGCGCCACCCGCGCTCGGGTGGGACCCAAGGGCTGGGACTGTTGCCGCACCTGCGCGTCATCCCCCACTTCGACGCCTTCAGTGCGCGCGTCCCGGACCTCTTCGCTCGCTTCGTGCTCCCCCACGACGATGACACGGCGAGCGTCATTGGTATCGACGAGGACACCGCTCTGGTCGGCGGTCCCACGTCGTGGCGCGTCCTCGGTCGACAGTCCGTCTGGCGACTTCACGCCGATGGTCGCGAAGAGTTCCCGGCTGGCTCGACCTTAGAGATCGTCGCGCCCTGACCGTCACTCCACCGTGCGCGTGGTCGTGCGGCAGGTATTCTCAACCGAGACGCCGACCCGAGGAGCAGTCTTGACAACGCAGCGCCCCGGTCGTCTGACTCGCGAGGAGCTTCTCGAGAGAGTCGAGAGTGGGGAGATCGACACCGTGCTCGTGGCGATCGCCGACATGCAAGGACGGCTCCAGGGTAAGCGAATGGACGCCGACTTCTTCTGTCATGAGGTGCGAGACGGCGCGGTCGAGGGCTGCGGGTACCTCTTGGCCTCGGACGTCGAGATGCGCACCGTCGACGGTTTTGCGCTGACCAGTTGGGAGGGCGGCTACGGCGATCTCGTGTTCACGCCCGACTTCGACACGATCCGACTCATTCCGTGGCACCCCCGCACCGCCCTCGTGCTCGCCGATGTCGCCACGACCTCCGGCGAACCCGTCGACGTCTCACCCCGACAGATCTTGCAACGCCAGGTCGCGCAGCTCGCCCGTCGAGGATGGCACGCGTTGGTCGGAACCGAACTGGAGTTCCTCGTCTTCACCGACACGTACGAGAGCGCGTGGAACGCGGGGTACCGGTCGCTGACTCCCGCCAACCAGTACAACGTTGACTACTCCTTGCAAGGCACCGCTCGCGTGGAGGAGTTGCTCGGTCGTCTTCGGCGCTCCATGAGGGGCGCCGGAATGATCGTGGAGTCCGAGAAGGGCGAGTGCAACCGTGGTCAGCACGAGATCGCCTTCAAGTACGCGTCCGTGATCGACAAGTGCGACGAACATTCAGTCTTCAAGCTGGGCGCCAAGGAAATCGCCGCGCAGCAGGGTCACAGCCTCACCTTCATGGCGAAGTTCGACGAACGCGAGGGCAACTCGTGCCACATCCATCTCTCCCTTCGCGACGACCACGACGCTGCGGTCTTTTCGGGCGTCGGCGCCCACGGCTTCTCGCCGACGTTCGAGCACTTTCTCGCGGGTCTCGTCACCTACGCGCGCGAGATGTCCTTGTTCCTCGCACCGAACGTCAATAGTTACAAGCGGTTTGTCGATGGGTCCTTCGCTCCGACGGCCCTCGTCTGGGGCATCGACAATCGAACGTGTGCGTTTCGTGTCGTGGGCCACGGCGACGCGCTCCGCGTCGAATGCCGCATTCCCGGGGGTGACGTGAATCCGTATCTCGCGTGCGCGGCCCTCGTCGCGGCGGGTCTGAAGGGGGTCGACGGGCGCGCGGTGCTCGCGCCGCCCGTGACGGGCAACGCGTACCTCGCGGACGCGATGCACATGCCCACGTCACTGCGCGACGCCGCCCAACTTTTCGACGAGAGCGCCACCGCTCGAGCCGTGTTCACCGACGAGGTTGTCGACCACTACGTCCACGCCGCGCGGGTTGAGATCGAGGCGTTCGACGCCGCGGTCACGGACTGGGAGCGCTACCGGGGATTCGAACGACTGTGAGGAGCGCGCGCGACGTCATCAATCCCGCCACCGAACAACGTGTCGCGACAATCGAACTCGCTGATCTTGACGCGGCCGACCGGGCCATCGACCTCGCCGCACAGGTGGGTCCCGCGTGGCGTGCGGTCACGCCCGCGGATCGAGCACGACTGCTTCGTCGATTCGCCGACGTCGTGGACTCCCATCTCGAGGAACTCGCGCAGCTCGAGGTCGCCAACGCGGGACACACCATCAGCAACGCTCGATGGGAAGCCGGCAACGTGCGCGACGTGCTCGCGTACTACTCCGGCGCGCCCGAGCGACACGCTGGTCGTCAAATTCCCGTGGCGGGCGGTGTTGATCTGACGTTCTACGAGCCCGTAGGCGTCGTCGGCATCATCGTGCCGTGGAATTTCCCCATGCCCATTGCGGCCTGGGGACTGGCGCCCGCACTGGCCGCGGGCAACACCGTCGTTATGAAGCCGGCCACGCTGACGCCGCTCACGGCGATGCGACTCGCCGAGCTCGCGCTCGAGGCGGGATTGCCCGACCACGTTTTTCAGGTTCTCCCGGGCGACGGCTCCTCGGTCGGCTACCGCCTCGTCACTCACGACGCCGTTCGCAAGATCTGCTTCACCGGTTCGAATGCGGCCGGTCGACGAATCATGGAAGGCTGCGCCGCGCAGGTGAAACGAGTCACGCTCGAACTCGGCGGCAAGAGTGCGAACGTCATCTTCGCCGACGCCGACCTCGAGAAGGCGGCGGCGAGTGCTCCGTACGCGGTCTTCGACAACGCGGGTCAGGACTGTTGCGCTCGATCGCGACTCCTCGTTCAAGACTCGGCCTACGAGACGTTCATGGCTCACTTCGAAACCGCGGTGGACAAGGTCCGCGTCCTCGACCCCACGCACGAGGAGAGCGAGATGGGCCCGTTGATCACCAACGAGCAACGCGACAGCGTGCGCAACTACGTCGACGAGTCCGTCGTCGCCTTCCGCGGACACGCACCGGACGGGCCCGGCTACTGGTACCCCCCGACCGTCTTGGAGACGCCGGCCGACCGGTCGGGTCGTGCGTACCACGAGGAGATCTTCGGCCCCGTGGTATCGATCGTGCGCTTCACCGACGAGGACGACGCGGTTCGCATCGCCAACGAGACTCCCTACGGACTCTCCGGCTCGATCTGGACGCGTGACGTGGGACGAGCTCTGCGCGTGGCGCGCGCCATCGAGACCGGAACGCTGTCGATCAACTCGAACTCGTCGGTCCGCTATTCGACACCCTTCGGGGGTTTCAAGCAATCCGGAATCGGACGCGAACTCGGACCGGACGCGCTCCTCGGATTCAGTGAAGAGAAGAACGTTTTCATAGCGACGGAGGACTAGTGGGACGACTCGAGAACAAGGTGGCGATCATCACCGGAGCGGCGAGCGGAATCGGACGGGCGAGCGCGCGACGATTCGCCGCCGAAGGTGCTCGGGTCGTCGTCGCGGACCTCGCCGACGACGAAGGGGGATCACTCGCCGCCGAGATCGGTGGGGTGTTCGTCCACGTCGACGTATCGGACGAATCGAGCGTGGACCATCTCTTCACCGAGGCCGTCCGCCACTTCGGCGGGGTCGACATCGTGTTTAACAACGCGGGCATCTCTCCGCCGGACGACGACTCCATCTTGACGACCGGTCTCGACGCGTGGCGCCGCGTTCAGGACGTCAACCTCACGTCGGTCTACCTGTGCTGCAAGCACGCCATCACGCACTTGCTCGAACGCGGTGGTGGATCGATCATCAACACGGCCTCTTTCGTCGCGGTCATGGGCTCGGCGACATCGCAGATCTCCTACACCGCGTCAAAGGGTGGTGTTCTCGCCATGAGTCGAGAGTTGGGAGTGCAGTTCGCCCGACAGGGCATTCGCGTCAACGCCCTCTGTCCTGGTCCGGTGAACACGCCGCTCCTGCAGGAACTGTTCGCCAAGGATCCCGAGCGCGCCGCACGACGACTCGTGCACATCCCGATGGGCCGCTTCGCCGAGCCCGAGGAGATCGCGGCCGCGGCGCTCTTCCTCGCGAGCGACGACAGTTCCTTCATGACGGCGTCCACGTTCATGGTCGACGGTGGGATCCAGGGCGCCTACGTCACACCGTTGTCGGACTGATTCACGCCGGCGCAACGCACGTGAAACGAAGTGGAAACGTCGTCGTTGTTGACTGTCTCTATGACGCTGGCGTGTGACGAGACGAGAATATTGTTCGACGACGCGGCACCTCCGCCGCACGACGCCGAGCCCGACGCTGGTTACTGCTCGGTTTGTCGGCGCCGAACAGTGCGTGTCGCCCTTGCCCAATGGCGACACCGCGACTGAGCGAACGACGGTCCGGAGCGGACGCACGGCGAACGTGACAGTGCCGTCGAAGTGACTGTCACCAAAAATTCACTTCCTGACCAGTATTTTTCTCCGCCCCTCGTTATGTTCAGGAGTCTGCAACAAAACTCAAAGGGGAGGAAGTATGTCGAATCACTTAGTCCACGCATCTCGGGGGACACGCGCGCGACTCGCCTCGCTGGCGCTGGTTCCCGTACTGATGTTCGGAGCACTCACGCTCAGTCCCGCTGCGGGCGCCGCATCGCTGAACGTGAACTTCACGGCGACGTCCGTTGATTTTGGCTCGGTCACCGTCGGCACCAGTGCCACGAGTTCGATCGTCGTCACGAACAACTCAACTGTGCCGCTGTACCTGCAGTCCGCGGACACCAGCGGTGGCTCGGTCGGCGATTACGTCGTCTCACCGTCCGGATGCGCCGGTGCGTTGGCGGTTGCGGCCAGCTGCAGTCTCGCCGCGACCTTCACGCCGCTGCACCCCGGTGACCGCACGACCGATGTGCGCGTGATCATGGGAGCGAAGAACAAGACGGGCCACGTCGTTGCCACGGCGCTCGTGCAGGTCGAACTCACCGGCACCGGCGTTGCGCCGAGCTTCTCGGTGTCCGACGCCAGCGCCGGCACCGTCACGGTGGGGTCAAGCAACGTCGCGGTCGCCACGGTGACCAACACGTCGTCGGTCCCGTTGACGGTCCACGGCTTCTCACTTCAGGGCGTGGTGCGCCACCAGTACGCAATCTCTGCCGTCACGTGTCCGACGCCCATCGAGCCGTCACAGAGCTGCGACATCGTGGTGACCTACGCACCGGACACACCGGGATCGACATCGGTCACACTGAACGTGTCGATGAACGTTGACGGTGCGCCCAAGACCGACATTGTCTCGTCGCAGTCCACCATCAGCGGCTCCGGCGTTCGCACCGGAGGCTTCCAGGGATTCGTTGCGCTGTCACCGGAGAACTTCGGTGCGGTGACGGTCGGTACCTCGACCGCGGGTCAAGCGGCCGTCGTGAATACGTCATCCAAGACCGTGACAATCAAGAAGTTCGTCATCGGCGGCAATGACGCCAAGGAGTTTGCGCTCGGTTCCAACACCTGCACCGCGCCACTCGCGCCGTTGGGAACCTGCTCCGTCAACCTGACATTCACGCCGTCGATGCCCAAGTTGCGCAACGCGACGCTGGCCGTTCAGGTCCAGACAAATAAGGGAACCAAAGTCGTGAACACCACGGTGCAGGCGTCGCTCGCGGGAACGGGCGTTCGCCCGACCATCTCGCTGTCGGCGCCCGATTTCGGACCGGTCACCATTGGCTCGTCCACGTCGAACCAGGTCGTCATCTCCAACACGTCGCTGGCTCCGCTCGCGATGCGCGGAGCGACACTCAGTGGCCCGCACCTTCCGAGTTGGTCCAAGAGCTCCACAACCTGTGCGGGCGAATTGGCACCCGGAGCCAGCTGCGAGGTGGAGTTGACCTTCGCCCCGCACACCGCGGGCAACCTGTCGATCGTGTTCAACGCGGTCCTCACGATCAAGGTCGGCAAGCACCCCGTGCTCGTCCTCGGGCAGTTGACGGTGAACGGTACGGGCGTCGAGCCAAGTTTCACCGTCGTTCCACCGACCCTCGGGCCGACTGATCAGTCCGTCGCCGTCACGGGCGTCGCGGTCGTCACGAACGCCTCTGATGTGGCACTGACCTACAAGAGCGCACACATCGGGGGCGCCAACCCGAACGACTTCACCGTCACGGGTACGACCTGCACGGCGCAATTGGCGCCAAGCGGAACGTGTGATCTGACGGTCAAGTTCACTCCCAACCAGGTGGGCGCAGGTACACGCAGTGGCGTGCTCAGCACGACGATGGACGTGGATGGCATTGCGCCCGTTCACTCCGTGTCGCTCGCCGTGGCCCTCACGGGAACGGAGAGCTAGTCACACCACTTGTGGTCTCAACCGCGCGCCACTGACCGTCAGCCGACACCGACGGCCAGTGGCGCGCGGTTGCGTAGTGCGGCTCGGTTGACGTGAGAGCACCCTTCCTGAGCAGGCCCTCCTCGGCCGTTACGCTTTCGTCGAGGAGCGCCCGTGACCCAAGTTCGATTCGACGGAGTAACGAAGAAGTACGGCAAAGTCGTCGCCGTTGACAACCTGACCTTGGACGTTCCCGACGGCGAGTTCCTCGTCCTACTCGGTCCCTCGGGTTGTGGAAAATCGACGGCGCTGCGCATGGTCGCCGGGCTCGAACGGATCACCGAGGGTCGCATTCTCATCGGTGAGGACGTCGTCAACGACATTCCACCGCGGTTTCGCGACATTGCCATGGTGTTCCAGAGTTACGCGCTGTACCCCCACCTCACGGTGCGCCGCAATGTGGAATTTCCACTCCGCACGCACCGGATGGAAAAGGCCGAGATGGCCGCACGGGTGGACAAGGTACTCACCACGTTGTCACTCACCGAGCTCGCCGATCGCAAGCCGGGCCAACTGTCGGGGGGCCAGCGACAACGGGTGGCGCTCGCACGCGCGATTGTCCGCGAACCCAAGGTCTTTTTGATGGATGAACCCCTGTCGAATCTCGACGCCACCCTCCGTCTGCAAACACGTGCGGACATCGTGGAGCTCCAACGAACGCTCGGCACGACAACCATCTACGTGACCCATGATCAGGTCGAGGCGATGACCATGGGTCACCGGATCGCCATCTTGAACGACGGCCGGCTCCAACAAGTCGGGGTTCCCCAGGATCTCTACGACATGCCCGGCAACGCGTTCGTTGCCCGATTCCTCGGAGCGCCGGGGATGAACATGTTGAGTGGGTCCGTCGAACACGGCGAGGTCCTCGTCGGTGGTGACCCCTTGGCGACAACGACCCGTGACGATCGAGCGCGCGTGACCGTCGGTGTGCGCAGTGAGAACACCCGACTCGCCGACGTCGGCGTGCGGTGCACGGTGGTGGTCGTGGAAGATCTTGGTGCCGAGCTCCAGGTGGTCTGCGACACGACGGCGGGCGAGCGCCTCATTGTTCGTGAGCAGCGATCGCAGCGGCGACCGGCGATTGGTGACAACGTCCTCGTCACTGCGGACGCCGCCGCGCTTCACTTCTTTGACGCAGACACGGGCGAGCGCTGGCTGTGAGCGACTACGTCGTCGGGCGCAACTACCGTCGTCGCGAGGCGCTGTTGGGCCTCAGTCTCACGCTTCCCGCGCTGCTGATCTTCGCGGTGTTTTCGTTCTATCCCCTTATCAAGACGTTCATCCTCACGTTGTACCGCAGCGGCGACTACGTCGGCATCCCCAACAAGTTCGTCGGCCTCAGCCAGTTGACCTCGGCGTGGTCGTCGTCGGTGTTTTTGCAATCGTTGCGCTCCACGGCGATCTACGTGATCATTGTCGTCCCGTTGGGCGTGCTCGGCGGGCTGTTCCTCGCGATCCTCGCTCACCGCAAGGTTCGCGGCCTCGCGATCTTTCGCACGGCCTACGCGTCAACGATCACGAGTTCGGTCGCCGTCGGCGCGGCCGTCTTCGGACTCTTTTTGAACCCGAGCTACGGCTTTCTTCCCTGGCTCGGTATCCACATCATTCCTCAGGTCATCAACAATCCCACCTGGGCCCTTCCGGCGATGGCACTCATTCAGGTGTGGACCTTCATGGGGACGTCGTTCATCATCCTGATGGCCGGCATGCAGTCGCTTCCCGACGAGGTGTTGGAGGCGGCCGAGATCGATGGTGCCTCGTCGTGGCGGCGCCTCTGGCGGGTCACCGTTCCGCTGCTGTCGACGAGCATCTACATCACGATCGTCGTGGCGACGGTCGGGGCGCTGCAGGGATTCGGCCAGATCGACGTCCTCATCGGCCCGGCGGGAAGTGCCTACGTGCACACCAACGTGCTCGTGTACTTGATCTACCAGTCGATCACCTACAACCCCAACTACGGATTGGCTGCGTGTTACGCGATCGCGCTGTTCTTCATCACCCTCGTGTTCACGCTCATCCAGCTGCGGTTGCGACAAAGGAACTCCTACGTTGAACCGTGACACCAAGTTCCGTGCCCGTCGCTACAGCGGACTCACTGTGCGCTACGTCGCGCTCACCGTGTGCGCCGTCATCATCATCTTTCCCCTGTACATCATCTTCCTCGACTCAATGTTGTCGGCGACCGACATCACCAGAACCCCGCCCGTCCTCTTCTCGGTCCACCTCAACTTCGGCATCTTCGCGACCGCGTGGCGCGTGGGCGGCTTGGGTCGGGCGCTGTGGAACTCGGTTCTTCAGACGACCCTCATCGTGGTCGGTCAACTGGTCACGTCGATCATGGCCGCCTTCGCCTTCGCGTACCTCACCTTTCCCTTCAAGCGGACGATCTTTCTCGCGATGCTCGCGACCCTCATGATCCCCTTCGAGGTCACCGTGATCACGAACCTCGACACCGTGAACAACCTGCACCTCTACGGGAACATCGGGGGGCTCGTCGTGCCGGCGCTCGCGACGGGATTCGGCATCTTCCTGTTGCGCTACGCGTTCGAGCAGATCCCGCGCGAGATGCGCGAGGCCGCCGTGATCGACGGCTACAGCGACGTGCAGTTCATGCGCCGCGTCGCGATTCCGATGGCCCGACCCACGATCGGCGCGGTTGCCGTGTTCGGCTTCCTCGGCGCGTGGAATTCGTACCTCTGGCCAGCGATCCTCACCACCAACAACGCGTCCATCCGGACTCTGCCGATCCAGATCAAGTCGATCATGTACACGCCGTCGGACGCGAACCTCTCGCTTGCGGCGTCGGCCATTGCGGTGTTTCCCCTGATCGTCCTCTTGATCTTCTTCCAGAAGCAGCTGATTCGCAGCCTCACGGCGGGAGCGGTCAAGTAGGGCATTTGGTCATGGGTGCCGATCGACGTCTCGCCCGGGTCTCGACCTAGCATCAGCGGTATGAAAAATTCACTACGAATCATCCTCTGCGGCGCCCTCGCGGGCGGCGCCGCGATTTCGGTGACGGCGGCCGGCGCGTCCACGACGCCGAAGGCCACCCCGAAGGCGTGCGCGGCGAGTCTCGCCACGTCGAGCAAGTCGCCGATCGACCTGAACTTCTGGGAACCAATGCCCAACAACATCCTCGGCACCAAGAACACCGGGAACGAGGCCGCCATTCAGGGTCTCGTGAATTCGTTCAACACCGCCGAACACGGCAAGATCGTCGTCACGGACCACCAGATCACCGGTGGCTACCCGGGTCTGTGGAACGCCTACACCACGGGACGCACGAGCACCCTGCCCAACGTGCTCATGACGGACCAGTACGACGCGCAAAGCGCCCTCGACCAGAACCTCGGTTCGGCTCCCTCGGGCATCCTCCCGATCTCGACGTGCGTCGCGAACAACAAGGACAGCATGTCGAAGTTCTCGTCGAAGATGATCGGTTCGTACACGATCGGCAAGACCCTGGTCGGCATGCCGTACTCGGCCAGCGTGACCGTCATGTACTACAACGAGAACGCGTTCACCGAGGCGAAGATCAAGACCGTCCCGACCACCATGGCCGAGTTGGTCACGGACCAGAAGCTCCTCCAAAAGACGAGTTGGAAATACACCGCGCCCAAGGGCAAGGTGACGACCGGTACCTACACCGACGGCGTTGACATCCAGTGGGACCCGTGGGAGATCTCCTCCACGCTGGGCCTCGGCAACGAGACGCTGGTCAACAACGCCAACGGCCACACCAAGCGCGCGACGGCTGCGGACTTCTCGAGTGACAGTGACTTGAAGAGCTACCTCACGAGCCTGCAGCAGATCGCCATGAACGGGGCCAAGGTGGGCGCGAGCAACACCACCTCACCGTCGAGCTACCAGAACTTCTACAACGTCGCGGGCGGCAAGTCGGCCGTGACCTTTGGCACGACCGCCGCGTTGGGCACCATCCAGGGTTACCTCGGTCTCTACCCCTGGGTGAAGCTCGGTGTCGCACCCATTCCGACGGTCACGGGCAAGCCCAAGGGTTCGATCCCCGCGGGTGGCAACGGCCTCTACATCAACTCGTCGAACTCCACTCCCGCCCAGCAGGCCGCGAGTTGGATCTTCATCCAGTACCTCACGTCGGCGACGAACCTGGCCAAGTGGGACAGCGAGACGGGCTACCTGCCGATTCGCACGGACGAGGTCACTCCGTGGAAGGCGCTGCTCGCCAAGCAGGGCGCCACCGTCGAGGCCTGGTACAACGTGGGCTACAAGGCGCTCACCTCCGGCACCGTTGACCCCGCGACGGAGGGTCCGTTCCTCGGAAACTACGACGCGGTCAACGACAACCTCCAGAGTGCGCTGCAGGCACTTCTCTCGTCGCCGTTCAACACCACGCCGGCCGAGGCAATGTCGGAAGCGTCATCCAACGCAACCAGCAACATACAGAGTTACAACTCAGGTCTCTAGGAAGCGACACCCCTGCGTGGCGACGTCCGTTCGCCCGAGGGGTGTCGTGCTGTTTATGACAGTGCAATGCAGGTCACCCCGCCCAGGACGATGATCGCCGCGGCCAGGACGCGCCACCCCCCGCGTTCTTTGAACACGAAGATGCCGATGGCCGTCGCCCACACGACGCCGGTCTCCCGCAGGGCGCTGACAACACCGAGCGGGGCCTGCGTCTGCGCGTAGAGCACCGCGCCGTACCCCACGAAGGACACCACTCCGGCGCTGATCCCGAGCACAACGTCACGCGACGAGGGTGGCCACGCCCGAGGCGGACGGACGACAGCCCCGAGCACGAACAGTGTTCCCTGGATGGCGAACAGGGTGACGGCGTAGCGCAGCGGCGCGTGGCTGGCCCGCACGCCGAGTCCATCAATGATCGTGTACGTCGCGATGGCAACGCCCGTCGCGAGCGCCCAGATCACCGCAGGTCGCGACGTCGCCGCACGGTCGAACAGCGCCAACGAGATGATCCCCGTGACCACGAGCACGATGCCCGCGAGCGCCAACCCGCCGATGCGTTCCGAGGCGAACACCAGGCCGCCCAGAGTGGTCAGCATCGGCGCGACACCGCGCGCGATGGGATACGACCGTGACAGGGCGCCGTGTCGGTACGCGTTCATGAGGAACAGCTCGTAAGTGAGATGGCAGGCCACCGAGGCGAGCAAGTAGGGCCACGCGGCGCGCACCGGCAGCCCCACAAACGGCAGCGCGATCAGACACGGCACCGCGACACCGACGTTCAGCAGCGTGAAACCCGTGGCCTGGTCGTGGATGCTTTTGGCCACCGCGTTCCACACGGCGTGGAGCAGTCCCGCGGCCAAGACGAGCACGGTCACGTGCCACGTGATCGTCGTCACCGGGTTGGTCCGCGAACCATCTCGTGGGACTCGGTCAGCGCACATGGTTCGCGATGGGTGGCTAGCGCCCGTCGCGGCCCGGCGAGAGTCGACCTCGCGCTCGCCGGCAGATTCACCGGTCAACAGTACCGGTCACCCGTGTTCACCGACGGGTCGCCGCACGCGTACGCCGACGGGGACTCTCACTGGGGCGGTGTAGAGTGAGAACTCGCGTCAGGGGACTCCACTCCCGTGGCGCCGCAAGGACCTGTGGTGCAGCCTGGAGTGCACGCCGCCCTGTCAAGGCGGAGGTCGCGGGTTCAAATCCCGTCAGGTCCGCTCGGCGCCCGATTTCGGGCGCCGATGAGGTCGAGTAGCTCAGTTGGTAGAGCGCGCGCCTGAAAAGCGTGAGGTCACCGGATCGACGCCGGTCTCGACCACCAGACGTACGGATGAAAGGGTCAACGTGGACACCTTTGATGGCGATCGGGTGGCTCCCACCCCCACCAACGAGCCGACGCTCGACTACGCACCCGGCTCACCCGAGCGCCACGAACTGCAGCGCCACCTGGCCGAACTGCGCGAGGACGGACCGCGCGAATTCCCCCTCGTCCTCGCCGGCGTCCACCGCATGGCCGGGGGCTCGCCCATCTCGATCGTCGAGCCTCACCGCCACCACCACGTGCTGGGCGTGACCAACGAGTCAACGGACATCGATGTCCTCCACGCGATTGACGCCGCCCTCGCCGCGGGGCCGATGTGGCGGGCCACCTCGCTGGCCGATCGGGCCGGGGTGTTCCTGCGCGCCGCCGAGATGTTGAGTGGGCCCTGGCGCGCCCGTCTGAACGCCGCCACGATGCTCGGGCAGTCCAAGACCGCGTACCAGGCCGAGATCGACTCGGCGTGCGAGTTGATCGACTTCTGGCGCTTCAACGTTGCCGACGCCTACGAGCTCTACGAGCGCCAACCGCGCATCTCTCCCAAGGGCGTTCGCAATGAGCTGGACCACCGCCCCCTCGAAGGCTTCGTCCTCGCCATCACTCCCTTCAACTTCACGGCGATCGCCGGGAACCTCCCGACCGCACCGGCGCTCCTCGGCAACACGGTCGTGTGGAAGCCCAGTCCGACCCAGCAGTTCGCCGCGACCGTGACCATGCAACTCCTGGAGGCCGCCGGACTTCCGCCCGGCGTCATCAACCTCGTCACGGGCAACGGTGAAGCAGTCTCGCGCGTCGCGGTGGCCCACCCACAACTCGCCGGCATCCACTTCACCGGTTCCACGCGGACGTTCCGCCACCTCTGGCAATCCGTGGCGGCCAACCTCGACGGGTACGTCACGTATCCACGCCTCGTCGGTGAGACCGGGGGCAAGGACTTCGTTTTGGCGCACGCGAGCGCCGACACCCCGGCACTGGTGACCGCCCTGCGTCCGAGGTGCCTTTGACTATCAGGGCCAGAAGTGCTCTGCGGCGTCGCGCGCCTACCTCCCGCAGACCCTGTTCCCGACCGTCCTACACGAACTGGCCGAGCGCGCCCAGCGAGATCACCTACGGCGACGTCACCGATTTCTCGAACTTCGGCGGGGCGGTCATTGACCGACGCTCGTTCAATCGTCTGGCGGAACTGTTGGCCCGACTGCGAGACGATCCTCACGTGCGCGTGGTCGCCGGAGGAACAGTGGACGACCGCGAGGGCCTCTTCGTGCGCCCGACCGTCATCACCAGCGACGACCCTCACCACGAGATCTTCACTACGGAGTTCTTCGGACCGATTCTCGCCGTCTACGCCTATCCGGATGCCGACTTTGACGCGGCTCTCCAGTTGGTCGATCGCACCTCCCCGTACGCGTTGACCGGCGCGCTGTTCGCCACTGACCGATCGGTCATCACCCACGCGTCCCACGCACTGCGCTTCAGTGCGGGAACTTCTACGTCAACGACAAGCCCACCGGCGCCGTCGTGGGCCAGCAGCCCTTCGGAGGCGCGCGCGCCTCGGGCACCAATGACAAGGCCGGGTCGATCTCAACCTCGAGCGATGGGTCTCGCCGCGGACGATCAAGGAGACCTTCGTCGCCCCGACTCGGTCTGACTATCCCCACCAACGCGTCGAGTAGCCCGTCGCGAATCCTTACGATCCACACTCTTGGCCGCCTCACGCTCCACGCTTCTTCGGCACCGCTCGAGGGCTTCGGCCCCACGACGTCCGTGGTCAACCGTTTCGTTGGCGGCACGACCGACGAGGAGGTCCTTCGCGTCGCCGCGACGCTGCACCAGTCGCATCTACTGGTGACCGTTGATCACTTGGGCGAGGACGTCACCGACGACGACGGGGCCGAGGCGACCGTGCGCGCCTACGAATCCCTCTTGCCGCGACTGGCGACGGTCGGCGGGACGGACGTGTCGATCAAGCTGACCGCCCTCGGGCTCCGACACGACGCCGACGGGGCGTGTGCGCGGGCCGACGGGTCGTGGCGGCGGCGGCGGCGTCGGGGATCACGGTCACGATCGACATGGAGTCAAGTGCCCTGACGGACGTCACGCTGGCGACAGTGGCCGAGTTACGTCGTGACACACCGACCGTCGCCGCAGTTTTGCAGGCGATGTTGCGGCGCACCGAGTCCGACGCCGCGAACTCGGTGCCGCCGGCGCCCGAGTGCGCCTGTGCAAGGGAGCGTACGCCGAGGACGCCCGGGTCGCCTTTTCTCGGCGCGACGAGGTCAGCGCCTCCTACGTGCGCCGTTGACGCTCCTGTGGGAGTCGGCCGGAACACCTCTCGTGGCGACGCACGACCCTCTCTGATTACGGCGGCGAGTGAGTTGGCGCGACACCATCCCCGGCCCTTTGAGTTCCAGATGCTCTTCGGCGTACGACCCCACGAGCAGGAGCGACTGGCCCAACTCGGCCACGCGGTGCGCGTCTACGTTCCCTACGGCGAGGAGTGGTACGGCTATTTGATGCGCCGCCTCGCCGAGCGACCGGCGAACCTCGCTTTCTTCGTTCGATCCCTCGGTTCGCGGCGCTAGCGGCGTCGCGCCCGCGACGCGCTCACGGCGACCGCCGCCAACGTGACGACCGGCAAGACGACCGGCAAGACGACCACCCCGACCCAGTGCACCGAGCGCAGCAGATAGGCGAGCGCGACGATGACCAGCGTCACGAAGAAGAACTCGGGTGTGTCGCCAATGAGGAAGTCCCACCAGAACGACCGAAGCCACGCAGCGCTTTCACGGGGCCACCGGTTGCGTGGCGCAGCAGGTACGGCGCCACGCCGTCGACAGCCCGAACACGCCGACCAGAACGAGGATGCACAGGCCGCTGCCCGGCCAGTGCAGGCCCGCCCCCTCGCCCACCCAGAACAGACCGAACGAGCAGAGCATCATGCCCACCACGCTCTTGACGAGATTCTCGGGGACCTGCGAGAGCTTGCGGGCGACGAGGGCGCCGACAACTGTCCACCACCACGGCGGCGAGAGCCGGGAGCGCCGCGAGCCCGAGATGGTGCGAACTCGCACCAAGGGAGATCACGACGAGCACCACCTCCATGCCCTCGAGGAACACACCCTTGAAGGCGACGAGAAAGGCGACCCCGTCGCGCGATCCGCGGGCGTGGGCTGGGTCGCCAGCTCGGCGATGGTCGCCGGTAGATGGCGTCGACATCGTGGAGCGCCTTCAGTCCACTACTGTGGAGCCAGGACTGCGCAACCAGGACATACCCATGATCAACAGAAGCGCACCCACGATCACCCGCAGTGCGTCAATGGGCACGTATCGAATCAGCGGAACGCCGACCGCGACGACCAAGACCGCCAACACGGCGAGGGCCGCGAGCGTTCCCTCGATCGCGCTGCGCCAACTGCGTGTGGCCGCCGCGAGCACGAGGGTCAGCGCCTCCACCATCTCCACGAGGGACGCGCCGAACACCGCGAGCACGAGGATCACGTCAGAGGTGCGCACCACGCCACGCTATCGCCGGCGCGAACCCTAACGTGGCCGGGTGAAGAACGTTGCTGACGAGCGCGCCGCGCTGTGGCGCGCGACGAAGTACTCGCTGGGCCGCTACCGCGAGTGGCCGGTCCTCACGCGTGTGGTGGGCGACGTCATCGCGTGCGCACTCTTGCTGACGGTCTGGTTTCTCGTCGGGGGACAGGCGCGGTGGACCGCGCCGTACTACGGCGC
>CAWHLQ010000032.1:0-14198 GCA_963830195.1 uncultured Actinomycetota bacterium | reverse complement strand
CTTGGACTTGAACATCTCGAGCATGCGATCGGTCACGACGAAGCCGCCGACGACGTTGAGCGTGGCGAGGATGACCGCGAGAAAGCCGAGCACCTCCTGCACGGACGACGTTGCCGATCCCGAGGATGAGCATCGACCCCACGAGGATGACGCCGTGGATCGCGTTGGATCCACTCATCAACGGTGTGTGAAGGATGCTCGGCACCTTGGAGACGATCTCCACGCCGACAAAGGCGGTCAAAATGAAGACGGTCGCGTACTCAATGAGGGCGTTGGTCACGATGCGGACTCCTCTGTGTCGGACGTGAGCGGGACTCGGGCGACGCCCAGCATCTCCGCGGTCGCCGCGTGGCTCACCGCCCCCTCGCGCGCGATGGTGACGCCGACGACGATCTCGTCGTTCCAATCCGGCGCGAGTGTGCCCTTTTGGCCGAACAGCGCCAGCAGTTTGAGCACGTTGTTGGCGTACATGAAACTGGCGTGGGTTCCCATCTCGGCTGGAGGATTGCTCTGTCCGACCACGCGGACACCGCCGCGCTCGACCACCTGTCCGGGCAGCGTCACTTCGCAGTTCCCACCCCCGTCGGCGGCCATGTCGATCACCACGGATCCGTCACCCATGGCGTCGACCATGGCGGCGGTGACGAGGATGGGCGCCTTGCGACCCGGCACCGCCGCGGTCGTGATCACGACGTCGGACGACGCGACCTCCGTGAACAGGGCCGCCTGCTGGGCGAGTTTCTCGTCGTCGGTCAGCTCGCGGGCGTAGCCGCCGGCCGCGTCGGCCGTCACCCCCAACTGCACGAAGGTCGCACCCGCCGACTCCGCTTCCTCCTTCGCGGCCGTGCGGACGTCGTAGGCGCGCACCCGGGCCCCCAGACGCTTGGCCGTCGCAATCGCTTGCAGACCCGCGACACCGACGCCCATGACGAGCACCCGCGCGGGTCGAATGGTCCCCGCGGCGGTCGTAAGGAGGGGAAAGAACCGGTCAAAGTAGGTTGCACCCGCGAGCGCCGCCCGGTACCCGCTCACCGTGGACTGACTCGACAGCGCGTCCATGTACTGCGCGCGCGAGATGCGAGGCAGCAGATCAAACGAGAGGATCGTCACGCGGCGCGCCACGAGCGCCCGCACAACGTCGGGCGCCAGCAGTGGCGAGAGGAACGACAGATGCGTGGAGCCCTCCGGAACGCGCTCGGCCTCTTCAACGGTCGGCGGATTCACGCGCAGCGTGATGTCGCCCACGGCATCGTCGACGAGGGTGGCGCCGGCATCGGCGTAGCCCTCGTCCGGAAAGTGTGCCTTGGTGCCCGCACCTCGCTCCACCGCGACGTCCCACCCGTCACTGACGAGCGTCTTCACGGCGTCGGGAGTGAGCGCCACACGAGTCTCACCGAGCCGGGACTCGCGCATCACCGCAATTCGCATGGTTTTGTTCTAGCAGTCGCGGACAAGGACTTTGTACCCTGTTCGCTGCGACGGACCAAAAGTTGGTCGTCGCTCGATCAGATGTTCGGACGTGAGTCCTCGCTCCACGGTCACGACCGAGCGCCGTTCGACGGCTCCCGGTGACGCGCTCACACAACTCTGACGTGACACGGTCCTGCTAAACCAGTGGCGTGTCCGTCGCCTCGGTTCCGGTGTCGTCGAAGATCGGCACGTGGTTCGTCGAGGGCGACGACGACGGGTTGGCCGGCGTGCACCTCGTTCGCTCGCGCCGTGCGCCGTCCGTACCGTCGGCGCCACCACGCGTTCAACGCGCCGCCAAGCAGCTGGCGGAGTACTTCGAGGGTCGTCGCAGAGTCTTTGACGTCGATCTTCACCTCACCGGCACGGACTTCCAACAGAACGTCTGGCTGGCGCTGGCCGCCATTCCCTACGGTGAGGTTCGCAGTTACGGCGAGATCGCCGACGAGGTGGGGCGACCCCACGCGTACCGCGCCGTCGGCAATGCCAATGGCAAGAATCCCTGGCCGGTCATCATCCCGTGCCACCGCGTCGTCGCCGCGCACGACATCGGCGGCTACGCCATCGGGCTGGACGTCAAGCGATTCCTGCTCCAACTCGAGGGTGTCGCCAACTACGGCTAATTGAGCGGGTCCAGTGTCTCGAGTCCCGGGTGAGAGTGCGGGATTTCGACCGCCCACGAACTGGGCACCTCGCCGGTGATCGGATCGCGGTACCACGTCGTCACGAGACGTCGCAGCGACAGTCCCGCGACGAAGTAGAGAAACAGCGTGCCGGGAATTTCCACGAACAGGGCCGACAGGACGCTGTCGCGAAGATCTCCCGATCGCGCCGTCGTGACGTCGAACCAGGCGTCGAGCAGGACCGCGGTCGCGGTCGCCGACGCGAAGATGATGAGCACGATGCGTCGTCGATACGCCGCCCACGTCGTGAGCAGCAGGCCGACGATCTCGATCACGTCGAGACCAATCCACGCCAGACGCCAGTCGTCGGAGACGTAGCGCTGCGGCAGTCGCCACCCGAGGTACACCGTCCACAGGACCAGCGCGAGTGATCCGGCGATCAACATGGACAAGACGACTCCACGTCCACGGCGGTCGTGGGGACCCATCGGGACGTGGACGTGGCTCACCCTTACTGGGCCGCTCCTTGGGCGGCCGCCAGGCGCTCACCGAGCACCGAGACACCGCGCGAGAGCGCCGCGCGCTCGTCGTCGTTCAGCACGTCGAGGTAGCCCGCCATCGTCGTGGTCGTCAGCTCCTCCGCCTGGCGCATGCGCGCCGTGAGATCGTCGGAGACCTCCGGTGCGTCGTCGTCGCCGTAGCCGTGGAGCTTGAAGATCGTCGTGTTGTTCAGGTAACAGGCCTCGTTGGCCGCAATGCCGAACTCGCGCGTCGCGTCGATGTGGACCCCGCCGCGCAGTTCACGCAGCAGGATCGTGGCGAGATAGGCCGCGTGCAGCGGGTTGGCCGGAACCGGGAACGCGCGGTAGCCGTCAAAGAGCGCGTACTTGCCACCCGGGACCGCGTCGATGACCTTTCGGGCCGCCTGCGCGAAGTCGCGCACGGTGGCGTCGTCGAGGCCGCCGAAGGTGCGGTCGGCGAAGGCGTACGCCGCGTCAATGTGCGACGAGGCGACCGTGACGGGCTCGCCCTTCGCGGTCCCCGCGGTCCACAGTCCGTCGATCGCGTTCTGGTGGAAGAACCAGAACGCCTCTGCCACGGTGGCGCTGTCGACGTCGCCGAGGACGCCGCCGCGTCCCACGCCGTAGAACTCAAAAACGTTCAGATTGATCTCTTTCGCCGCGGCCGCCGTGCCGGGATCGAAGTAGTAGGACATGCCGATCACTTGGACGGGACCGGCGACAGTGGTTTCGAGTTCGTACGAGTTCATGACCGAACCATAATGGGACGGCGACCCTCGCCGTCGGCCCTGTCCTCCATTTGCGTAGCGACGCTCACTAGCGTGGGGTCACTGACGTCCCCCCGCTGATGAACACACCCTCTCCCACCCCCCTCCTTCAGGCCGCCGAAGTGGCGGGACGCACGATGCGTCGCGAGATCACCGGAAGGAGCGACGACCTCCTCCACGTCCTCACGCGGCGACCCACGACCAAGCCGGCGCGCGTCGGGTGGCGGATTGTGAACATGGATCTCGCCGGTCGGAACTTCCGTTACCGGGTGACCGACAACGACGACGCCCACGGTCCGCACGGTCCGGGCTCGCCCCCGATCTGGGCGATCAACATCCACGGCTACTTCGCGGGTGGCTCCATGTACGCGCGCGAGTCCGAACGACTGGCGTCGCGGCTCGGGTGGCGGGTCGTGAATCCATCGTTGCCGGGCTTCGGCGGCTCGACGCCCCTCGACTGGGGCGACATCACCATCAACGCCCTCAGTGACCACATCGACATCGTGCGCCGCGAGCTCGGGATCGACCGGTTCGTCCTGCTCGGTCACTCGATGGGCGGCGCGGTCGCCATTGAGTACGCGAACCGGCACCCCCACGACGTCCTCGGGATCATCTACCGCGACGGGGTCGCGACCCCGGAGTGGCAACAGCGCCACGGGTGGCCCGTGCGACTGTTCGGTGCGGTCCTGCCCGACGTGGCGCCGATGATCGACCTGATGTCCGCGGTCGCGATGGACACGCCCGATCTCCTGATCGGACACCTCTTTTCCACGATCCGGGCCCTCATCCCCGACCTTCGCAGCAACGTGAAGACGGTGGCGCACTCGGCTCCCGTCGCCACGATGCTGATGAGCCTCGACCTCACCCCCCAGGTTCACCGCGTCGCCGACGCGGGACTGCCGATCTACGGCGCGTGGGGCTGCTTCGACCGCGTCGTGACCTCCCTCGCGGCGGCGTCGTTCGCGCGCGCCGCCGGCGTCGACATCCAGTGGGTTCCCGGCGGGCACTCCTGGATGCTGGCGCGCCCGAGCGGGCAGGCGGACCTGCTCACGGTGAACAGCTCAGGCGTGCGCTTTCACGAACAGATTCTCGCTCGCTACGACGATCTGCACCGCCCGTTTCAGCTTCGCTCCGTCGTCTGAGGACCTAAGACAGATACAGATTCCCGTCGGAGCCCTCGGTCACGGTGAACTTCGTGAGTCCGTGGGGCGCGGGGCCTTGGACAACGTCGCCGCTCTGGACGTCGAACTCGGATCCGTGGCACGGACAGACGATCAGATTGACGTTGGAGAAGTAGCCCACCGTGCATCCCGCGTGCGGGCACACGGCGTCGTAGGCGACGTACTCACCCGCCTTCGGACAGATGACGATCCCCGGGTCGCCGTTACTCGGCACGGTGAACGACGCGTACGAGTTCACCGGCACCGCGCTGGCCGCGCCGATGTCGGTGCCGGCCAGCGTCGTGGGCGTCGACGACGGCGTCGTCGTGGGTGAACCGGGCGTCGTCGTCGTCGTGGTCGTCGTCAGCGTGTGCGTCGGAGCGCTCTTGGTCGAATTGAGCGCACGAGCCGCACCCGCCGCCGCGCCCACCCCGAGGACGGCACCGCCCGCCACAATCGCGACCGAGGTCGCACCGAGAACCAGATTGCGTCGATCGATGTCGTCCACCTCGCGACGTGCCAACAGCGGTGCGCGGGGACCCTCGAGCACCGGACAGCCCACGGGGTCACACGGCTGGTTCTGTCGCGCCCGACATGCGCCGTCGTCGTAGTGACCACAGAGGTCGTGAATCTGGGAGAAGGGGACAACGACGAGCTGCGGATCCGCGACGTCGTTCTCCGTCGCCGCACGGTGCGCGTGGCGACCGTCGAGTGACCACCTCGATCCGCTGCCGGCGATGATGAGCGGCGTCCACGCGAAGAGAAAGACGATATCGGCGCCGGTGAAGTACGGGGACGAGTGAAAGCTCACGGTCAAAAAGAGCGTGAAGCTCATGAGCGCGCCGCCGACAGCCGCCACCCGACCCCACAGACCGAGCAGCGTGCCGAGGCCGATCGCGACTTCACCGACCGCGATGAGGATGCCGACGGGTACCGCGACGTGTTCGAGTGGCGTGAGCAATGAGCCGATCGGACTGACGCGAGCGGACGCGATTAGCTGGGACTGGATCGAGATCGGCGAACTCTTCGAGAAGAACGCCGGGTTCGCGAGCTTCTGAAGTCCCGCGTAGAGGAAGGTGACGCCCAGGAAGGCTCGCAGGGGAAGAAGGGACCACTCCGCCAGGGCCCACGCGCGAGGAGGCGCGTGAAGAAGCGTCCGGCGCCGCTCCTGTGCCGTCGCCGTCGCAGACTGCTTGGCAACCACGCCCCCAGTCTCGCACACGCACGGCCCCGACGGTCACGCGCCCGTGTGCGAGGGGTGCGTGCCCAGCCGCCACAATGGAGGAGTGATCGTCGCGAGCATTCTCACCAGCTTCGTGAACACGCTGCACTCGCTGCCCAGTGCGCTCATCTACGTGGTGGTGTTCGCCCTCGTCTTCGGGGAGGCGGCCCTCTTCGTGGGATTCGTCTTGCCCGGAGAGACGGCCGTCCTCGTCGCCGGTGCCTTGGCGAGTCAGGATCACATCAACATCGTGTGGCTCTGCGTGCTCGTCGTCATCGCGGCGATCGTCGGCGACTCCGTTGGCTACCTCGTGGGCCAACGCTACGGCGAACGGCTCTTCACGCTGCCGGTCGTGCGTCACCGACAGCTCGCGCTGCACCGGGCGCTCGAGGGACTGGAGCAACGAGGCGCCACGTACGTGTTCGTGGGGAGGTTCACGGCCTTCCTGCGCGCGGCCATGCCCGGGCTCGCCGGCATGAGCAAGATGCGCTACCGGCGCTTCCTCGTCGCCAACGCTCTCGGCGGGCTCGTCTGGGGCATTGGCTACTGCCTGCTCGGGTACTTCGCCGGCAGCGCCCTGGCGCGCGTCGAGAAGTACGCGAGTTGGGCCGCGATCGGAGTGCTCGTCGCGGTCATCGCCGTCGTGTACGCGCGGCACCGCCGCCGCAAGGCGAGCGACGCGCGCGAGGAGGCGGCGTGGGAACAAGCGCACCCCGAGGGGTTCGATCCCACGCCCTAGCTCACCGTCGCAGAACCTCGACCAACTCCTCGTCGACGCCCACCTGCCAGGTGTCGTTGATGTTCGTGAGCAACGCGCCCGGTCCCGGTGCGGGTCCGACGCCCCCTACGAGGGAGCGCAGGTGCAGTTCGGCGGCGGCGCTTCCCTCGGTGATCAGCGCGCGCAGCGCACTCGGGGAGTTCACGACGGGCACCTCACGGTACGAGTCGAGCAGCAGTGGACCGAGCGTGGATGACGTGCGCAGACGTTCGTGCAGGTCGCGCAGTGCCGTTCGGGCCACGCGAGCATCGGCGTCGGCCCGCCGCCGCCACGGGGGCGCGGAGCCGTCACGAAACCCCGTCGTGATGAGGTCGTCCGGTCGCGCGAAATCCACCACGGCGTCGAGGGCGTCGCCCAGCAACTCTCCCACCCGCTCCGCGTGGATCATGACGCGCTCGGGCACCCAGGGCAACAGCCACGCCTCGGGGCCGAGCCACGAGGGCCACGCCACGTCGACGAGGACGCCCGTCACGCGAAGGCCGAGCGAGCGCGCGTGGGTGAGCGCTCGCCGGTAGCGATCGAACGCCGCCCGATCGGGCTGGTCCGGGTGGGGCTCGAGACGCGCCCATTCCAACGTCAAGCGGACGCCGTCAAGACCCAGATCCTTGGCGAGGTCGATGACCACCTCGTAGTCGCGCCACAGCCCGCGCGCGTCGCCGGTCGCGGGACACTGACCCAACTGCGTGGCGGCGCCGTAGCAGGTGGCGGGTTGGCCCGGTCCGTCAAAGCCACCCTCCACGGCGAATCCGTCCAACGTGGCCACGAGGAACGGGCGCTCTGACACGTCGGTCAGTTTGGCACGCGTGACCTCCCGCGAGGTCAACTAAGTTCTCGCCGGACACTCAATGAGTGCCGAAGGAGGAACCATGGCCGACGAACTGCTGCTCGAACGACGCGGACACGTAGAACTACTCACGATCAACCGACCGGAGGCCCGCAACGCCATGAACCGCGCCGCGGCCATCGCGTTGAGCGACGCTCTCGATGACTGCGAGACGAACGACGACGTGTGGGTCGTCGTCCTGACGGGCTCGGGCGACAAGGCGTTCTCCGCCGGCATGGACCTGAAGGCGTTCGCGACGGGCGAGTTTCCCGCGACCGACAAGGGCTTCGGCGGGCTCACCCAGCGCGACTTCCCGAAGCCGCTCATCGCCGCCGTCAACGGTGCGGCACTCGCGGGCGGGCTCGAACTGGTCCTCAGCTGCGACATGGTCGTCGCGGCCGATCACGCGAAGTTCGGCATTCCCGAGGCCAAGCGCGGTCTCGTCGCGGGAGCCGGTGGACTCATCCGTCTGCCCAAGCGCGTCCCGATCACCATCGCCTACGAGCTCGCGCTCACCGGAGATCCGATCGACGCCGCGCGCGCGTACGAATTGGGCCTCGTCAACCAGGTTGTCCCCGGTGCCGAGCTGGTCGACGCCGCGCTCGCGCTCGCGGAGCGCATCGCGAAGAACGCGCCCCTGGCGGTTCGCACCTCGAAGAGCGTCATGAAGCAGGCCGCCGAGCTCAACGAGGCGGACTCGTGGGTCGTGAACAACGAGGCCTTCGGGATGATCGGTCGATCCGCCGACGCCATGGAGGGTGCGATCGCCTTCGCGGAAAAGCGCGAGCCCAACTGGCAGGGCAAGTAGTGGTCGCAGCGGACCAGCTCGCGACCTGGACCGACACGGTCCGGGTCTCCCTGCACATCCTCGCGGCCACCGTGTGGGTGGGTGGACAGATCGTGGTCGCGGGACTGCTGCCAACCGTGCGCGGTTTCGGCGAGGGCGCCCCGAAGAAGGTGGCCCAGGCCTTCGCTCGCGTGAGCTGGCCCGCCTTCATCGTGCTGGTCGCGACCGGTGTGTGGAACGTCATTGCGCTAAAGAACGGCAACGGCAACCACAACTGGCAGGTCGTGATGGGCGTGAAGTACCTCGTGGTCCTTCTCGCGGCGCTGGCCGTGGGACTGCACACGAGGGCCACGACGGCCAAGTTGCGGGGAATCTCCGCCGGATTGGGCCTCCTGGCCTCACTGATCGCGCTGGTGCTCGGCGTGGTGCTGGCGGGCTGAGACACACTCGCGCGCCGTGGGCACTACTGTTGGCCACAAGCGCTTCTAGATAAAGGAGAAGGCCATGATCCTCGGAGAGATTTTCGGACCCGACCTGCTGATCGTCATCATCGTCATTGCCGTTCTGCTGTTCGGTGGTGCCGCGATTCCCAAGCTCGCCCGCAATCTGGGTTCGGCCAAGACCGAATTCGAAAAGGGGCTGAAGGACTCGAAGACGACCAAGACGGACGCCACCGAGACCAAGACGACGGACTCCAGCACCACGTCACCTGACACCAACTAGATCGTCACTCCCTCTGTCCGGTGAGCGACCTCTTTGACGTCGTTGATCGACTCTGGAACGGGGACGAACCACTCGGCGGACCCGGACTCCTCCACGTAGCCCACGATCTCGTGGAGATCGTTGACGGCGTTGGCTTCCTGCCAAATTTCGGCAACGTCACCATCGTCGACACGGATGATGGCGTCGTCCTCGTGGACACGGGCTCCCAACTGTCCGCGTCGTCGGTCTATGACAGCGTGCGCACGTTCTCGCCGCGACGCCTGCACACGGCCATCTTCACGCACGGGCACATCGACCACGTGTTCGGCGTCGGACGATTTGACGACGTGGCGCGAGAGAACGGGTGGCCCGCGCCGGTCGTCATCGCCCACGAGAATCTTCCGCGCCGCTTCGACCGCTATCGCGCGACGGCGGGCTACAACGAGGTGGTCAACCGACGTCAGTTTGGTCTCGACTCGTTTCGGTGGCCCACGACGTATCGCTACCCCGACCTCACGTACCGCGACCAGTACGAGTTCACCGTGGGCGAGACGACCTTCCTGCTCCGCCACGAACGCGGCGAGACGGACGATCACACGGTCACGTGGATCCCGTCGAAGTCCGTGCTCTGCAGCGGCGACCTCTTCATCTGGGCGAGCCCCAACGCGGGCAATCCCCAGAAGGTCCAGCGCTACCCCCTCGAGTGGGCGCAGGCGCTGCGAACAATGGCGGACCTCGGCGCGACGTACCTGTTGCCGGGTCACGGCTTGCCGATCCGGGGTACGCAACGCATCCACGAGGCGCTCAGCGACACAGCGGCCTACCTCGAGTCCCTCGTCGAGCAGACCGTGGCGCTGATGAACGAGGGAGCTCGACTGAGCGACATTGTGGCCACGGTGTCGCCGCCCGCGGAGTTGGCGTCCCGGCCGTTCCTGCGCGCGTCCTACGACGAACCGGAGTTCATCGTCCACAACATCTGGCGACTGTACGGAGGGTGGTGGGACGGGAACCCCGCCACCCTGAAGCCCGCGCCAGAGCGCGCGGTGGCGCGAGAACTCGCCGACCTCGCCGGCGGAGCCGCGGCCCTGGCCGAGCGCGCGAGCGCGTTGGCGAACGGCGGATCCGACGAGGAGTTGCGACTCGCCGGGCACCTCATCGAACTCGCCTGGCTCGCGGACGGGACCGATCCCGCCATCGCCGCGGCGCGTCAGTCGATCTTCACGGTGCGCGCCCACGCGGCCACGTCGACCATGGCCCGGGGCGTGTTCACGTGGGCCGCCCGCGACGCCGTCAACGCGGTACCCCCATCGTGACGACGCGGGGCGGGCGGAGCGTCACTGCGTCGGTCGTGTCCAATGGGCCCTTCAAAAATGGCTAAGGTTTCGTCCGTGGATTCGACACCCCAGCCCCCCACGGGTGCAGCGACCCGCGGGAGACGTCGTCGTCGACTCCGCGTGCTCCTCGCGCTGCCCGTCGCCGCCCTGGTCATGTCCGGGTGCACGGTCTCGAGTTTCGGTGCCTACAAGGGTGTCACGACCCAATCGCGCTCGACGTTCCACCTCTGGCAGGGCTTCACGATCGGCGCTCTCATCATTGGCATCTTCGTTCTGCTGCTCATTGTGTGGGCGGTCCTGCGCTACCGGCGCAAGGGTGACGCCGTCCCCAAGCAGACCCAGTACCACATCCCCCTCGAGCTGACCTACACCATCGTGCCGATCCTCATCGTGTTCGCACTGTTCGCGGCCACCGTCGTCGTCGAGAACGAAGTCACCGCCAATCCCAAGACCGACGTCGTGGTGAACGTGAACGCGTTCCAGTGGGGCTGGAAGTTCCAGTACCCCGGCACGTCGGCCCTGGTCACGGGTCAGACGACGTCCGAGCCCATGTTCGAGATCCCGGTCAACACGAATGTGCACTTCAACCTCACGTCGACCGACGTCGTCCACGGCTTCTACATCAAGCAGTTCAACTTCTCTCGCTACGCGCTGCCGGGCGTGCGCAATGAGTTCACGTTCAACGCGGTCCAGACGGGGACGTTCTTCGGACAGTGCACGCAGCTGTGCGGGCTGTACCACTCGCTCATGTGGTTCCGCGTGAAGGTCGTGCCGATGGCCCAGTACCAGTCGTGGATCGCTCAGTTCAACACGCCCGCCGGCGCACAGGCCGCCGAGGCCGCCGCGCTCGCGACCCACCAGCAGACCTCGTCGATTACCCCCACCAAGCCAGCGAACACCACGGGAGCGAAGTGATGACCGACGTACTCGAGCCGGCCACCATCCCCCACGAGACGCACCTCGAGCCCGCGCACGGTGCGGGTCACGGTGACGCCCACGGCAGTGGTCACGCGGGCGGACACGACGAACACCACGGTCCGACCGGCATCCTCAACTGGCTGACGAGCACCGACCACAAGGTGATCGGCTTGTCCTACACCGTCACCTCGGTGTGCATGCTGGTCGTCGGCGGCGCGTTCGCCGAGATCATCCGACTGCAGCTGTTGGCGCCCACCAACCACTTCGTGAACCTGGCCCAGTACAACGAGCTGTTCACGATGCACGGCTCGGTGATGATCTACCTGTTCGCGGGACCGTTCGCGTTCGGTGCGCTCGCCAACTACATCGTGCCGATCCAAATCGGTGCGCCCGACATGGCCTTCCCACGACTCAACGCCCTGTCGTACTGGCTGTATCTGTCGGGTTGCATCACGATGCTGCTCGGTTTCTTCACCGCGGGCGGAGCGGCCAACTTCGGCTGGGTCGGCTACGCCCCGCTGTCAAACTCCATCAACTCACCCGGGCTCGGGTGCGGACCTGTGGATCGGGGCCCTGCTGCTCACGGGCTTTTCTGCGATCTTCACCGGTGTCAACTTGACGGCCACCATCTTCTACCTTCGCGCGCCGGGCATGACCCTGTTCCGCATGCCGATTTTCACCTGGAACCTGCTGGTCACCGGCATCTTGATCCTGCTCGCGTTCCCGGTCCTCACCGCGGGACTGATCATGCTGTTCTGCGACCGCCACTTTGGGACCCATATCTTTGAGGTCCAAGGCGGTGGGGTGCCGGTGCTCTGGCAGCACATCTTCTGGTTCTGGGGCCATCCGGAGGTCTATATCTTGGCCCTGCCGTTCTTCGGCATGGTGACCGAGATCATTCCGGTGTTCTCGAAGAAGCCCGTGTTCGGCTACAAGGGCATGGTCTTTGCCACCTTGAGCATCGCCGCGTTGAGTCTCGGCGTGTGGGCGCACCACATGTTCACGACGGGCGTCGTGCTCTTGCCCTTCTTCTCCATCATGAGTCTGCTCATCGCGGTGCCGACGGGCATCAAGATCTTCAACTGGATCGGCACGATGTGGCGAGGCCAAATCTGGTTCTCGACGGCCATGTTGATGGCCATTGGCTTCGTCGTCACGTTCCTGATCGGTGGGCTCACCGGCATCTACCTCGCCAGCCCGCCGCTGGACTTCTTCATGCACGACACGTACTTCGTCGTCGCGCACTTCCACTCGGTCGTCATGGCGCTCGTCATGGGTGGTATGGCGGGTCTGTACTACTGGGGTCCCAAGATCACGGGCTACCTGTTGAACGAGCGGATCGGCAAGATTCAGTTCTGGTTCTTGTTCATCGGGACACAGGTGATGACGTTCCCGATGTACATCCTCGGCCTCGACGGCATGCCCCGTCGCGTCGGTGTCTACACGCACAACCCCGAGTGGCAGACGCTCAACATCGTCGCGTCGGTGGGGGCCTTCCTGATTGGCATCTCGACGCTGCTGTTCGTCGTCAACATGGTGTACTCGTGGAAGAAGTACCCGGCGGGCGACAACCCGTGGGATGGCCACACGCTCGAGTGGTTCACGACCTCTCCCCCGCCGCACCACAACTTCTACCGTCTGCCCCAGATCCGCTCCGAGCGACCCACCTGGGACTACAACCACCCCGACCACCGCACTCTGGAACACGGCCACCACGCCGACGAGCCCAAGGTGCTCGAACAGGCGGTGCCCGATGCGTAACGAAGCGCGACTCCTGCTGTGCCTCGGCCTGTTCTTCGGACTGATGTGCGCGGTCTACTGGAACTGGGGCCACGAGGACGCCGGCGGCATCATGATGTTCGGCGGCATGCTGCTGGGCTTCCTGCCCGGTTCGTACTACTACTACTGGAGTCGCCGGATGAAGCCGCGCGCCGAGGACCGCAATGACGCCACGGTCGCCGACGGCGAAGGATTCATCGCGACGTTCCCGGGTTCGTCCATCTTCCCGTTCACGCTCGGAATGGGCGCATTCTGCTCGGTGCTCGCCATGGTGTTCGGAATCTGGATGTTGATTCCCGGACTGGGTCTTCTATGTGCACGTCTGGTACGTCCTGATCCATTGCGCGGCGGGACTGTTCGCATATTGGTTGTTCGTGGATCTGGGCTGCGCCGCGGGGCCGGCCGTGCTGGGGGCGATCTTCTATGCCACGGGCGGCTTCTGCGGCAACACGGAATGGCCGCAACAACTGGCGCCGGCGATTTGGGCGCCGCTGGTGTTCCTGTTTCTGCTGCGGTCGCTGCGCGGGAGGGCGCCGCTCAGAAACGCCGCATGGGCGGGCGCGGTGCTGGGCGTGTCGTGGCTCTGTGGCCATCATGCGCCGTCGATCGCGTTGGCCTACGCGGTGGCTGGAGTGGGCGTGGCCGCCTTGTTCCGCCGCGGCACGCGCACGCAAGCGGCATTGCGGCTGGGCGTGCTGTTCGGGGTGATGGCGCTGGTATCCTCCGTGCAGGCGTTGCCCGCCGCCGAATATGGCAAACTGGCCAAGCGTTGGACCGCCACCGGCGCGCTCACCTGGAAGGACAAAGTGGAATACCCCGAGCACGAGGACAGCGGCCTGCGCCCCACCGATCTGCTGCACCTGACGATGCCCGGCGGCAGCGGCCTGCGCTCGGACCCGTTCACCGGGACGGTGGCGCTCAGCCTGGCAGCCATCGCGGTCTGGAGTTCGTTCCGCCGGCGCGAGGTGCGCATGTTCCTGCTGCTGGCCATCGCCGCGCTGCTATACACATTGTCCAGGTTCGATCCTCTGTACGGAATCCTGTACGCGCTGGGGCCGCTGATCGAGAAATCGCGCGCGCCGATTGTCACGCTTTCCATCTTTCATTTCGCCATGGCGTCGCTGGCGGCGCTCGGGGCCAACGCGCTGGTTTCCGGCGGAGCCGCACACTGCCGCGCGATTTCGAAAGCGCTGCTCTGGTTCGGCGGCGTCACGTTCGGACTCTTCACGCTGGTGACGTACCTCAAGCCAACGGTGGCGAGCGTGATTGTGGATGGCGATCCGCGCCCGGGCATGATCGGGCTGGTGGCGCTGCTGG
>CAWHLQ010000031.1:0-125432 GCA_963830195.1 uncultured Actinomycetota bacterium | reverse complement strand
CAGCCTTGCTCGGCCTCGGGCTAGGCCTGGGGACGGGACGATTGGCGCACGCGGCGGAGGCGGGAGACGGCGCTGACGGGGGGGCGGCCGCGCCGGCCGAGGAGGCAGCCCACGCTGATGGTGGTGGCGGGGGCGGCGGCGAGGGCGGCCACCCCGGCCCGGCCGGCGACGCTGGGGCGGGTAGCTCGCCCGCAACTTCAGGCCCGGACGCCCCGGCTCTCGAACCGCCGCAGCCCATCTCACCCACCACGGTCCCCTATCCCAAGGACGCTCCGCCCCACGACCAACCCATCGTGGTGCGAGTCAAGATGCTGGTGGGCAGCGACGGATTGGTGCAGAAGGTAGAGCTCGTCACCCACTCCTTGCCGGTCTTCGACGATGCGGTCGTGGCGGCGGTTCGCGCCTTCAAGTTCCAGCCGGGCCGCTATGGCGGCAAGCCCGTCCCGGTCGAGATCAACTTCACCCAGACCTTCCAGCCTCCCCCTCCGCCACCGCCCGCAGCCGAGCAAGGGCCACCTTTGGTGTCGGCGCTGCGCGGGCGCCTGGTGGAGATGGGCACTCGCCTCCCGGTCACGGGAGCGATCGTAAGCGCACAGATCGGGGATCGGCACTATTCCGCCGATGCCGACCAGAAAGGCCACTTCCGCCTCCCCCTGCCGGCTGGCACCGCGCGGGTCATGGTGAGCGCGCCCAACTACAACGCCTTCCTGCAGCACGAGCAAGTGGCCGCCCGCCAAGAGCTAGTGGTGACCTACTATCTCGAGCGGGATCGCTACGATCCGTACGAGATCGTGGTGGTGGGCGACCAGCAACGCCAAGAGGTTTCCCGCATCACGTTGCGCGGGCCCGAGATTCAGGAGATCCCGGGTACCTTCGGCGATCCCTTTCGCGTGATCCAGACCCTGCCGGGCACGGCGTCGGTGGTCTCGCTCTTGCCCTACCCCGTGATCCGGGGCGCCAGCCCCAGCTCGAGCGGCTACCTGCTCGACGGCACCAGCATCCCCCTGCTCTACCACCTGCTGGTCGGGTCGAGCGTGGTCCATCCCGAGTTCATCGAAGAGATCCAGTTCTATCCCGGGGGAGCCCCCGTCCTCTACGGTGGCTATACCGGCGGCGTCATCGACGGCCGGACCCACCGCGCGGGCGCCGACGAGCACCTCATCGACCTCGATGCCAACCTGACCGAAGCAGGCGGGTTCGTGCGCGAGCCCATCCCCGGCACGGGCGTGACCGTCTCGGCCGCCGCTCGTTATGGCTACCCCGGCTTGCTCCTGGGCCTGGCCACCAACAAGATCTCCCTCTCCTACTGGGACTATCAATTCCGTCTCGACGGCGGCAACGCGCGCACCGGCTGGACCGCGCTCATTTTCGGCGCCAAGGACGAGCTCGAGACGCCCTCGTCCACCGCCCCGGCGGGCAGCAGCAATCCCCCCCTGGCGCCCGCGCTGATCCTCGAGTTCGATCGCGCTGATCTGCGCGCCTACTATGGCAAGGGCGGCTTCGATGGCCTGGCCCGGGTGGTGCTCGGCTACGATCACACCGACAGCTCGGGCAGCAACGTCGAGGACTGGTCGGTGTCACCTTCCCTGCGCCTCAGCTATCGCTTCGGCCAGCGCTTGACCCTGGTCGCGGGTCTGGAGGGCGGCTTCCACGATTTCGTCCAGGGCCAGTCGTCCACCATCGCAGCCAATGGCTTCAACCTGGGCACCTTCACCCAAGGTCTCACCGTGCTTTACCAAGGCTCGGCGCTGGCCGAGGCTCTGTGGCGACCTACCCCGCGCTGGCTCATCCGTCCCGGGGTGCGAGAGGACGTCTACGACGACGGCACCATCGAGCACGCGGGCTTCGATCCGCGCCTCACCGTGCGCTACAAGCTGGCCGAGCGCAACCTGCCGGGCATCGCCGCGGGCAGCGATGACAGCGCCATCTGGCTCAAGAGTGCGGTGGGCATCTACCACGAGCCACCGCGCTTCGTCTTGCCCTTGCCCGGGTTCGACTTTCTGCCGCTCAAGTACGGCCTGGAGGAGTCCGTCCAGTCGAGCCTGGGCCTCGAGGCGCCGCTGCGGGAGCATTTCACCCTCAGCCTGGAGGGTTACTTCGATTATATGAATCCGACCCTGTTCGACCTGTCGTTCAACTCGCAGAACGTAAACACCACCGGCAACACCACCCTCCTCCCGCTCACCACGGCGCCGCCGCAAACCACCGCCCAGGACATCGTTAACCGCCTGGCCCAGGCTAACACCGGCCGCGCTTATGGCATGGAGGTCATGATCCGACGCGATGCCAAGAGCGGCCTTTTCGGCTGGCTGTCCTATTCGTTGTCGCGCTCCGAGCGCTACCGCGACGGATCGTGGATTCCCTATGATTTCGACCGCACCAACCTGGTGAACCTGGTAGCCGGTCTACGCCTGCCGCGCAACTGGGATCTCGGCGTGCGCTTCCAGTATCAAAGCGGCCTGCCCGAGACCACCACCGCCGGATACAATACCGGGCGCGAGAGCGGCTATTACCGAGTCGACTTGCGGGTCGACAAACGTGCGGTATGGCAAAAGTGGATGCTCGATTTTTACGTCGACCTGCTCAACGCGGCGTTATTGCCCGAAGAAGTCACACCCGGAACCTTCATCCGCTACGTCCTACCCACCGCGGGCATACGCGCCCGATTGTGAGGAGCCCCCATGAACCATTCCATCGATGCCCGAGCCCTCGACCTCATGCTACGCGCCGGATCGCGCTGGGTGCTCTGGCTGCTCATTTGCCTCAGCGTCGCCGCGGTCGCCGTGGCGATCGAGCGGCTGTGGTTTTTTGCCCGGGCGCGCAGGCAGCGGGGGCGGGTGGCGGCCGCTCTGGCCGCGCTACGCCAGGCCGGCCCGGTCGAGGCCCAGAAGGCCCTGGGTACGGCGCGCTCGCTCGAGAGCACCGCGGCCCAGGTGTGCTTCGCCCACCTGAGCGAGGGCGCGGAAGCGGTGCAGGAGCACGTGACCGCCGCCATCGATACTGACCGCGTGCACTACGAGCGCGGACTGGCCTTCCTGGGCACGCTGGGCAGCAACGCCCCCTTCGTAGGGCTCTTCGGCACCGTGCTGGGCATAGTGCGGGCGTTTCACGACTTGGCCACCAGCGTGGCCCTGGGGTCGCAGGCGGTGATGGCGGGTATCGCCGAGGCTCTGGTGGCCACGGCCATCGGGCTCCTGGTCGCTCTGCCCGCGGTGGCGGCCTATAACGTTCTCATGCGCCACGTGGAAACGGCGGTAGTGGCGGCGAACGCCGTGAGCCACCAGATCTTGGCTTACATCAAGGCCCAGCCCGCGACCCTGCCGCCCGCGCCCAAGGCCCAGCCGGCCAAGGGCCAGCCCACCAGCGAGACCAGGCCGGCCGGAGGGCAGTGATGGCTGCTACCCGCCAGCGCGGCCTCATCACCGAGATCAATGTCACCCCGCTGGTCGACATCATGCTGGTGCTGCTCATCATCTTCATGCTGACGGCACACCTCATCGCCAAGCAGGGCATCGAGGTCCAACTGCCCAAGGCGTCGCAGTCTTCGAGCACTCCGCCTACCACGCTCGCGATCACCCTGACTCGGGAGGGCCACTTATACCTGAACAGCCGCGAGGTTTCGCCGGCCGAGCTGCGCGGTGCCGTCAAGGAGGCCATCACCAAGGATCCCAAGACCCAGGCCATCATCGCCGGTGACAAGAACGTCTCCCACGGCCGGGTAGTGTGGGTGCTCGACCTGGTGAAGTCGCTTGGCGTGACGTCGTTCGCGATCCAAATCGATCCGGCCGGATTGGTTGCGCCACCGGAAAGGCAATGAGCTATACGGGACGGCTGGCAATCTGTGGCGTGGCCTCGCTGGCCGCACACCTGTTGCTAGCCCGTGGCTCGGCTCGCCTACCAGCGCGAGTCGAGGCGGCGCCCGCCGTCGTTCTACGCGTCGAATTGCACGAAACGCCCGCGCCGGAACCAGAGCCCGAGCCAGCCAGCACCTCGCCCGAGCACAACGAGCCCAAGCTCGCCCACGAAGCCCCGGTACGCCGTTCCCATAAGCCGAGCGACCAGCCCCCGGGCAAGGCGCCCGAGCACGCTACCCCCAGCGAGAGGCCGGCGACCTCGGACACGATGCCACCCCGGTATTCGGCATCTCGATGGAATCGACCTCGTCCGCGGGTGCCGGCCCGAGCATGCCGGTGGGCAACACCCTGCGCGTCCAACCCCATGACCATCCCGGAGCGGGCGAGGCGGCAGTACGAGCGGCGGCGGTCCCCGTGCCGGCCTACGAGGTCACCAAGATGCCGCTGCCCAAGGGCGAATGCGTGGGCAAGTACACCGACGAGGCCCGCCAGGCCGGGCTCGAGGGCGTGGTGATCTTCGACGTCGTGGTCGACGATCGCGGACGGGTGCGCGATCTCACGGTCGTGCAGGGACTGGGCAGCGGCCTGACCGAGGCGGCCAAGCGCGCTCTCCAAGGTTGTACCTTCTCGCCGGGCGAGCGCGACGGCAAACCGGTGCCGGTGCGTATACGCTCGTACAAGGTTCGCTTTCGCTTGCGGGAAAATGAGTATCGCGTGAGCCCGGGCGGGCTCGGCCCGACCGAGCTCGCCCGCGGGGAGATTTAAAGGACCCTCCCAGGGTCCTTTTGGTGATCGCGTGAGCTCGGGCGGGCTCGGCCCGACCGAGCTCGCCCGCGGGAGATTTAAAGGACCCTCCCAGGGTCCTTTTGGTGATCGCGTGAGCTCGGGCGGGCTCGGCCCGACCGAGCTCGCCCGCGGGGAGATCTAAAGGACCCTCCCAGGGTCCTTTTGGTGATCGCGTGAGCTCGGGCGGGCTCGGCCCGACCGAGCTCGCCCGCGGGAGATTTAAAGGACCCTCCCAGGGTCCTTTACTCAGTAGGGCGTGGGTCCGGACCGGGCTGGGCTTGCTGGCGGCCAGCATGTTATGGCGCAATCCCGCCTTCCCTCTCTCGCGGCCCGAGCTGCCTCAGCCTGCTTCGACCGAGCCCATGCCAGCCGAGCCCATTGCCAAGACCGCCCCACCCCCCAAGGAGCCCAGCCAACGTGGGGTGGCCCTGGGCCTCTTCGCCGAGGATGTCAGCTTCTCCTACCTTCCCCTGCTGCGCGAGATTGCCGCCCTCGGCGCCAGTCACGTCGCCCTCGTCGTCCCCCTCTACCAAACCGACGGCTCGGCGAGCGAGCTGTTCCTGCACACCCGCCTTTCTCCGACCCTGGAAACGGTGGCCGACACCGTGCGCGCGGCGCGACGCCTGGATCTGGAGGTAACCCTCTTCCCCATCGTCCGGCTCGTCCACCCCCGGCCAGGTGAATGGCGGGGCACCCTGGCTCCCTCGGACCGCGACGCATGGTTTGCCAGTTACGGCCAGCTGGTGGGCGATCTGGCATCGCTGGCAACTTTGACCGGCGCGTCGCGCTTAGTGGTAGCCAGCGAGCTGTCCACTCTCGACGCCGATCTGCCGCGCTGGCAGCACCTCATCGCGCTCATCCGCGCGGTCTATAGTGAGGCTCTCGTCTATTCTTGCAACTGGGATCACTATGAGGAGAGCGAGCTCTTCGCGCTAGTCGATGAGGTCGGTATCACCGGCTATTTCGGCCTGCGCGACGCAAATGCCGCTGCCGACGTCCCAGCTCTGGCGGCGCGCTGGCGCCAGATCGAGCGTCACATCGAGCCCGTGCTGGCCCGCTGGGGCAAGCCCTTCGTCTTCACCGAGCTCGGCTACCGCTCGCGGGCGGGATCCACCACCGCGCCGTGGGACGAAGCCCCCGGGGGAGACGCCGATGTTGACGAGCAACAGCGCGGCTTCGAGGCCTTCCGTCTGGCCTGGACCGCGCCCGCGACGTCTCATCCCCCGCTCGCGGGGTCTACATCTGGAATTGGTACGGCTACGGCGGGCCCAGCACCACCAGCTACACTCCCCGCGGCAAGCCCGCCACCGCCATCATCAAACGAATCTTCCTCGATTCGGAATCGCCCTAGCCACCACGAGCCGATTCGTCCTGCTTCGCGTGCCCCGGCGCGCGAGGTCCTCCATGATGGGCTATGATGAGGCTTCATGAAAAACCAGGCCAAGCTCGGTATCGGGGCCGAGCAAAGATGTCCACTTCGGGCTAGATGCCGAGTCAATCAAGCGTGATTTCCTTGAAAATCTCTTCACCCACCAGGCGAAATTTCCCGAGGTGGCCACCCCCCATGACAGCTACCTTGCGCTGTCGTACACGGTCAGAGCGCGCCTCCTCCATCGCTGGATTCACACTTCGCATACCTACTTCTCCCAAGCCAGCCGGACCGTGGCTTATCTCTCGGCGGAGTTCCTCATCGGGCCTCAGCTCGGCAACAACCTGATCAGTCTGGGCATCTGGCAGCCAACCCAGCGAGCCATGGAGGAGCTCGGGACTCTCGCTCGACGAGTTGCTCGAGCAAGAGGAAGAGCCCGGGCTCGGCAACGGCGGCCTCGGCCGCCTGGCCGCTTGCTACCTGGATTCGCTCGCCACCTTGGAGATCCCGGCCACCGGCTACGGCATACGCTACGAGTTCGGCATCTTCGACCAGGCCATCAAAGACGGTTGGCAGGTCGAGGTGCTCGACCACTGGCTCCACCTCGGCTTTCCCTGGGAAATTCCTCATCCTGAAATCGCTTTTCGCGTCGGTTTCGGTGGTCACACCGAGCCTTATAGCGATGACAAGGGCCGCTACCGGGTGCGCTGGGTGCCCGAGCAGGTCTTGAAGGGCTTCCCCAACGATACCCCCATTCTCGGCCATCACACCAACACCGCCAACATGTTGCGCCTGTGGCAGGCGCAGGCCTACACCTCGCTCGACCTGCAGGCTTTCAATGTGGGGGACTATCGGCGGGCCGTCGAGGAAAAGGCGCTGTCGGAGAACATCACCAAGATCCTTTACCCGAACGACGAGTCGGAGGCGGGCAAGCTCCTCCGCCTGCAGCAGCAGTACTTCTTCATCTCGTGCTCGCTGCAAGACATGATGCGCATATATTCCCAGCACGAGACCACCATGGATCACTTCCACGAGAAGTACGCCATCCAGCTCAATGACACCCATCCGTCGCTGGCTGTGGCCGAGCTCATGCGCATCCTGGTCGACGACAAAGGGATGCCCTGGGAAACCGCCTGGGAGATCACCACCAAGACCCTGAGCTACACCAACCACACCCTTATGCCCGAGGCGCTGGAGACCTGGCCCCTGCGCCTCATGCAACGGCTCCTGCCCCGCCATGTGGAGATCATCTTCGAGATCAATCGTCGCTTTCTGAGTGAGATCCGGCTGCGCTATCCCGGCGATGACGCTCGCCTGCAGCGTATGTCGCTGATCGATGAGCGAGGCGAGCGCCGCGTGCGCATGGCAAGCCTAGCCACCGTGGGCAGCCACGCGGTAAACGGAGTGGCCAAGCTGCACTCCGATCTCCTGCGTCGGACGGTGTTGCGTGACTTCGCCGAGCTATGGCCGGATAAATTCAACAACAAGACCAACGGCATCACGCCGCGCCGGTTCCTGATGTTGGCCAACTCCGGCCCTGGCCTCGCTCATCAGCGAGGCCATCGGCGACAAGTGGGTCTCCGATCTCATGCGGCTGCGCGACCTGGAGAAGCTGGCCGACGACGCCGCCTTCCAGGAGAAGTGGCGCGCAGGTCAAGCTATGCAACAAGCGCGCGCTGGCGGCGAGCGCCTGGGAAAAGAACAGCTTCAGCTCGAGCCGGACACCATGTTCGACGTGCAGGTCAAACGCATCCACGAGTACAAGCGCCAGCATCTCAACGTCCTGCATGTCATCACCCTCTACCGGCGGCTCAAGCTCGATCCCAAAGTGGACGAGGCACCCCGCACCGTCATCTTCGGTGGCAAAGCCGCGCCCGGCTACCACGCGGCCAAGCTCATCATCAAGCTTGTCCATAGCGTGGGCGAGGTGATCAACAACGACCGGGCCATGCAAGGCCGGCTGCGCATCGTCTTCCTCCCCGACCTCAACGTGAAAAACGCCCAGCGCATCTATCCTGCCGCCGACCTGTCGGAGCAGATCTCCACCGCGGGCAAGGAAGCCTCGGGCACCGGGAACATGAAATTCGCCCTCAATGGCGCCCTCACCATCGGCACGCTCGACGGCGCCAATATCGAAATCCGCGAAGAGGTGGGAGCGGAGAACTTCTTCCTGTTCGGGCTCACCGCCGAGCAGGCGCTCGCGCTCTGGGCCGATGGTTACCGGCCCCGCGATCTCTACCAGCAGAACAGCGACCTGCACGAAGCCATCGAGCTCTTGCGCTCGGGCTTCTTTTCGCGCGGCGACCGCGAGCTCTTCCAGAGCCTCGTCGAGCAGTTGCTCGAGCACGACGATTTCATGCTCTGCGCCGACTTCGCCTCCTATGTCGACTGCCAAGCCAAAGTGGGGCAAGCCTACCGAGACACCAAAACGGTGGACACGCATGTCGATCCTCAACACCGCACGCATGGGCAAGTTCTCGTCGGATCGCGCGATTCGCGAGTACTGTGCCGATATCTGGAAGATCAAACCGGTGCGCGTGCTGATGAACGGCGACGCGGCGAAGTAGCTGCCACCGCGGGCGGTTCCGGTTAAAATCGCCCCTGCGACAAGAGCCCAGGCGCCCAGGCCATGGCTGCCGGTGGAAGAACGGACCGGCACCACTCCAGGCCAGGGCAAAAACGACAAGGGAGCCTGCGGCTGACGCGACGGGCCAGGCCGGTCGAAGTTGGTAGTGAGCAGCCAGCCCGCGACCAAGCCAAAGGCGGCCCCGCCCAGAGCGAAGCGGGCGGTCTTCGCGTCGAGCTTGCTGGTTTCCGCGGGAGCGCCGGGGGCGAGGTGCCGGGGGCGCAGTGGGTGTAATCGCCTGAGCTATTTTTGCGCGTGCAATATTCGACCGCGCTGGCGATGAGCCCACCCGCTAGCCCCGCCAGGTCGACCATGAGCACCCGTTGCCAGGTGGGACCGTAGTGGCTCTGATTGGGCAGGTAGGCCATGCCGAGCCCAGCCAAGAGTCCGACGTTGAGACCGGCCAACACGCCCAAGGCCAAACGCTCCTTCGTGTCATCGTTGTAAGCGTTGATGGCGCCCTGGCTGGTGGCGCCCCGAGAGCGGGGCGGTGGGATACGTATAGACCCGGTACCCGGCACCATCAAGGCACCCGCCGCCATGCCGAAGAGCGCGGCACTCTGGACCAGAGCCACGCGGCCGTAGTAGGGGGCCTTGTCGTCGAGCCACCATCCGGTGAAAGCGCCCGCGGCAACTCCGCCCG
Organism: uncultured Actinomycetota bacterium; assembly: GCA_963830195.1. Classification (GTDB taxonomy): domain Bacteria; phylum Actinomycetota; class Acidimicrobiia; order Acidimicrobiales; family RAAP-2; genus RAAP-2. The sequence goes on along the minus strand of CAWHLQ010000031.1, from coordinate 116,154 downwards.
TGCTGCCGAGGAGGGTGTAGGTCCACTCGTGGCTTAACCCCATGGCGAGGCTGGCGCCCTCCACTCCCCCCGTCCACATGACGCCGATGCGGAACAGAGCCAGGTTGTCGCGGATATAGGCCGGCACCAGCCCGGTGGTCGAGGACAGCACCCCCAGCGTCAGCCCCCCGGCCAATATCCCGGCGCCAAAGATGGTGCCCGACGGCGCGCTGTCGGGCCTGGTCTGGGTCTGGGTGAGCACGGCTAAACCGCCCGCGACGGCTCCGAGAGCGGTCCAGGACCCTATGAGCTCGGGCCGGCCCGAGCGCTGCACGTAGGTCAGGGGTAGCTCGACCTCGCGGACCTCGCCGGGGGCCAAGGTCACGGCTTCGCGCTTGGGCTGATAGTAGGTCGCCTCGGCGTAGATTTCGTATGTCCCGGGGGGCACGTCCTGTACGTAGGGGTTGCGGGTGCGGTTGCCGCGGACAAAGAGCGCGGCGGCGGCGGGCGAGGTGCGCACTACCAGGTGGGCCGGTATGGGCTCGAGCTTGAAGAAGAGCGGCCTGGTCTCCGCCACCTCGATAGCGAGATCCCGGCTCTCGCTGGCAAAGCTGGGCTTGGAGACCGTCACGCGATAGCGGCCATGGGGCACCTGGAATTCGTTGGGCGCCTGACCGGTCACTACCGTGCCCTCGCCCTCGATACGCACGCTCACGTCGTCGGGCACCGTGTTGATGGCGAAGATACCCGGGCGGCGATTGATGGCGGCTATGCGCAAGCGGGCCAGGTCGGCGAGCTCGCCGGCCGGCTGGGTGGACAGATAGGCACGATAGTGGGCACGCGCCTCGACCAGCTTGCCCAGGTGGTATTCGCACTGGGCAATCATGAAGACGTTTTCGGGCTTGGGCGCGATCTCGTTGGCGAGCTGGAACTCGATCAGGGCCTGCTCTTTGTTGCCCGATTCGAAGAGACTCACCCCTGCCTGGTAATGATCGCGGGCACGCTCCTGCCCAACCCGCTCCTCCAGCGCAAGCGCGGGAGCTTGGAGAACGAGGTAACCGACGAGCGAACCGAGCAGAAAACGCACTACCGAGCCTGGGGCGAATTATAGGGCGAGGGAGCAACCTTGTCGTCGGCCTTGCTCCCATCCTTGCCCTGCGACGTGGGCGACCCGCCGGCTACGACCGAGGGGGCTCCCGAGGAGTGAGGGTGGCTCTTGCCAATGTGGTGGCCGCGGTCCCCTAGGATCGAGGCCGGCGTGTCGTTGCCGGCCCCCGCCAGCACCCGAGGGCCGACGGAAAGGCCGTGACCCGCAGTTGGGACAGCAGCCTGAGCGGCGCCGGGCACGGCCTCCGCGGGCGGGCGCGGGGGCGCGGGCGCCGCCGGCCGGGCCAGCTCCCGCGCGCCGCTGCGCGCGAGCAGCGCCGCGACAGTCAAACCCGCGGCAAAGACGGCCACCACCGCCACCTGCCACGGCCAACGGCGCGCGCGACGCCGGAGCCGGCTCCTGGTCCGCCGGGGTGGCCTCCTCGCCCACGGCCTGGAGATCGCCGGCGAGCAGGCGATTCGAGGTCGCGCTCGAGCGCGGGCATGGTCTGGTAGCGCAGGCTACGATCCTTGGCCAGGCCGTGCATGACGACGCGGTCGATGGCGGGGGCGATGCCGAGCTCCGGCCGCAGCTCCGAGGGTGGCACCGCCTCCTTGCCCAGGATCTGCGCGACCACGCCCAGGTAGTTGTTGGCGCGAAAGGGCAGCTCACCGGTCAGGCACTCGTAGAGAATGAGCGCCACCGCCCAGATGTCGGCGCGCTGATCGACGTCCTCGCTGCCACTCGCCTGCTCGGGCGACATGAAGAGCGGGGTACCGAGCACTGCTCCGGTGCGGGTAAGGCGCTGCCATTCCCGCTCGCCCTCCTCGCGGGTGTGCACGGCCCGCGACACACCGAAGTCCACCACCTTGACGAAATCGGCCGCACCCCGCCGAACGAGGTAGACGTTCTCGGGCTTAACGTCGCGGTGGACGATGCCCTTGGCATGCGCCGCCCCGAGAGCGCTGACAATCTGCCTGACGATGGCCAGACTGCGTTCTACGGGCAACGGGGCGTCGCGCATGATGAGCTCGGACAGCGGCTCACCCTCGAGAAACTCCATGACCACGAAAGCGCGTCCGTCGCGGGTAGTGCCGAAATCGGCGACGTCGACGATATTGGCGTGCCCGATGGAGCTCGCCAACCGGGCTTCTTGCAGTAGGCGCGCTACCAGCTCTTCGTTCTCGAGGAACTTTTCGAGCAGCACTTTGATGGCGACCCGCTTACCTATGATGCTGTGGCGCGCCTCGTACACCGCGCCCATCCCCCCCTCGCCGATGCGGCGTATGATCTGGTAGCGCTCGGCCAGAGTGGTCCCGATCAGCGGATCGAACCCGGCACTAGCGCGGCCGCCCGGCACGCCGGGGCGCGTCTCGGGGGTGGGCTTGGTCGGGTCGAGCTCGCTCATGAAGTGCTGCATTGTAGCGCCTTAGTCCGCGCCCGGCATCCACCTTGCCAGTCGAATTTCGCGGGTGGGGGGGAGATCGTCGCCGGTAGGGGGGAGAGCGTGGTAGGAAGGCGGGATGCCACAGTACAGATCCCGCACCTCGACATCAGGTCGCAATATGGCCGGCGCCCGGGCGCTATGGCGCGCGACCGGGATGAAAGACGGAGATTTCGGCAAACCCATCATCGCCGTGGTCAACAGCTTCACCCAATTCGTCCCTGGGCACGTACACCTCCAGAACCTCGGTCAGCTGGTCGCCCGTGAGATCGAGGCCGCGGGTGGCGTGGCGAAAGAGTTCAACACCATTGCCATCGATGACGGCATCGCCATGGGCCACGACGGCATGCTCTATTCCCTGCCCTCGCGCGAGGTCATTGCCGATAGCGTGGAGTACATGGTCAATGCCCATTGCGCCGACGGCATGGTGTGTATCTCGAACTGTGACAAGATCACGCCGGGCATGCTGATGGCGGCCATGCGGCTCAACCTCCCGGCGGTGTTCGTGTCGGGGGGGCCCATGGAGGCGGGCAAGGTCAAGCTGACCAGTCGAGGCGGCCAGGAGATGCACGCGGATCTCATCGACGCCATCGTGCAGGCGGCCGACAGCGCCGTGCCCGATGCCGACGTGGCCGAGCTCGAACGCTCGGCCTGCCCGACTTGCGGATCGTGCTCGGGCATGTTCACCGCCAACTCCATGAATTGCCTCGCCGAAGCGCTGGGCCTCGCGCTGCCCGGGAACGGAACTCTGGTAGCCACCCACGCCGACCGGAAAGAGCTGTTCCTGCGCGCGGGTCGCGTGGCCGTCGCGCTGTGCCAGCGCTACTACCAAGGCAACGACGACCGGGTGCTGCCGCGCTCGATCGCCTCCTGCGCGGCGTTCGAGAATGCCATGTCGCTCGACGTGGCCATGGGCGGGTCGACCAACACCGTGCTCCACCTGTTGGCCGTCGCGCGCGAGGCCGGAGTACCATTCACCATGACCGACATCGACCGCATATCCCGCCAGGTACCCTGTCTGTGTAAGGTCGCACCCTCGTCGGCCAAGTATCACGTCGAGGACGTTCACCGCGCGGGCGGAGTATTCGGCATCTTGGCCGAGCTCGACCGCGGAGGCCTGGTGCGCCGGGAGGTAGCGACGGTGCACAGCCCGACCCTGGGCGAGGCCATCACCGCCGGGACGTGATGGGGCACCCGTCGGGCAGCGTGCCCCAGTTTTACCGCGCCGCTCCAGGCGGAGTGCCGACCCAGGAGGCATTCAGCCAAAATCAGCGTTACGCGAGCTTGGATCTGAGATCGCGCCCAGGGCTGCATCCGGGACAAGCAACATGCCTACTCCCAGGAGGGAGGTCTCGCGGTGCTGTACGGCAACCTGGCCGAGAGGGGTTGCATCGTCAAGACGGCCGGGGTGGACGAATCGATCTGGAAGTTCAAGGGCACGGCGCGTGTCTTCGAAAGTCAGGAGCAGGCGGTCGAGGGCATCCTGGGCGATAAGGTGACCCCCGGCGACGTGGTGGTGATCCGGTACGAGGGGCCCAAGGGCGGCCCGGGTATGCAGGAAATGCTCTACCCGACCAGCTATCTCAAGTCGCGCGGGCTGGGCAAAAAGTGCGCCTTGCTCACCGACGGACGGTTCTCCGGCGGCACGGCCGGTCTTTCCATTGGCCACGTCTCGCCCGAAGCCGCTTGCGGGGGCACTATTGCGCTGGTTGCCGACGGCGATGCCATCGAGATCGACATTCCCGCCCGACGCATCCACTTGGCAGTGAGCGAGCAGGAATTGGCCAAGCGGCGGACGGCCATGCTGGCGCGCGGGGAACGAGCCTTCAGGCCCCCAAACCGCCCGCGCCAGGTTTCCGCGGCCCTGCAAGCCTATGCCGCGTTGACCACCAGCGCCGACACGGGCGCAGTCCGTGACGTCAGCCAGTTGAAGGGGTAGGGCGGCTACGGCGCCCCGCGGCTTGGCTGTCCTCGCCGCGGGCCTAGGGGATAGCGGCCAGGCTTGACGGGGAAGAGCAAGCCTCGTAGGTTTCGCGGTCTCATGACTGAATTCAAGATCGCGGATCCCAAATTGGCCGAGGCAGGTCGGCTGCGCATCGAGTGGGCGGAAAGCCGGATGCCGGTGCTGATGAAGCTACGCGAAGAGGGCAAGAAGACCCAGCCGCTCAAGGGCATGAAAGTCGCCGGGTGCCTGCACGTCACCAAGGAGACCGCCGTCCTCATCCGGACCATCCGCGGAGCGGGCGCCCAGGTGTCGTGGTCAGGGTGCAATCCCCTGTCCACCCAGGACGACGTGGCGGCTGCCCTGGCCGGAGAAGGCACGTCGATCTACGCCTGGCACGGGCTCAGCAAAGACGAGTTTTACTGGTGCATCGACAAGACCCTGGAGATGATCCCTTCGCTGACCCTGGACGACGGCGCCGACTTGATCTTCAGCGTGCATGACCGGCACCGCGAGCTGGCCAAGTCGGTCATCGGGGGCACGGAAGAAACCACCACCGGCGTCCATCGCTTGCGCTCGATGGCCAAAGCGGGCCGGCTCCTTTATCCCGTCATCGCGGTCAACGACAGCGAAACCAAGTGGGACTTCGATAACGTATACGGCACCGGACAGTCATCGCTCGACGGCATTTTGCGCGCCTCATCCGTGCTCATCGCGGGCAAGACCTTCGTGGTCGCGGGTTACGGTCATTGTGGCAAAGGCGTGGCCATGCGCGCCCGCGGGCTAGGTGCCAACGTGATCGTAACCGAGATCAAGCCCACCGCCGCGCTCAAGGCCATTCTCGACGGCTTCCGCGTGATGGAGATGGACGAGGCCGCCAAGCACGGGGACATCTTCATCACCGCCACCGGCATGAAAGACGTCATCGTCGGACGCCACTTCGAGGTCATGAAGGAAGGGGCGCTGGTGTGCAACACCGGCCACTACGATTGCGAGATCAACCTGGTCGAGCTGCAAGCGCGCAGCAAGGGCAAGCGGGAAATCCGGCCGTCCAACGAGGAATACACGCTCAAGGACGGTCGCCGCATCTATGTGCTCGCGCAGGGGAGGCTGGTCAACCTGGCGGCCGCCGAGGGGCATCCCTCAGAGGTCATGGACATGTCATTCGCGAACCAGTACCTGGCCCTGTGCAAGCTGGCCAGGGAAGGCAAGACCATGCAGCCTGGCGTCTACGAGCTGCCGGCCGTACAAGATCAGGAGCTAGCCCTCATCAAGCTCGGCACCCAGGGCGTTGCCATCGACCGGCTGACCCCCGAACAAGTGAAGTACCAGGACGACTACGCCGCGGGCACCTAATATCCCATAACGGGTCGGCTTTACCTGGCCAGTTGGCCGGGCGAAGCCGCAGGTGTGATAGAGTGGATTGCGGGCCGGGTTCAGTTAGTAGGCCGGGCCAACGATAGATCCGGAGGCGAATGCCCAGGCGGCGGCCGAAAGTGCTGATTCTCGATGGCGACAGCGCGAGTTGCCTCGCCCTCCATCGCGCGCTCTTCGACGGCGACGCCTACTATGACATCTTGCTGGCCACCACTGCCGACGTCGCGCGCGCGATCATGCGCGACATCGGGGTGGACGTCCTGGTCATCGACGTCGACATTCCGCGCGCGGGCGGGGTCGACTTCGTGTGCTGGGCAGCCTTGGAATTTCCCGAGGCGGTCTACGTGGTACAGACCAGGTCAAAAGTGGATGACCTGGAGCCACGCATGGGAGGGCTCGGCTGTCTCCGCCTGATCAAAAAGCCGTGCCCCGCTGGCGAGCTGCTAAAGATCATCCACGAAGCGCTCGATTGCATACATCGCCTGTCGGGCTGCTTCTCGACCCTTTCTGCGGCAGACCTAATTCAAATGCTATGCCTGGCCCAAAGAACTGCGGCTTTACGCATCATGGCGGGAGGCGTCGCCGGCTCGGTCATGATCCGGGAAGGACAGCTCGTGCACGCCACCTGGGGCAACGTGTGCGGACCGGAAGCGCTCTGTGCCATCTTGGACGCCCGAGATGGCGTCTTCCGCACCACGCCTCTGCCGGAGGCGGTCGAGCAGAGCATACACCTAGACTGGCAACACGCGCTCATGGAAGCGGTGCGCACCCTGGACGAGCGCGCCAGCTCGACACGCCGCAGCACCGGGTCGCTGCCGGCCATCCGCATCGAGGATCCTCTGCTCGACAAGATAGCGGCTGCCCCATTGCCGGAGCGGCACGAGCGCAAGAGCTCGAGCAAAGTCGACGATGCGCGGGGCAACAACAATAACAACAAGGCCGGTGACACGCGCAAGAGTCCACGCCCGGGCGGCGTAGCCTCGTCTCTGGTCGATAGGGGCTTCGCCGCACTGAGGGCCGGCGACAAGGAGCAGGCGCGGCAATGCTGGCTGGCCGCGAAGCAACTCGATCCCGAGAATCGCGCGATTGATCTGAATTTGAAGAAGCTCGAGAGCAAGGCAATCCGCTAGGCCGAGAGCTGGGCCGCAGGTTATGAAAGGTTGCCCGCACTGGAGGATAGAGATGGCAAGTCGCACAAAAGGGGAATTGCAGGGCCTCTTGGCTGTTATGGCCTCCCTGTCCCATGGCCTGGAACAGGTGCTGGGACGCGGGGCCGAGACCGTGACTTTCCGCGCCGGGAAGACGGTGGGGCTGAAGGCGAGCGCGGGGGCACGAGAAAGCGATGTCTTGCAAGCGCTTGGTCCGCGTGGGGGAGGCCCTGAAGGCGGGTGGTGTCGAATGGCCCTTCGAGGCCTGGAAGCCGGCGGCCGAGTCGAGCTTCGTTTACGACAAGGATGGCGAACAGGCAGTCAAATTGGTGTTTCGCAACTGTATGGTCCGCTGCGCACTGTTTCACTACGGACATGAGCAAAGGCAGTCGCTGTGCATGATGAACCACGGCCTGTTCTGCGGCTACGTGCAGAAGATCACGGGTAAGCGCGCCGAGCTCGATATCTTGCACGCCGGAGAAAACGCCTGCCTCAAGGAGCTCCTGCTCGCCGGCTAGCAAGGGGGACGCCATGGCCAAGGTCACGGTTTCGTTCGATTGGTTGTCGGGTTGCTCGGGCTGCGAGCTGTCGATAGTTGATCTGCACGAGCGGCTGCTCGCCGTGCTCGAGCGCATCGACATCGTCCGCTTGCCCATCCTCATGGACGTGAAGGACTACCCCAAAGCGGCCCTGGGCATCGTCACCGGAGCGCTGCGCACTGACCACGACGTGGCCTGCGCGAAGAAGATGCGCGCCAGCTGTGACGCAATCCTGGCTTTCGGTACGTGCGCCGTGTACGGCGGCCCGCAGGGGTCTGGCTATGCCCATGCCCAAGGCGAGCTCGCCCAGACCGCGTTCGTGGAAAACCCGACCACGTCAACCCACTTTCTACCCAGCCAGGGTGTGCCGGCCCTGCTCGCCGAAGGCGTGCTGCCCCTCGACGCCGCCATAGCAGTGGACCTGTACTTGCCCGGGTGCCCTCCCCATGCCTACTACGTGTTCGAGGCGCTCAAAGCCGTACTGGACAAGCGGCCCCCTGAGTTCGGCGATCAGAACGTGTGCTACCACTGCAACCGTCACATGAAGCACAGCCCGACCAGCGCCCTGCGCCGCCTGCACGAGGGCCCCATCGACGCGGAGGACTGCTTCTTGTCACAGGGCATTCTCTGCATGGGCAGCGCAACCCTGGACCGCTGCCGCGGCGCTTGCCCGACGCGGGGCATGCCCTGTTCCGGCTGCACCGGCCCGTCGGAAAGCGTGGTCCTCGAACCCAATCGCGACATTCGCACCGAGGTCGCCACCCGCATGGCGATGATGACCAAGATCCCCAAGGCCAGCGTGGTCACGGAGATCGAAAAGCGCGCGAAGACCTACTACGCTTATGCCATGGCCTCGCCGGTGTTCCGGCAGAAACCCACCTTCTTGCTCAGGCGTTGGGTCGCGCAGCCAGGAGGTGCCCGATGAGTCGCAAGCTCACCATCGACCCCGTAACTCGCATCGAAGGCCACGCCAAGGTCCACATCGACATAGACGACGACGGCAAAGTGAGCGCGGCCACCTTGCACGTCCTGGAATTCCGGGGCTTCGAGCGCTTCCTCCAGGGCATGCAGGCCGAGCTGATGCCCACCATAACCACCCGCATCTGCGGCACCTGCCCGCACGCGCACCACCTGGTCGCGGCCAAGTGCCTCGACACCATGTTCTCGGCACCGCCGCCCAAGACGGCGCTTCTTCTGCGTCAGATCCTCAACTGCGGGAGCATGATCCACTCGCATGCCATTCACTTCTTCGCCCTGGCCGGCCCCGACCTTTTCTTGGGCCAGACCAGCCCGGTGGCCAAGCGCAACCTGGTCGGCCTCCTGGAAGCAGCGCCCGATCTGACGAAGAAAGCCCTGCGCCTGCGCAGCATCGGACAAATCATGGTGGAGATCGTAGGCGGGCGCGGCACCCACCCGGTAACCGCGGTAGCGGGAGGGATGGCGAGCGGGCTTGGCCTTGATAGTCTGGCCAACCTCAGAGCATTGGCGGCCGAGGCGCTGGAGCTGGCCAAGGCCGTGCTCGCGGCCGGCGTGCAGGCTCTGCGCAGGGATGAAACCCTCCTCGCGCGCTTTCCCCTGGTGACCAGCGACATGGGAACCGTGCAAGGAGACGCGCTGATCTGTACGATGGCAAGCTGCGCGTGCGCCAGCCCGATGGCAAGATCGGGCTCGAGCTCGCGGCGGCGGACTACGCTGCCCACATGGTCGAGGAAGCGCTCCCCCACAGCTACGGCAAGCAGATCTTGCTCAAGGGGCCGGGCGGAGCCCGAGAGCCCTATCGTGTCGGTCCCCTGGCCCGGCTCAATTGCGCCGAGACCACCGGTACTCCGCTCGCCGATGCGGCCCTGGCCGAGTTCAGGCAGGTCTGTGGCCATCCCTCCCACCACATGATGGCGGCACACTGGGCCAGGCTGGTTGAGCTGCTTCATTGCGCGGAGAAGGCCGGACTCTTGCTCGCGGACGAGGCAATCTCGTCGCCCGGAATCCGCAGCAAGCCGGGCACTCTTAAGCGCCGTGCCATCGCGCACGTCGAGGCGCCGCGAGGAGTCCTAATCCACGACTACCAGGTCGACGGCAATGCCCTCATCGAGACCGCCAACTTCTTGGTCGCCACCCAGCACAATCTGGCCAGCATCAACAGCACCATCAAAGATGCCGCGGCCAAGCTGGTCGACAAGAGCGACGCCGAGCTCCTGGACGGAGTCGAGCTCGCCATTCGTTGCTATGACCCATGCCTGTCCTGTTCCACCCATCGGGTCGGGCAAATGCCACTGCGCGTGGACTGCTGGCAAGGCGGCAAACCGATGCGCAGCGCAACGAGGTAGCCATGGCCACGGTTCACATCGAAGAAACCGGTTGCCGCGATTGCGGCCTGTGCGTCGATGTTCTGCCCGACCAAGGTCTTCGACCAAGACAGTGAGCACAAGCTGGCCCGAGTGGCGCGCCAAGATGACTGCATAGGCTGCACCTCGTGCGTTTATCTGTGCCCCTCCCGTTGCCTGTCGGTCGCGCAGGCCCAGCTGCAGCAGCCATCCCATCGAAAGGCCTCGAGCACAACGCCGCGTTGGCGTCGCGCTTCCTGCAGCAGGTCCCGGCGACCCAGCAATTGACCGAGGCCGACTACCACGAGGCGCTGGCCGATACCCAGGTCCGCATCAAGGCCCTGGCCGCCGCCCTGCAGGAGATCATGGGGCGCGGCTACAAAGCGGTGGCACGCTCGGCGGGCAACTTGGCCGCCACCCACATGCCTGAGATGTACGAGACCCGCGCCTCGAGGACTTGCTGGCCGGGCTCCGCCGCCGCTTCGCGCAGGGTTTCGACTTCGAGGCCAAGGTCGCGGAAGACGGGGCGGTCGCCCTAACCTTCTCCTCATGCGCTCTGCACCAGGTGGTGGCCTCGCAAGGCGAAGTCGTAGGCAGCGCCACCCTATGCGAGCTGTTTCACGAATATTTTGCGGGTCTGATAAGCGCGTTTTCCGGCAAGAACTACGCCGTGGCCACCCTGGGCACGGTTGGGCAATGCACGATGAGATTCCAGGCACGAACTTGAACCCCAAGAGGAGGACGACATGGCTTCCCGAACCGAAAGAATGCAGGACATCTTGCGCGGCCTACGCGGCGCTTCCCCAGAGGAATCATCGGTGCCGCCGTGGTCAGCATCGACGGCTTCATCGTGGCGTCGGTCTTACCGAGCGAGGTCGACGAGGAGTTGGTCTCGGGCATGGCGGCGGCCATGCTCGGCGTCGGTGAAAGGATATCGTCCGAGCTCATGGCCTCCACCATGGAGCAGGTCTACGTGCGCAGCGAAAAGGGCTACGTCGTGCTCAATGCCGTCGGCGGCGATTCGGTATTAGTCGTGCTTACCAGCAAGGATGCCAAGCTCGGCCTCGTCTTCATAGAGGTCAAGCGCCGCTGTGCCGAGTTGGCCAAGGCCGTCGCCGCCGCGGCCTAGCCCTGGGGCGGCCCATGCTCGCGCTAGCACCAGGGCGGCAGGCGGTTGGGGCAGCCCACCCGGTAGCGCCGGGCCTGCGCACGGCGGTCGCCATCGGGCTCCTGGTCATGGCTACCCTGGACCTGGCCGCCATCGACGCAATCTTGCTGCCCCGCTACCTTGGCGGCCGCGGCCGCGCCGCCAACCTGGTGACGATCCGGGCACCGGCCCATCCGGAGCTGGGCTCGCGGCCCATCCAGGTGACGCCGACGCCGGCCAACCCCCCCTCCGCACCGCTGACGGTAGCCGCTCCGGCGCCGCTGCCCAGCCCACCATCGCGGCCCGCAGCAGCGGCGGCGCGGCCCGCACCAACGGCGGCGCGGCCCGCACCAGCGGAGATGGTCTGGCCGAAGCTGCAGTTCGCCCCTAGCCAGGCGGGGCTTTCGGCCGCGGCGCGGGCCACGCTGGCCAGCTTGGCAGCCCGCCTCGAACGGGAAGGCAAGCTGCGGGTGCGCCTCGACGGGCACACCGACGACTCGGGCACGGCCGAGCTAAACCGCTCCCTTTCACTCGAGCGCGCTCTACGGGCCCGCGCGTGGCTCGTCGCGCATGGGGTGGAGTCCGCCCAGCTCACAGTGCGCGGTCACGGCTCGAGCAAGCCCCTGGCTCAAGGTCGGTCGGCGAGCGCCCGAGAGCAGAACCGCAGGGTGGAGATCACCTTGCAAGAAGGTGAAAAATGATGTCGCTCTTGCCCCTGCTGGTAGTCGCCAGCGCGGTGGCCGCGCTGGCGTTCTTCATGGCCGGCTGGCTACTAAAGCGGCCGGGGATTGATCAGTCGGCGGTTGGGGAAAGGGAGCGGGCCCAGCTCGTTGCGCTACAGGGAGAGCTGGCCGGCCGCCAGGCTGAAGAGCAGCAGAACATCGCCGCCCTGAGCGAAGCCCGCGCCGCTCTGAGCGAAGCCCGCGCCGCCCTGGGCGAGGCTCAGCGCCAGCGGGACGCGGAGAAGCAGGCCAGGGCCAAGGCCGATGATGCCCGGAGCGCCGCCGAGCAGGAACGCGATCAGATGCGGGCCCAGGCCGCCCGCTTGGCGGAAAAAGAGAAGACCCTGGCCGACCGATTGCGCGACGCCGAAGCACACACCAGCGCAACGCTCGAGCAAATCGAGACCAATGCCGCCGCCTGGGACGCCCAATGCCGGGCGAGCAAGGCCGAGCAGCAACGCTGCGAAGACAAGCTACGCCAGCAGCTTGAGGAGCTGCGCGCGTCCGCCGCGGCGGACGCGGCGAGCCTGCGCCAAGAGCTGGAGGAGCTGGGCAGGGTCCACGCCTCGGAACGGGCGACCTGGCAAGGCGAGCTGGCGGCCGCCCAAGCGGAGGGGCGGAGCAGCCGGGCGGCGGTCGAACGGGAACGGTCCGACGCGGCAGCGGCGCTCGCTGCCGAACGGCAACAGAGCGCACGCGAGCTCGAAAAGCTACGTCGGGAGCGAGAGCTGGAGCGAGACCTGGAGCGAGACAAGGATCGGCAACAGAGCCAACACCTAACGCTGGCCCTGCAGACTGCCGAGAACGCCCTGGCGGCCGAGCGCACCCCATCCCCCAGGCAGTAAACGAAGCGCTCCGCATGGCGGAAAGCCGCCTGGCGGAGCTGGAATCGGCTGGTGCGTGAAAACGCCGAGCTGCGTGACGAGCAGGCTGAGGTGGCCCGCCAGGCCGCGCGGAATCCGCCCCGGGACGCCGAGGTCGAAGGACGTCAAGGTCACCCTGGCCGCGGCCCAGGCCAAGCTGGCCGAGCTGGCCCAAGTCCTGGACGAGAACCGCAAGCTGCGCGACGAGATCGCTGAGTTGCGCGCCCACCAGGGCGACAGTGCCGAGCTCGAGCGAGTGAGCGCGGCGCACAGGCAGATTCGCCTTGATGCTGAGCTCATGGCGCGCCGCCTGCAGGAGCTGCAGCATCTGGAGGGCGAGATCATTCCGCTGCGCACCCAGGCCGCCGAGGCGGCAGCGCTCCTCGAGGAGGTGAGATACCTGCGCCGGCGCGAGAAAGACCTCGAGGCGCAGATCTACGCCGCCGGCCTACGCGCCAGCCGAGAAATTCCGCAAGCCAGCGACGAGCCCTCGGCGCGCACCCCGGTGACCAACATGGAAGCCAATCTCGATAACCTGGTCGGCGAAGGGGGGCCGCGCACCGCCGTGCTGGCCGACGCGCAAGGGTTTCTGATCGCGGGCGCGGGCGAATCATTTGCCCAGGAAGGCTTGGCCGCCTTCGCCGCGGTGGCAACCGACCTGGTCGGTCGCGCGCGCATGTTGCTACCGCTAGCCGACGTGCGATCGGTGCGGGTCACCGATGCCAACGCCATGATCGTCACCTGTCACTTGTTCGATAGCGACGGCCAAGGCCTGGGCGTCGCGACGCTGGGACCTGGGGAGGCGACCGCGGAGAGGACCCAGCAAGCCATCGTGGAGCTGGATGCCATCGTGTCGTGCGGAACGGACGCGCCGGGTGGCGCTGCCAGCCTCGACCACGGCCTCAATCCCGAGTGAGGGCACCGGCCTCGACCACAACCTCCGCGGCGCCGATGAGATGCAGGATCGCCTCCACCGCCACCGGGATGGCAGCTGCAACGGCGGGGCTCAGCTCGGTGCCGAGCTCACAAAAGGCAGCGCCCTCGACGCCCACGAAATGAAGAGTGGCCGGAGGGCGCTCGGGCGCCAGCCGGTGGGCCAGCTCCATGAGCTCGGCGATGCCCAGGGTGTGCGAAAGCGCGGCGCCGACGCGATAACGCTCGATGGAGCGACCGTCAAGCGTCACGCAGGTGCCCACCGGGCGCCCCGTGGTCATGGCATCGACGAGAATGATCCGATCCGCGCTGGCTACCACGTCGAGCAGGTCGAAGCCCAGGTGCGGCGCCAGCTCGACACTCACCCCGTCGGGCAGGGATAGCCGGCTCAAGAGGTGACCGATATGGATGCCCACGCCGTCGTCCCGCATGAGATCGTTGCCGATGCAGATGATGCGAGTGTTCATCCGTCTCGCCTCTTGCAAGAGCCTTGCTCAGGGCCGCCAGGCGGGAAACCACAGGCGCAGGTTCGCCGCGTCGAGGTGAGGGAGAATTCGCCCCAAACCGGGGCGAAAAAGATGGCCATGGCCAAGGCCAGGCCGAGGTAGGTGGTCACCAGCCAGGGATATCTGCGTTCGAGCTTCGCCATGAGCCCGGCCAGGAGAACGAGTAGAAAGGCGTAGCACGGCAGGTAGTAGTGACTGAAGGTGTAGTTGCCACGCGTGCTGCGCGTGGCCAGCCAGGGCGCCATGAAGGCGAACCAACCCAGGAGCATGAGCCAGACCCCGCGCATGGTCTGCCGATCCAGGATGGCTAGCCAGTAGCGACGGAAGCGGGTGCGGAGCGCGATTACCAGGGTGGTGATGGGGATGGCGACGAGGAGCAGATCGGTTGTCGCCCAGAGGACGAGGTTGCCGACGCTCGACGAGTAGCGCGATTTGAGGCCCGAGGTCGAAGCCTTGATCACGACAGGATGCATTAATATGGGCCAGCCGTACCAGGGCGAGCAAAGGTCGTTCTTGTAGTGGCCCAGGTCGAGGTGGTGTTTGTAGAGGCCGATGATCACGCGCCAGGTCGCCACCGGATCGCTCGGCTTCCCCGTAAGCCGCAGCGCCCCCATCCAGATAAGGGTATGCACGATGGGCACCACGCAAAGCCACAAGACGGAGAAGATCGAAACCCGGCGCAAGATCAGGATGCCCACCGCGGCGGGAATCGCGGTCATGGCGCCGCTCCACTTGATCGAGGTCGACAGGCCGATGAGCACGCCAGCAGCGAGCACGCCCCGCCAGGTGCGCGCGGCCAAGGCCGCCACCATGCCCCAGAGCATGAACGAGATCATCATGCCGTCGAGCAACCCGGAACGGGAATACGAGATGAAAAAGCCGTCCGCCGCCATGAAGGCCGCCGCCATGAAACCCGCGCGCCGGCTGTCGAACAGGACGCGCCCCAGCCAGTAGGCGAGGCATATCGACTGCAGGCCGAACAGCAAGGGGATGAAGCGCCAGCCCAAGGAATTGTAGCCGAACACGAGCATCCCGACCGCGATCAGCATCTTGCCCAGTGGGGGATGGTCGTTGTTGTCAGCTATAGCCAACGGTAGCTATGCGCATTCTTGACGAACGGCTCCTCGTCAAAGGTGAACCAGGTCGGCCAGGCCAGATCCTGTATGCGCAGCACGGCGCCTCCCACGACCATGGCCGCCAGGAAGACGGAAGCCATCCGCTCGGCGAACGACATGGCCTGCCAGGTCAAGCGCAGCTGACGAGCACGGTCGGCCAGGCCTCGGGTCATCCAACTTTTGATGCCACCCGCCAGCGTCGCCACGGTCGCGCTCATTGCGGAATCACGCAATCAGTCAGCGTACCCACCGCCACACTCTGATCGACGGGAGTAAAGCTCCCGGTTGGCGACCAGCGCAGGGACACGTTCTTCAGCACTCCTGTCACGTGATAATTGCAGACAACGGTGAAGCGGCTCGACGGCAGCGGGTCGCGCAACACCTGGGCAAACCACAGCCCGGACGCCAAGAAGAGCTCGTTTCTGACCGTGTTGAAGGGCTGCAGGGTATTGACGTCGCGGTCCGGTCCCGGGCCCCACGGCACGATATTGGCGTGAAAGCCGCAATGGGTGCCAGCGAAGCTCCGATCGGAGGCACAAGCCAGGTTCTTCTTGTCGTCGCGCACCAGGGTGATCTCGATCATCTTGGTCGCGCCCAGGTGCCACCCCTCGCTGTGCTGGGAATAACGGTCTTTGTAGCCGGTCCAGGCAAAGACCAGCCAGAGCGCGACCCCCATACACAGAAAGCCGAACACGGTATAGAGGACGACCGGCGGCCCGGAGCGCGTGGCTGCCGCAACCGGGGGCGTGGCGGTGGTGGCCGCGGGCTCCGGGCCCGCTGCCTGACCGGGCGCAGGGTGAAGGGACTCGGGAGCCGGAGCCGGCGGTGCCATCGCGGGGTCCATTGACCGACTATTGTATCTCACGCGAGTCCCGTCAACCGCTACTGCCGGCTTCGCCGGCAGCGAAGCATCGCGGGAGCCGACACTAAAGGACCACGTCCTTAACGAAATGTGTCAGGCCAGGGGAATAGCGGCTATAGCCACCGCGCAGCAGCTCGTCCATTGCCCAAAGAGCCCGCTTTCCGCGGGAGCGGCACTCGGCGATAGCCAGCCGGCGGCGCTGGTGCTCGACCTTGCGGTCGATCATGGCCAGAAAGCTCGGACTGCGTAGCTCTCCGGCCAGCGCGTGCAGCCGACTTTGGGCGGCTTCGAAGCGCCTGAGCGCCAAGCTGAAGTAGGGCGGTCCCAGCGTCCTGGCCTTCTGGTAGAGCTCGCCCAGGCTCAGCTTACGCCCGCCAATTTGCTGGGCCCCGTGTTGCCGGTAGCGCACGGTCTTCTCGGCCAGGAGCTCTACCGGAGCCACGGCGCTGACCATGAGGGCAATCCAGCCGTCATGGACCCAATATTCTGGTATGGGCATGATCTGGGTCCGGTAGGCGGCACGAAACATCATAGTGGTCCCCGACACGATCCAGGTGCGGAGCAAGGTTTCGAAAGATTGTCCGCGGCGCATGCGCTCTTGCCTGGTCCGGCCGAACGCGATGGCCTGCCAAACGGTATGCCCGCGCGGGCGCAGGCCGTCGTCCACAACCTCGGCATCGGTGAAGACCAGGCCACAGGTCGGGTTCGCCTCCAAGATGGCCGCACAGGCCTCGAGCTTGGCCGGCATCCAAACATCATCCTGATTGGAGGTGGCAATGAAGTCGCCGGCACAGATGCCTATGGCTTTCTCGAAGTTCTTGGTGGAGCCCAGGCGGGTGGGGTTGTGAACGATCTGCACATCAAACGGCGCCCGGCGGGCAAAGTCGTCGAGGATGGCGCAGGTGGCATCGCTGGAACCGTCGTCACAGACCACCACCTCGTCGGGCGGGCGAGTCTGGGCCAGATAGCTGTCGAGCTGCTCGGCCAGGAAGTGGGCGCCGTTATAGGTGCACAGCGCGATGGATATGCGACCCGCGGGCGGGCGGGCGGGCAGGCGCTTGGGCCCGAGCTCGGCCGAGGGCGTGGGACAGGACTCGGTCATTGCCCAGGTAAGCCCCTACTTCCCGGAGCGCTCTCGGGCTTGCGCGCGAGCAGCACGAAATCGTTGTGCCGGAAAAAGCGACCCACGAATTGCGGGAAGGGAAAGGAGTAGTGCCTCTCCACCGTGAGCTCGAGCAAGCCGGCCAGGCGAGTCAGCGCGGCGAAGTCGAAAAACTCCACGTGGGTCGGATCGGAACGGAAGCCGGCAATCTGGGGCGTGATCAGCACCACCCGCCCGCCCGGCCTCAGAAAGGGCAAGTAGCTGCGCATCAACGCGAGTGCGCGGCAAACGGCATGTGCTCGAGCACATGCGAGGTCAGGAGAGCATCGAAGCGGCCGGGGACGCCATACTCCGAGCCGGGCAGCTCGTCCGATAGGAAAGCCTTGAAGCCACGCGCGCACGCCGAAGCAACGAGATTGGGGTTGTTGTCGACGGCCGACGCCACGGCCGCCCAGATTATTGCAGATTTCTCCCAATCCACAACCGATGTCGAGCACGAAGCCAAGATCGAGCGAGCGCAAGTGGCGCCGGTAGGGCCGCTGCACGTCGAGCAGCCGCTTCCACCAAATCGACTCGTGAACTTGAGCCACTCGACATACTTCGCGTCGCGTGTGGTGGTCGGCCGGGGCTTCATGAGCCGACCCTAGCAGCGCCCCCGTTGCCTGTCCATGCGCCCCATGTCGAACAGTGCCAAATGGGTGGGCTCACTGACCTCGTCCGTCCAGTTCGCCTGGACCGCACTCTTCGCGGCTCCCTCGGGGAGACGGTGCGCCAACTCGGCCAGGAAGTTCGGCAGCATGGCCTCAAAGTGCCGATACTGCTCCGCGTAGGCCGTGAGTTCGAAGTCGGCGAGGCCTCCGCTCTCCCAGCGTCGATAGAACGGGTGCGTCAACAGGTGACGACCGTCGAGTGCAACGTCCAGCGCGTGATGAAGGGAGTCAGTCATGACTTCGAAGGTAGCACCGACGTCTTTCGTCCGCGCGGCTCGCGGAGTGGGGGTGCCCTACCGATCTCGAGCGAAGAGAAGACTCGACTGTCGCCCCGGTCCCGACACCGCCGTGACGTCACGAGCGCCCACGCGCGCAGCGCAGTGGTCACAGACCAGGACCGGCGTCGTCACCGCCCCGCACTCTTTGTGGACACATCTCGATGGGTGGCCCGTCGGGTGCGTGGTAGCGATCACCCCATTCGCGCATGGTCGTGATCACCGGCCAGAGGTCACGTCCCTTGTCGGTCAGGCGATAGTCACACCGCGGGGGATGGTCGCTGTAGGGGATCTTGGCGAGCACACCGACGGCGACCAGCTTGGCGAGACGCTGTTGCAGGATGTTGCGCGAGATCCCCAAGCGACTCTGAAACTGCTCGAATCGCGTCACGCCGAGGAAGGCGTCACGGATGATGAGCAGACTCCACCACTCGCCCACCACCTCGAGACACTGGGCCACAGAACAGTCCATGTCCGAAAAACTCTTTCGTTCCATGGCTCCACACTAGTGAGTTGCATAATGGAACGCAAGGAGGTACAGTGCATTTCATGACAGAACGAACACAGCCACGGGACCGTCCGGGCGCCACCGCTGCCGTGGATCATCGGCGCGCCATCTTTCTGGTCACCGCACTCGGCGCGTTCATGGCGTCGCTCGATCTCTCCATTGTCAATGTGGCGTTTCCGGCCCTCGAACACGCCTTTCGTCACGACTCCCGGGCCACGCTCGCCTGGGTGATCACCGGATATAGCATCGTGTTCGGATCGTTGCTCGTGACCGCAGGACGAACCGCCGACCGACTCGGCAGTCGTCGGGTGTTCTTTGTCGGCCTCGCCATTTTCTGCGTAGGTTCCGCGCTGTGCGCCGTCGCACCCACCGTCGATCTCTTGGTGGGTGGTCGTGTGATCCAGGGCATCGGGGCCGCGGCCATCTTGCCGTCGTCACTCGGACTCCTCCTCGGCGCGTACAGTCCCGAGCGACGCTCACAGGTCGTGGCTCTGTGGGGTGGCATCGGCGCGCTCGCGGTCGCCACCGGTCCCTCCTTCGGTGCCGCGCTGATCACGGCGTTCGGGTGGCGCGCCGCGTTCTACGTCAACCTGCCCATCGGCGTGTTCGCGTGGCTCGTTGGTCGACGAGTCTTCACCAACCGACCAGGTTCTCGGGGCGTAAGCACACCGGACTACGGGGGCGTCGTCCTCGTGAGCGTGGCGCTGGCCTCACTGGTGCTCGCCATCTCCGAGGGTCCGAGTTGGGGTTGGACCAACGGCTGGATCGTCGGGTCGTTCGTGGGATCGGCGGCGCTCGGACTCCTCTTTGTTCGGCGGTCGCGCCGCCACGATGAACCGGTCCTCGACCTGACCTTGTTCTCCTCACAATCGTTCACCGTCGCCAACATCGCGACCCTTCTGTACGCCATGGGATTTTTCGCCATGTTGCTCGGCAACATCTTGTTCCTCACCAGTGTGTGGCACTTCTCGATCCTGGACGCGGGGCTCGGCGTCACCCCGGGTCCCCTCGTGGTGGCGGCAGTCTCGGGACCGGCGGGTCGCCTCGCCGGTCGCATCGGCTTTCGGCCGGTTCTGCTGCTGGGCTTCGCGGTGTTCGCTGGCGGCGTGGCGTGGTACGCGCTTCGCGTGGGACTGGTGCCGGACTACGTCGCGGTGTGGCTTCCCGGTTCGATCGTCATCGGTCTCGGCATCGGCCTCACGTTTCCCTTGCTCAGCGCGGCGGCGGTCTCCTCGTTGCGCGCGGAGCGCTTTGCCGTGGGCAGCGCCGTCAACCAGACGGCTCGTCAGGTGGGCGGCGCAATCGGTATCGCCCTGCTGGTGGTGATCCTCGGCGCGCCCGCGACGACGAGTGACGCGCTCACCAGCTTTCGCCACCTGTGGGCCTACATCGGAGTGATGGCCCTGCTCGCGGGCCTCGCGTGCACGCAGCTTCGCGCGACGACCACCTCCGACACTCCTCGTTCGCCCCTCCCGGCCGTCGAGGCGAGCCGGGCGATGGAGGAGATTCTCGATGGGGAGATTGCCGTTATGCCGGCCACGATCGAACGCGTCACCTCACGACGCCCGAGGGAGGACCGATGACCACACCTCGCCCCGCTCCCTCGCTCGAGTGGGGACCCGCTCGCTCCAAGGTCGTGCAGTGGCACGATCCGTCGAGTCTCGCCCGCGCCGGCGCGGCGCTCTCCGGGCTCGAGTTCCTGGACGCCATCCGACGCGGCGAACTTCCCGCCCCGCCGATCGCCTCCCTGCTCGGATTCTCGCTCGTCGAACTCGACGAAGGACGCGTGGTCTTTGTGTGCGCACCGGACGAGTCAACCTACAATCCGATCGGCGTCATCCACGGCGGACTCGTGTGCACGTTGGCCGATACCGTGACCGGCTGCGCCGTGCACAGCACCCTGGACGCGCGCCACGCCTACACGTCCATTGACATCAACGTCAGCTACCTCCGGCCGGTCACCACGGACTCGGGCACGCTGCGCGCGACCGGGACGGTGACCAAGTCGGGCCGCCGGGTGGCGTTCGCGAGCGCGGAGATCGTCGACGGTCGGGGCACCCTCGTCGCCACCGCCACGAGTACCTGCCTCGTCATGGCGCGCGACTGACGCTGCTCGGTCGCGTGTCGCGTCACTGACCCCGGCCAGTCGCCTTCGGACGCCGAGGTTGCTCACCATCCGTGGGCGCGCGGGGTGCGAGCGTCGCGCCCACGAGGTCCGCGATCACGGCCGCGACGCGACGTCGCTCGATGCTGACGGGCAATCCCGGCGTCGGCGTGAGCACAAATCGACCCACGACAACCCCGCGCCACTGCGCAATCACTTCGGACTGGGGACCGGGAAGTCCGATGCGGCGCACGGGCCACCGAAGGCCGACGTGGACGACGTCGCCGTCGGGCTGGATGCGCGCCAAGGGGAAGTCGGCGAGTCCGTATTCGAACGAGCAGTGGCGCAAGTGAAGCAGTTCCGTCAGCGCCTCCACACAGCGGTCGACGACGACGGTCCCCAGATCATCGGTTGCGGCGTCGTGGGCGATCGAGCGAATGAGATCGACGTAGGTCGCCTCGGTGCGCGCGACCCAGCGGTACGTGCGACTTTGGGCGGACAGTTCCGTCACGATGAGACCGACAACCAACAAGCAGACCGCAATCTCGATGTCGGAGCGGTGATTGATCGCGAACTGTTCGTACGGTGCGGTGAGGAAGAAGTCGAACCAGAGGGCCGACGACACGCTCGCGACGACCCCGGCCAGTCGGTTTCCGAGCAGGGCCACCGACGCGATCACCGCCACGAAGAGGAGGGCCGCCGCACTCGTGGCGACACTCCCGCGCAGTGGCGACAGCACCGCGGCCAGGGCCAGCGGCGCCACGAATCCCGCGAGCACCGCCACCGGTAGGTGGACGTGAGGCGCACCCGCCGACAGCGAGCTCGGTTCGTGTGATGACCTCACGACACTGGCCATTACGCCCCCGGATCCCCCACGTCGCCGACGGAGATCACGTCCGGGGTGCCACGAGCTTCGCGAGTGCTTCGTTCAGCTGCAGCACGTTGAGGTACGGGGCGCCGAGAAATCCGAACTGCGCGCCGTGGGTCTGGGACGTGATCAGTCGGTACAGCGTGGCGGGCGCCACGGAGCGGCTCGGGCCACCATCGGCACCTGGACCCGGGCGTCCGCCGGCGAGATGTCCGGGTCGAGTCCTGACCCCGACGACGTGACCAGGTCGACGGTCGGGTGCGCGACGCCGACGGCGTTCCACTCGGCGACGAGCGCCTTCACCACCGAGACCAGGACCTTCTGACCGGGGCCCGTAGTTGGCCGCCCCGGACTCTCCGCTCACGCCGTTCAGCACGAGCGGATTGTCGGCGTCCGGCCGACCGTTGAACCACCGCGGGTTGATCGAGGTGCCGTTGTTCCAGGGTTGTCCAATGAGCGTCGAGCCGTTGGCCGTCAGGGAGCCGTTGGCCTGTGAGTGAAACGCGAGCTGCGACAGGGCCCAGCCCGCCACGGGGTACGCAACGCCCAGCAGGACCACGAAGACAACGGTGAGAAGAAGGGAACGGATGAATTGGAGTCGCATTAGTAAGCCCCCGTCGCGGTGAGGATGAGGTCGATGATCTTGATGCCAATGAACGGCGCGATGATGCCGCCGACGCCGTAGATGAGCACGTTGCGCCGCAACATCGCGGCCGCGGAGCTCGGACGGAACTTGACGCCACGCAGCGCCAGGGGAATCAGCGCGACGATGACCAGCGCGTTGAAAATCACGGCGGACAAGATGGCCGAGTTCGCGTTGTGGAGCCGCATGATGTTGAGCGAGTTGAGAGCCGGGAAGGTCGCCACGAAGAGCGCCGGGATGATCGCGAAGTACTTGGCCACGTCGTTGGCGATCGAAAATGTCGTCAGGGAGCCACGGGTGATCAGCAGCTGCTTGCCGATCTCCACGATGTCGATCAACTTGGTGGGGTTGGAATCGAGATCCACCATGTTGCCGGCTTCCTTGGCGGCGTTGGTCCCGGTGTTCATGGCAACGCCGACGTCGGCCTGCGCGAGAGCCGGTGCGTCGTTGGTGCCGTCACCGGTCATCGCCACCAGCTTGCCGTTCTGCTGTTCGTGGATGATGAGGCGCATCTTGGTCTCGGGGGTCGCCTCGGCGAGGTAGTCGTCCACTCCCGCCTCCTGCGCGATGGCCGCCGCGGTGAGCGGATTGTCGCCCGTGATCATCACGGTGCGAATCCCCATCGCGCGCATCTCCGCGAACCGCTCCGCGATCCCCTTCTTCACGATGTCCTTCAGCTCGATGACGCCGACGATGTCGGTCCCGTCGGCGACCACGAGCGGCGTGGCGCCGGCCTTGGCGATGTCGGACACGATGTCGTTGAGGTCACTGGGGACGTGCCCGCCGAGACCCTCCACCCACGTCCTCACGGAGTCGGCCGCGCCCTTACGGATCTGTCGGGTGCCGAGGTCGAGACCCGACATCCGCGTGAGCGCAGTGAAGGGAACGAAACTGTGACCGTTGTCGAGCGCCCGCTCACGGAGATTGAACTGCTCCTTCGCGAGCACGACGATTGATCGACCCTCGGGCGTCTCGTCGGCCAGTGACGCCAATTGCGCCACGTCGGCCACCTCGTCGGCGGTGTGGCCCGACACCGGCACGAAGCGTGACGCCATGCGATTGCCGAGGGTGATGGTCCCGGTCTTGTCCAACAGGAGGGTCTGGACGTCCCCCGCCGCCTCCACCGCGCGCCCACTCATGGCCAGGACGTTGCGCTGCACCAACCGGTCCATGCCAGCAATGCCGATGGCGCTCAGCAGCGCACCGATGGTGGTGGGGATGAGACACACGAGCAACGCCACCAGCACGACGACCGGGACGTTGCGATCCCGCGTAGGTGCCGAAGGGCTCGAGGACGACCACCACCGGCAAGAAGACGATGGTGAGGACGGCGAGCAGAATGGTCAACGCGATCTCGTTGGGCGTCTTTTGCCGATTGGCGCCCTCGACCAGGGAGATCATGCGGTCGAGGAACGTCTCGCCGCGCTCGGCGGTGATCCGCACCACGATCCGGTCCGAGAGCACCATGGTGCCGCCCGTCACGGCGGAACGGTCACCACCGGACTCGCGAATGACCGGCGCGGACTCACCCGTGATCGCGGATTCGTCCACCGAGGCGACACCCTGCGTGATCTCCCCGTCGGAGGGAATGACGTCGCCGGCCTCGCACACGACGAGATCGCCCCGATGCAGATCGCTGGCCGCGACGAGCTCCTCGGTTCCGTCCGCGTTGAGGCGTCGCGCCTCGGTCTCTGACCGCATGCGTCGCAGCGTGTCGGCCTGCGCCTTCCCGCGGCCTTCGGCCATGGCTTCGGCGAAATTCGCGAACATCACCGTGAGCGCCAGCCAAACCGTGATCGAGACGACGAACACCGTTGGCTTGGACACCGAGTAGAAGAGACAGACAATGGTGCCGATGAACACGACGAACATCACCGGGTTGCGCACCTGAATTCTCGGATCGAGCTTCTTGAAGGAGTCGACGAACGCCTGACGCATGATCGTGCGGTCGAAGAGACTGCGGCGCTGGGCCACGCCGTGCGGCTGTGAAGGAGTGGGAGCTTCGACGGTGATGGTCATTACCAGAACTTTCCGTGACTGAGTTGCTCGACAATGGGTCCGAGGGCGAGGGCGGGGAAGAAGGTCAGTCCCCCGACGATCACGATCACGCCGAGGAGCAGGCCCACGTACATCACGTTGTCGGTGCGGAACGTGCCGAGACCCGCGGGGACCACCTGCTTGCTCGCGAGAGAGCCCGCGAGGGCCAGGGCGGGAATCGCGACCCCGAAGCGCCCGAGCAGCATCGCGATCGAGCCAATGATGTTGTAATAGGGAGTGTTGCCCGTGAGCCCACCGAAGGCGGACCCGTTGTTGTTGCTCTGGGACGTAATGGCGTAGAGGATCTCACTGAAGCCGTGCGGTCCGGCGTTGAGGGGGCCCGCCCGTCCGGCCACGGTCGCCACCGAGATGCCCGTCACCACGAGCACGGTGATCGGCATGACGAGCACGCCGATACCCGCCAACTTGACCTCTCGCGCCTGGATCTTCTTCCCGAGGTATTCGGGCGTGCGTCCGATCATGAGACCGCCGATGAACACCGCGATGATCGCGAACAGCAAGATCGTGTACAGCCCCGACCCGACGCCACCGGGGCTGACCTCGCCGAGCATCATGCCGGTCATCAGAGCGAATCCACCCATCGGCGTGAACGAGTCGTAGGAGGCGTTGGCCGAGCCCGTCGAGGTCATGGTCGACGAGACACCGAACAGGGCCGTCTGGGATGCGCCGAAGCGAACCTCCTTGCCCTCCATGTTTCCCGCCGCCAACGTCACGACGCCCCCGTGCGCGACGGCCGGATTGGCCTGCGTCTCGGCGTAGGCGGCGAGGCCCACCCACGCGCCGAAGAGAATCGCCATGGTGGCGAGAACGGCGACGCCCTGGCGCATCGCGCCCACCATCTTGCCGAACACGTAGGTCAGCGCGACCGGAATCGACAACAGGGCGACAAACGACAGGAACGACGTCAGGCCGGTCGGATTCTCGAACGGGTGGGCGCTGTTGGCGTTGAAGAATCCTCCTCCGTTGGTGCCGAACTGCTTGATGGCCTCCATGAAACCCACCGGGCCGAGCGCGATGGTCTGGGTGACACCGGTGAGGGCGTTGTGAATGTGCGCCGGACCGCTCAGGGTGTCGACCGCGCCCTGGGCGACAAAGACGATGCCGAGCACGAACGAGATCGGCATCAGGATGTAGATGACCGCACGGGTGAGGTCAACCCAGAAGTTTCCGATCGTCGGCTTGCCCCGGTTGGCGAATCCACGGATGACCGCGATGGCGATCACCAGTCCAACGCCCGCCGAGATGAACTGCTGGAACTCGAGCCCCATGATCTGCGAGAAGTACGACATCGTCGACTCGCCGCCGTAGTTCTGCCAGTTCGTGTTGGTGAGGAAGCTCACGGCCGTGTTGAAGGCCAACGCCGGCGTGACGCTCGAGAGGTGCTGCGGATTAAACGGCAGGTGTCCCTGGAGAACCAGGATCAGGTAGGTGAACAGCAGGATCACGCCACTGAAACAGACCATGGAGCCCGCGTAGCGCTGCCAGGTCTGTTCGGCGTCGGGATCGGTGCGCAGGAGCTTGTAGATCGGGCGCTCGACGAGACGCAGGTAGCGCACGCGTCCGTCAAAGACGCACGTCATGTACGACCCGAGGTACCGCCAGCACAGACCCAGGCAGACAACGAGGGCGAGACAGGTCAGGGCGAAATCCATCAGAACTTCTCCGGCTTGATCAAGGCGTAGCCCAGATACACAAAGATGGCCACGCTGATTGCCAGCAGCAGCCCTTGCACGACGTTCATATCCGCTCCAACACCCAAATGAGCCCCAGGGATCCCGCGGTGAATCCGATGATCCCGATGAGTGCCCACACTTGTCCCATGCATCCAGCATGGCGGGCGTCGAATTAACGCAACCTCAACGCGATCGACGGGGCGTCAATAAAGTGTTAATTCGTCGGTACGCGCTCGAGGCGCAGCAGGAACTCCTTGCGGTCAAGGCCCCCGCCGTACCCCGTCAGCGAGCCGTTCGCACCAATGACCCGGTGGCACGGCACGATGATCCCCACGGGGTTGCGGCCGTTGGCCAGTCCCACCGCGCGCGACGCGCCCGGCCGCTGAACGGCGGTCGCCACGGATCCGTACGACCGTGTCTCGCCGTAGGGAATTCGTTGCAGCGCCGACCACACGTCGAGCTGAAAGCGCGTGCCCACGAGTCGCACCGGCACGTCGAACGAGGTGCGCTGTCCGTCGAAGTACTCGCACAGCTGGCGCTCGGCCTCACTGAACACTCCGGCGGAGCAGTGCCAGGTCTCACGATCGCGTGGCGGATGAGCCTGCAAGGACATGCGAAGGTGCGTGAGCGTGACACCGTCCTCGTCCCCCGCGAGCGTGAGGGGCCCGAGCGGCGAGGAAATGTAGCGACACAACGTGGTCATGAGGGGGCTCCTCTCGGTGGAAAGTGGTTGACGGCGTGCTCGGTCGAGGCCCAGAGGTACACGACGGCGTACGAACGCCACGGTCGCCACGACCGTGCGTCGCGTCCCAACGCCGCGGCGCGGCTGGCGAGACCCAGGGCGCGCGCGCCCTTCAGGACACCCATGTCCGAGGCCGGAAAGGCGTCGGGATCGCCCAGGGCGCGCATGGCGATCATCTCCGTCGTCCACGGTCCAATACCCGCGAGGGAGCTCAGGTGGGCCCGAGCCTCGTCGCGGTCCACTCCGACACCGAGAGTGACGGTCCCGTGAGCGAGCGCTTCGATGAGCCCCTGCACGCAGCGTCGTCGTGCCGTCGGCAGTCGCAGCGACGCGGGATCGAGCGCGGTCAGTTGGTCGATGGACGGGAACACGTGGGTGAGGCCCCGGCGGGATCACGAATCTCGTCGCCGTAGGTCGCCACGAGTCGCGACGCGTGCGTGCGCGCCGCCGACACGGACACCTGTTGACCCAGCACCATGCGCACCGCGCATTCGTTCTCGTCCACCGTGCCGGGGATCCGTTGACCCGGCGCCGCGCGCACAACACGACGAAAGTGCGCGTCCGCACTCAGCGCCGAGACGACCGCCGCGGGGTCGGCGTCCAGATCGAGCAAACGCCGACACCGCGAGACTGCGGTCGCCAGGTCACGAAGGTCCCCCAGTTCGAGGGCGCAGCGGACGTGATCGACGTCGGGCGTCAGCGACACGACCGCGTGACCGTGCGGCAGACGCATCGTTCGTCGATACGCTCCGTCGCGATACTCCTCGCAGCCGGGCACCGCCGTCGCGACGAGATGTCCGAAGAGACTCTCGGAGGAAAACGGCGTGCGCACGGGCAGCCGAAGAGAGACGGTTCCCGGCGCACCGAGGTCGCCGCGCGCGCCAGCGCGCGAACGACGACGCAGCTCACTCGGCGTCACGTCAAAGACGAGCCGCACCGTGTCGTTGAATTGGCGCACGCTCGCGAACCCCGCGCCGAAGGCCACGTCGGCCATGGGCAGCGACGTTGTCTCGATGAGAATCCGCGCCGCCTGCGCCCGTTGGGCCCGCGCGAGCGCCAGGGGACCCGCACCCAGCTCCGCCACGAGATGGCGCTCGATCTGGCGCGTGCTGTAGTGAAGTCGGCGCGACAGACCCTCGACGCCCTCGCGCTCAACGACCCCGTCCGCGATGAGTCGCATCGCCCGCGCCACGAGGTCGCCACGCAGACTCCACTCGGGCGAGCCGGGTGAGGCGTCCGGTCGACAGCGCTTGCAGGCGCGAAACCCCGCGAGCTGCGCGGCCGCAGCCGACGGGAGAAAACGGACGTTGGTCGCAAAGGGAGACCGCGCGGGACAGCTCGGTCGACAGTAGATCCCCGTGGTGCGCACGGCCGTCACGAACCACCCGTCAAATCGCGCGTCCTTTGACTGCACCGCGCGAAAGCAGCTGTCGAAGTCCTCGTGCACGCGGTCACCTTACGAGGGCGCGAGCCCCCGTGTTAGCGGTTTTCCGACATCACAGTCGCGGCCGATCCACCCGGCACCGTGGGCCCCGATTACGACCAGCCCGGCGCGACCTAGGCGCCGAACGCTTGGAAGATCCCCTTCGACAACAGCATGTCCCAGAACTCGGGATCGTAGGAGTGCTCGGGATCCGCGCGCACCTCCGCGTCGAGCTGCTGGGCGTCTTGGCCAACGAGGATGCGCCACTTCTCGTGACGGACGCCGTCCAGGATGATCGCCGCCGCCTCCGCCGCGGTCGTCGGGGCGAAGTCCCGGAACGCCTCGCCCATCATCTGAATTCCCTTGCGAAGATCCTCGTCGGACACCGCGCTCAGGTCGGTGCCGCGGCCGGCGAGCTGCGTGCGCATCCTCACGAGGTCATCGTGGGTCATGGCGTCCGGATCGGCCCCGTGCGCCTTGCCCGAGTTGATCACGATGGACGTCCCGATATGGCCCGGCATGACGACGGACGCCTTGAGGTGCGGCGCGTTCACGCGAAAGTCCGTGATCAACGACTCGGTGAATCCCCGCACGGCGAACTTGGCCGCGCTGTAGGACGTGTGGGGCGTCGTGGGTCCGATCGAACCCAACAGTCCGTTCACGCTGCTCGTGTTGACGAGGTGACCCTCCGTGGACGCCAAGAGAAGAGGCAGGAACGCCCGCGTGCACAAGTAGACACCACCCCAGTCCACCCCAAACGTCCTCTCCCACGCGGCGCGGTCGTCGGCGACGAAGCTGCCTCCGCCGCCGATGCCGGCGTTGTTGAACAGGAGATTGATGTGCGTCGTGGCGAAGGTCGTGGCGACGGCGTCTCGAAAGGCCGTGACCTGTGACTCCTGGGAGACGTCCGCGACGAACGTCATGACGCGCGTGCCCGTTGGAGCGTCCTCGAGGGCGAGCTGCTTGGTCTCGTCCATCGCCTCGCTCGACACGTCGCAGGTCGCCACGTCGCACTGTTCACGGGCCAGTTGGCGAACGAGTTCGCGTCCCATCCCGGTCCCGCCACCCGTGACGACGGCGATCTTTCCGTCAAAGCGCTCCATCACTACCCCCTGTCACGTGACACTCGACGCGCGAACGTGTCACTGCCGCTCATTGGTAGGCCAACGTAGCGGGTCGGCGGTCGGCGGGCAAACTCTCCGCCGTGCGAGCGAGGTGGGCGGTCGCGTCGCTGCTAGCGACGCTGCTGGAGTTCAGCGATGACGACTTTGCCGTTGGCCTGTCCCTTGGTGGCCTTCATGGCGAGGCCGACGAAGAACTGGGCGAGTTTCTCGTCACCCTCGCGGTACCGGGTCCACTCGTCGGGATTCGCCGCGATCAACGACGCCACCAACTCCTCCAGGGAGTCCTGGGACAGTTGCTCGAATCCCTTGTCGCGCGCGATGGACGCGGGATCGCCGCCGTGCGCGAGAATTTCCGCCAACACGGTCTTGGCCTGTGTGGCCGACAACGTCCCGTCATGCTCCATGCGCACGGCCGCCGTGAACGTGACGGGCGAGAGGTTGGCCCGATTCTCCAGTCCCGCGGCGACCTCGTTGGACGCACGCGACAGCGCCAGAGCGGGGTCGACACCCTCGCTCGCCGCGTGCAGGACGTACTCGTCAAGACCGAGATCGACGACCACGACCACCGCCTCACGCTGGGCCTTGGTCGGTGCAGACAGCAGCGCCTCGAGCGCGAGTCGCCGCTGCGCCGGCATCGCTCCGAGCGACGACGCCACCCGCTCCTGCCACTCGCGCGAGGGCGCCAGGTCAACGAGGTCCGGCTCGCGGAAGTAGCGGTAGTCCTCCGCCTCCTCCTTCACCCGCATGGTCGAGGTCTCGCCGAGGTCCTCGTCCCAGTGGCGCGTCTCCTGACGAACGACTCCCCCACCCTCGATCAGCTCGATCTGGCGGAGGGCCTCGTGATCGATCGCCCGCTGCAGGCTGCGCAGTGAGTTCAGGTTCTTGATTTCACACCTCGTGCCGAAGGCGTCGCCGCTGCGGCGCACCGACACGTTGGCGTCGATGCGCATCGAGCCTTCCTCCATGCGCCCGTCCGACGCGCCGGTCGCGATCAGGATGCCCCGCAACTCCGACGCGTACGCGCGAGCCTGCTCGGCCGACCTCATGTCGGGTCCCGAGACGATCTCCACCAGGGGAACGCCCGAGCGGTTGTAGTCCACCAGCGACCGGTCGGCGCCGTGGATCCGACCCGTGCCGCCTAGGTGGGTGGTCTTGCCCGTGTCCTCTTCGAGGTGCGCGCGCTCAATCGACACGCGCGACGCGTCGGGGAGATCGAGGAAGCCGCCGACGTTGATCGGCAGGTCGTACTGGGAGATCTGATAGTCCTTGGGCATGTCGGGGTAGAAGTAGTTCTTGCGGTGGAACGTCGACGGCGCGATCGTGCAGTGCAGCGCCACGCCAATGGCCATCGCCAACTCCACGGCTCGCTCGTTGAGGACCGGGAGCGACCCTGGCAGTCCGAGACAGACCGGGCAGATCCGGGTGTTGGGTTCGGACCCGAAGGCGTTGGCGCAGCCGCAGAACATCTTGGTGGCGGTCTTCAGTTCCGTGTGGACCTCCAGACCCACGACCATCTCCCACCCCGCGGGCAACGCACTCACGACGCCGCCTCCGCGCGCTCGAGGACGCGCCCGGCGGCGAACAGGCGAGCCTCGGAGCGTCCGGGGCCGAGGAGCTGGACCCCAACGGGCAGTCCGGCCTCACCGGTGCCGAACGGGATTGAAATCGCCGCTTCGCCCGAGAGATTCGTGGGAATGGTGAAGACGTCGTTCAAGTACATCGCCATGGGATCACGGGTCTTGGTGCCGAAGGCGAACGCCACCGAGGGCGTCGTGGCACCGAGCAACATGTCGACGTCGCCGTAGGCGCGGGCGAAGGCTGCGATCATCTGCGTGCGAACCTTGAGCGCCTGGCCGTAGTAGGCGTCGTAGTACCCCGCCGACAGTGCGTACGTGCCGAGCATGATGCGGCGCTTGACCTCGGTGCCAAATCCCGCGGTGCGCGTCGCCTCGTTCATCGCGGCGACGTCGTCGCCGTCCACGCGCAGGCCGTAGCGCACACCGTCGTAGCGCGCCAGATTGCTCGACGCCTCCGCGGGCGCGATCAGGTAGTAGGCGCTCAGTCCGAGCTTCAGTTCGGGGATGGACATCTCCACGACCGTCGCCCCGGCGTCGGTGAGGACCTCGGCGGCGCGGCGCACTGCGGTCTCCACGTCGGCGTCCGAGCCCTCCAACAGTTCGCGCACCAGCGCGACGCGGGTGCCGGCGACGCCGTCGTCGAGGTGGCTCACCAGCGAGGGCGCGGGCTCCGGGAGCGAGGTCGAGTCGCGGCCGTCGTGGCCCGAGATGGCCTCGAGCACGAGTGCGGCGTCGGCGACCGTGGTCGCGAACGGGCCGATCTGGTCGAGCGAACTGGCGAACGCGATCAGCCCGTAGCGCGAGACCAAACCGTAGGTGGGCTTCACGCCCACCAGCCCGCACAGGGCCGCCGGCTGGCGAATCGATCCGCCCGTATCACTGCCGAGGGCGATCGGGGTCATGCCCGACGCCACCGCGGCGGCGGACCCACCCGAGGACCCACCCGGTACGCGGGCGGGATCGAGCGGGTTGCGCGTCGGACCGAAGGCCGAGTTCTCGGTGGACGAGCCCATGGCGAACTCGTCGAGGTTCGTCTTTCCCACCACCACGGCCCCCGCCGCAAGCAGCCGCTCGACGACGGTCGCGCTGTAGGGCGGACGCCACCCCTCGAGAATCTTGGACGAGCACGTCGTCGGCACACCGATCGTGCAGAGATTGTCCTTCAGGGCCAAGGGCACGCCCGCGAGCGCTCCGGCGTTCTCCCCTCGCGCCACCCGCGCGTCGACGGCGGCCGCGGCGGCGCGCGACCCTCGACGTCGACGTGCAAGAACACGTTGAGCTCGTCGTTGCGAGCGTCGATCATCGCGAGCGACCGCTCCAGCTCGGTGACGGCGGAGGCTCCGGCGTTCACCGCGGCGGCGATCTCCACGGCGGTTCTCACGGTGCCTCCCCCACGATGCGCGGCACGGCGAAGCGACCGTCACGCGCGTCGGGCGCCATGGCCAAGACCACGTCGCGATCGAGTGACGCCGTCACCACGTCGTCGCGAAACACGTTCGTCAGACCGAAGGGGTGCGCAGTGGGCGCGACGCCGTCGAGCGCAATCAGGTTCAGGTCCGTCGCGTGCACGAGCACCTTCGAGAGCTGCTCGGTGAACAGGTCCAGCTCCTCGTCCGACAGGCGCAACCGCGCGAGGCGAGCGACCTTCGCGACCTCGTCGCGGGTGAGGGGCTCACTCACTGGTGAAGATCTGTTCGAGGAAGGACAGTGTCTTCGCTTCGACGAGCGGCGCATCGTTGTCCAGCGTGGCGACGTGGAACGAGTCCTCCAGCCAGACGCGCTCGATCGGACCCTGCACGTTCTCGACGAGGGCGTCGCCGTTGTCCGAGGTGACGACGTGATCCTCACGACTCGAGAAAAGGAGAACCGGCGCGGTGATCCGGTTCAAGTGCTGACGCACGACGGCGACGCCGTCAAAGAGCGTGAGGACCGGGCGAAGGGGCGTCGCCTCGTAGGACGCTTCGACGGAGCCCTCCTTCTTGATGTCCGAGCCAATGGACTCAATCGAGTCGGTGCCGCCGTCGACCATCTGCTGGATGGCGCCGAGTGTGGCCTCGTCGGGCGGCTGGACGATCGGATTGATCAGCACCAGACCCGCCAGTTCCTCGTGACGCTCGGCGAGGAACGTCGCGAGGGCTCCCCCCATGGACAGTCCCACGGCCACCACACGATCACACCGCTCGCGAAGGTCGTCGTACACCTCCTCCATGGCGGCGAACCAGTCCGTCCATCCCTTCGTGCTGAGGTCGGCCACCGACGTCCCGTGACCGGGCAACAGGGGAAGTTCGACGGTGTAGCCCTGCTGCGCGATGAGTTCGGCGAGCGGACGCATGGAGAGGGGATTGCCGGTGTAGCCGTGCAGGACGAGGACGCCGTCGGTGGATCCGGGTGACGAGAACGGTTCGCACCCGGGGAGAATGTCTGTGGTCATCCCGCAGAGACTAATGGCCCGACTACCCTTCTCTGGATGCCGACGCGAGCCCGACCGTGACCTACGAATTCCTCAGTCCCGAGTGGATCGAGGCGGCAGACGTCATCCGCACCGAGCACGGCGACGTGGCCACGCCGGGTGCGGCGGTCGTCATGAACCTCATCATCACCGACGTTCCCTTCGGCACGTCGCCGCTCGAGGCTCATCTCGACACGACCGTCGGCGTGCTGGCCCTCAACTACGGCCACGCCACGACGCCGGACATGACCATCACGGTCGACTGGGTCACGGCCAAGGCGCTGCTCATCGAGGGTAAACCCCAAGCGGCCATGAGCGCGTTCATGGCCGGCAAGGTGCGCATCGAGGGTGACATGAGCAAACTCGTCGCCATGCAGACCGCGACGCCCGACGCGTCCTCAGTGGGAGTGATCGATCGCCTGCGCGCGATCACGGCCTGACCCGTTGCGCGGCAGACTGCGCAGGAACGTTGACGCGACCACCGCGATGAGTGACACGCCGGCTCCCACGAGGAACGACGTGCGAAACGTCCCCAGAATCTGGGCGCTCGTCGCGTCGGGGGGCAGTGCCGCCAGTCGCGTGGCCTGCATGGTGACCATGACACCCTGGCCCACCACCTGACCCGCCTGCCCGGTGAGGAGTTGCGCCGCGGACATCACGCCGAACTCCGTGGGATCGACCTCGTTCGCCATCGTCGACCCCGTCGCCGGCATCGCGACACCCATGGCGAGGCCCGATAGACCCAGCGCCAAGATGATCACGAGATCCGTCGACGACGGGTCGAGGGTCGCGAACAACAGCATCGACAGCACGAGGAAGCAACTTCCCGCGACCGCGCTCACGCGCTCACCGATCCTCATGGTCAGGTAGCCGGCGATCGGTGACGAGATTGCGAACACGAGCGGGCGCGCGATGATGATGGCGCCCACCTGCGTGGTCGACTTGCCGAACGCCTCCTGCAGCAACAACGACGACAGGAAGAAGCCCCCGAAGTAGCCGAAGTTCGCCGCCGCGCGCACGACCATCGGGAACACGAAGTTCCGCTTGCGGAAGTACTTCGTTGGAATGAGGGGGTTCGCGGTGTGGGTGATCCGGTAGACGAAGGCTCCCATCATCAGTCCGGCCGTCACCCAACAGATGACGCTCGGTAGTCCGGTCCACCCGTGGTTCTGCGAGAGGGTGATGCCGAGCATCAGGGCGGTGATTGACAGTGAGATCGTCCACGAGCCAATCCAGTCCATGGTGCGGAACTCGCGACGGGCCCGGACCTTGCGCGCGGCGGCCTCCTCCTCGGCCTCGACGCGATGCGGGAGGACGACGGCCACGATCGAGCACGCGATGACGAGCAGGACGAGTTGAACCCAGAACAGGGCGCGCCACCCGTACGCCGCGATGATCGGCGCGCCGAGACTGACGCCGATCACCGGGCCACCCGCCCCGACGAAACTCCACCAGCCGGCCGCCTTAACGCGG
This sequence comes from uncultured Actinomycetota bacterium, assembly GCA_963830195.1. Lineage (GTDB taxonomy): Bacteria > Actinomycetota > Acidimicrobiia > Acidimicrobiales > RAAP-2 > RAAP-2. Next base: position 81,440 of record CAWHLQ010000031.1, on the reverse strand, counting down.
TCCTCCTTGTTGAACGTGAGATTGAGCAGGGCGCCCGACGCGGTTCCCGTCGCCGCGCCCTGGACGCCGTCGAGCGTGCGCGCGAGGATCAGCCACAGGACCGTCGGGGCCAGCGCGGTGAGCACCGCCGAGACCATGCCCCCGATCAGACCGAACAGGTACAGCCGTCGATGCCCGAAGATGTCCCCGATCTTGCCGAACACCGGGGCCGCCAGTCCGTAGGCGAGCGTCGGGCCGACCGTCGTCCACAACAACGTTTCGGGCGTGGTGTGGAACTCGTCGGCCACGTGGACGAGGTCGACGTTAAAGACGGTGAAGGTGAAGTTGAGCGCGAGCAGTCCCGCGAGAAGACTCCACAGGACCCACCACTGATAGCGCGACGACGCCATCGCGCGGCGCTGCACGCGATGGCGCAGCATCGCCAGCCAGTTGAGTTCGCTACTCGCCTCTGTGCCGAGGGAGCCAAAGGCAATACCCGCCGGGTCGCTGCGCGCGTCGAGCAGCGACTCGGGATCGTCGCGCTGCGCGTGCGGCGGACTGGCTGGTTCGCTCACTTGAGCAGGTTCGGCAGTTTCTCCGACAGCTCCGCAACGGACCACCGCTCGTTCTTCTCGAGGGTGGTGGTCATCTTCCAGTTCTGGAACAGGCGAACCGTGCCGCCCTGGACGAAGAAGACCTGACCGTTGGCTTCGCAGTCCTCGGTGGCGAGCGTCGCCACGAGGGGCGAGATGTTCGCGGGGTCCCAGGTGTCGAACACGGCGACGTCACTCGGACGCGCGACGACGTCGGACAGACCGGGCGTCGACTCGGTCATGCGCGTGCGGGCCGCGGGCGCAATCGCGTTCGCGCGCACGCCGTAGCGGGCGAGCTCCTCGGCGATGATGACGGTGAACGCCGCGATGCCGGCTTTGGCGGCCCCGTAGTTGGACTGCCCGACGTTGCCGATGAGCCCGGACGTCGACGACGTGTTGATGATGCTCGCCTTCACCGTCTTGCCCGCCTTGGCCTGCTCGCGCCAGTACGTCGCGGCGTGACGCGTCGGGACGAAGTGTCCCTTCAGGTGGACGTTGATGACCGAGTCCCAGTCGTCCTCGCTGAGGTTCACGAGCACGCGGTCGCGCAGAATGCCGGCGTTGTTCACCAGGACGTGCAGATCGCCGAAGGTTTCCACCGCGCTGCGAATCAGCCGTTCGCCGCCGTCCCAGTCGGCGATGTTGTCGTGGTTGGCAATCGCCTCACCACCCATGGCCGTGATCTCGGCCGCGACCTGCTCGGCGGGCGTTCCCTCGCCACCCGATCCGTCCAGACTTCCTCCGAGGTCGTTCACCACAACCTTGGCGCCCTCACTGGCAAACAGAAGGGCGTGCTCACGGCCGATGCCGCGTCCCGCTCCGGTGATAATGGCGACGCGACCGTCGAGGGCTCCCATGATGCTCCTTTACGAAGATGACTGCTGAACGCACTCCACTCTACCGGCGTCGTTGGGGGCGCCCTGACGAGATCGGCCCGCGCGCGACGTCGTCGCGACTAGCGCAGCCAGAACCGAGGGGGACGAGCGTGCGCGTGATAGTGGTCGGGAATGTTGCGCATGTTGTCGTCGATCTTCCACCCGCCGACCCCGAGAACGTCGTCGGCCACGACCCCGAGGCGTTCGTGCAGGGTGGCCTTGACGACCTCGTCCGGATCTGCGGAGTGCACGCGCCAGACCACCATGGGCACGAGGCAGATCTCGCAGTCGGCGATCCAGCAGAGGTCGTCGTCGAGGTAGCGACGCGTGAGGGGCGCGGCTTCGCAGAGATCGCAGGTCGTCACCTCACCTGCACCGTGACCGACGAACGATAGGGCACCAACGTGCCCGCCGGGGGCGACGTCGAGACCACCTGGGTCCAGGTGGCGTTGTTCGATCCCGGGCCGACGGTCACGTAGTACAGCTGGGCCGCCTGCATGGCCGCGAGGGTCTGGGCGCGATTGAGACCGACGAGGTGCGGCACCGCTCGTGGGCCCGTGTTCGGCGTGGTGGTGGTCGTCGTCGTGGTCGTCGTGGCCGGTTGTGGGCCCTTGCTCAACACGAGCGTCAGCACCGTGCCCTGGGTCACCGCGAGCGGATTGCGCGCCGTGCCGGCGTACACCGCCACGACGGCGCCCTGACGCGCGGTGGGGTTGTAGACCTGTCGCTCGGACGGGCAGGTCCCCGAGAGGCCGGCCGTCACGAGTTTCGCCTGGGCCGATTTGCACCCGAGGAGAAGGACGTTCGGAACAGTCACGGTGGCGGGACCCTTCGAGAACACGACGTGAATCGTGGAGCCCTGCTTCAACATCGTGTTGGCCGCGGGGTTCTGACTGACGATCACGTTCGCGTGGACGGTCGGTGAATAGACGCGACCCTGCACGGTCAACGTGAACGAGTCGCCCTGCAGCAGGCGCAGCGCCTGGGCCTGGGTCAGACCCGTGAGGGGCGGCACCTGATAGGACGGCGTGAACGCACCCGCCTTCCACGCGATGCCGAGACCGAGGGCCAGCAGCACGACGACGAGCGCCATCAGCGCGTAGAAGGCCCGACCGGTGCGACTCGGCCGCGGCGGCGGCGGACGATGGGTGCTCGACTCGACCGACTCGCGATACCCCGGCAGATCGAACGGGCGCACCACGACGTCGCCGGTGCTCTCGTCGCCGATCGCTCGTCCGGTGATCGCGATGGCGGGGGCGCTCAGCACGTCCGTGGCCGTCGGCACGACGAAGCCCCCGAGATTGCCCGGTCCGAGCGTGACGGGACGCGGCACCGGCAACGTGGCGGCGACCGACGCCAGTCGACTGGCGAAGAGGTCCGCGTCGGGCCGCGCGCCGATCTCCGGCGCGGCGCCGAGGGCGAGGATGAGGTCCAAACTCCCGAGCTCGGGACGGTGCGGCAGAGGCGCACCCAGCCGGTTCGTGCGAATCGTCTCGAGCGATCGCCCGGAGTGGGCGGCGTGCCCGGTCAGACATTCGAACAGGATTAGCGACAGCGAGTAGACGTCACTGCGCGGTTCGGGAGCGGAGCCGAGCACCTGCTCGGGGGTGGTGTAGCGCGCCTCCTCGAGCGATCGGGCAGAGCCGGGAATGGTCTGCATCGTGGCGGCCATGCCGAGGTCGCTCACCCGGGCGCGACCCTCGTCGTCGAAGAGAATCTTGCTCGGTCGCAACGCTCCGTGCACGAATCCGCGCGCGTGGGCGTAGGCGAGCGCTGTGGCCGCCTCCAGGCCCACGAGGGCGGTCTGCTCCTGGCTCAGGTGGCCCTTGGCCGCCAGCACGTCGCGCAGCGAGCCGCCCGCGAGATACTCGGTCACGACGTAGATGGTGCCGTCGTCTTCTCCCCAGTCGTAGATGCGCGTCAGGTTCGGATGATGCAGGGCGGCCACCGCCGTGGTCTCGTGGCGCACGTAGTCGCGCCACTCCTCGTTCGCGAGGACCTCGTAGAGCAGGACCCGCACGGCCACGGCTCGTTGCAGCGACGTGTCCTCGGCCTCGAAGACCACGGATCCCTCACTCGAGCCAATCGTGCGCCGGATGACGTAGCGGTTGTTGATGACGGAGCCGGGTTGGATCGAAGTAACGGCCATCTCAGCCACCAACCCTACTGATCAACCCTCACGTGACCGAACCGCCGGTTCCCCGAGGGCCAGAAGCGCCTCGAACTGCTCGGCGGGCACAATCGGAATACCGAGTTCCTCGGCGCGCGAGAGCTTCGAGGCCCCCGGCGCCTCGCCGACGACAACGCAGAACGTCTTCTTTGACACCGAACCGGGCGACGTCCCCCCGCGCGCCACGATCGCCGCCTCGGCCTCGTCGCGGCTGTACCCCGCGACCGTGCCGGTGACGACGACCGCCTTGCCCGCGAGCGTGGGGGCCAGCGCTCTCGCGTCGTCGCTCTCCCGCATCGAAAGTCCCGCGCGCGACAGTCTCGCCAGTCGCTCGCGGGCGTCGGGGTCCTGGAAGTAGGTGTGGACGCTCGCGGCGATGACCGGTCCGATGCCGTCCACCGCGGCGATGGTCTCGAGCGGCGCGTCGCGCAGCGCGTTAAGGGACACGAACGTCCGCGCGAGCGCCCGGGCCGCGACGGGACCGACGTGACGAATACCGAGGCCGACGAGCACCCGGCTGAGCGGTTGGTCCTTGGAGGCCGCGAGCGCCTCGATCAGCGAGGTGGCGGACAGGTCGCCCATGCCGTCGAGTGCGGCGACGTCCGACGCGCGCAGGTCGTAGAGATCCGCGAAGTCGCGCACGAGGTCGCAGTCGATGAACTGCGCGATGCGCTGCTCACCGAGACCCTCGATGTCGAGGGCGGACCGCGACGCGAAGTGCACGATCTGCTGGAGCAGTTGCGCGGGGCAGTGTGGATTCACGCAATACGTGTCGCTCTCGTCCCCCACCCGCACCAGCGGGCCACCGCAGTCCGGACACGTCGCGGGAAAGTGCCAGCGTCGCTTGCGCCGGCGACCGGGCTCGAGGACCGGACCCACAACCTCGGGGATGACGTCGCCGGCCTTGCGCACGATGACGAGGTCGCCCGGTCGCACGTCCTTCACGCGGACCTGATCCTCATTGTGCAACGTCGCCATCGCCACCGTGCTGCCGGCGACGGTGACGGGTTCCAAGACGGCGTAGGGGGTGGCTCGACCGGTCCGACCGATCGACACCTCGATGGCGAGCAGTCGCGTCGTGCGCTCTTCGGGTGGGAGCTTGCGCGCGATCGCCCAACGGGGTGCGCGCGACGTCACGCCGAGACGGGCGCGCAGGGCGAGATCGTCGAGTTTCACGACGACGCCGTCGATCTGGTAGTCGAGGTCGTGGCGGTGTTCCTCGAACCAGTCCGTGCGCGCCAGCATCGCGTCCACGCCGACTTGCGTCGTCGTCTCGGGCGCGGTGAGAAAACCCATGGCCTTCATCGCCGCGAGCGTCTCGGCGTGGGTCGTCAACGCGGCGAGGGCGTCGCAGCCTTCGAGGATCTCGAGTTGGTACGCGAGAAACGACAGCGGCCGTTGGGCCGTGAGCTGGGGATCCTTCTGGCGCAGCGAGCCCGCCGCGGCGTTGCGAGGGTTGGCGAACTCCTTGTCACCCGCGGCACGCTGGCGAGCGTTCAGGGAGTCGAAGTCATGTTGCGCGAGGAAGACCTCGCCGCGCACGTCGACGCGCCCTCGCAGCGTCGGTCCATGGAGGTGGTGCGGCACGTTAGCAATGGTGAGGACGTTTCTCGTGACGTCCTCACCGACGCGACCATCACCGCGGGTCGCCGCCAGAGTGAGGTCGCCGTCGGTGTAGATGATGCTCATGGCGAGGCCGTCGATCTTGGGCTCCACCGAGAACACCAACTGGTCCGCGGGCAACCCCGTGCCCTTTTCGACGCGGTCGCCCCACGCGCGCATCTCGTCGACGTCAAAGGCGTTGTCGAGGCTCATCATGCGCGCGGCGTGTGTGACGGGGGTGAACAACTCGCTGGCGTGCGCGCCCACCGTCGTGCTGACCGAGTGCGCGCTGGAGCGTTCGGGGTGGGCCGCTTCGAGCGCGCGCAGTTCGCGCACCAGTGCGTCGTAGTCCGCGTCGGGGATCGTGGGACTGTCGAAGACGAAATAGGCCTCGTTGTGGCGAGCGATCTCGCCGCGCAACTCGTCGATGCGCGTGAGGTCGCTCACGACGCGGCCACCATCGCCGCACCCTCGACGACCGTGGGCGCGAGTGCTCGGTAGAGGACCACGCTCTGGCCGGGTGCGACCGGACGAGACGGCGCGTCGAGGTCGAGCCGCCACGGTGACGCCCCGAGGGTCGCCGACAGTGGCGTCCCGTGGGCGCTCGTCTGGACGACGACGCGGCTCCCGGGCTCCAGTGGGTCCCGCGCGAACGTCAGGGACGCGCTCTCCAGGGGGAGAGTCGTCACCTCCACGTCAGAGAGGCGCCCGACTTCGACCCGGCGCCGCGCGAGGTCGACGCGCGACACGAAGCGGCGCTCGCCGTCGCGCCCCGGCAGAATGCCGCGACGCTGTCCCACGGTGAGCAGTTCGGCGGCCGGGGTCGTGCCGAGTTCGTCGCCGCTCACCGCGTCGACGATCGTCGCGGGCGTCAGCTCGAGTCGACTGGCGAGAAAGGCCTCGCGACCCTTGCTCGCTTCGATGAAGCAGACGTCCTGGCTGTCCGGCTTGTTCCACGTGCGAAGCCCCAGCCGATCGGCTTCGGCCCGCACCTGCGCCTTGGTGAGTCGACCAATGGGCAGGACCAACGTCTCGAGCGTCTCCTCGCGCAAATAGCCCAGGACGTAGCTCTGGTCCTTCGCCGCGTCGACCCCGCGTTCGAGGGTCGCCCGGCCGTCGCGCCGGGTCACGAGGGCGTGGTGACCGGTCGCGACCGCGTCAAAGCCCAGGCGCTGCGCGCGCGCGAAGAGCAGATCGAACTTGATATGCCGATTGCACTCAATGCAGGGGTTCGGCGTGACCCCCTTCGCGTGTCCCTCGACGAAGGGGGTGACGACGTCGCGTTCGAACTCCTCGGTGTAGTTAAAGACGTGGTGGTCGAGGCCGAGCACCTGGGCCACCCGTCGGGCGTCGTCAACGTCGGCGACCGAACAGCATCCCGAGTCCGACACGCCACCCCAGAGCTTGAGCGTGGCGCCCACGACCTCGTGCCCCTCGTCACGCAGCATGCCCGCGGCAACGGACGAGTCGACCCCGCCACTCATCGCCACAAGAATCTTCATCGGGATAGTTTGCCAGCCGAGGAGAGTTACTGATCGCGGCGCAGTTGGGCGAGCGTGGCGGCGAAAATGCGCTCCAGGGCGCCGACGTCCTCGGCGGTCGTCTCGGGTCCGAGGGTGAAGCGCACCGCGCCCCGCGCGCGATCGCGCGACACGCCCATCGCCGCGAGCACGTGGCTGGGCTCGCCCGCCCCACTGGCACAGCTCGACGCCGCCGAGGCGCACACGCCCGCCTGATCGAGCAGGAACAACAGTTCGTCGCTCACGACATCGGTGACGGTGAGGTGCACGTGGCCGGGCAGTCGCGCCGCCGACGGTGCCGTGACGCGCACGCCGTCGAGTGCTCCCACGCAAGCCTCGAGTCGCGCCTGCAGCGCCGCCGTCTGACGGACGTTCTCGATCCGTTCGAGCGCGCTGAGGCGCACGGCGGCCGCGAGACCGACCGCCGCCGCGACGTCCACGGTGCCGCCGCGACGACCCCGTTCCTGACCGCCCCCGCTGACGACAGGATCGAAATCGACCGGACGCCGCACGAGGAGGGCGCCGGCGTTGACCGGTCCGCCGAGTTTGTGCGCACAGATCGACACGAGATCGACCGACGCGGTCACCGTCGCGAGATCCAACCACGGCGCGGCCGCAACGGCGTCGGTGTGCGTCACGACGCGCGGAGAGTGTGCGGCCGCGAGGTCGCCCACGTCGTTCACCGGCTCGATCACGCCGGTCTCGTTGTTGGCGGTCATGACACTGCACAGGGCGGTGCGCTCGTTCAGCAGCGCGTCGAGGACCCCCAGATCAACGACACCGTCGGCGTCCACCGGCACGACGCGCACCGACACGCCCTCGTCCTCGCGCGCCAGCGCCTCGGCGGTCTCGAGGACCGCGTGGTGCTCAATCGGCGACGTCACGATCTCGACCGGTTGACCCGCGCGACGGGCGTGGCGCACGACACCGCTGAGGGCGAGGTGGCAGGACTCGGTTCCCCCGCCCGTGAAGATCACGCCGCCCGGCGTGACCCCGACGAAGGACGCCACCTCCTCGCGCGCTTCCTCAATGGCGCGCCGAGACGCGCGCGCGGCCTGGTGGGTGCCGGACGGGTTTCCGACGACCCCGTGCAGGTACGGCTCCATGGCCGCGAAGACCTCCTCGCGGCGCGGCGCGGACGCGGCGTGGTCGAAGTAGTACAACGTCATGCCACAAAGAACGTCTTCACGTTGGTGAATTCGCGAATCCCCACGGCCGACAGTTCGCGCCCGTATCCCGAGTTCTTGATGCCCCCGAACGGCAACTCCGGCGTCGAGGCGACGACCGCGTTGGCGAACACCATCCCGACCTCGAGATGGGCCACTGCGTAGGAGATCTCGTCGGCGTCTCGCGCCCAGATCGATCCTCCGAGTCCCCACGGGGTGTCGTTGGCCATGGCGACGGCCGCGGCGAGGTCGTCGACTTCGTGCACGACGGCGACGGGACCGAACAACTCCTCGCGACCCGCGCGCGAGGCGGCGCTCACGCCCGTGAGCACCGTCGGCGGATAGTAGAAGCCCGGTCCCTCCAGGGGTCGTCCCCCCGTCGTGGCGCGCGCGCCGTGATCGATCCCGTCGCGCACCTGGGCGTCGAGCAGGGTGCGCTGCGCGTCACTCACAATGGGACCGACGACCGTCGCCGGGTCCATCGGGTCGCCCACGGGCACGGCGGCCATCGCGGTCGTGAAACGGTCCACGAACTCCTGCGCGAGGTCGCGCACGACGATGAACCGCTTCGCGGCGATGCAGCTCTGACCATTGTTCTGCACGCGGGCGGTCACCGCGAGGGGAATCGTCAGGTCGAGATCCGCCGACGCCGCGACGACGAACGCGTCGGATCCGCCGAGCTCCAGGACCGATTTCTTGAGGTGTGCGCCGGCGACCGACGCCACGGCACGACCGGCGCGCTCGGAACCGGTCAACGTCACGGCGGCCACGCGCTCGTCGGCGATGATCGCCGCGACGTCGTCGTTCTCAACGAAGAGAGTGGTGAACACGCCCTCGGGGAATCCCGATCGTCGAAAGAGGTCCTCGAGATACAGCGCCGTTCCCGGGACGTTCGGCGCGTGCTTGAGCAGTCCCACGTTGCCCGCCATCAATGCGGGCGCCGCGAATCGAATGACCTGCCAGAGGGGGAAGTTCCACGGCATGATGGCGAGCACGGCACCGAGGGGCTCGTGTCGCACGCCGCTGAGCGACGCCGAGGTGCGAATGGACTCGATTGCGAGCATCGACTCCGCGTGCTCGGCGTAGTACCGCATCGCCATCGCGCACTTGGCCGCTTCACCCTTGGCGGCGGCGAAGGTCTTGCCCATCTCGGCGGTCATGAGCGCGGCGACGACCGGGATCTCACCTTCCAGCAACTCCGCGGCGCGCGTCATCAACTCCCCACGGTCCGCGAAGCTCGCGTGGCGCCAGTCGTCAAAGGCTCGTCGCGCACCGTGAAGACGGTCGTCGACCTCGCTCGGCGAGGTGGCGTCGAAGGTGGCGATGGTGGCGCCGGTGGCGGGATTGACGGCTACGAAGGGCATGGGGTCATTCTGACAGAGGGCACCGCGCGCGCCGCGCGGCGGCTACCGTGCTCGCGTGCCCGCGAACCCCCTGGACACGGCGCGCGAGATCCTCGCGAGCGCACGTCACGTGGTCGTGCTCACCGGCGCCGGCATCTCGACGGCGTCGGGCATTCCCGACTTCCGGGGACCCCAGGGCCTCTGGACGACCGATCCTCACGCCGAGATGTTGTCGAACTACGACACCTGGGTCTCGAGTCCCGAGGTGCGACGTGCGGCGTGGCGATCTCGGGCGGCGTCACGCGATCACGTCCCCCAGCCCAACGCGGCCCACCACGCGTTGGTGACCTTGGAGCGTCGTGGCGTCTTGGACCTGCTCGTCACGCAGAACGTCGACGGACTCCACCAACTCGCCGGGACGTCGCCCGAGAGGATCGTCGAGATCCACGGCTCCTCACGCGACTCGGTCTGCCTGCGGTGCGGACATCGTCAACCGATCGCACTCACGTATCCGCGAGTGCTGGCCGGTGACGACGATCCCACGTGCGATCAGATGGTGAGCGGCTCGCGCTGCGGCGGGATGCTCAAATCGGCGACGATCTCCTTCGGTCAGTCGCTCGTGGCGACGGATCTCGCGCGCGCCGAGGACGCCGCGCGCGGCTGCGACCTGATGATCGCGGTGGGAACGACGCTGGCCGTCTTCCCCGTGGCCGCCCTGGTGCCGACGGCGCAGCACCACGGCGCCACGGTGATCATCGTGAATGGCGAGCCCACGCACATGGACAACCTCGCCGACGTCGTTCTCGACGGCGACATTTCCGACGTCGTGCCCGCCCTCGTCGGGGATTAGGACTCGTCGTGCTTGCGACGTGGTCGCAACGCGAACCACCAGATCGACACGATGGCCACGAGCGCACCCGCGACGCCGAGTCCGGACTTCAGGCCCTTGCCCGTGGGTTCATCACTCATGACTGCATCGTATCGACACGAGCCGGGGCCCATGGCCCCGGCTCGTTGTCGATAGGTCGCACAGGGGTTACACCTGCTGGGTGGCCTCGACGTTCAGTTCGATGATGATCTTGTGGCTGACCACGAGACTGCCGTTTTCGAGAGTGCCCTCAAAGCTCACACCGAAGTCACGGCGATCGATTTCCGCGCGCGCCTCGAATCCGGCGACGTTCACGCCGGGGGTCATGCTCGGGCCGGTGCCCAGGTACTCCAGATCGAACGTGACCGACTTGGTGACGCCACGAATCGTGAGGTCTGCCACGACGGCGTAGTTGTCACCACCCTTGGCGGCGACCGACGTCGACACGAGGGTCAGCGTCGGGTGATTCTCGCGATCGAGGAAGTCCGGGCTGAGCAGGTGACCGTCACGCATCTCGTTGGCCGTCGTGATGCTGCCGGCCTGAACGGTGGCGTTCACGCTCGAACTCTCCGGCGTGTCGCCGATGACGATCGCACCTTCAAATTCCGTGAAATTACCGCGCACCTTCGACGCGACGAGGTGGCGGGCGATGAAGCTGACCGACGAGTGCACCGCGTCAATGGTGTAGGTGCCGGGGGTGGGCAGGTTGCTCATAACGAACTCTCCTTCAAGGGACGTACCGTGTGTACGAGATCAGTATAGTTGCACGTGCAATTACTTGTCAAGCAATATCTTTCTAAGCAGTTACTTGTTATACTGCGTCCATGACCTTCGCGGCGTGTCCTTCCGGTGACGAGCGCGTGCGCCTCTTCGGGCTGCTGCTCGAGACGAACGCTCGACTCTCGCGCGAACTCGGGGCCGCACTCGAAGAGGAGTGCAATCTGCCCCTGCCCTGGTTCGAGGTCCTGCTGCAGTTGCGACGCGCTCCGCAGGGGCACCTGAGGATGTCCGAGATCGCCGACGCCACCGTGCACTCGAGCGGGGGCACGACGAGACTCATCGACCGCATCGAGTCCTCGGGACTCGTCGAGCGTCGCAACTGTCCGAGCGATCGTCGCGCCATCCACGTGGGCATCACGCCCGCGGGCGACGCCGCGTTGGACGAGGCGCTGCGCGCCCACGTTCGCCATCTGGAACACAGCGTGAGCGAACGGCTGACCCGCGACGAGCGCGACGAGTTGTCGAGTCTGCTCACCAAGCTGAACGCGGGCACCACGCCCGCCTAGTTGCGCACCACCCACGCCATCGCGGCGCGACCGTCGTCGAAGTCGAGGCCGGTCCCCTCGCCCACTCCCGCTTCGGACACGACGCGCGACGCGAGGACCTCCGACGCGAGCAGCGTGAAGCCGTCGGCGAGGTCGTCCACACCCGTGAGGTGCAGCGTGATGCGATCGGCGACGTCGAAGCCCGAGTTCTTGCGCAGATCCTGAACCTGGCGCACGAGGTCGCGCAGGTACCCCCGTCGGCGAAGCTCGTCGTTCATCGTGAGGTCCAGGGCCACAACCTCACCGCCGTGACGCGAGACCGCGAATCCGGACTGACCCTTCACGCGAAGGTCGAGCTCCTCGGCGTTCAGTTCGACTGGTCCGGTGGGCAGTTGAATGGTGACGGTGCCCCCCGCTTCCAACGACGCCGCGGCGGCGACCGTGTCGAGACCGGCCAGGGCGGCCCGGAGATCCTTCACGGCCTCCCCGAGGCGCGGTCCGAGGGTGCGGAAGTTGGGCACGAGCTCGAACGTGAGGACCTCGGCCAACTCCTCGCTGAATTCGAGGGCGTCGACGTTGAGTTCGTCCTCCACCACTCCGGCGGGCGGGCGAGGTGTGCCCGACGGCACGAAGACGAGCGCGCGGCGCAGGGGCTGGCGGACCTTCACGCCCGCGTCGGCGCGTGCCGCGCGCCCGAGTGACGTCAGTCGACGCGCCACGTCCATCGAGCGCTCGAGATCGTCGTCACGAGCGGACGAGTCGCTCGTGGGCCAGTCCACAAGATGCACCGAGTCGTCGTCGGACCCACCGGCGAGCTCGTGGAACATCGCGTCAGCGAGGAACGGGCACAGCGGTGCGAGGAGCACCGCCAGCTGGCTCAACACCTCGAGCAGCGTTGCGTGCGCACCCAGCGAGTCCGAGCGCGGGACGTCGGGATCGGTGCGCCAGAAGCGCCGTCGGCAGCGGCGGACGTACCAGTTCGAGACGTCGTCGACGAGCCGGGTGATCGCGTCGGTGGCTCCCAGCGGTTCGTAGCCGTCGAGGGCCGTCGTGACCGCCTCGGTCGTCGCCGCGAGTCGTGAGAGGATCCAGCGGTCCATCGCGGTGCGCGCGCTCGGCGCGGGAATCTCCGGATCGGTGGGATCGAATCGGTTGAGCGACGCGTAGGTCGTGAAGAAACTGAACGCGTTCCACAACGTCACGAGCGTCTCGCGCATCGAGCCGTCGATGGCCTCGAGGCTGGCGCGCGTGGGTGTCCACGGCGAGCCCTGGGAGAACATCCACCAGCGCAGCGGATCGGCGCCGCGCGAGTTGAGGATCTCCCACGGGTCGATCACGTTGCCGAGCGACTTGGACATCTTGCGACCGTCGGGATCGACAATGTGTCCGAGGCACAGCACGTGCTCGTAGGGCTTGGTCCCGAAGACGAGCGTGTTCACCGCGAGCAACGAGTAGAACCACCCCCGGGTCTGGTCGATCGCTTCGGCAATGAACTGCGCCGGATAGGCCATCGCCTCCGCGGAGCCGTCGACGTGCGGGTACCCAACCTGCGCGGCGGGCATCGCCCCCGAGTCGAACCACGCATCGATGACCGGGCTGACGCGACGGGACTCCTCACCGCAGGTCCGGCACGGAACGATGACGTCGTCGATGGCCGGACGGTGCGGGTCGATCTCGCGCAGATCCCGTCCCACGAGTTCAGACAGCTCCGCGCGCGAGCCGACGCACGTGAGGTGCCCCGATGCGCAGCGCCAGATCGGCAGCGGCGTGCCCCAGAATCGGTCGCGCGACAACGCCCAGTCGACATTGTTGGACAGCCACTCACCGAAGCGTCCGTCTCGGATGTGCTCGGGGTGCCAGTCAATGGTGGCGTTCTCGGCGAGCAACTGATCCTTGAACGTGCTGGTCGCGATGTACCAGCTGGGCTTGCCCCAGTAGATGAGAACGGTCCCGCAGCGCCAGCAGTGCGGCAGGGAGTGCGCGTAGTCCCATCGGCGCAGCAACAGGCCGCGTCGCTCAAGTTCTGAGTTGATGTCGTGATTGGCTTCGCGAACATTGCGGCCGACCAACCAGGGAACCTCGTTCGTGAAGGTGCTGTCGGGGCCGACGGGGTTCACCGTCGGCAGTGCGTACTCGCGGGCCACCTGACGGTCGACTTCGCCGAAGGCGGGAGCCTGGTGGACGAGTCCGGTGCCGTCGTCGGTCGTGACGTAGTCCGCTCCCACCACGTAACACGCGTCCACGCCGACCGGCAGCGACACGTCGTCGAAGGGACGTTCGTAGTGCAGTCCGAGCAACGAGCGTCCGGGCACGCGCGCGGAGATCACTCGGTCGTCGCCGAGCACGGACGAGACGAGATCCTCGGCGACGACGAGGCCGTCCACGACGGCGTAGGTGAGCTCGGGGTTCACCGCCACCGCCACGTTCGACAGCAGCGTCCACGGCGTCGTGGTCCACACCGTCAGGTGCGTGGCGCCGCCGAGGTCGTCGCGGTCCTGCGCGTCGGACAGGCGCAGTTGGATATAACAGCTCTCGTCCACCTCGTCGTAGTAGACCCCCGGCTGGCCCAATTCGTGACTGGACAGTGATGTCCCGCAGCGCGGACAGTACGGAATGACCTTCAGATCTTCATAGAGCAGTCCGCGATCAAAGAGCTGCTGCAACTGCCACCACACGGACTCGACGTAGCTCGGGTGATAGGTGTAGTACGCCGTGTCGACATCCACCCAGTAGCCAATGCGCTCGGTGAGCCGTTCGAACTCGCCCACGTAGGTCTGGACCGATTCGCGACACAGGCGCGTGAACTCCTCGATGCCGACCACCTCTTCGATGGCCTTCTTGCCCGAGATCCCGAGCCGCTTCTCCACCTCCACCTCGACCGGGAGACCGTGGGTGTCCCACCCGGCTCGACGCGCGACGAAGTGGCCCCGCATGGTCTGATAGCGACAGAACAGGTCCTTGTAGACCCGCGCCCACACGTGGTGCAGACCCGGCTGACCGTTGGCCGTCGGCGGACCTTCGTAGAAGACCCACGGCGGGCAGTCCCGACGCTGGTCGAGCGATCGTTGGAAAATGTCGTGATCGCGCCATCGGGCCAGTTCGGTCTCTTCGACCGTGACGAAATCGATGTCGGCGCTGACGGGGCGAAACACGGAACTCCTTTGGTGTTTCTCGTTCATCGTAGTTGCCGGCGACCTCCGCGCGGACCGGAACTTCTACAGTGTCCGCGTGACGATCACCCTGCGCGTCGAGTCGGCGCACTCCGCGGCCGTGACGTCGCTGATCGCCGCCGCCCAAGACGAACTCGACCGACGCTACGGACCCGACACGGACACCACTTCACTGCGAGTCGACCAACTGGATGATCCCGCGGGCTGTTTCGTGGTCGCGCGGGTCGACGAGCACCTCGCGGGGGGAGTCGGGGTGCGAACCATTGATCCGGCGCAGCGCATTGGTGAGGTCAAGCGACTCTGGGTTCGTCCGGACCTGCGCGGTCAGGGCGTGGCGACCGCACTGATGCGACGGATCGAGGACGAGTCTCGCGCACGCGGCCTCGTGACACTGTTCCTCGAGACGGGCCACGCGCAACCGGAGGCGCACGCCTTCTACGTCTCGACCGGCTGGGAACGGGTCGCGGCCTTCCCGCCCGGTGCACACTGTCACCCCCAGGCCACCAAGTTCCGCAAGGACCTCTGAGTCGCGCTAGGTGGGGACTCCCTGGCCGCCGCGACGTAACTCGTCGAGCTGCGTGACGATGCGGGTGATGAGTTGGTCCTGCGCTTCCAAGTGCCGTTGAATCTGGTCCGCTTCGTGCAGCACCGCCTCGGCGTCCTTGTAGGTGTCCTCGGCGCGCTTGTCCGCGGCAGTGGCCTGGATGTTCTGGCCCACGATGATCACCGGCAACAGAACCAGCTGCAAGAAGCTGCTGGAGAGCCACACGATGATGTAATAGGTCCCCTGATGGATGGCGGACGGCAGCGCGAACAGCGCGATGACCGTGAAGAGATACGCGCACCACATGGTGCCGACGACGAGGGTCACGCGCAGCCCGAAGCGATTGTTCAGTCGGACGAACGGGTTGGGGTGGTTCGTTTGGCGCAGTTCCACCGTCGTGACCGGTGGATTCGCCTTCAGCTCGGCGGCGCGGGGGTGACGGTGGTAGTCGAAAATATTGTCCATGACCGCATCTTCACAGTCGCGCGCGTACGACGTCGACCGCTGACGGGCGACCCCTGCTTCAGAGCGAGGAGAACCGCTGGTCGAGCCACTCCTCGGTGAGCTCGCTCAGCGACGCGAGGACGACGTCGGCGATGGCGAACGCGGCGAACCCGCGTTCCTCCGCCACGGGCACCGCGACGCAGGTCATGCGGGCGGCCTTGGCCGCGAGGACGCCCGCGCCGGAGTCTTCGAAGACGAGACAGGCCGACGGACTCGCGTGGAGAGCGTTCGCCGCGGTGAGGAACACGCCCGGGTGCGGCTTGCCGTACGGCTCGTCCGCGGCCGTCGCGATCGCGGCGAAGCGGCCGGTCAGATCAAAGTGATCAAGACAGCGCACGATCAGCGACCGGGGCGTGGAACTGGCCACCGCGACGGGCCCGCGCGCCGACGTGAGTTCGATGGCGCGAAGTGCCCCCGCCATCAGGCGACCCTCACTCTCGACGAGGTCGCCCACTCGTTGGAGGATGTGCGCGGTGACGTCCTCTCGCGACGGCGACGGCCACGGGGCAATCGAGTACCAGTAGTCGACGACCTCGGCGACGAACATGCCCTTGGTGGAGCGCGTCCCGTGCGCGTCGATCGGCACGCCGAGGTCACCGAGGATCTCGAGCTCCGCTTTGTGCCAGAGGATCTCCGAATCAATGAGGAGTCCGTCCATGTCGAACAACGTCGTGGTCAGCGTCACCGCGTCACTCTGTCACACACCGTCGTTCGGACCAGTGGCTACCCTTGGCCCATGGTGAGCGTCGAACCTCTCGGACCGGCCCACCTCGACGAGATCGTGGCTCGCGTCGTGCGTGAACAGCGACGCGTGAACGAGCGCCACCCCTTGATCGACGCCCGCGTCGACGCGCGTCAGCTCGCCGACAGTCTTCGTTCGTCCGCTCCCGACACGGTCGTGGCGCTGCGCGACGGGCGCGTCGTCGGTCACCTGCGCGGCACCCTCCTCGCGAGTGACGTCTACGGACACGGGGCGTGGATGAACCCCGAGGGGCTCTCCTACGACGACGCCACGGTCCTCGAGGACCTGTACGTCGCCCTCGCCAACCGCTGGTTGGCGGTCGGCGCGGACCGTCACTACGTGTGGGTCCCTCGCGACGAGTCGGTCGCGCCGTGGCTCCTGCTCGGGTTCGCGTACATGCACCAGCGCGGAACCCGGGTTCTCGCCGCGGTGGACCCCGTCGCACTGCCGACGGGGTATCACCTCCGTCGCGGCGGCATTGACGATCTGGAGATCGCCCTCGCCCTCGACGAGCACCTGCGGGAATTCCAAGAGACCGGTCCGAGTTACGCGTTCGGCCTCGCGAACACCGGACAACGCGAGGACTGGATCGAAACGCTCGAGGATCCCGAGGTCACCTACGTGATCGTCGAACGAGACGGCGTCCCGGTGGCGCAGTGTTCGACGTTTCCGGTCCCCGAGCGTGTGGGCTCCTTCGCCCGCACCATCCACCTGAGCGCCGTCGTGGTCCGCCACGAGCACCGACGCCTCGGCGTCGCGCGCGCGATGGTCGACGCCGTGCTCCACGACGCCCGTCGCGACGGATTCGTCTACGCCGAGACCAATTGGCGCGTGACGAATCGACGCGCGGAGCGCTACTGGATGACCTACGGATTCACCCCGACGTATGTGCGGCTCCACCGCCACGTCGGCGTGGGTTAGGCCGGCAGCGCCGCCTCGATGTCCGCCACGAGCGCCGGGTCCTCGGGCTCGACGAGGGGCGCGTATCGGTGGATGACCTCACCCTCGGGGCTGAGGAGGAACTTCTCGAAGTTCCAGCGAATGTCGCCGGTGTGTCCCTCGGCGTCGGCGACCTTGGTCAACTCGGCGTAGATCGGATGCTGGTCCTCGCCGTTCACGTCGATCTTCTCGAACATCGGGAAGGTCACGCCGTAGGTGGTCGAGCAGAACTCCTGGATCTCCTCGGCGGAACCCGGCTCTTGACCCATGAACTGGTTGCAGGGGAATCCGACGACCGTGAAGCCGCGACCTTCGTAGCGTTCCTGCAACTTCTCCAACCCTTCGTACTGCGGGGTCAGTCCACACTTCGAGGCGACATTGACGACGAGCACAGCCTTGCCGGCGTACGTCGCGAGCGAACCGGGCTCGCCGGACAGGGTGGCAACGGGGTATTCATAAAGTGACATGGAGGGCACCCTATCGGTTGGGCCCCGCGCACGCGCGGCCGTAAGGTGAGCGCATGCGTGCGGTCGTGATCAGCGAGGGATCTCTGTCCATCGAGGAACGGCCGGACCCCGTCCCCGGTCCGCGCGACGTCGTGGTCGACGTGGCCGCTGCGGGTCTCAACGCGGCTGATCTACTGCAACGCCGCGGCTTCTACCCGGCTCCCCCGGGCTGGCCCGTCGACGTGCCCGGCATGGAGATCGCCGGGACCATCGTGGCGATCGGTGAAGACGTGCGCGGGCGCTCGCTCGGCCAGCGGGTGTGCGCCGTCGTCGGTGGCGGCGGTCAAGCCACGCGGTGTCTCGTGCCGTCCGAGCACCTCCTGGACGTCCCCTCATCCACGGATCTCATTCATGCGGGCGGCTTCCCCGAGGCGTACACCACCGCCTACGACGCGATCACCCAGGCCGCGCACTTCGAGCCCGGCACTCGCGTCCTGATCTCGGGTGCGGCCGGCGGGGTCGGCTCCGCCGCGGTCCAGGTGGCAGCCGCGCTCGGAGCCCACGTCATCGCCGTCACGCGTGACGATCGATTCCACGATCGGCTCCGCGCCCTCGGCGCCGCGGAGGTGACGACCATCGATCACGTCGGCGCGCTCGAACCCGTGGACGTCGTCATCGAGTTGGTGGGTGCCGCCCACCTCGCCGCCGCCATGAACGTCCTCGCCCCTCACGCGACCGTCGTCGTCATCGGGGTGGGCGGGGGCAGTCGCGTCGAGGTCGATTTCCTCGCGGTCATGACCAAGCGACTCCGCCTGACGGGGTCGACGCTGCGGTCACGCTCACGAACCGAGAAGGCCCTCCTCGCCTCGTCCATGGTGCGAGAGGTCGTTCCCTTGTGGGCCGCGAACGCGGTGCACGTTGACGTGCACGCCACCTTCCCCCTCGAGGAGGTCGAGAGCGCCTACGACGCGTTCGCCGCCGGTGGCAAGTTCGGCAAGATCATCCTCACCACCGGCTGAGTGCCTACTTCGCGGCGTTCCACCCCGGCTGCAGCTGGTACGTCGCCGAGCCGAAGGCGAGGATCGGAATGAAGATGAACGGCAGGAAGATCAAACCGACCCCGAAGAGGGCGGTCTTGTCAAACGCCTTGGCCGTGGCGAGCGCCACGATGATCCACACCACGATGTTGACGATGGGAATGAACAGGAGGATCAACCACCAGCCCGGCTTCCCGGCCACCTTCATCATGATGTAGTAGTTGAAGAAGGGGATGATCGCACCCCAACCCGGGTAGCCCGCCTTCGTGAAGACAATCCAGTAGCACGCGATAAAGAAGACGGCGATGACGATGCCCAGAATCGACCATATGGGCGAAATGGACGACGACGTCGTCGTATAGGTGATGAGTCCAAGAATTGACACTGCGCTCCCCCTGTTCAATGTGTCCCTTACCGTAGATTCCCTCCTCGACGAGGTGGTGGATAGGCGCCCGTCCGCGTCGTGAGCCGGGCTCGCAATTGGCGTCGGGGCCGGACCCCCCACCGGGACGACAGGGCCGTTGCGCCCGCCGGTGTGCGCGGCGGCACCGGTAGGTTGCCGACGTGACCGAGTCGCCTATTGCCCGTCCGCACGCGTCTCGACTGGACCCGCATCGGTCCGACTACGACCTCATCATCAGGTGTCACGAGGACGCGGTGCGCCGGGGTCTCGCCAGTTACCGCGACCCCGCGACCGGTCTCAGCGTCCTGACGGTCGCGACCCACCTCGAACGAGGCACCTGCTGCGACAGTGGCTGCCGGCACTGCCCCTACGTCGTCGACGAGGTAGACACCTAGTGGACGACGGCCACCTCGTCGTGCTGGGCGAGGTGGTGGCGGTCAATGTTGACGAGGAAGAAGAAGTGCATCGCGCCGATGAGGAGCATGAGCGCCCCGAAGCGGAACGCCGAGTCGTAGCCGTGCACCTGGGCCATCGCCATGACGTCGCTCGTGACGCTCTGGCCGTGGTGCGCGAGGGCCCACGCGGCGAGGTACGCCGTCGTGGCCGAGACGACGATGGTGTTCTGGATCGCGGTCCCGAAGGACCCGCCCACCTGTTGGGCCGTCGTCAGGACCGCGGACGCCGCCCCGGTGTCGCGCGGCGGGACATTGAACAGCGCGGTCGACGACACCGACACGAAGGCCATACCGAGTCCGAGACTCATGACGATCATGGCGGGCATGACGTGGGCCAGGTACGAGCTGTCCACTTGAATCGTTGAGAGATACAACAACCCACCCGAGGCCATGAGGCAACCCAACGTGGCCAGGGGCCGCGGACCCGTCTTCGGCAGCAGCTGGCTGGTGGCCCCGGCCGAGACGATGATGCCGATCGAAAAGGGCATGAAGCACAGTCCCGACTTCACTGCGGAGTACCCGTGGATGTCCTGGAAGTAGAAGGTCAGAAACAGGAACATGCCGAACAGTCCCAGGCCAACGAACAGTTGCGTGAGGTACGCGCCGGCACGCACGCGGTCCGTGATGAGGCGAAGGGGCAACAGCGGCGACGCAACGCGCGACTCAATGACGAAGAACATGGCGAGGAGGACCGCGCCGATGGCCATGAACGGCCACGCGTTCGTCGAACTCCACCCGTAGGTCGCCGCCTGGGACACACCGAGGACAATCAGCACCATGCCGATGGTCGCGGTGAGGGCACCGGGAACGTCGTACTTGGGGTGTCCGGACACCTTGGACTCGTGAATGTTGGGAATCGCCAGCGTGAAGGCGATGAGCGCCATGGGCGTGTTGACGAACAGGCACCAGCGCCAACTGAAGTACTGGGTCAGGATGCCGCCCGCGATGAGGCCGATGGCCGCGCCGACGCCGGAGAGAGCGCCGTAGACACCGAACGCCTTGGCCCGCTCCTTCGAATCCGTGAACGTCACCGAGATGAGGCTGAGCGCCGCGGGTGCCAGCAACGCGCCGAATATGCCCTGCAGCGCGCGGGCGCCGAACAGCATCTGTTGGTTGACCGACAACCCACCCAGCAAGGACGCCCCCGCGAATCCGAGCAAGCCGATCAGAAAGGCGCGCTTGCGGCCCAGGTAGTCACCAATGCGACCGCCGAGCAGGAGGAATCCGCCGAAGGTCAAGGTGTAGGCGGTGACGGCCCACTGATAGTTCTTCACCGAGATGTCGAGAGACTTCGCCGCGTGCGGCAGCGCGATGTTGATGATCGAGGCGTCGAGCACCACCATGAGCTGGGCGATCGCGATGACGACCAGGGCGAACCATCGTCGCGGGTCGGGCGTGTCGGGGGTCGGGGCGCCAAAGGACTCACTCATTGCACTCAACTCTCGTCTGCGGTTCGCTCTACCGTAATGGTCACGTGTGACAGCGGTGACGTACCCGCGCCGGGCTACAAAACGGAGTTCAGCGACACCGCGTGCAGACCGTGGGCATCGGCGACGGGTCCGTAGGTGATCTGACCCTCCACGATGTTGACTCCCTCGGCCAAGGCGTCGTCGCGCAGCACGGCGTCTCGCCACCCGTGGCGGGCGAGTTCCATCGTGTACGGCAAGGTCGCGTTGGCCAGGGCGTGGGTCGACGTATTCGGCACGGCCCCGGGCATGTTCGCGACGCAGTAGAAGATGCAGCCGTTGTGCTCGAAGACCGGATCCGAGTGCGTCGTGGGACGCGTGGCCTCGAAACAACCTCCCTGGTCCACGGAGATGTCAACCAGCACCGAGCCCGGGCGCATGCGCGACACCAGATCATCACTGACCAACTTCGGGGCCTTGGCGCCGACGACCAACACCGCGCCGATCACGATGTCGGCCTGCACGCAGGCTTCCTCGATGGCGTGGGTCGTGCTCGCGACCGTCTCGACCTCACCGCGAAAGTGGTGATCGATGGAACGGAGTCGCTCGAGGTTCTTGTCGAAGATGTGGACGTTGGCGTGCATTCCCACGGCCAAGGTGGCCGCCGCCATGCCGGCGACTCCGGCACCAATGACGACGACGTTCGCCGCCGCGACTCCCGGGACGCCACAGATCAGGGTCCCGCGACCCCCGCCGGCCCGCATCAAGTGGTGCGCACCCATGAGGGGCGCCATGCGTCCCGCCACCTCGCTCATCGGCGTGAGCAGCGGCAGCGAGTTGTCGCGCAGTCGGACCGTCTCGTAGGCGATGGCGACGTTGCCCGCGGCCACGAGAGCGTCCGTGCAACTACGCGACGCGGCGAGATGAAGATAGGTGAACAGAACCTGGTTGCTGCGCGCCTTGAGCCGACCGTATTCGGATTCGACCGGCTCTTTCACCTTGAGGACGAGCTCGCTGTGCGCCCAGACGTCATCGGCGTCGTCCACGATTGTCGCGCCGGTCGCGATGAAGTCCGCGTCGCGCAGCGACGACCCCACGCCGGCGCCGCGTTCGAGCAGGACCTGGTGGCCCGCCGCGGTCAATTCCCGAACGCCCGCGGGCGTCAGGGCCACGCGGTATTCGTCACTCTTCACTTCGGAGGGTACGCCGATGATCATCGTTGATCACTCATCCTTTGGAGGCACACACAGCCTCATTCTTCAATTCTGTCAAATGCGATGACCTCGGTTTTGAAGAAGTCACCCTTCGTCACCAATCGGGCGACGATGACGAGCGGAATTCCGAGGGCCAGCGTGATCAAAATGGGCAGGGAGTACGACAGACCCGACAGCTTGATCACCTCGTAGCCCACGGCCAGGAGGACGACGCCCGACACGCCCGGAAGCAGGACGCCGAGAAAGAAGAATCGCACGCTCTTGAAGGCGACCTTGCGGTACGCCCACGCGCACGTGATGCCCGTCGTACCGTAGTAGAAGCCGATCAGGACGCCGATGTTGCCGACCAGTTTCGAGAATTCGTTGTACACCGCGGAGTTGCCCTGGCTCACGAGAATGCCGAACAGGCAGAAGAACGAGATCATCAGCGTTCCGACGATGGGGGTCTTGCGCTTGGGCTCGATGATGGAGAACAGTCGGGGGAAGACCTTGTCGCGCGCCATCGAGAGCGTGACGCGTGCGGCGGGCAACAACGTGGTCTGGGTGGTACCGACCGTTGAGGAGAGAACCGCGATGAGCATGACGAAAAGCGCCCAGTGCCCGACGGCGTGCTGGGCGAAGTACAGCATCACCGTGGTGTACTGACCCGAGGAGTTGAGTGCGTTGAGCTCGTGCGCCGGCACCCACATCTGCATCGCGATGATGTTCACGAGGAAGATCACGAGCAGGAAGAACATCGAGATGATCGCCGCCTGTCCCGGCACGTGCGAACGATCCTTGGACTCCTCATTCAGGTTGACCGAGGTGTCCCAGCCCCAGAAGAAGAAGACACCGAGCGCCGTTCCCGCCGCGAGGGCGCCGAAACCCCCGATCGAGAACGGGTTGATCCACGACAGGTGAAAGCCCATGGTGTGCTTCGGGTGCGACGTCGCGACGCGCAGGATGCCCCAGAGCGAAAACCCCAGAACGGCGACGTACTCAATGATGACCATGATCCACTGGAAATTGGTGGTGTAGCGGATGCCCCACACGCAAATGAAGGTCACGAAGGCCAGCCACAGTGCCGCGACGACCGCCTGCAGCCAGAGATTGTTCGAGGTGGACGTCGAAATCCAGTTCTCCTCGACCATGAACTGGAGCGTGTTCTGCGCCGCAGTCACCGGCGCGAGGATGCAAAACAACGCCGACGTCGCGACCTGGACCCACCCGTTGAACCACCCAATGTAGGGACTCATGAACTTCGACAACCAGGAATAGGACGCGCCGCAGTCGGGGTCGCGGCGGTTGAGGTGGAAGTACGCCAGCGCGATGAACAGCACGGGGATGAAGGACACCAGGATGACCGCGGGACCCGCGTAGGCGACGCCCGCGGTCGCCCAGAGGAGAATCATGGTCGTGGCGAGCGAGTACGCCGGCGCCACCGACGAGACGGCCACCGCCGTGGAGTCGAAGAGGCTCAGTTCGTCGGCTTTGAGCTGGGCCGCTTCCTGCCCCGCGGGAACCGGTACGCCAAAGGGACCTTCCACCTCGCCGATCGTCATCTCACCCCTCCCCGTAGGCCTGATCGAAACCCTACGCGTCGAGGTTGTGCATCACGTGCTTTATTCGCGTGTAGTCCTCGAAACCGTACACCGAGAGATCCTTGCCGTAGCCGCTGTGCTTGAAGCCGCCGTGGGGCATCTCGGCTACGAGCGGAATGTGATTGTTGATCCAGACGCACCCGAAGTCGAGATCGCGCGCGAAGCGCATGGCACGGCCGTGGTCCTTCGTCCACACCGACGACGCCAGCGCGTACGGCACACCGTTGGCGTACGCGAGCGCTTCGTCCTCATCGCGAAAGGACTGCACCGTGATCACCGGACCGAAGATCTCGTTCTGGATCATCTCGTCGTCCTGACGCAGATCGCCCACGATGGTCGGGGCGATGAAGTAGCCGGCGTCACCGACGCGCTCGCCACCCGCGGCGAGCGACGCGTGCGAGGGTCGCCGCTCGAGGAATCCCCTGACGCGGTCGAACTGATTCACGTTGTTGACCGGACCGAACAGAGCGTCCTCGCTCGCGGGCGGGCCAATGACGGTGGTGGACGCCTGTTCGGCGAGGGCGTCGAGGACGTCTCCGTAGACCTTGGGTCCCGCGAGAACGCGCGTCGCCGCGGTGCAGTCCTGGCCCGCGTTGAAGAATCCGGCGATGGCGATCGTCTCGGCCGCCACGGCGAGATCCGCGTCGTCAAAGATGATGACGGGAGCCTTGCCGCCGAGTTCCAGGTGCACGCGCTTGAGCGTGTGGGACGCGCTCTCGGCGACCTGCATGCCCGCACGAACCGAACCGGTGACCGACACCATGGCCGGCACCGGGTGCTCGACGAGGGCGCGGCCCGTGTCACGATCACCACAGACGACGTTGAAGACGCCGGCGGGCAGGAACTCACTCATCACCTCGGCCATGAACAGACTCGACACCGGCGTCGTGTCCGCGGGCTTCAGCACCATGGTGTTGCCGGCGGCGAGAGCGGGCGCCCACTTCCACACGGCCATCATCATCGGGTAGTTCCACGGCGTCACCGCGCCGCAGACGCCGATGGGCTCGCGACGCACATAGCTGGTGTGGCCCTCCATGTACTCCGCCGCACCCCGTCCCTCGAGAAACCGTGCCGCGCCGGCGAAGAAACGAATCTGGTCGATCATCGGCGGAATCTCTTCGGACATCGTGACCGCAATGATCTTTCCGCAGTTCTCCGCTTCGAGTGCGACGATCTCCTCCGCGCGTGCCTCCAGCGCGTCCGCGATCTGGAGCAGCGCGCGACTGCGTTGCGACGGCGTTGTGCGGCGCCACTGCCCGAAGGCGCTCTGCGCTGCCAGGACTGCGCGGTCAATGTCCGCGGCACTCGACGCGGGCATCTCGGCGAACACATCGCCGGTCGACGGGTTCACCAACTCCACGTACGTTCCCGCCGCGGGAGCAACGTGTTCGCCCCCGATGAAATTCGTCAATCGACGCATGGCACACCCCTTTCGGCACCCACGAGATAATCACGGGCCCGAGTCACTCTGCCAGACGCCGTCAGGGTTTTGCAACACAGTCGTGCACAAATACGTACCCCCAGGGGCTCTAGGAGACGCATTTCGGCGCGAAAGGCGGCTATACTGTTGCTATCCGCAGTTACGGAGTCCGTTTGGGCTCACGAACAAGGGTCACACCAATGCCAGCACGACTCACTACACGAGGGGCCACCGCTCCCGATCGCGTCAGTCCGGAGGTCTCTGCGGCCCCCGGTCCGCTCGACGAGATCGATCGTCGCATCATTGGTTTGCTCCAGCGAGACGGCCGCCGCCCGTACGGGGCAATCGCCGACGACGTGGGTCTCTCCGAGGCCGCCGTGCGTCGACGGGTTCAGCGTCTCCGTGACACGGGTGTGATGCAGATTGTCGCCATCACCGATCCGCTGCAGCTCGGGTACAGCCGAGAGGCGCTCATCGGTATCAGGGTGCACGGGGACGTGCGTCTGGTGGCCGACAAGATTGCCGCAATTGAAGAAGCCAACTACGTCGTTATGACGGCCGGCAGTTTCGACTTGATTGCCGAACTGATCGCCGTGAACGACGACGCACTGGTGCACCTGCTGAATGACTCCATCCGGAGCATTCCGGGGGTGACCGAGGTCGAGACCTTTCTCTACCTGAAGTTGGCAAAACAGACCTATACCTGGGGGACCAAGTGACCTTGCACGAAATCATTACCGACGGCATGACCGCGGTGAATCCCGAACACGAAAGCCATACGCTCTCCGAGCGGGCCCGTCGACACCTGTGGATGCAGGTGTCGCGCATGGGCGCGTATTCGGAGAGTTCCGAGATCCCGATCATCGTGCGCGGCGAGGGGACGTACGTCTTCGACGCGCGCGGCAACCGTTACTTCGACGGTCTGTCGGGTCTGTTCACGAATCAGATCGGCCACGGCCGTGCGGACATCGCCGAGGTGGCCGCACGCCAGATCACCGAGCTGGGCTACTTCCCGCTGTGGACGTACGCGCACCCGCGCGCCATTGAACTGGCCGAGCGCCTCGCGGCACTCGCACCGGGCGACCTCAACCGGGTCTTCTTCACCACCGGTGGTGGCGACGCGGTCGAGAGCGCCTGGAAGTTGTCGCGTCAGTACCACCGCTTGCGCGGCGACACCGACCGCTACAAGGTCATCAGCCGCGACATCGCGTACCACGGTACGACGATGGGTGCGTTGACGATCACGTCCATCGAGTCGTACCGCACGCCGTTCGAGCCGTTGGTGCCCGGAGCGATCAAGATCCCGAACACCAACAGCTACCGCAACTCCGAATTCGGCGACAACCACGAAGCGTTCGGCTTGTGGTCGGCGCACCAGATTGAGGAGGCCATTCTTCGCGAAGGTCCCGAGACCGTCGCCGCGGTCTTCCTCGAGCCGGTCCAGAACGCCGGCGGCTGCTTCACGCCGCCTCCGGGCTACTGGCAAGAGGTTCGTCGTGTCTGTGATCGTCACGGGGTCCTGTTGGTGTCCGACGAGGTCATCTGTGCCTTTGGCCGACTTGGCACGTGGTTCGGTGGTCAGAAGTACGACTACGTCCCGGACATCATCACCTGCGCGAAGGGCCTCACCTCGGGCTACGCACCGCTCGGAGCGATGATCGTCTCGGATCGCGTCGCCGAGCCGTTCCAGCACGGTGACACGTCCTTTGTCCACGGCTTCACGTTCGCCGGTCACCCGGTGTCGTGCGCTGTGGCGCTGAAGAACCTGGAGATTCTCGAGGACGAGCACGTTCTCGAGAACGTGCTCGCCAATCAGGACTACTTCCGCGACGGACTGAACAGTCTGCGCGACCTCCCGATTGTCGGGGACGTCCGCGGGACCGGTTATTTCTGGGGCGTCGAGCTCGTCAAGGACCAGGACACCAAGGCGTCCTTCGAGGGCGACGAGGCCGAGCGCCTCCTGCGCGGCTACATCTCACCCGAGATGTTCCGCCGGGGTCTCATCTGTCGCAGCGACGACCGCGGAGACCCGGTTGTCCAGCTCGCACCGCCGCTCATTTCGACGCGCCGTGACATCGACTTCATGGTCGGTGTGCTGCGCGACGTCTTCGACGGAGCCCTCGAGCGCATTTAACCGTGCTCACACCGCCCGCGTCACTGTGGTGGTCCACCCTGAAAGAGCCGGTCGCCCCGCGACCGGCTCTTTCGTCACATCTCGATGTCGACGTGGCGGTGGTCGGCGGAGGGTTCACGGGTCTGTGGACGGCGCGAGAGCTGGTGCGCCGTGACCCGAGTGTGCGCGTCGCGGTGCTCGAACAGAGCGTCTGCGGATTCGGCGCGTCCGGGCGCAATGGTGGGTGGGCGTCCGCACTGTTTCCCGTCAGTCATCGCCGGATCATCGACACCTACGGGCGCGAGGCGTTTGACCATCAGCGACGCACGCTCCAGCACGCGGTCTCGGACCTCGGTGCGGCCGCCGCGGCCGACGGCATTGACGCACACTTTGCCCACGGCGGCTCCCTCACGTTTGCGAGGAGCGAGACCCAGCGTGCGCGACTGATGGCCGCCGTCGCCGAGGAGCGAACCTGGGGCGTCTCCGACGATGACCTCACCTGGCTCGACGCCGACCACGCGCGCGAGCGAGGTCGACTCAGCGACGTGCACGGCGCCACCTTCACACCGCACTGCGCACGGATTCACCCGGCGCGGCTCGTGCGCGGTCTGAGCGACGTGTGTGAACAGTTGGGTGTGCGCATCTTCGAGTCCACGTCGGTCACCAGACTTGAACCGCGACAGCACGGACGCCGTGCCCGCGTGATCACGCCGGGCGGGGTCGTCACCGCCGACGTCGTCGTGCGGGCAACCGAAGGATTCACCTCCCGGTTGCCCGGTGCCCGACGCGACTGGGCGCCCGTGTACTCCTTGATGGTGGCGACCGCGCCTCTGTCGCCGGGGTGGTGGGACGACGTTGGGTTCTCTCACTACGAGACCTTCGCCGATGACCGTCATCTCATCATTTACGGACAACGGACCGAGGATGATCGCATCGCGTTCGGGGGCCGTGGGGCGCCCTCCACTTCGGCTCCACGGTCGAGCCACGCTTCGACGAGAGTCCCCGGGTGTTCGCACTCCTGGAGTCGACGGTGCGCGAGCTGTTTCCGACGATCGACGCCGACATCACGCACCGGTGGGGCGGACCATTAGCTATGCCCCGGGACCTGACGCCGTCGGTTCGATTCGATGCGCACAGCGGCCTCGCGTGGGCCGGCGGCTACACCGGTGATGGCGTGGTGCTCAGTTACGTCTCGGCTCGCGCGCTCGCGGACCTCATACTGTCGCCCGACGCCGACACGCCGAACACGCGACTCACGTTCGTCGGTCGGACCAGTCGGCGGTGGGAAGTCGAGCCGCTTCGTTGGCTCGGCATCAACGTCGGACTCGGTTTGGCCGGGCGCGCGGATCACGCGGAACGCCACGGTCGTCCGACGCGGGCGAGCCACTGGCTCGAGCGACTGATGACGTGAGAGTCGCGTTCCCTCGTTCGTGACACGACGCGACACGAACGTCCGACGCCCCGGTTCGCGCCCGAGCGTGTGGGAAACTCACGGAATGCGCAAGCGTCACGCGTGGCCGACGTTCCTCGTCGCTGCGTCACTCAGCGTCGCCGGACTGATGGGCGTGGCGGGAGCGTCATCGAATCCCGCGCCGGGAACGGCCGACGACGTCGCGCATCTGGTGGCGGCGTCGACGTCGATCAGAGCGCTCTCGTCGTCGCTGGTGCGCCAACTCGCCGACGTCACGGCCGATGTTCCGTCGCGGATCTACCCGTCGGTCGGAACGATTCACGTGAACAACTGCGTAACCGTGACCGGCTGCGTGTTCGGTGACCTCGCCTCCACACGAGTCGTCGTGCTCTACGGCGACTCACACGCCTTCATGTGGTTGCCGGCACTCGTTCCCAACGCCATCAAGGACCACGTCCGGCTCGTCATGCTGTGGCAGGGGACGTGTCCGGTGGCGCACCTGCACGACTACTACTACGTGTCGTCCGTGGTGAATACGCAGTGCGCGTCGTGGACGGCGTCGATCGTTCCGGCGATCAAGAAACTCAAGCCCACGCTCGTTCTGCTGGGGGAACGCACCGCCGAGGTGCGGTCGAGCCTGACCGGCAAGCTGTTCACCGACGCTCAGTGGCGCGCCGCGCTGGAGCCCGCGATCACGCAGTTCCAGACACCGCACACGACGGTGGCGATCATCGAGGACATCCCGTATCTCGACTTTGTCCCGTCGACGTGCCTGGCCGCGTATCCAACGCGGGTGCAGTCCAAGTGCTCCGTCCCATCTCCGAACCCTCAGCATCCGGGCCAACAGGCCGCGGAACGCGCGGCCGCGCGCGCCACGGGCGCGGGGTTCATTGTCACGACGCCGTGGCTCTGTTCGTCACGCTGCTCACCGGTGATCGGCCACTTCTTCAGCTACTTCGATCAGGGACACCTGTCGACGACCTACGCCCAGTACCTCGCCACGGTGATGGGGACCGACCTGGCCGCGCTGCTGCGTTCCCGCTGAGCGTCCCGGCTCACGCGCTCGCTTCGGCTACGAAGTCAGCCAGGATGCGCCGCAGCTCGAGGGTCGTGCGGTCGGCGCGCGTATGCAGTTCGTGCGTCGGGTCAAGTGGCAGGACCAGGTCCACGTAGCGCGACTGAAGAGCGAGATCCTCCTCGATGACCGCGACCTCGAAGTCGATGGCCTCCTGCATCCGGGCGGCGCTGCCGTCGAGGTCATCGCGCCACAGCGAGGAGAAGATCCGCACGTTCTCGTCGTCCAGCGGCGCCAGAAAGAATCCGATCACGTTCGAGCCACCGGCGTCGACGAACTCAATCTCGAGCTCGAGGTGGAACGGCGCCGTGTAGCGATAGGTGAGCCGTCGCGTCTGCAGGAGCGGTCGTCGGCCGTCGAGGACGCCGGGGTCCTCCCGATTCGCGAAGCGGTGCTCGTAGTGCGCGCTGAATCGGTAGCCGTCGCGGACGACGGAGTACCCGGGCACCTCACGCTCCTCGCCCGCGCCGAAGGTTGCTGCGTGCACGAAGGGAAAGTGGGCCACGTCCAAGAAGTTGTCAGCCAGCAGTCCGATCGACGCGCGGGTCGTCATCACCGGGAGGTCGCCCCGCATGAATCGGTCGTCGAGCGCCGCGCGCACCGAGGGCGCCGGCGTGAGTGGCGCGTCCGGAGCGATAAAGACCATGGAGTGGCTCACGTGCACCCCCGCCGGACTCGTGAGCTGGGCGCGCGGTGGAATTGTCGCGTCGGGACCGAGGGCCGGGATCTCGACGCAGTGACCGCGACCGTCAAAACGCCACCCGTGATAGCCGCAGCGCAGAAAGTCACCGTCGCAACTCCCCGCCGACAGCGGTGCGCGCCGGTGGGGACAGCGATCGAGGAAGACCGCGACCTCGCCACTCGGGCGTCGGAACGCCACGTAGTTCTCCCCGAGCAGTGGGTGGGCTCGCGGCGTTGCGGTCACCTCGTCGTCTCGACAGAGGGGGTGCCACGCGCGTCGCAGCGCACGGTCCGTATTGCGAAGCTCCGTCACGCGTTCTCAGTTCACCCGGATCTGACCGAGCGACGCGATGCCGGCCGGTGTGAGCAACTGGTTGAGTTTGCCCGCGTGCGACCCCAACACGCGCTCGCGCAGTGCCGGCGTCAGGGGTTGGACGTCTCGCGCGGGGGGAACGGTGATGGACACCGGGACGTCGTAGGCGGTGACGGTCAGAGTTGCGTGGAGGTAGAGACTGCGTCCGCTCAGGGTGATCGACGCCGCCGACAACTGGCCGGCACTGGCCAGCGTCACCGTCGTCGTGATGGCGACGGGGTGAGGGATGTGCAGTGGCACGTCGCTCGGCAGGGTGATCGAGCCCGACGGTCGCTGATAGGTGTAGGTCGTGAACGGTCCCTGAACGCTCGTCGTCCTCGTCCCGAGGAATCCCAACAGGCCGAGGTCCACCTTCACCGACGACATCTCCAGGCTCACAGGGTAGAGAGGGGGAATCGTCACGGGTAGCGACACCCACGGCGAGTGCACCAGGGACGTCAGGCTCGGCACGCCCAGGTACAGGTGCTGATTCGCGATCACGAAGTTGTAGGTCGTCGGTGAGAAGACGCCCGGAACAGTCGCCGTCCCCGCGATCTCGTTGTCGAGGAAGTTGACGTCGACGGTCGCGGTGATCTGGGCGGACCCGCCAGTGTCGATCGCCAGCGTCATCGTGGCGGTTGTCGGCACGGAGCCGTGAAGAGCCAGGGACGCATCGGAGGGCGACGTCGTCGCGCCCACGGCGACGTAGGTGATCAGGCCGGCAACCGCCACGCTCGCGCCCACCAGAGCGAGGGCGAGGGTGCGTCGTGAGGTGGCCACCGCGCAAGACTACCGGTGGCATTTTGGCCCTCTCGGCGCACCGAAGTTAGTGTTTCCCCATGGACGTCGACGACCACCGCAGCGAAGCGGCTCGCCTCTACAACGCGTGCTGGACGCTCCTCGAGCAGACCGCGCGCACCGACGACGATGACGTCACGCTGCTCACGAACGCGTTCGCCTCGCGCGCCCATTGGCGCGAAGCGGGCGGTCCCGAACAGTGGACCATCAGCGACTGGATGGTCGCGCGCGCGGCGTCGGCCACCGGGTACCCGCAGCTGGCGATCACCTTCGCGCTGCGCGCGCACCGGGCGGCGAGCGAACCGGGTGCGGCCGACTGGTTGGTCGCGTCGACCGCCGAGGGGCTCGCCCGCGCGTACGCGGCGGCGGGAGATCGCGCGCGTCGTGACGAGTGGTGCGAGATCGCCGCGCGCTTGGTGGCCGCTATTGAGGACGACGACGATCGCGCGATCATCGCCGGGCAGCTGCTCACCGTGCGCGACTGACGTCGCCTCCCGCGGTGGCGGTGGCGCGAGTCGCGCCGCGAGGAACTCGTTAGCGAAAGTCGCGTGACGGCGGTGTCGGCGCCGCCAGGGTGAGCGGCTCCACAAACTCCGCCACCAGCGCGAGCGTGCCCTGTCCGCGCTCGAGCCGTCCCCGCACGACGAGCGCCGGGTGCCGACGAGCGACGTCGCGCCACCGCGCCCAGGCACCGCGCGAGAAGATGACGTTGACGTGGCCGGTCTCGTCTTCGAGGTTGAGAAAGACCGCCCCGCGTGCCGTCTCGGGGTGCTGACGGTGCGTCACGACGCCCGCGACGGTGACGCGCTCGCTCTCGGCGCCGGACAGGGCGTTGGCGCGCACCACGCCGTCGCCATCGAGACGTTCGCGCACGAGGGCCATCGCGGTGGCCTCGGGCGTCAGTCCCAGTGACCGCAGATCATCGGCCACGCGCTCGAACTCGCTGGCGGGCGCAAGTTGCGGCGCCGTGGTGCCGGTCACGATCCCCGGCAGTCGATCCGGCGTGCCCTGCGCGGCCGCGCCGGCGACCCAGGTGAGCGCGCGTCGCGAGGGAGCGAACCCGTCGAGCGCCCCGGCGGCGGCGAGCGCCTCGAGGTGCTGCTGTTGGCACCCCGCGCGACGCACGAGATCCTCGAGGGAGTCCCACGGCGCGCCGTGGGCGATGGCATCAGCGAGCGACTCTCCGATCCCGCGCACCCCGTGAAGCCCGAGGCGTACCCGCGGTTCGTTCTCGACGTCCTCGAGGGTGGCGTCGGCCCGCGAGCGATTCACGTGAGGACGCACGACGCGCACCCCGTGGCGCTGGGCGTCGGCCACCAGGCTCTGCGGGGACCAGAATCCCAGCGGTTGCGCGTTGAGCAGCGCGACCAAGAACGCCGCCGGGTAGTGCAACTTGATCCACGCGGAGCAGTAGACGAGGTGGGCAAACGAGACCGAGTGCGATTCGGGGAATCCGAAGTTCGCGAACGCCGACAGCGCCTGGTAGAGAGCGTCGGCCGCATCGCCCGTGATGCCGTGAACCGCCATGCCCGCGTAGAAGCGACTCTTCAGGCGCAACATGCGGATCTCGGATCGCTTCGCGGCCATCGCCTGGCGCAACTCGTCGGCCTCCGCCGGGGAGAACCCCGCGACCGCGACGGCCATCTCCATCAACTGCTCCTGGAACAGCGGCACACCGAGCGTGCGGCGAAGGATCGGCTCCAGTCGCGGGTGCAGGTAGGTCACCGGCTCCTCACCACGACGGCGGCGGATGTAGGGGTTGACCGCCTGACCCTGAATGGGTCCGGGCCGGATCAGGGCCACCTCGATCACCAGGTCGTAGAAGCATCGCGGGCGCACGCGCGGCAGCGTGGCCATCTGCGCGCGCGACTCGACCTGGAACACCCCGACCGTGTCGGCGCTGCACAGCAGGTCATAGACCGCGTCCTCCTGCTCCAACGCGGCGAGGTCGAGAGTCACGCCGTGGAACTCACGCACCGTGTCCACCGCGCGGTGAAGTGC
The DNA here is from genome assembly GCA_963830195.1 of uncultured Actinomycetota bacterium. Classification (GTDB taxonomy): domain Bacteria; phylum Actinomycetota; class Acidimicrobiia; order Acidimicrobiales; family RAAP-2; genus RAAP-2. The sequence goes on along the minus strand of CAWHLQ010000031.1, from coordinate 47,768 downwards.
GTCCAGCATGCCGAGTCCGAGCAGATCGAATTTCACCAGCCCGATCGCCGCGCAGTCGTCCTTGTCCCACTGCAGCACCGAGCGTCCCGGCATGCGACCCCACTCGACGGGACACACCTCAATCACCGGTCCGTCGCACAGCACCATGCCCGCCGAATGAATTCCGAGATGGCGGGGTCGGTTCAGCAACTCGGCCGCGAGCTCGCCCACGAGGACCGCGTCGTTCGCCGACGACTCGGTCACCACCGCGACGTCGGGCTGCAGGAACTGATGCTCGATGTCCTTGGTCAGCGCGGCCACCGACGCCTCGTCGCGACCGAGCGCGCGCGCCACGTCGCGCAGCGCCGAGCGCGGCCGATAGGTGATGACGTTGGCGACCTGGGCCGCGTGGCGCCGGCCGTAGCGTCCGTAGACGTACTGGATCACCTCCTCGCGACGACCCGACTCGATGTCCACGTCGATGTCCGGCGGGCCGTCACGGGCCGGTGAGAGAAACCGTTCAAAGAACAAGTTGAGGGACACGGCGTCCGCGTTGGTGATCCCGAGCGAGTAACACGCCGCCGAGTTCGCCGCCGAGCCGCGCCCCTGGCAGTAGATGTTCTCGCGTCGACAGAACTCGGTGATGTCCCACACGATGAGGAAGTACCCCGCGAAACCCAGCGTGCCGATCACGCCGAGTTCGTGGTCGATCTGACGCCACGCCCCCGGGACCCGTTCGTGGTCCCGGGGGCCGTAGCGCCGCGTCGCGCCCTCTTCGACGAGCGTCACCAGGTACTCCTGTTCACTGAGCCCCTCCGGCGTCGGGAAGTCGGGCAGCGCCGGTGCGACCAGACGAAGGTCGAACGCCAGTGACACCGCGAGTTCACCCGCCGCGTCGACGACCCCGGGCCAGCGCGCGAACCGCCGGCGCTGCTCGGCGTCGCCGCGCAGACAGGCCGTGGGCGCGGCGGGCAGCCATCCGTCGAGTTCGTCGAGCGATCGACGCGCGCGGATCGCGGCCAGGAGGTTCGAGCGACGGAACCCCGCCGGGGTCGCGTAGTGGACGTTGCCCGTGGCGACCACGCGGAGGTGGCGTTCGACGGCCAGCGCCGCCAGCGCGTCGTTGCGCGCCACGTCGTACGGCTGGGCGTGATCCCAGATCTCAACCGCCACGGCGTCACGGCCGAAACCATCCACCAGCTCGTCGAGACGTCGGCCGGCGGCGCGTGGTCCCTGCGCGGTGAGTGCGCTCGTCACGGGACCCTTGCGGCAACCCGTGAGCACGACCCACTCACGCGCGCTCGCCGCGAGTTCGTCGAGGGTGAAGTTCGGCGACCCCTTCTCCCCCCGTCGCAGGTGGCCCTCCGCCAGCATCACCGACAGGCGCCGGTACCCCTCGGGTGAGCGCGCGAGGATCACGAGGTGCTCGCCGCTCGGATCGCTCACGCCCACGCGATCGTCGCGGCCCCCGAGAGTGACCTCGGCACCAAACACCGTCGGCAGCGCGAAGGCTCGCGCGGCTTCGGCGAAGCGCACCACGCCATAGAGCCCGTGGTGGTCGGTCAACGCGAGCGCGGACAGGTGGAGTCTGGTCGCCTCGGCGGCGAGCTCCTCGGGGTCACTGGCCCCGTCGAGGAAGCTGAAGCCCGAGTGGGCGTGCAGTTCGCCGTAGAGAGCCATCAGTCGTAGATCCCCGCCAGCCACCAGTCGCCCCGCTCGGCGAACACCAGCACCGCCTCGTGCGACGTGAGCAGTTGGAGGTACGCCCGCCGACGACCCACGAGCCACCACCGTTCCACCGTGAGCCACGGGCCGGCAAACCACTCGACGCGACGGTGCGCGGACGCGTCAAAGTGCAACTCGTGCGGTGGTGCCGAGAGGAGCCCGCGGTTGTCGACGACGACCGACCGATCGCGTTCGTCACGAACGCGCACCGCGACCGGGTGCGCGAAGGCCGTTGCGGGTGCGGGCGACGGGATCTGACCCGGCCACGGCTCACGCGTTCCGGCGTCCGGCGGGCGCGTGCTGGGCCAGGGCTCCAGCGTCGCGCGATCCTGCGGCGTGCGCCCCCCGCAGAGGGTGGCCGTGGCGATGCCCTGGGGGCCCAGGCGACGTCGGACCCGGTGCGCGACCACCTCGGCGCGTCGATCGGCGTCGCGATGATCCCCGAAGAACCCACCCTGCGCCGCGACGACGTCGGTCTCTCCGCGCAACGCCCGCACCCGTGCGGGGAGGCGAAGGTCGCGCTGTCCGCGCAGCTCGCCCTCCTCGCCGCGCGCCACTCGGTGGACGTGCAGCGCGTCACGCGTGAACCGTTCGGCGACCCGCGCGGGGGCCAGATCCGCGAACGATCCCACCGTGTGCAGGCCGAGACGACGACAGACCGTGGCCAGTTCACGGCGTTCCAGCAGTCGCACGGGCAGGCCGCGACGAAACGCCGTGCTCTGGCCCGCGGGCACCACCACCCCCGCGCGCGCGGCCGCGAATGACGTGAACAGCCCGTCGGCGACACCCAGCGACCCCGGCGCACCCACGGTCCGCGCGACGGTGTCGGCCACGTGGGCGAGCACCGCGTCCTCACCGCCGAAAAAGCGGCTCGGCCCGCGCACCGGGAACGTGAGTAGCCCGAAGCGCACCGGCTCGGTGAACGGACAAATGATCGTGAGTTCATCCAGGAGGTTCACGTACGTGCGCCCGGCGACCTCGTCGTCACTGCCGGTCACGAGCGAGGGAACCCAGACCGCCACCAGGCGCTCCACGACTCAACTCGCCAGCACGCGACCGGTGGCGTCGGGCAGCGTCAGCCAGTACTCGTTCGCCCGGCGCGCCGCGCCTCGACCCGTCACCCGTACCAGTGACCGTCGTGCCTCCAGACGTGAGGTCGTCACCCAACTCGACGAAAGGATCTCAATCGACAGATCGACCGGCAGGGGCCAGGGCGAGTGCGGCTCACTCAGCACCACGAGCACGGCGCCGCGCTCGCGCACCCGACCAGTCAGTCGACGCGCCACCCCGTGCGGGGTGCGCGACGGAGTGCGCACCACGACAACGTCAACACCGTCGAGAAGATCGGCCACCGTCTCGGCCCACGCACCTCGCGGACGCGGCACGAACAGCACCCGACGAAGATCGACGCCCAACTCGTGGATCGCCACGACACCAGGGTCGTCCACTCCGACGACCGCGCTCCAGTGTCCGTGGGTGCTCGCCCCACCCAGCAGACTCAGCGCGAGCGTCAGCCCACCCGCACCCGGTGCGGAGTGAACGCTCACCGTGGTGCCACGACGCAGACCCGGTCCCGCCAGAACACTGTCCCACGGGGCCGACAAGGGGAGCTGCCGACTTGCCGCGGTGGCGACCGGACGGACGTGGGCCGCCAAGGAAGCGGGAATTTCAGGGCGATCGGTCGAAAAAGCGAACATATGTTCGTACTGTACTGAGTCGGCGTGACCTTCGCCAACGCGGGCCGGTGACCCTCACGAAAGCCCGTGTTTCGCGCCGTCCGGGCGTCTAGGCCCGACTCGAGGTCAGGCGGACGAGCGCGCGCTCGGCGGCGGTTCGGACCCGAAGGACCGGGTCCGCGCGCAACGCCACGACGGCGTCCAGGGCGTCACCCACGAGGTGCGCCGCCACGACCTTGGTCGCCATCTCACGCACCCGCCACGCGTCGTCGCGCAGGGAGCGCACCAACGACTCCGTGGCCTCATCGCTCCACGCGTGCAGCAGTCCCCTCGCGGCCCACACACGCGGCCAATATCCCTCGCGACCCCCCTCACGGCCCGCGAGGACCGCGAGAGCGTGCGGCCCACCGAGCACCACGATGAACTCATCGTCAACGACGCGTCCCTCGAGAAGATCCGCGCACTCGCGCACGACCGCTGCCGTTCCACGACGGAGGCATTCGTCACGCACCCTCGCCCGCGGCGTCGTGCCGCCGTCACCTGGCCGTGGTCCCGCGGACGCCGTGGCCACGTCGTCAGCTCGCCGTCGCGAGCAGCGTCAGCCACTCACGGTTGCCCGAGACGGCGTCCGTGAACGTCACGCGAAACCCCGCCTCCGTCACCGCCGCGCACAACGACTCCTGATCCCGGTAGATGAAGTACCGACTCTCCTGCGGTGCGTAGGGCACCGGCTCGAACCCTTCGGACTGCCCGATCGCGGTGACGAGCGCGAGGACACCTCCCGGGCGCAGGAGCCGCCGGAACTGCGCCAGGACCCCGTCGGTGTCACGCGCGGGCACGTGCAGCAGCGAGGCGACGTTCCACACGCCGTCAAAGGATCCACCGCGCAGTGGGAGGAGCCGCACATCGGCCTGGACGATGCGCGACGCCACGGACGAGGGCGCGTGGGCGAGCATGCCCGCCGAGAGATCGACGCCCACGACGGCGAACCCCGCCGCGGCGAAGCGAGCACCGTCGAGACAGGGCCCACAACCAAGGTCGCCCACGAGGCCGCCGGGCGGCACGCGGGCGAGGAACCCTCTCTCGAGAGTGTCGAACAGGGAGGTCGCCGCGGTCTGGTCGAGACGCTGTCGCGACGCGTACAGCGGGGCGATCCGGTCGTAGGTGGCCCGGTTGGCCGCTGTGGCGTCACGGGGCGTGTTAGACGCGAGCGGGAGTTCGGCCATGCGGTGATGCTGCCACAGCCCCACCGGACCCGTCACGGCAACGGACCTGTTCGGGCCGAGGAGGACCTCGACGGACACCACCGCGCCCACGCGTCGAGGGACAGATTCTTCGCCACGCCCACGATCCCCGGGGGCAGCAACGCGCAAAAGGACAGGGTCGTCGTGTATTCAATGTCAAAGACGGCCTTGTGATGCCGCACGAAGCTGCGCAGAAGGGTGCACTCGGAGAACTGGACGCACTGTTCTTCCACCACGAAGTCGAAGTTCGGTTCCAGCGCGTTGGCGCCCTCCGCGAAGCTCTTGAGCGCCACGGAGAGATGATCGTGATGCGCGATCGCCGCGATCGCGCGGTCGTAGGACAACTGCTCCGCCATCGTGAGGGGGAATCCCGTGTCGTTCTCGACGCCGTCGACGTTATCGGGGTCGACGGCGTCGAACCCCTTGCGGTGGCACATCGCGATGCGCGCGCGCATCAGGGGCAGGAGGATCGCGAGGCGACGAATGTCGAGCCACCGTTCCCCCGCCCAGCCGGCGTCCGGCTTGCCGAGAACCGAACGCGGGAAGTGCGCCGCATCCGGACGCCAGTTCTCCCACGTTCCCGCGTCCACGTAACAGACCACATGCAGTCCCTGGTGGTGCAGTTGCGCCACCACCGACGTCGACGTGTCGAAGCCGTCGACCTCGATCGCTCGAAAGGGACCGTGTCGCTGCGTGGCGGTCGGCGTTCCGGCGAGATCCAACTGGAGGTGTGCCGACGGACGGGGCTGCCACCGCGTCGACGCCGACGTCGACGTGCTCGTGCACGAGCCGAGCAGCACCGCCGCGATGATCACGCTCAGCAGTCCGCGGGCACGGCGGTTCATGCTCCAGTGTGGCAGCCGGCGAGGCGACCGGGCGTGGGGAGCGACGCGAAGCGAGACGGCACCGTGATTTTGGGGGTGAGCGCGGTCGCGTCGTGACCGTCGAGGTATCTTGACTGCAAGGAGGCCCCATGTGCGGCAGAATCGCCTTGTTCACACCCCCCGGACGCATCGCCCGCCTGCTCGAGGCCACGCTGGCTGCGGGTCTTGATCCGGAGGGCAAGCCGAGCTGGAACATCGGCCCTCAACGATCCCTCTTCGCCGTCACCGACGGTGACGCGTTGGTCCTTGATCGATACCGGTGGGGACTTCTGCCGAGTTGGGCCAAGGATCCCTCGATCTCCAATCGCCTCTTTAACGCGCGCGGCGAGACCGTGGCGGAAAAGCCCTCGTTCCGCAGCGCGTTCGCCAAACGTCCGTGCGTGATCCCGGTCGATGGCTTCTACGAGTGGGACCACCGTGAGGGCCGCCACAAGCAGCCGCACTTTTTCTCCCGCACCGACGGCGAGTTGCTGCTGTTCGCGGGACTCTACGAGCACTGGCGCGATCCCGCGCTGGGGTCCGAGGCGCCCTCGATCGCGACCTGCACGGTGATCACGACAACACCGAACGACGACCTCGAGGGGCTCCACGATCGCATGCCCGTCGTGCTCGAACGCGACGAGGTGGAGACGTGGCTCGACTATCGCAACGAGGCTCCCGACCTTCGCCAGTCGCTGCTCGATCCGGCGCCCGACGGCACACTGCGTCACTACGGCGTGGGCACGTCGGTGGGCAACGTGCGCAATGACGGTCCGGAGTTGATCGAGCCCAGTGAACCGGGTTCGCTCTTTTAGTCCGCGGGTTCGTTGAGAATGGCCACCAACAGCTCGTGGGAGATGTTGCGTCCGGTGGCGATGAAGCCAACACGACTGGTGGTGTCACCAATGAGGTCGTGCGTGATCGCGGCGTAGGACGCCGTCGCGGACCCTTCGAGCACGAGTCCGTTGGTTTCGGCCACCTCGCGCACGGCGCGACGGATGGCCTGTTCGGGAACGAGCACGAGCGCAATGTGGTGCTGCGCGATGATCTCGTTGGTGATGGCGTCGTCGTCGCCACCCCCGGCGAGTCCGTCCGCGATGGTCGCCGCGTGCGTCACCGTCGCCATGGTCGCCCCGCGCAACACGTGATACAACGCGGCGCTGTTCTCGGGTTGCGCGCCGGTCACACGGACATCGCCGCGACGTGCTTCGTCACGCGCCAGCAGGCATCCCGACAGCAGCCCGCCACCGCCCACCGACACGACCAGATGCTCGATGGTGGGTGCCTGCTCCAGCATCTCCTCGAACGCCGTTGCTTGCCCGGCGATCACGTGGGTGTTGTTAAACGGCGAGATGTAGTGCAGCGACCGTTGCGCGGCCACCTCCAGCGCGTGGGCCTGTGCCTCGTCGTAGGACGATCCGATCTGAATGAGCTCCACGTCGTAGCGTCGCAACTGCGCGACCTTCACCGCCGACGCGTTCGCGGGCACGACCACCGTGGCCCGCACACCCAACAGCATGGCGGCGTGCGCGATGCCGAGTCCGTGGTTGCCGGCCGACGACGTAATGACGTCGGAATCGAATTCGGACGCCGCGTCGATGGCCGCCAACGCACCACGAATCTTGAAGGATCCGACCGGCTGCAGTGACTCCAGCTTGGCGAAGACGTCGCGTCCGCGCACGGACAGTGTCGTCGTCGGCGTCGGCTGGAGATGGTCGGCCACCACGCGGCGCGCTCGCTCCAACTGTGCTGACGACGGTGGCAGCACCTGAGAAACCATCACTCAACCTCCAGCGGCCCACGCTACTTCGTCGATTTCTGAAAAAGTCGAACACTAGGGTTCTGACGTGCACGACGTCGTTCTCACCGTTCTCGTCGCCGCGGGCGCCTTCATCGGCACAATGGTGGACAACTTCATCGCGTACGCCGCGCAACTCTCGGTGACCGACCCGAGTCGACACTTCCGCGCGGGGGTGGGTCAGTTCTGCGGGCTCGTCGCTTTGATCCTGCTCGCGGTCACCGTGGGCTCCGCGCTGGAGGGCATTCCGATCCGGTGGGTCGGCATTCTCGCGGTCGCGCCCCTAGGGCTCGCGATCCACGCGTGGCGGCACCGCAAGGATCCGGTGCGCGTCGTGCGCCGGGGGGCGATCACGACGTTCCTCGTCATGGTCGCCTTCGGTGGTGACAACCTCGCCGTGTGGATCCCCATCTACGGAACGGGAAGTGTCTCCCACGGTCTGATCACGACGGGCGTGTTCCTCGTGCTGGATCTCGGCGTGCTGGCTCTGGCGCGCGCCATCGCGTCGCACCCGCGTGTGCTGGCCGCGGGACAACGGTGGGCCCCCACGGTGACTCCCTTTTTGTACGCCACGCTGGCGGTCGTGATCGTCTGGGAGTGTCACTGGTTCTAGGACCTAGGGTGGAGTGGTGAGTTCGTCAGTTGACTTCTCGCCTCCCGAGGCTGTGGTCGAGCGCCCTCTCATGCGGGGCTGGCTGCACTTCGGTGGGGTCATCGCCCTGCTCGCGGCGTCGCCGATCTTGTTCGTGCGCTGCCAGACCTGGGCGCAGGTGGGTTGGGTCCTCTGCTACGTCGTGGGCGTGGGCTCCATGATGGCCACGAGCGCCGCGTTCCACCGTGTGCGCTGGCAGCCCGCGGCCCGTCGTCGCATGAAGCGACTCGACCACTCCGCCATCTTCCTCGCCATCACCGGGAGTTACCTCGCCATCGCCGGTCTCTCGATGCACGGCACGATCCGGTGGGTGCTGATGGTGATCATCGCCGGAGGCGCCGTCGTCGGCATCCTCATTCGTCAGCTCGCTCTCGACGCGCCGAAGTGGGTCAACACGTTGCCGTACCTGGTCGTCGGGTGGGCCGCCGTCGCCGTCATGCCCCAGATCTACCGCGGGGGCGGGCCGCTGTGCTTCGCGCTGGTCATCGCGGGCGGCGTCGCCTACTCCGTGGGGGCCGTCTTTTACGGCACGAAGCGACCCAAGCTCTCGCCGCGGGTCTTTGGGTACCACGAACTGTTTCACGCCTGCACGTTGGTGGGCGCCGCGTGTCACTTCGCGGCCATCGCGGTCGTGCTCAAGTAGGTCGTCGCTACCAGACGGGCGAGAGACCACCGTCCAGATTGATGCCGACCCCGGTGAGGTAACTGGCGCGGGGCGAGAGCACGAAGGCGGCCAGCGCCGCGAACTCCTCCGCCCGTCCGAATCGCCCGAGCGGAATTGACTGACTCGCCGTGATCGCGTCGTAGAGATCGGCCGTGGCCATGCCGGACGTCTCGGCACTGCGCACCCACTGACCGGACTCCACGAGTCCGATCAAAATGGCGTTGACGCGCACGTGCAGGGGCCCCAGTTCGGCCGCGAGCGCCTTGGTGAGGGCCAGGCCCGCGGCGCGCGACGCCGCGGTGGGCGTGCTGTTCGCGCCGGGAGCCTTGGCCGTGACCGACAGGATGTTGAGAATCGAGCCACCGCACTGCGCCAACGCCGGCGTGACGCGTCGTGCCAGTTGGACGGCGGCCACGACCTTGAGGTCGAAATCGCTCCGCCACGCCTCGTTCGTCGACGTCGCGACGGGACCTCCCGACGCGTGTCCGGCGTTGCTCACCGCTCCGTGCAGTCCCCCGAAGGCCTCGAGGGCCTGGTCGATGAAGCCGTCGAGCTCTGTCGCGTTGGTCACGTCCGCGGCGACGCACAGTGCCGCGTCACCCAAGTCGCGCTGCGCGCGCTCCAGGCGGTCGCGGTTACGCCCGCAGACCGCGACGCGCGCGCCTTCGTCCACCAACGTGCGCGCCAGGGCGAGGCCGAGGCCGTCGGTGCCGCCCGTGATCAGATAGGCGCGATCGCGCAGTTCGAGGTCCATGGTGTCATCCTACGAACTCGTCCTCGGCAACTCCGGTGAGGTGCGCGAGGTGCGCGCGTGCCGCCTCGTGTGAGCGGACCCTCACGAACAGCGCGCCCCGGTCCGCGGCGACGCGTTCCAACCAGTCGAGGCGCTCGCGCATGGGGTGATAGGTCGTCCACGACCACCGGAGAATTGACTTGTGCGGATCCCACCGCACCAGATCGAGCGGACGCTCGTAGTTGCCGTTCCACAACTCCTCGTGGCGCACCGCACGCCGAAGGGTCCGTCGGGTGATCTGTCGCATGATCGTGGCGCGGGGCAGATCGAGCGCGAACACGACCGTGGCGCGACCCATGACGAGATCGCGCACGCCTCGGTAGTTGCCGTCCATCGTCCACCCGTCCTGCGACACGAGCTCCGCCACTCGTTGGCGGAAGTCATCTGGGGGAAGCTCGCGCCATCCGGACTGGTGATACGTCGCGTCGAGCTCGTGGTGCGCAACGTCGAGCACGCGGGCGACCGCGCGAGCGTAGGTTGTCTTGCCCGAGCCGGACACGCCGACGAACCACCAGCGAGAACCGGCCGTCGTCACGCGATAACGGTAGCGTCGTCGCCGTGACGACCGCGGCGCGACAGAGGACACTGCGGAGCTTGACGGTGATTGTCGGCATCCAGTGGATGGGCGCCACCCTGGGCCTCCCCTTGCTGCCGTTGTTCCTCGTCAAGCGCGGCGGGACCCCGACCACGGTGGGATTCGTCATGTCCGCCTTCTTCGTCGCGGGTCTGCTCACCCAATTCGTCGTCGGGCACATGGCCGACCGATTCGGGCGTCGCCCGATGCTCGTCACCGGTCTCCTCGCCTACGGACTTGCCAGTGTCACCTACCTGCTCCCGGTGGCCGCCCCGTGGTTCACGCTCTCGCGGGCGATTCAGGGCGCCGGGGCCGGCGCCATCGAGGTGGCGTCGCTCTCGGCGGTGTCGGCGCTCTTTCCCGAAGCCGAGCGGGGACGCGCCATCTCGCGCATCATCGCGGCGCAACTGCTCGGCACGGCGCTCGGGCCGCTGCTCGGATCGCTCGTCCCGCTCGAGAAGCTGGGCTGGGCGTTCTTCGCCGCGGGCGTCGCGAGTTGCATAGCGTCGATCGGTGCTTTGAGAGCGGACCTCGGCGACGGCATGGTCCACACCGATCCCCTCCCCCACGTGAAGCGCACCCCCCAACTGTTCGGCGCCCTCGCGGCGGCGGTGTCGGTGGGACTCTGCGTGGGCGTCTACGAAGCGTGCTGGAGTCTCCTCATGCACTCCCACGGAGCCACCACGTTGGAGATCCGTCTCAGCTGGACCCTCTTCTGTATTCCCTGGGTGGCCCTGAGCGGCGTCGGAGGATGGCTCGCGGATCACGCCAATCGCAAGGTCATCTCCATCCTCGGCTGCTTCAACGCCGCCCTCTTCCTCGCGCTGTATCCCCACATCCACAACACGGTCGTGCTGTTGATGCTCGGACCGGTGGAGTCTGTGGGCGCGGCCCTCTCGGTGCCCTCGACGTCATCTCTGCTCAGTCAGGGGGCCACCTCTCGAGAGATGGGCCGACGACAGGGGCTGTCCACGACCGCGAACACCGCCGCGCTCGCCCTGTCGGCCGCGACGGCGGGCATCATGTTCTCGGTGAGCCCGGCCCTGCCCTTCACGGTCGTCGCCGTGGCGTCGGCGTGTTCGACGAGCACACTGCTGTGGTGGTGGCGACACGTGCGGGGTCATATTCACTCAGAAACGCAAACTGCGGCGGCGCCCTAAGGCACCGCCGCAGTTCGGGAATGTGTCCCTGGATCGAACTAGCTGATCCAGACCTGCGCCCACTCGAGCGTGCCACCGTCAGGCGACAGGACCGACGTGGTCGAGTGCGTGCTCGACGTGCTCGGCGCCATGGGGTTCGCCCAGTTCTGCACCGTGGAGTTGGCGGCCCAGACAACAATCGTCTCGTCCACCCACAGGTACGGGAAGTCCTTGGCGAAGCGGCTGTTGACCGTCTGCCAGTCCGACAGCTGCGCGGCCTGCGTGGTGTCCGCAAGCGCCGACAGCATCGAGGTCTCCACCTGGGGGTCGATGTTGTTGGCGAAGTTCACGCCACCGGCAGCGGGGGGCCCAGGGAGGAACCCAGGCGCGTTGCCCGTGTTCGTCTTGGACGAGTCCCACCACACGTAGTTACCGTCTTGGACGAGGCCACCGAACTGGGCCCAACTCGACATCTCGTAGTAGCGGAAGATGGCGTTGTTGATCAGCACGGACTGAACCAGCGGGACCTGCACCAGCGTGATGCCGATGGCCTTGGCGGCCTTGGCGAAGTACTGGAACTGGCTGGTGGCCAGCGTCGTGTTCACCGTCTGCATGTGGATGGTGATCGCCGCCGAGCTCTTGAGGCTGTTCGAGGCCTTGTAGGCCGCGACCAGCGCCTTGCCCGCCTTGATCGCCGTGGCGGTGCCACCGACCGGGTAGCCGGGGCTCTTGTAGCCCTTCGACGCGGTCGAGTAGATGCCCGTGGCGACGCGACCGACGTTCTGGTCGATGCCCTTCAGGTATCCCTCGGTGCTGATGGCGAGAGCCAGCGCGTTGCGGATGCGAACGTCCGCGATCGGCGACTTGGCACCGGCCTTCCAGCTACCAGAGGAGTTCTTCTGCTGGGTTCCGGCCACACCGAACAGGTCGAGACCCGTGGTGTTGCACATGATCATGTTCAGCGACGGCTGGACGATGCTGTTGAAGCTCGAGATGTACGGGCACTTGGCACCCTTCGAGGTCACACCGGACTCGATGGACTTGATCGACGTTCCGTCGGTGAAGATGCCGACGTCAATCGACGCGGTCTTCAGGGCGGTCAGACGAACCGACGGCTCGGCAATGGTCTTGAACGTGATGCCGGCCAGGTACGGCAGGGCATTGCCCGACGCGTCCTTGCGCCGAGTAGCTGTTGTTCTTCGTCCACTGCGACTGGGTCCCGACGCTCCACGACACGTACTTGAACGGTCCGGTTCCCGAGGGGCCCGTCGTCCATGTCCCGAACATCTTCGGGTTGGCCATGTAGGCAATCTGGGACTCCGACAGGATGTACGGGAAGTTGTAGAACGGAATCTTCGTCTCGTACTGCACGGAGTAGTCGCCCGTCTTGGTGCAGCTCTTGATCAACGGGTTGATGGCCGAGCCGACCGTCGCGTTGGCCGCGGCGGCAGCGAAGTTCGAGACCACGGCGTCCGCGTTGAAGTCGCTGCCGTCGTGGAAGGTGACACCTTGGCGCAACGTGACGTCCCACACCGTGTAGGCGCCCGCGGAGCCGCTCGAACCGGCAATGGTGAGACCCAGGTTCGGCAGCAACGGCATCTGACCGTTCTTCGGCGTCAGGAACAACGAGTCAAAGACCGCGTTCGCGACACAGAAGCCCGCAGCGTCGAGCTTGCCGGTGGAACCGGTAAACGTCGAGGCCTTGGGCGCGTCGGACTCAATACCAACAGTGAGCGTTCCACCCGTCTTGGGCGAGCCACTGCCGATGCCCGGCGAACCGGCACGCGCCGGCAACACCGTCGAGCATCGCGTCAACGACCGTACCGGCCATTGCGACACCGCCGACCGTTGCCGCCGAGTGAGTAAGGAATGTTCGACGATCGTACGTATTTGGCACGACTCCCCCTTCATTGCCGAGAACTGCGTTCCCGCTCTTCGACATCTCCCCCTTGGATGATGTCGTAGGGCGAACTATATCGACTTCGGGCGAAGTCACAAGAGCGGCCCCTGTGATTTTTTGCACAATCGAGATTTGTGGTTGTCGACCGTCACTGTCGGGGCCCGGGGGACGCTCGCCGGGGGCGAGCGGCCCCCGGCGAGAACGGTCGCCGGGGGCCGAAAAGGCCGTTGATTGCTGGGGTGCGCGACTCATGTCACGCCCCCGGCATCGGGGGAGGTCCCGAGAGATCGCCAGCGCCGGGGGCGCCGCTCGGCGCACCGATCGTGACGGACGTCGCGATCAGTGTCGTGTGATCACTCCCGACCGAGCCCTCGGCGCTGATGAAGGATCCGACGGTGACGTCACTCGCGGTGCCGGTCGACGAGCCCTTCTCGTAGGTCGTGGACGGTGAGACCGCGATGGTTCGATAGAAGCCGAACGCGTCGGACACCACGATGGTCGTGGAGTCCACCGAGATCACCTTCCCCCCAACGCGCGGGAGCTCGATCGCGATCGTGGTCGCCGCCGTGGACGTTGGGGACGAGGTCACCACCTGCACGTGATCACCGACGACGACGTCACCGAGGCTGAGCGTGGACTGATCTTCGCGCACCGCGGTCGCCGACGAGATCGTGTACGTGACGGATCCGTGCGGTGTCGTGATGGTGAGTGCGGAGTCGCTCACGGCGCTCACGACTCCTTGGGCTCCCGGGGGTCCGAAGGGGCCTCCGGGGCCTCCCGGAGGCGCTCCGTCGCGCGGTCGCGCGAGCGGCGCGAGGTGAGTGGTGTGGGCACTAGTTGTCGACGCGGACGCGATGGTGGCAGCGCCACCCGCGAGCACACCCGCCACGAGGGTGGCCGCGGCTCCCCGCTTCAGCAACTTCTTCTTGTTGGTCCGATACATGGTCACTCCTTTGCTCATTCGAGACGGTCTCGAACGCGCAACAGTTTCGACAGCGGCGGTGAGAACGACGTGGGAGAGCGCTAAGAGTGCGCTAATTGTGGCGCGACAACGTAAGAAATCGTGGACGTGGCGACGACGACCTCGAACGCGCGGGCCCTGAACATGTCAGGGCGCCAGGATGCGACGGAACCGTTTGTTCGCGATGGCGAGTCCGAGGCACCCCATCGCGGCGAGATAGGCGACGTGCACGATCATCGTCCACGAGAAGACGCCCAGGGAGAATCCTCTGAGCAGTGCGGCCGACTGATAGAGCGGGGAGCAGGCCACGATGATCGCGAGCCAGTGCGGATACAGGGAGATGGGAAAGAACGTCCCCGAGAACAGGAAGTCGGCAGTTGCACCAACGCCACGGCGTCGAAGTCCTGCCAACTGCGGATCCACGTACACGCGGCCAGACCCACGCAGGCGAAGGCGAAACTGCTGAGGATCGCGCCGGGCAGACAGAGCACCACCCACGGCGAGTGATAGTCGCCCAGAATCACCATGCAGACAATGAACGACGCGGAGTACAAGGTCCCGCGCGTCAGCGACGCACAGCACCTCACCGAGGGCGACGTCGTTCACGTCGAGGCGTCGCGAGGACCGCTCGTAGACGTGCGAGATCTTCAACTTGAAGAACGTGTTGTAGATCGAGTCGATGATGGCGCCGTTCATCGGCGGACGTCGCCAACATGCCCGGAGCGACGAAGGCGGCGTAGGTGATGACCTGATCGCCCACCGTCATGGGACCGATCAGATGATTGAGACGATCCCGAGACTGAGGAGATAGAACAGGGGCTCGAAGAACCCCGAGACCAGCACCAGCCACTGGCGCCGGTACGCCATGGCGTTGCGCTCGAGGATCCGCACGGCGCGCCGGAGCCGAATCGCCACTCGGGAACCACCCGCAAGAGATCGTCATCAGTCGACCAACTCGGCGGCGCATGTTGCGCCGGGCCATGAGGTAGCCCACCGACGCGAGGGAGACGAGGACCGCCACGTGGGCGAGAGTCGGCCAGAACAGCCCGGAGCCGAACGCCAGCGTGCGACCAACGCGACCGTGGTACAGGGGCATCAGCTGCACGATCCAGCGCAGATTGGCGGGTACGCACTCACGGGATAAAAGGTCGCCGAGAAGAGGAACATCGGCACGATGAGGAAGCGGAAGATCATCGTGAACGGCGCGTCGGAGTTCGGCAGTGCACGCGTACGCGGTCGGGGTGCCGCGAAGGCCAGTCCCGTCAGCAGGCCAACAAGGGCAGTCCGAGCGCCCACCACGAGGTCGTCGCTCCGAAGAGGGTGATGATCACCGTGTAGACCGCCGCGGTCAGGAGAAGTCGGATCCGACCCAGCCGAGCTTGCCCGTCACCACGTCCTCGGGTTCAGAGCGGTGTCGCCACCGCCGCGTGGTAGGTCGCACCCACTTCACCGCACCGAGCACCGCCACACATGGACTCCCCCGCGGCCAGCTGCATCGCCGTGATCGCGAGGAGTCCGGCGCGACGAACTGCAGGTACAGTGGCCCTCGATCGTGCCGGTGTGCGCGGTCACGAGGTGGCCCACGCCGATGCCCATCGAGGCGAGATAGAGGATGGGAAACAAGAAGCTGCTGATCACCGAGGCGCGCCACGTCTGGCGGTAGAACGCCGCGTGGTACCGCAGTGCGCGATACCAGGTCGGCCATCCGGGGGTGGCCGAAGTCGGAGGTCGCCGCGTCGGTGGTGGACATCAGTCGACCAGCGTGCGACCGGTGAGGTGCCAGAAGACGTCCTCGAGCGTGGAGCGTCGCACGACGCGCTCGTGGGCGCGAGCCCGGATGCGTGCACCGCACGCAGCGCCTCGTCGCCGTCGTGGACGTAGAAGCAGACGCGGTCCGGCAGCACTTCGAGGCGCTCGGCGAGCCCGGTGAGTCGGCGACGTGCAGGTCCGACTCCCGATGCCGAAACGCAGTTCCAGCGCCTCGCGGCGTCGAGTGCTGCGTGATCAACTCTCGCGGCGCACCCTCGGCGACGATGTGACCGTGGTCCATGACCACGAACGGTCACACAGTGCTCGGCTTCGTCCATGTAGTGCGTCGTGATGATCAAGGTGACGCCCTGACTCTTCAGACGTAAGCCGCTCCCACAGCAGGTGGCGCGCCTGGGGGTCAAGTCCGTGGTGGGCTCGTCGAGGACCAGCAGCTCGGGTTGATTGAGCAGACTGCGCGCGATCGTCAGTCGACGCTTCATCCCCCCAGACAGGTTGTCGCACTTGTCCTTGGCTCGCTCCGAGAGCTGCGTGAACTCGAGAAGTTCGAGCGCGCGCTCGCGAATGACCTTGCGCGGCAGATCGAAGTACCGACCGAACATCATCAGGTTGTCCATCACCGTCAGCTCGAGCTCGAGCGTGTCCTCCTGGGGCACGACGCCGAGGCGCGACCGGATGAGGGGACCGTCACGCTTCGGGTCGAGTCCGAAGATCGTCAACTCACCGCTGGTGGGCGTCGACACCGCGGACACCATGCGCATCGTCGAGGTCTTGCCCGCGCCGTTGGGTCCGAGAAAGCCGAAGCTCTGTCCGGCTTCGACGACGAACTCAATACCGTCGACGGCGCAGAACTCCCCAAAGTTCTTCGTGAGATGGGCTGCGCGGACGAGGGGCTCGGTTGAACTCACGGCCGCTCACGCTAGCAAGGGCCCCTCGCGGACCTATCCACTCTTTTGGGCGCGCGCTCCGCAAAACTGCGAGAGACCGCGTGTCGAGGTGGCGTCGGGCCCGTCATCGCGGTGGTGACATCCAAGGGAGGAATCTGTGGCTTCAACGATCGACTCGAGTTCTGACCTACCCCTCGAGGATCAGGCGTTCCACGTCGAACTCCGGGGAATTGATTTTGTCCCCGAGTCCGAGCGGTGGGCGACGCCCCGCAACATCGGCGCGCTCTGGGCCGGATCGGCGCTCAACGTCGAGTACTTCATCTACGGCGCCTTGTTGATGGGATTCGGCTTCAGCTTCCCCGTCGCCATGAGCCTGATCGTGATCGGCAATCTCTCGTTCCTCCTGCTTGGACTGGCGTCGCTGCAGGGACCCGAAACGGGCACGACGGCCTTCGCGATCACGCGAGCGCCCTTTGGAACCCACGGCTCGAAGTTGATGAGCTTCTTCAACTGGATCACGCAGCTCGGCTTTGAGGCCGAGGGGCTGATCCTGATCGTCGGGGCCGCCATCGTGCTCTCCCAGATGGCCGGTCTGCACGTCAACAGCACCGCCAAGGTGATCTTCATCATCCTGGCGGCGTCCGTCCAGGCGGTCATGCCCTACTTCGGGCACGCGACCATGGTCAAGGTGCTGCGAGCGCTGATCATTCCGTTCGACGCTCCATCTTCTTCATTCTTCGGCCATCTACGCGGTCAAGCACGGCAACACCGAGCATCGCCTCGTTCGGCTTCCCGGCTGGGAGCTCTACACGGCGGGTCTCGCCTTCGTAGATCGCCCTGTCGGGACTCGGCTGGACCGAGTGCGGCAACGACTACACGCGCTACGTCCCGCGTGAGGCCAAGAAGTGGTCGCTACGTCGGGGTGGTCTTCCTCGCGGACCGCGCTGCCCGAGATCGTGATGATGACCCTCGGCGCGCTGACCTTCACCTTCTTGTCCCCAACGGCACAGATCATTTAATGGAACGGCAACAACCCGTTCGAGCGTTCCGTCCACCGCAGCACTACATTCCCCAGTTGGTGTCGTGGCCATCTTCCTCGTGTTCGCCATCGCGCAGCTGTTCGCGATCAACTCACTCGACCTGTATTCGTCGGGGGTCTCGCTCCAGGCCATGGGGCTGCGACTCAAGCGCTATCAGGCGGTGGTGCTCGACAGCGATCATCGCCTGCGGACTGACGATCTGGGCCACGTTCCGGTCGACCTTCTCGCTCTACATGAAAGAGTTCGTCGGCGTCATCATCATCTGGATCGCCCCCTGGCTCGGGATCTTGATCCCGACTGGCTGCTGCGCCGGTACCGGTACAACCCCGCCGAACTCCAGCGCACCGACCGTGGGCCTCTACTTCGGCGCGAGGCGGGATCAACTGGAACGCGATTATCGCGTTCGTCGTCGGCATGATCGCGGCACGATGTGCTTCTCCAAGGCTCCGCCGCCGAGCAACTTCCCGTTTCACTCGATGACGCCGTGTCGAACCACTTCGGCGGAGCCTGCGCCGGGGAGCTGGCCGACCGGTACCTGCACCGCCGGTTGGTACGGCGGCGCTGACTTCTCGGTACCGGCGGGCATCATCCTCTCCGGCCTGATCTACTTCCTGCTCGACCTCGCCACGGGCTACACGAAGCGTCAGGTGCAAGAAGGGAACGTGGAGCTCGAACCGGAGCTGTTCTCCTAGCCCGTCGTCACCCGGTCCAGTCCTCGACGAGCCCACCCTGGCCGTCGGGACGAAACACCGGGATTGAACCCAGAGCGCGCACCTTGGCGGCGTCCTCGCCCAACGCGGACCGCCACAGTGACGCTTCGGTGACGAGAGTTCCGATCGCGACGACCTCGGCACCGACACCGCGCAGCAGTCGCAGCGCCGCGCCGGTCGAGGCCCCGGTCGAGATGACGTCGTCGACGATCGCGACCCGCTTTCCGGCCACCGACGCAATGCGCGCCCGGTCAAACAGCAACCGTTGTTCGTGCGCGGTCGTGATGGAGCGCACGGGCTCGGTGACCGCGTCGGCGAGGTGGATCTTGGGCGTCTTGTGCAACACGACGTACTGGTCGAGTCCGAGGTAGCGCGTCACTTCGATGACGACGGGAATACCCATCGTGGCCACGGTGGCCACGATCTCCACGTCGTAGGGGCGCAAGAGGTCCGCCAACTCCTGTCCCGCCTGGTCCAAGAAGGCGAGTCCCATGTCGACCGTGATGAGCAGCGCAAGCGTGAGCGAGTCACCGAGCGGGACGAGAGGGAGGTCAACGTGTTGGGTTCCGATCTCCACCGCGTACGCTCTCGAACCCACGGGGGTCGAGCATACTGAGGTCCGTGACGAACTCCTCTGTCCCACCGCTCACGCGCGAGCACGCGGCCGTCATGCTCGACGTCGCCGTGGCCGAGGCGCGACTCGGCCTCGCCGAAGGTGGCATTCCCATCGGCGCCGCGTTGTTTCGACGCGACGGCACGTTGCTCGGCGCCGGGCACAATCGCCGCGTCCAAGACAACGACGCGTCAGTCCACGCCGAGACCGACGCGTTTCGCAACGCGGGTCGGCGTCGGGACTACCCCGACTGCGTGATGGTGACGACACTCTCGCCGTGCTGGTACTGCTCGGGACTCGTGCGTCAGTTCAACATCGGAGCGGTCGTCATCGGCGAGAGCACCAACTTCCACGGCGGACACGAGTGGCTTCGCGACCTCGGCGTCGAGATCCTCGTTCTCGACGATCCGGCCTGTGTCACCCTGCTCGCGGACTTCATCCGGGAGTTCCCGCCGTGTGGGACGAGGACATCGGGCGCTGATCAGGTCGCGGGTGGACCGAACAGTCGATCCCCGCGTCGCCGAGGCCCGGGGTGATGTACCCCGCCTCGGTCAGCTCCGCGTCGAGCGCGGCGCACACGATACGGACCTCGGTGTGGCGATGTCGCACGTAGGCAACACCGGGCGACGACGCGATCAGGCACAGCACCGTCACGTCCGCCGCCCCGCGCTCGCGCAGCATGTCGAGAACCAGCGTGAGTGAGCCCCCCGTGGCGAGCATCGGATCGCAGATCACGACGGACACCCCGTTGAGCGACCCGGGAAGGCCGTCGAGATAGATGTCGGGTTGCAACGTTGACTCGTTGCGGCGCAGACCAACGAGGCACACGCGGTGCTGAGGCAGGACCGCCTGGACCGCGGGACTCATGCCGAGCCCGGCGCGCAGGATCGGCACGATGAGGTACTCACGGTCCACGCGCAGCGCCGGCGCGGCGTCGACCACGGGCGTGTCGACCGTCGTTGTAGTGGTGGGCACGTCGCGAAACGCTTCGTAGGTGAGAAAGCGCGTCACCTCTTCGGCTAGTCGCAGGAAGTCGGCGTTCGCGGTGGTCTTGTCACGCAACTCGCGCACCTTGTCCGCGATCAGCGGATGGTCAACGACGAGCAGCGTGAACACCTCTTTACCCTACGCGGCCAGTTGACACGCTTCACGAAGTCGCCTAGACCTCATCTCATGCCACAACGCGAATTTGATGTCGACACGTTCCTGCAATCCGCCACCATTGGTGAGGACCCCTTCGGTGACTTCGTCGCGCGCTCGCGCGACGCCGGACTCCCGGAGATCCAGGTCACGGCCGTCTTCGGCCGCTTCCTCGAGTTGCTCGCGCGCGTCACCGAGGCGAAGGTCGTCCTCGAGGTCGGCACGCTCGGCGGCTACAGCGCCGCGTGGATCTGTCGCGGCCTTGGTCCGTCGGGACGGGTCGTCTCCTTGGAGATCGATCCCCATCACGCAGAGGTCGCCCGTGAGAATCTGGCGACGGTCACCTACGACGACAAGGTCGAGATCCGTGTCGGGCCGGCCCTGGCCACGTTGCCCGGCCTTCACGACGACCCGTCGATCGCGGGTCGCGTCGACCTCGCCTTCATTGACGCCGACAAGGCCAACAACCCCGGGTACGTCGAGCACGCGGTCGCGCTCGCCCGGCCGGGCGCGCTCATCGTCGTCGACAACGTGGTGCGCGGCGGTTCGGTGCTCGACGGTGATGGCGCCGACCCCAACGTGGCGGGCTCGCGAGACGTCCTCGCCCTGCTCGGTTCGCATCCGCGTCTCACCGCGACGGCGCTGCAGACCGTCGGGGCGAAGGGCTACGACGGTTTCGCCCTCGCGATGGTGACCGGGTAGTCGCTGAAGCGTGAGCGTTGATCCCCATCCGGCCAGCGAAGAGGTGGCGTACCTCAGCGTGCGCCAGATCCACGAGCGATTTTCGGCGGGCACCCTCGACTCGGTGACGCTCGTCGAGAGCCTGCTCGCGCGGGCGAACGCGATCGACGGCGCCGACACGACCATCGCGTTGCGATCCCTGGCCGCGGTCAGTGAGGACGCCCTCGACGACGCCGCCGCGCGCGACGACGAACGTCGCCACAGTCGCGCCGACGGACCACTGCACGGGATACCCGTGCTCGTGAAGGACAACATCGAAGCGCGGGGACTCCCCGGCACCGCCGGGTCCACGTCACTCGTGGGCCGGCCCGCGACCGACGCGCCCCTCGTCACGCGGCTGCGCGCGGCGGGGGCGATCGTTCTCGGATCGACGAACCTCAGCCAGTGGGCGAACATGCGCTCGACGAGGTCGTCGAGCGGCTGGTCCGCGACCGGCGGTCTGGTGGCCAATCCGTGGGCGCTGGATCGTTCCGCGGGCGGTTCCTCGTCCGGGTCGGGCGCCGCCGTCGCGGCCGGCCTGTCTCCCCTCAGTGTGGGGACCGAGACCGACGGCTCAATCGTCTGTCCCGCCTCGCTCACCGGGGTCGTGGGTCTGAAGCCCACGGTCGGCGTCGTGCCCACGGAGCACGTCGTGCCGATCAGCGCGAGTCAGGACAGTCCCGGCCCGATGGGTCGCGGCGTCGATGACGTCGCCCGGCTGTTCGGCGTGCTCGCGAACCAGGAGCCTCCCGGTGGACGCGGCGAACCCTCGACGTTCGCCGTCGCCACGACCTGGCAGAGCGGGCACCCCCGGACCGACGAGATCATCGCTGACGCCGTGGCGCGACTGCGAGCGGGGGGACTTTCCATCACCGACCGGCAGCCACCGACACCGGGCGACCAGGAGTCCCGCGACGAGCTGACCGTCCTCGTCGCGGAGTTGTGCGACGACCTGTCGTCGTATTTGCACCACCGAGACGGCGAGGGCGTGAGATCCCTCGCCGACGTGATCGCGTTCGAGGACCGTCACCGCGAGGTGGAGATGCCGTATTTCGGTCACGAACTGCTCGAGATGGCGGTCGCCTCAGGTGGCCGGCGCGGTCCCGACTACGGAGAGGCGCGAGCGCGCAACCTCGAGTGGGCGCTCTCCGAGTGCCTCGTTCCGACCTTCGAGGGCGTCGATATTCTGCTTTCGGCGGGCTTCGTGCCGGCGTGGAAGAGCGACCTCGTCGTGAGCGGACACCCCGTCAACTCCGCGAGTTGCGTGACCATGCCCGCGGCGATCGCCGGGTGGCCGATCATGGCAGTGCCGGTGGGACTCTGCGACGGTCTCCCGGTCGCCCTCGCAATGGTGGCGCGACCGTACGAGGAGTGGCGACTGCTCGAGGCGGCGCGTCTCGTGGAGGAGATCGTGCGCGACGGCGACCCGTTTCCCCGTCCCGCGTGGCGCGAGCCGTCGAGAGGGTGACGGGCGACCTGTAGGCTCTCACGAGTGGGGGATGCGTTGGTGCGAACAGAATCGAGCACCAACTCCGACGATGAAGTCAATCCCCTAGGGGGCGTCCGCTCCAAATACCCCGGTCCGCGCGCACAAATCCTGCGCGACGCCTCCCAGCCGTGGTGGCGACGGATCCTGCCCGTGATCGCCTCGCACCGCCTGACCTTCTCGGTCGCGGTGGTGTTCTCGTTCATCAGTCTGATCTTCCAGATGGTCGTTCCGATCGTCCTGGCCCACGCCATCGACCGTGACTTCCCGCGCAATCCGAAGTCTCCCCTGCTCAACAGCACGCTCTACGTGATGGTGCACTCGCACCTCCTGCACCAGTCGGTGATCACGTTGATCGTGCTCGGACTCCTCTCCGGCGCGACGGGCGTCCTGTCGCGGCAGTACGTCTTTTACACCGCGTACAACGTCGAGGCCGACCTTCGCTCGCTCATCTACGAACACCTGACGTGGCTGTCGTTCAGCTTCTTCGACCGCGTGCAGTCCGGCCAGTTGATCAGCCGCGCCAACAGCGACATCCGCAGCGTCCAGATGTACTCCACGTTCGCACCGTTGATCCTCGTCCAGTGCTCGGCGGGCGTCATCGCGTTCGGGATCATGTTGGCCATCGACTGGAAGCTGGCCCTGATCGCGATGGTCGTGATGCCGTTCTTGTACGTCGTGAGCGTTCGCATGCGCCAGATGATGTTCCCCATCTCCTGGATCACCCAGTCGCGTCTGGCCGACGTGGCGACCATCGTCGACGAGAACGTGAACGGCGTGCGCGTCGTCAAGTCCTTCGCCCAAGAAGAGTCCGAGATCAATCGCATGGCCGACGCGGCCGAGAAGGTCGCGTGGAGTTACATCAAGGACGCCGAGATTCGCGGACAGTACACGCCGCTGGTCCAGAACCTGCCCCAGCTCGGGTTGGCGCTCGTGCTGCTCTTCGGTGGGTGGATGGTCATCCAGGGCGACATCCAGGTCGGCGAGATCGTCGCGTTCAACATGTATCTGCTGATCCTGCAGGCTCCGTTCATGATGATGGGCCAGCTCGTCATGATGGGTCAGCGCGCCAAAGCCAGCGCCGAGCGGATCTTCGAGATCCTCGACGAGAACCCCGACATCGTCGAACGTCCCGGTGCGTTTGACCTAATCGACGCGACGGGCGACATTTCGTTCCAGGACGTGGACTTCGCCTACGGCAGTGGCCCCCCGATCCTGTCGGGGTTCACCGCCCACGTGACGCCCGGCGAGACTGTCGCCATCGTGGGACGAACGGGATCGGGCAAGTCCACGATCGCGCGACTGATCAATCGCTTCTACGACGTCACCGGTGGGGCGATCACCATCGACGGACACGACATCCGTGACCTGACGCTGCCGTCACTGCGAGAGACGGTCGGCATGGTGCTCGACGAGCCGTTCCTCTTCTCCGTGTCGATCCGCGAGAACATCGCCTACGGACGTCCGTCGGCCACCCTCGAAGAGGTCGAGGCGGCCGCGAAGGCGGCCAACGCGGACGAGTTCATCGTCCAGCTTCCCGAGGGCTACGACACCGTGGTCGGCGAGCGCGGCTACACGCTCTCGGGTGGCCAGCGTCAGCGCATCGCGATCGCGCGCACGCTGCTCGTCAACCCGCCGATCCTCATCCTCGATGACGCCACGAGCGCCATCGACGTCCACGTCGAGGCGGAGATCCACGAGGCGCTCACGCACCTGCTGGCGCACCGCACCACGATCGTCATCGCCCACCGCATCTCCACGATCGCCCTGGCGAGTCGCGTCATTCTCATCGAGGACGGACGCGCCTACGCGACGGGGACCCACGAGGAGTTGCTCGCGACGACGCCCCTGTACGCCGAGGTGCTCGCCCAGACCACGTCGGAGGAGTCCTGATGGGTTGGGGCGGCGGCATGGTCGGTGGCGGCTTCGGCGGCGGGCACACGGGTGCGGCGAGCGGCCTGCCGTTCGGGGGCATCCCGAGCGAGCTCATGGACGGCGTCAACAAGATCGTCGCGACCGAACCCGAGCACGAGCCCGCGAACCTCACCTTCACCCAGCTGCCCAGCGAGGCGGAAACGAAGCCGCTGACTCTGGTGCGGATGCTGCGCGCGTACCCGCGCATGGTGGTCTCGGGCACTGGACTCGTGGCGTTGATCAGCTTCACCATGATCGCCGGACCACTGCTCACGGGATACGCCATCAACAACGGCATGACGGGGCGACACAAGAGTTTCGCCGTCGTCGTCTACTGCTCGATCGCGTACCTGGCGCTCGCGGGTGCGGGCGCACTCATGCAGCGCTACCAAGTCAACGTGACGGGTCGCTTGGCGTCTCGGGTCATGCACGACCTGCGCATCCGTGTCTTCACCCACTTCCAGCGACTGAGTCTCGACTTCTTCACCGACGAGAAGGCCGGCGTCCTCATGAGCCGGATGACGAGTGACATCGAGAATCTCCAGCAGCTCCTGCAGGACGGGATCACGTCGTTCGCCGTGCAGGGTCTCACGATGATCGTGATGCTCATCATCATGTTCGTGCTGTGCCCCGTGCTGGCGGCCTGGACGGTGCTGTTGGTCATTCCGATCCTGCTGGCGCTCACGATCTGGTTTCACCACTCGTCCTCCAAGGGTTACCTGCGCAGCCGCGACGGCATCGCCGGCGTGTTGAGCGACCTCTCCGAGTCGCTCTACGGAATCCGCGTCGTGACGGCCAACAATCGCCAGAACCGCAACATCAAGAATCACCGACACGTGATCGGGTGGTATCGCGACGCGAACATGTACACCGGTCGCGTCAACGCCGTCTACGGACCGGCCACCATCATGATCGGCATTCTCGGGCAGGCGCTGATCCTCGGGATCGGTGGCAACCTCCTTCTCCACAAGCAGATGACCATCGGCGTGCTCGTCGTGTTCTTCTCCTTCCTCAGTCGCTTCTTCCAGCCCATCCAGTTGCTCGTCCAGCAGTACAACCTCCTCCAGCAGGGCCGCAGTTCGATCGTTCGCCTGCGCGAACTCCTCGAGACTCCCCCGTCGGTGGACGAGACGCCCGACGCCGCGACGATGCCGCCGATCGACGGACGCATCACGTTCGACCACGTGACCTTCGGCTACGACCCCGCCAAGCCCGTCCTGCACGACGTGAGCCTGGAGATCGCCCCCGGAGAGTCGGTGGCCTTCGTCGGACCGACCGGCGCGGGCAAGTCGACAATGGCCAAGTTGGTCACGCGCTTTTACGACCCGACGAGTGGACGGATCCTGCTCGACGGAATCGACCTGCGCGACGTCACGATCCGCTCGCTGCGCAGCCAGCTCGGGGTCGTGCCCCAGGAGCCCTTCCTCTTCGCCGGGTCGATCCGCACCAACCTCGCCTTCGGGCGCCACGACATCACCGACGCCGAGATTGAAGAGGCCGTGGACGTCGTGGGGTTGCGTGACCTGGTCGAACGACTGCCCAACGGGATCGAGACGATCGTGCACGAACGCGGTCAGACTCTCTCGGCGGGCGAGCGCCAACTCCTGGCCCTCGCGCGCGCCTTCCTCGCTCGTCCGCGCGTCATGGTGCTCGATGAGGCGACGTCGTCCCTCGATCTCCAGAGCGAGACGGTGATCGAGCGCGCGCTCGACCGCGTTCTCGAAGGTCGCACCGCCATCCTCATCGCCCACCGCCTCACGACGGCGCAACGAGCCGACCGCATCGTCGTCATCGACCACGGCGGCGTGCTGGAGATGGGCACCCCCACCGAACTGGTGCGCGCCGGTGGCGTCTACGCCGGCATGTACGCGGCCTGGCTCGAGTCGGGTGGCCGCGACGCGGCGCCCGCGGCCGGACTCAGTCCGACGTCAGCTGACTGACGGTCACAATCTGGCTAATGACGTCGTCCCAGATCTCCGCGGGGAGGTAGTGGCCGACGCCCTCGTAGGTGACGTAGGTCGCGTTCGCCAGCGCCGCGGCGGTCGCCTCACCCCCCGAGGGTGTCACGAGGGGATCCTCCAGCCCGTGGATCACGAGTGCGGGCGCGGTGACCGACGCCAACAGTGGCCGACGATCCGGGGACGCGACGACGGCGGCCAGCTGGCGCGCCACGCCGTCGGCGTTGCGACCGCGGCTCCAGGCGTCGGCCGCCTGTTGGCGGATCCACTCCTCGTCGAGTGGGTAGCGACTCCCGGCCGTCAGCCGCCAGGCGGCGTACTCCTCGACCATGAACTCCTCGAACTCCTCGCTGCGGGGCTGGACCAGAGTCGTCAGAGCCTCGGGCGTTGGCTGACCGACGACGTTCGCCGCCGGCGTGCTCATGATCGAGGTGAGCGAGCGCGTCAGATCCGGGTGATCGATGGCGAACTGCTGGGCGATCATGCCGCCCATCGACACCCCGACGACGTGGACGGGTCCGAGCTCGAGCGCCCGCACGAGTGCGGCGCCGTCGTTGGCCATGTCCGAGAGGAGATAGGGCGCCGGCGTGGTGCCCGCGAGAATGCCCGCCGTATCGGGGACGCCCAGGTCGTCGAGCCACGTCGACAGGCCCACGTCGCGGTTGTCGTAGATCGTCACCCAGAACCCGGCGTTCGCGAGCCGGGCGAGAAAGCCCTCCTGCCAACTGCTCATCTGAGCGCCCAGGCCAGAGATGAGCAGCAGCGGGGCCGAGGTCGGCGAACCGACCTGCTCGTAGTAGATCTCAACTCCGTTCGCGGCGACTGTCGGCACGTGGTCCCCCTGGTTCGTGGTGGACGTCACCGTACGGGCGACGACCCCGTGAGTTCGCTATGACGCGAGTGACTTGACCGTCTCGATGAGCGACGCGGCGCTCTGTCCGGCCATCGGGACCGGGTGGACCTGAAGGTGCGTCACGCCGGCCTCCTTGAACGCCGCGATGCGCTCGGCGACGTAGCTCTGCGGACCACAGAGCGTCGTGAGCTCGCAGAACTCCTCGGGCACGGCGGCCTCGGCTTCGGCCTTCTTGCCGGAGAGATAGAGGTCCTGGATGATCGCGGCCTCCTTCTCGTAGCCGTAGCGCTGCGCCAGCTCGTTGTAGAAGTTCTTGCCCCGCGCGCCCATGCCCCCGACGTAGAGCGCGATGGACTTGCGGTTGAGGTCACGCAGCTTGATCACGTCGTCGCCCTCGCCGATCGCGAGCATCCCGCCGGCGGAGACCATGAGCTCCCCGAGGGCCGGGTCACGCTTGGCCGAGCCCGCCGCGAGCGACGCTCCCCACACGTCCGCCGCGCGCTCGGGGATGTACATGATCGGAAGCCACCCGTTGGCGAGCTCCGCGGTCATTGTGACGTTCTGTTCGCCGAGCGACGCCACCCAGATCGGGATCTCGCTGCGCACCGGATGCGCGATGATCTTGAGCGCCTTGCCGAGCCCGGTCCCCTGATCGGCCGGCAGCGGCAGCGTGTAGTTCTTGCCGCTGTGGGTGAGGGGCTCCTCGCGCTTCCACGTGGTGCGACAGATGTCAATGATCTCGCGCGTGCGCCCGAGGGGGTTCGTGTAGGCAACGCCGTGGAAGCCCTCGATGACCTGCGGCCCCGAGGCGCCGAGGCCGAGGTGGAACCGACCGTCGCTCAACGCGTCGATGCCGGCGGCGGTCATGGCGATGAGCGTCGGGGTGCGGGTGTAGATGGGCAGAATCGCCGCGCCGATCTCGACGGTGTCGGTGAGCGCCGCGAGGTAACCCATGAGCGAGGGGCCGTCGAATCCGTAGGCCTCGGCGACCCACACCAGATCGAGTCCGGCCTTTTCCATCTCGGTGACTTGGTGAGCGGCCTGTTTGAATCCGCCGGCGTAACTCATCATGGTGGAAATCTTCATGGGAACCCTCTCGTGTGGAACGAACGAATCGCATAGTAACCAAGAAACGGCGGGACCAATGACGCCGGGGGGCCGCGGCGCTGTCCTAGCCTGACGGTACGGGTCATAGAACCCACCAGCGACGAAGGAGTGGTGACAACGTGGTCACACGACCGGATCAAGCAGTCCCGCACAGGTTCAATCCGTGGCTCAACGTGGTGGCGTTGATCGAGCGGGCCGGGAAGCATCTGCAACTCGACGAGGGCACCATCCAACGCATCGTCACGCCGGAGCGGATTCTCGAGGTCGCCGTGCCGGTGCGCATGGACAACGGCACGATCAACATGTACACCGGGTGGCGCATCCATCACGACACCTCCCGCGGTCCCGGCAAGGGAGGCATCCGCTTCCACCCGACCGTGGACGTCGACGAGATCGCCGCGCTCAGCGCCGACATGTCAATCAAGTGCGCCGTCGTGAACATTCCCTACGGCGGGGCCAAGGGTGGCGTGCGCGTCGACCCGACTCTCTTGTCGCGCAGCGAACTCGAGCGCCTGACGCGTCGCTACGCCTTCGACATCTCCTCGATGATCGGTCCGGATCGCGACATCCCCGCGCCCGACATCAATACCGATCCCCAGGTGATGAGTTGGATCATGGACACCCTCTCCATGCTGCGCGGTCACGCGGTGCCCGGCATCGTCACCGGCAAGCCGCTGTCGATTGGCGGCACGCTCGGCCACGCCGGCGCGACGAGTTTGGGCGTGACGATCTGCACGGAGGCCCTGCTCAAGCGACAGGGCAAGTCCATGCGCGACCAGCGCGTCGTCGTGCAGGGTTACGGCAAGGTCGGTGCGCCGCTCGTGAAACTGCTCACCGATCGCGGCGCCCTGGTGGTCGGCGTCGCCGACGTCCACGGCGCGATCCACGTCCCCGGCGGCATCGATCCGGACCTGCTCACCAAGCACTTCACCGAGACCAACTCCGTCGTCGGCTTCGCCGGCGCCGACGAGGTCCCCTCGAGCCAGTTCTTCACCATTGACAGCGACATCGCGATCCCGGCCGCGCTCGGCGGCGCGATCACCGACGTCGTCGCGAGCTCGCTCGCCGCGTCGGTCGTGGTGGAGGCGGCGAATGGCCCCACCACCGGCGAGGCCGCGGCCATCCTGGGCGACCGCGGTGTGACCGTCGTGCCGGACGTGCTGGCCAACGCGGGCGGCGTGGTCGCGTCGTACTTCGAGTGGGCGCAGGATCTGCAGGGTTTCATGTGGGAGCAGGAGCTGTTCCAGAAGCGACTCGAAAAGACCATGAGCCACGCGTTCGACTTCGTCTACTCGCGTCACGAACGGCTCAAGGTCGATCTGCGCGAGGCCGCCATCGCCGCGGGCGTCGAGCGGATCGCCGAAGCGACTGAGGTGCGGGGACTGTTTCCCTGAACCGCTCGCTCAGCTCGCGATGGCGCAGCGATTCGGTCCGAGTTCGAGTCGCTGCAGTTCCTCGAGTGACAAGGTTGAGCGACCCGCGTTGAAGCGGACGATCTCGACGTAGTTCGGTGGTCGATCCGTCACGCGCGCGATGGCCCAGGCCACGAACGTGTCCTCGTCGTACGCCAACGCCGGCAGCGAGTGGCGCAGGTCGCCGAGCCGCTTGGTCACGAGTTCGCCGCCGCGGACAGTCACGGCGTCGCCGTAGTGCGCCGGGAGGATCAGCAGGTCGTCACTGAGCGGCAGCACGATCTCGTGCAGGCTGCGGTACAGGGCGTGGGCGAACGGCTCCGCCTGATCCGCGAGATCCGGACGTCCGACGCTCTCCAGAAACAAGGTGTCGCCCGTGAACAACGCGACGTCGCCCAACTGGTACACGGTGGAGCCCTCCGTGTGACCGGGGGCGGTGACCGCCGCAACCGTGAGGTGGAGAGTCGCACTGATCTCCACGCGCAGTCCGTCGACGATGGGGGTGAACTCGTAGGCGAACGGGTCCGCGGGATTGAGCAGCAAGGTGGCGCCCGTGATCGCGGTGAGCTCGCGCGCACCGCTCAGGTGATCGGCGTGCAGGTGCGTGTCGAACACGTGGGTGATCGTGAAACCGTGCGCGTGGGCCACGTCGAGGTACATCTGGACGTCCGTCGACGGATCGATCACCACCGCTCGCGTCCCGTCTCCGACCACGTAGGAGAGACATCCCTTGCCGCGGCGGCGAATCTGCGCCACGGTGGCCCCGGCGAGCGTGGTCTCGACGACGTCGTACGCGCGACCCCAGGCGTCCATGCCCCCGTTCAGGACCTCCGCCATGATGCCGTGTTCGGCGAGCAGCGCGGCTCCCTCGGCGGCCCGTTGACCCTTCGCGCACACCGTGATGAGTCGTCTGTCGCGCGGGAGCTCGTCAACGCGGTCCGCCAGCTCGCCGAGGGGGATCAGGTGGGCGCCCGGTATGTGCCAGGCGGCGTACTCGTCGGGTTCGCGCACGTCCACCAGATACGCGGTGTCGCCGTCCAGCACACCAAGGAGGGTCTCGACGTCAACGGAGGGGTGGGAGCCGAGTGAACGCATAGGGCAAGGATACGAGTAGGTTTCGCGTGCGGAGGCGACGACGCCGTTACGGTCCGATGAAAGTTGGGGACGAAAGATGAGTGAGCCGGTCATCAATGTGAGCGTCGAGGACGCCATCACCGAGATCAGTGACGGGGCGTTTCTGCTCGACGTGCGCGAAGAGGATGAGTGGCTCGCCGGTCACGCGCCCCAGGCCACCCACGTGCGCCTGAGCGACGTACCTGATCGCCTCGAGGACTTTCCGCGGGATCGCACCATCGTGTGCGTCTGTCGCGCCGGTGGTCGTTCCGCACGGGCCGCGGCGTTTCTCGCCGAGCAGGGATTCAGAACGGTCAACCTCGACGGTGGCATGCAGGCGTGGGCTGCGGAGAACTACCCCCTGGCCGCGGACGGAGCACCGCCCCAGATCATCTGACGCACCGCCGTGACGCACCGCCGTGACGCCCGACGACACGTCACCCCAGATCGTCACCGAGAGCGAGTGTCACGAGGCGAGCGCGCGTCGCAGCGTCACTGGTGCGCTGGACGTGGGTGTCGAGGAACAGCTGCGCGACCGCCGCCTTGCGCGACGATCCGGACGCGCTCTCGCGTAGGAGGCAGGTGTCCTGCACCAAACGCGTCAGTCGCACCACCAGCTCGCGAAACGCCACCGCGTGGGTCTCGGGTTCGTGCAGCGTGGCGCGCATCGCACCGATCACGTTGGTGAGGTGCGTTGCGACGAGGCCCCCGTCGCCCGACGGGGCTGACGCCAACTCGTCGCGCAGCCATGCGTCGACCTCGTCGAGCACGCCCAGTCGCACCACGTCGCGGTGGATCTGGGCGCACAGGACGTTGTGGGTTCCCTCCCAACTCTCAAAGACCACCGCGTCGCGGTAGAGACGGGGAAGCGGTGAGAAGGACTCGATCGTGCCGTTGCCCCCGAGCAGTTCGATACCCCGGTGCACGACGTCCGTCGCGGCGATTGACGTCACGAACTTGTTGGCGTTCACGAGAAAGCGGTGGACGGCGACCTCGTGCGACGTGGCGGTTCCCGCCTCGCACCGCGCCACCAGGGCCGTCAGTGCCATCGTCGACGCCAGGGCGGCATTCTCCTCGACCAAGATCGCGGCCACCTGGTCGCGCACAAGGGGCAACGAGCCGATCGGTCGCTGAAACGCGCGACGATGAACGGCGTACGACGACGCCTCGAGGTACGTCCGACGCATGAGACCGGTCGAGCCCACCGCGTTCAGCCAGCGCGACGTGTTCAACAGTTCCTCGACCGCCACGTGAAAACCCTCCTCGACCGGACCGATCGGCCAGCCGACCGCACCGTTGAAGTCGAACTCCCCCGACGCCAGACAGCGGGTGCCGAACTTGTCCTTCAGTTGTCGGATGGAGAATCCGTTGGGCGTCACGCCGTCGAGCGTGCGCGGAACGAGGAAACACCCGAGTCCCCTCGTCCCCGGCGGTGCGCCCACGGGTCGCGCGGTCACCGCGAAGAGATCGGCGTCGGCGACCGAGCAGAACCACTTCTCTCCGCGCAGGAGGTACGCACCGTCGTCCGTCGGGACCGCGACCATCTCGTTGGCGCCCACGTCGGAGCCGCCTTGGACCTCGGTGAGGAACTGCGAGCCGCGCAGGCTGTTCGCGGCGTCACTCGTGCGCACCCGCGACAGGTAGCGCTCGCGCAGCTCAACCGAACCGCGATGCGCCAGCGCACGACCGAGACCGGAGGTGCACACGAGGGGGCACGCCAGGCCGCCCTCACCGACGTGGCTCAGGAGATAGAACAGGGCCGCCTCCTCGACGACGCCGGCGGGCCGCTCGTTCGTCGTCAGCACCCCGGCGCCCCACAGCGCTCCGGTGGCGACGTGATAGTCCGGGTGGAACTCAATGCGATCGACCCGTCGACCCACACCGTCGTAGGCGACGAGCGCCGGCAGCGTTCGGTGGCGCTCCATGGTGGCGACGATGGGCTCCAGCACCGTGGCGACAGTCGCGCCGAAAGTTCGCAGGCAGTCGTCCACGTCGCGGGCGATCTCGGGACCGGCACGCAACGCGATCACCTCACGGAGGTTGTCGGCGCCCTCGAAGTAATTCGTGGGACGAGAGTCGACCCAGCGAACGAGATCCTCACGTCCTGCGGACAACTCGACCATGGGCACTCCCTCGCGTGACGTGGCGCGGGACGTCCCGCCCTCCGGTCCCAGTGTGCCTCACACGACCGCGAGGGCGGTAGGGGACTTCGTCCCTGCGTCACGGGCGCTACCCTTCGTCGTTAGTTCGACCGAGGAGGCCGCGTGGAGATACGAAATCGCGTCACCGAGATGCTCGGGGTCGAGATCCCCATCGTGCAGGCCCCCATGGGGTGGATTGCCCGACGGAGTTTGGCGAGCGCTGTCTCGAACGCGGGTGGCATGGGCATCATCGAGACGTCATCGGGAGAACTCGACGCCGTGAAGAGCGAGATCGCCGCGATGCGCGACCTCACCGATCGACCGTTCGGCGTGAACATCGCGCAGGCGTTCGTTCGTGATCCCAACATCGTGGACTTCGTCGTCAGCCAGGGCGTCTCGTTTGTCACGACGTCGGCGGGCGACCCCACGCGCTACACCGCGGCCCTGAAGGACGCGGGCCTGACCGTGTTCCACGTGGTCCCAACCCTCCGGGCGGCACTCAAGGCCGTGGACGCGGGCGTCGATGGTCTGGTGGTGGAGGGCGGTGAAGGTGGTGGCTTCAAGAATCCACGCGACGTCGCCACGATGGTTCTCCTGCCTCTCGTGTGTGAACGCGTCGACGTTCCGGTCATTGCGGCGGGCGGCATCATTGACGGGGTCACGATGGCCGCGGCCTTCGCCCTCGGTGCCGAGGGCGTGCAGATGGGAACGCGCATGGTTGCCTCGCGCGAGTCTCCCGTCCACGACAACTGGAAGCAGGCCCTCGTCAACGCCGCCGAGACGGACACCGTGTTTCTCAACCGCTTCTCGTCACCCGCGTTGCGCGCACTGCGCACGGAGCGCACGTCGCGACTCGAACACGACGACTCGGTGTCCATGGCGGAATTCGCTCGTGTGCAGGACCTCTACTTCGGGGGCGACCTCGAAGCGTCAATCGCCCTCGGTGGCCAGGTCATGGGACGGATCACGTCGATCGAGCCGGTGTCGGAGATCCTGCGCACCACAGTGGCAGAGTTCGCGTCGACCATCGCCCGGCTCGCGACACGCTACGGCGCCGACCTGCCCACGGCGAGCGACCATGTCGACTAAGGCCCTGGGCGACGTGCAAAGCGCCCTCGCCCGCCACGGCTTCGCGATCTCGGACGCCACTTTCGGCGGCCGCACGGTCGTCGTCGGACGCACCTCAGAGTTTCGGTGGCGGTGGATGGCGTCGCGACTGCACACCTTCGTGGTCGCGGCCGACTTCGGCACCGAGACGTTGGACCTCACGATGCTGGACCACTTCCTCGACACCGCCAGCCGCTACGCGACGGCCAACAAGGGTGGACTGCCGTCAGGCCTGCAGACCGGGACGGCCACCGTGGCGTTGACGCTCACCGACGGCACGTTCGACGTGGCGAGTCAGTGGGCCGCGCGCGCGCACGGTCGTCGTTACGGCGCGATGGCGTACCCCGTGGCCGCCGACACCACGACGGGCGAGGTCGTGCACCCGGGACCCGTCGTCATCGGGGCGCTGTTCAACTCGTATTTGAAGTCGATCGCGGACGACATCATCGCGCCCGCGATCGCGCTCCCTCGCTAGGCCCGCTCAAAAGAGCGAGGCGATGTCGTTGCCCAGCGACTCGAATCCACTGGCCACCGCGTTGCCGAAGCTCTGGAACGCCGAGCCGATGGCGTCGATCGTCGCGGACGAGAAGCCAATGTCGCTGAGGATGTTCTCGATGGCTTGCGTGGTCTCGCCCAGCACGTTCGAAAGCCAGCTCTCGATCTCGCTGGCGGCGTAGCCGATCGATTTGAGAATTGACGAGATGGCTTGTGCGGCGTCGGTGAAGACGCTCTGGAGCGCGCTCGCGATGTCCTGGAGGGCGTAGCCGGCGGCCTTCAAGATCGAGCCCACCGCGCTGTCGATCGCGCCGAAGGCGGTCGACAGCGCCTGCGCCACCTCGGTCGCGGTGTAGCTCAGCGCGTTGTACAGATTGGCGATCTGCTGCAACGTGTAGGTGTACACGTCGTGGAGAGCCGTTGAGATCTGCGCGAGCGTGGCCCCGATGTAGTTCAAGGTCGCCACCAGTGCGGTGTCGATCTCGGCGAAGACCGTGTGCATCGCTCCGGCGATCGCGTCGATGGCGTAGTTGAGGGCGTTGAGCACGTAAGCGACCGCGTCGGCCCCCTCCGAGAACGCGTACTCCAGTGCTCCGGCGATCTGGTTGATGCCGTAGGACAAGCCCTGGAGGACCTCGGCGACGGCCTGATCAACGTACTGGTAGGCCGACTTCAGGGCCCCGGCGATCTGGTTCACGGTGTAGTCGAGATCCTTGAGCACCTGTGACGCGAACTCGGCGGTTGCGGCGAAGGCACTCTTGAGCGCGGACATCACGGCCTGTGCGCCGTACTGCAACTGGTTCAAGAACTCGGCAACCTGCTGGATCCCCTCGTCAAAGACACCCTTTAAGTAGTCCGCCATCTGCACCGCGGTGTAGCCCGCCTGCTCCAGCGTCGACAGGGCGCTTTCGAATCCGGAGGAGAGTGCCGACGAGAGCGTGTCAAAGCCCGTGACGATGGCACCCGCGGCGGTGTTGTAGGCGTTCTCGGTCCAGTTGACCGCCGAGGTGACTCCTTGATCGATACCCGCTCGAACGGAGCCGTACGCTCCCGTGAGCCAGGTTTTCGCGTCGTTGAATCCCTCCTCAATGTAGGGATAGGCGAGTTGCGCGCCCTCAACGGTGTAACTCCAGAGATCCGAGAGCCCCTGGTAGATCTGGGGACCGTACTTCGAGATGACGATGGCGACGGCCGCGCCGACCATGCCACAGGCCACCGACCCAATGCCGTCACTCACCGCGAGGCAGCCCACCGCGAACGCGAGTCCGACGGAGTCGCCGACGCACTGGGAGAGCGATCCCGATCCGTTGTGATAGGCGTTGCAGTCCTCGTACGTCACGTACGCACTGAGGCCGATACCGATGACGCTGAGGGCCTTGCCCGCCACGTCCGCTTCCGCGCCGGCGTTGTCACCGGCGACCTCTTCGAGTTCCGGGGACGCGTCGGCGACCACGTTCTCTGCGGGGGCGGCCGCCTCCTCGGCGTCGGCGAAGTACTTGGAGAGCTTCAGAATTCCGCCGCGCAAGATCTTGGTGGCCTTGACGCCGTAGCCCACGTCCGCGACGATGCTGGCTGACTCCGTCGAGTGTCCGTCAAAGGCGCTATCCGCCGCGCTCGAGAGGTCGAGACCCGTGGGGTCAGCACTCGTCGTTGGCTGGTCGCCCGCGTAGATGTACGGGGACACCACGGGCACGCCGATGAGCTGGATCACCGGGTCGCGTTGCGTGAAGCGTCCGGTCGTCGGGTCGTAGTTGCGTGCGCGCAGGTCATAGAGGCCACTGGCGGCATCGAGATACTGACCCTGGAAGAGGATCGGTTCGGTGACCGGCGTCGCCCCGTCGATGGCCGTCACCGTGGCGTTGCCGAAGGCGTCGTACTGGATCGACTCCAGGATCGCGCCGGTCTGGCTCGAGACGGCGGTGACGTCGTCATTGGCGTCGGTGTACAGGTAGTACGTGGCGGTCGGTGTCTGCATGGCCACCGGACCAACGCCGTAGATGTAGCGGCGCAGCAGGTTGTAGTTGCCGTCCGTCTCCTC
This sequence comes from uncultured Actinomycetota bacterium, assembly GCA_963830195.1. Lineage (GTDB taxonomy): Bacteria > Actinomycetota > Acidimicrobiia > Acidimicrobiales > RAAP-2 > RAAP-2. The sequence goes on along the minus strand of CAWHLQ010000031.1, from coordinate 11,299 downwards.
GGCGAGCAACGGAATCTTCGTGCTCTCGTCCCACGCGAAGTGTTCGGTCATGGCGCCCGCTCCGGTCACGACCTCACTGACGCGGTTCCCGTCGCCGTCGTAGGTGTAGGTGATCGTCGACGTCGGTGACGTCACGTGCGACAACTCGTCGGCCGCGTTGTACGCGTAGGTCGTCGTCCCGGCACTCGTGGTCTCACTCGTCAGGTCGCCGCTGTTGTCGTAGGTGTACGTCGCCGGGGATCGTCCGCTCTGGCTCACGAGTTCGTTGGCGGCGTTGTACGTCGAGGTCGTTCCCGCGTCGCTCAAGCGATTGCCGACGGCGTCGTAGGTCAGCGGATTGGCCGACGTCCCGGAGTTCGGCGCGGATCCCAGAATGCTGACCGGAGCGCCCACGGTGCTCGGCGTGGTGGTGTTGGGCGACGTGTCCGACGGATTCCCGCCGTTGGGCGCGTTCGCGGTCGTTTCGGTTCCCGAGGTGCACGCGGCACCCGGGTCCCAGGTGGACGTCGAGGTGGCCGACGACGCCGACTGCGCCACGACGCGACCTGTGCCGTCGTAGCCGTAGCTACTCGTCGCGGTGGTCTGGCCGTTGGTCGTCAACGACGACATCGGATTGCCGTTGGCGTCGTAGCTCGTCGCCGTGTAGAGCTGCACGGCTCCGGCACAGGACAGGCTCTGGTTGGTCACGTTCCCCGTCGCGTCGTAACTCTGGGTCTCGAACTGACCGTTCGAGTACGCGATGCCCGTCACCTGACGCGTGGCGTTGCGCAGGTACGAGATCGCGACCGTTCCGGACGCGACGCTCATGACGTTGTGTTGGTCGTCGAAGGTGTAGGTGACGGTGGCGCCGCTGGGGTAGGTCTCGGTCATCTCGCCGGGCGAGGGACTGTTGTAGTCGTAGGTGAACGTGTCGTGTGACCCGTTGCTCATCTCCGTGAGGTTGCCGGCGCCGTCGTAGGTGTACGTGTGGGTCCCGGTCGTGGGGTCGGTCATCGACGTGCGCTGCCCCGCGGCGTTGTAGGTCGCCGAGATGGAGATCGTCGACTGTCCGGGCTGGGAGTACGTCGTGGCGACGGGGAGATCTTGGGCGTTCAACGTGTACGACGTCGTGCGTCCGTCGGGATCGGTCGAGGAGATGAGGTTGTTGGCGTTGTCGTAGGCGTAGGTCCACGTGTGTCCGTTGACCACCATCGACGTGCGCTGGTTAGCACCGTTGTACGTGTAGTACGTCACGTGGCCGTCACCGTCGACCATCTGGACGAGATTCCCGTCGGGATCGTAGACGTAGCGCGTCACGCCCGCGGCGTTGGTGACCGAGCTGACGAGCTCCTGGCTGTTGTAGGTAAACGTCGTGACCTGACCGGCGTTGTTCGTCTGGGTGAGCACGTTGCCCATCGGGTCGTACGTCGTCGAGGATGTGACGCCGTTCACCGTGGACGACGCCAACTGCCCGTTGGCACCGTAGACGTAGCTCGCGCTGTGCGCGTCATCGTCGCTCGACGCAATGACGTTGCCCGCGGCGTCGTAGGTGTACGTCGTGGTGATCCCCGTGAGGTCGGTCATCGACGTCTCTTCGCCCGACGGGTTGTACGTGAGCGTCTCTCCGGACGCGTTCGTCAGTTGGTCGCCCGATGGATCGAACGTCAGTGAGGTGGAGCCTTGCGGTGACGTCGACGTGAAGGTGTTGGTTGTTCCGTTCCACGTGTAGCTCGTCACCACACCCGACGCGGACGTCGTCGACGTCACGTCACCCGCCGCGTCGTAGGTGGTCGAGGTGGTCTGCGGACCGGGTGTCGTGGTCGACAGGAGGTTGCCGTCCGCGTCGTAGGTGCTGACCGTCTGGTAGGCGGGGTTCAGCCCGCTCGACGTGTGCCCGCGCGCGTCCGTCGCCACGAGGACTTGGCCCGCCTCGTTGAAACTGGACACGGGTCCGAGTCCGTTGAGCGACACGCGACTGAGCGTCAAGTTCTGAAAGCCCGTCTGGTTGCCCGCGGCGTCGTAGGTGAACACGACGATCCCGAGCGGACCATCGGTCTCGGTCCTCTCTCCGTAGGCGTTGTACTTGTACGTGGTCGTCGACGAACCCGGCGCGGTTGTCCGCGAGAGGTTGTTGCCCGTGTACGCGTACGTGGTCACGTTGCCGTTGGCGTCGGTCTCAGAGGTCAACTGGTGGGCGGCGTTGTAGGCGAACTTCGTGACGGCGGCGGTTCCCGTGAGAAACGGCAGTGTCTGGCTCGTAATGTCCCCGACGGCGTCGTAGGTCATCTGCTGGACGAGGTTGAGAGGACTCTGCATGGCGAGCAGGTTGAACTGGCTGTCGTAGCTGTACGAGCTGACGCCGCCACTCGGGCTCTGTTGGCTCAGCAAGACATTGCCCTTGTAGCGATCGATGTAGTCGCCCCGGTCGAGACCGGTCGGCGTCTCGACGAGGGCTCCGCGCGTGGAGACCTGCGTCGAGGCGTTCCACGTGTACGTGTCATTGAAGAGGTTCTGGCTTCCGAGGCTCTCGGCGGAGCTGACCCGGTTGTTCGCGTAGGTCACCTCGAGGCGCAGTCCCCCGAGGGGGTCAATGACCTGGATCAGCTGTCCACCCGAATAGGCGTACGTCCACGAATTGCCGTCGGCGTCGGTGTAGCCGGTCAACTGGACGCCGCTGTAGGAGTAGTCCACGGAGCGAGTCGGGGTCGTGAGACTGGTGACCTCGTGACTCGCGTTCTCGGTCACGTTGATGATCAGTGACGTCGAGCTGCGCTCCACGAGTATCTGGGTCAACACGTTGTTGGTGTACTTGAAGTGAAGCCCCTGGCCGTCCGCAGACAGGTAGGTCTGGATGTGACCACCGACGGACTGCCAGGTGACGCCGTCGAAGCGGACGACGGTGCACGACGTCCCCGAGCAGCTCAACGTCTCGCGGGCACCCGCGGGCGCGACCCACCCACCGTGACCGTTGGACGTGAAGACCACTTGCTGGCCGTCATCACCGCGAACGAGCGCGGTCGTGCCATTGCTGGCGACCGTCACGCCCGCATCAAGAATCGAGGACCACCCCGGGCCGAATGAACCGCCCGTCGTGTCCAGTGAGTTGTAGGTCCTCGTCAACGTGAACGGCTCGCCGATTCCCGCGACTTTGAGGTCGGTGTACGAGAGTTCGAGAGCGCCCGTGGCGCTGTTCACGTCGTCGACCGTCGACGTGGGGTTTCGCGAGTAGAGCGCTCCGCCGAAGGTCTGACCCAGCGGCAAGGAGACGGGCGCCGCGCCGAGTGGCGTGCCGCCCGTGACGTTGAACGGGGCACTGGTTGCCGACAAGAGTCCGTTCGCACTCGCCGTCAGGTACTCCCCCGAACCAATGGTGGTGGCTTGGCACCCGGCGAAGACCGCCGTCCCCGTCGACGGATCTGCCGCAACGGGGTTCGCCACGCAGCTGAGAGACCCCGTCGAGACCGTGAGCGACACGGTCGCGCTCGCGGGGCCGATCGGGTTGCCACCGGCGTCGGCCACGGACACCTGCGGCTGCGTGCCAAAGCCGGAGTTCGCGATGCCCCCGTTCGGTTGCACGGTGAACACCAGACGCGCCGCCGTACCGGTGTGCACCGTGAACGGCGCGCTCGTCGCCACAAACCCATCGCCGGTGGCGGTCAACTCGTACCCGGACCCGTCCTTGTCGATGTTGCAGTCCGAGAACGTCGCGAGCGACGTCGACGGGTCGACGGACCGGGGATTGTTGGAACAGCTCAGGGTCGCGCCCGGCGATCCCGTCCCAGGGGTGATCGACAGGCGCACCGAGCTTCCCGGGACGTCGACGGGGTTGCCCCCGAGATCCTCGACCGCCACCACGGGCTGAGTGGCGAAGGCGGTTCCTCCCGTGGCACTCGTGGGCGACTGGACAAAACCGAGTTGCGCGGCCGCGCCAGGGCTGACCGTGAAGCTGTCACTCGTCGCGGTGATCGCGGCGTCCGCCGTGTCGGCGGCAACCAACTGATACGTGCCGGCGAGATTCACCGAGCATCCAGAGAACTGCGCGGTGCCTTCGCCGGCCGGCGTGGGGTTGATCGCACAGGTGAGGACAGCCCCGGCGGGACCACCCTTGAGGGAGAGCTGCACCGAACCCGACACCGGGTTTCCCGAGATTCCCGTCAGCGTGACGTCGGGTTGACTCGACAACGCCTGACCGCCCAGGCCGTCTCCCGGTTGGGTCGCCCAGGAGATGCCACCGGTTCCGCCCGCCGACACGTCAAAGGGCGCGCTCGTGACCGAGAGGTTCCCGTCAGTCGCGGTGAGGGTGTATCCCGTGCCGGCCGTGTCGATGCCGCAGTCGGAGAAATACGCCACGCCGTCGCTGGCCGCCTGCGTGCTGCAACTGAGGTTCGCCCCGGACGTTCCCGTGGTGGGCGTGATGGTCAAGGTGATCGTGTCCCCGGCACTCGACACGACGTTGCCCGCGCCGTCCTCGATCGCCACGGCGGGCTGCTGCGAGAAGGCGAAGCCGGACTGCGCTCCCGTTGGTTGACTCTGGAAGGCGAGCTGCGTCGCGCTTCCCGTGTACACCGAAAACGGGGAGCTTTGCACGTCGTAGGTGCCGTTCGTCGTACCGTCGGTCGCCACGGCCACGAGCACGTCGGTTCCCGACGACGATTCGTCAATGGTGCAGCCCGAGAAGGTGGCGGAGCCGTTCGTGACGGCCAGGGCCACTCCCCCCGACGGCGCCGTCTTCTCGCTCCCCGTGCAGCTGAGCGAACTCGTCGACGGGTCAACGAAGAGACCGACGTCATCGGTCGACGACGTGACGGTATTACCCCCGGCGTCTTCCACCGTGGCCGTGGGCGCGGGGGAGAACGCATTTCCCGCCTGAATGCTGGGCGGCTGCTGCGTGAAGACGACCTTGGCGACGGGTCCCACGAGGACGTTGAAGGCGCTGCTCGTAACCGAGAATCCGTCCGCGGTGGCCGTCAGCTTGTAGCCCGTGCCCGCCTTGTTGATCACGCAGTTGGTGAATTTGGCCACGCCACTCACCGTGGCGGGCGTGGTGCAACTCATCGTGGCGCCGTTGGACGCGACGAGCGACAGCCCGATCGAGTCGGTGTCCGTGGTGATGACGTCGTTGGAGGAGTCCTCGAAGGAGATCCATCAGCGCCCGCTCCCGGTTTGGAGCAGGTCACCGCGCCCATGCCGGCAATTTTATGCGACCGGGAGGATGGATTATGGATTGGCACGGGAGAAGGGTTGTTGCGGTATCGGGCCGGCCAGGTTTCGTGGGTTCTGGACTATCGAGGCAAAAAATTGCGCGACGTGTGCGCCCTGGCCGAAGCCCCGGACGGCACCCTCTGGTTCGGCATGTCCAGCGGCGGACTGGCCAGTTGGAAGAACGGGATGCTGCAACGATTTCGGAGAAGTGATGGACTGGCCAGCGATTATATTCAATGTTTGCGTCTGGATGATGAAGGCGCGCTCTGGATTGGCACCTTTGGCGGCGGCCTCAGCCGTTTGAAGGACGGGCGTTTTTCGATCATTGGCAAAGATCAAGGCCTGCCCGACGGCGTCATCTGCGATATTGAGGATGATCGGAACGGCTATTATTGGATGAGTTCGCATAATGGCATCATCCGGGCCAACCTGATTGGAGTTGAACCGGTGCGCCGACGGCCAGATCAAGGAAGTGCATTGTCTGACTTACGGCATCAGCGACGGTTTGCCGGCGCTGGAATGTTCGGGCGGACTGCAACCGGCCGGATGCCGGACGGCGGATGGGCGCTTGTGGTTTCCCACCAGCAAAGGCCTGGGGATTGTGGATCCGCAAAACATCATCACCAACCAATTTCCCCCGCCGGTGGTGATTGAGGCGTTGCTGGTGGATGACCGGCCGGAAAAAACCCCGGCGGGTTCGCTCGTTTTGCAGATTCCGCCCGGCCGGCACCGGTTTGAATTTCAATACGCCGGCCTCAGCTTTATTGCGCCGGAAAAAATGCAATTTAAGTACCGGCTGGAAGGCTTTGATCATGAGTGGTTGGAGGCGCAAACCCGGCGCGTGGCCACTTACAATTTTCTCCCTCCCGGCCAGTACACTTTTCAGGTCATTGCCTGCAACAGTGACGGGGTTTGGAACAACTTGGGCGCGCGGGTGGTCTTCAAGGTGTTGCCCTTTTTCTGGCAAACGTTGCAGTTTCGCATCCTGGCCGGCCTGCTGGTAATCGCCGCCAGCAGCGGCCTCGCCTGGTTCGGCACGCGGTGGCGCATCCGGCGGAAGCTTGAACTCAGCGAGCGGCAGCGGGCCGTTGAACACGAGCGCGCGCGCATTGCCAATGACATTCACGATGATCTGGGCACGCACTTGACACGCATCACCATGTTGAGCGAGTCGGCGCGGGGCGAACTGGATGATCCCCGCCAGGCGGAGAACGAACTCAACCAGATTTATGACACGGCGCGCGAATTGACGCGGGCCATGGACGAGATTGTCTGGGCGGTGAACCCGAAACATGACACGCTGGACAGTCTGGTGAGTTATCTGGAGCAGTTCGCCCAGGATTTTCGGCCACGGCCGGCATTCGTTGCCGGCTGGACTTGCCTTTGGAAGTTCCAGAACAGCGGCTGACGACGGAAATGCGCCACAATTTGTTTCTGGCCTTCAAGGAAGCTTTGAACAATGTCGTCCGGCACGCGGCGGCCTCGGAGGTCCACATTCGCCTGGTGCTGAAAGCCGGAGCTTTTGACCTGTCCGTCGAGGATAACGGCTGCGGTTTGGAGCCGGAGTCAGACAGGAATCAAGACGACCGTTTCGCTTCCGGCAACGGCTTGAAGAGCATGGCCCGGCGGCTGGCGGAAATCGGCGGGCGTTCGACCTTCGCAGCCAGCCGGGACAAGGCACGAAGGTGTTGTTCGTGGTGCCGCTGAAATCAAAATGAAACCAACCGCCCGCGCCAGCCCGCCGGTGGATTTGCAAACTTACTCCTTCCCTTGGCGGACGGACGGTGTTAAAGGAATGACGCTTGAGCATTGCCGTATCCATCATTGAAGATGACGCCTCGGTCAGAAAAATCCTGGCCGGCTGGGTCAATCAAGCCAAAGGCTTTCGTTGTGTGAGTGAATACGGCAGCGTGGAGAGCGCGCTGCCGCAGTTGCCGGAAGTGAACCCGGACGTGGTTTTGGTGGACATCAATCTCCCCGGTCAAAATGGCATTCAATGCGTGGGCCAGCTCAAATCTCTGATGCCCAAGACCCAGTTTCTGATGGTCACCGTCTATGAAGATTCCGACCATATTTTCGACGCGCTGGCGGCGGGCGCGTCCGGTTATTTGTTGAAACGGACACCCCGCGAAGAGTTGCTCACCTCCATCAAGCAGGTCTATGAGGGCGGGTCGCCCATGACCAGTTATATCGCGCGCAAAGTGGTGCAGTCATTTCAGCGCGTTCAGGCGACCAAAACGGATATTGAGGGATTGTCTCCACGCGAAGGGGAAGTGCTGGAATTGCTCGCGCACGGTTACCTTTACAAGGAAATTGCCGAATTGCTCCAGATCAGCATTCCCACGGTCAACACTTATATCCGCCGCATTTACAAGAAGCTGCATGTCCGTTCCAGATCCCAGGCTGTGGCCCGGTATGCGCAACTGCCCGGACGCGGACAAACGCCCACACCCGAGTAAGCCCGACATCCGAAGTTGAAACCACGGATGCACAGATCCGCGAAGCCGCAACCCAAATAGTGACACGGGCAAGATGCCCGTGCCACTACGCCGCTCGAACAAGGGGCGCAGGAAACCAAGACTTTCATGGATAGTAGTACGGATAACGCGAAAAACCAAAACTTGGAGACGAAACGGGCCGGATGAATCCGAAGCCCGCGCCGTAAAGGGAACCCGTTTATCATCCGTGAAATCTGTGGTTCTTATTTCGGTTTTCGGTGGAAGTTCGTCCGGTTTCCGTCCAGCCACCACCCGCAATTCTCACATTCCTGTCGTGTCCGTCCCGTTGGGGAGAAAGGCCGCCAGGGCGTATATCAGCGCGGAATTCCAGTTGATGGCAATTTCGTTTAACCGGGCGTCATCCTGAATATCCTTCCAATCGGTGGCCTTGGGATTGGGGCCGCCCACCAGATAACCGGGCCAGGGTTCCACGATGTGGTCGGCCGCGGAACGGCGGTCGTGCGGATGCTCCGGCGGATTGAACCCGACGCCGGTGACGAAGGAACGGCAGTAGTAATTGCGGCCAAAAAGAAAATTCAACGCGTCCTGGCACGCGGCGCGATATTCCGGTTTGCCGGAGCAGCCGCCCGGCGGCTGCCGCAGACAGTTGGGCGCCGTGCAGAACCGTTCCGTGGCTTGCGGGTCAGGCGGTCCGCCACCATCAAAATCATCGTCTGCCGCGCCACAAAGCCGTTGTAGCCCCAGCCTATCGAGCGAGCCAATCGGACTGGCGTAGCCGTGCTGGCGACAGTTTCGCACCGTTTCATCCGCCACGGCCAGCACGTTGCTCCGCACCAGCGCCACCAGCGCCGGGTCGCGACCGGGACCGCTGGGAAGACAAATACCTCATCAGTCCAAGGTTCTTCACTTCATCCCAGTCGAACTCGAAATTCACCTGGCCATGGATCGCCCGGATGCGGGTTTCGAGGTCGCGCAAAACGTCGGGCTGAGCCGGTGGTTTCCCAAAGTTCCGCCTCCGCCCACAGGCGGTTGTTGGGAATTCCGTTCAAGCGATGGCTGAACTCGCCGGTCGCCCGGATCTCATACGAGCCGGTGCGAATGCCGGCCGGGTTCGCCCGGTGAAATTCCGGGTGGGCCTTCAAAAACTGGTAACTCTTTTGGGCGGCTTCCAGGCAACGGTCGGCATAAGCCGGGTCGTAGGGCCGGAAAATCCGGGCCGCCTGCGCCGTCATGCCCACAAAGTGCGCCGTGGCTTCGCTGCCCCACGGCGTGAAGTATCGGTTGGTCGTCTCGGTTTCCGGCATGATGAATGGACCGAACCGCTCGGTGGAAACCTTGTGATACACCGAGCCGTCATCCGCCTGCATCGTCAGCACCCAATCCATCTCCCATTTCACTTCCGCCAGAAAATCCGGCAGCCTGCCGCCGGACTCCGGGATTTGCAGCCGGACCTGGCGGATTTGCGGGCCGAAATCTTCCCAGGCCCGGAGCAGGGTGCCGACGGTGAGGCCGGCGTTGACGGTGTATTTGTTGTAATCGCCCGCGTCATGCCAGCCTTTGGTGCCGTCCTTGTGCGTGTGTCCGCCGCCGACATAATCCAGCCACGCGTCGTTCGTGTGACAGGCATCGTGCGCGAAAGTTTGGCCGTGATAAGTGGCGCTGACCGCCGTGCCGCAGCGCCACAGATACATGCCCAGCATCGCCGTGGAAAAAGGTTCGCGGTAAACGTCCGGGGCGATGCGGAACGGAGCGGACCGGCCCACGCCCGGAACTTCGAGTTCATAATCGCCGGGCACGCTGCAAGCCGAAAAATCCGCAGTATAAAGTTGTTCCTGGGTATCCTCGTTCAAGACCGGGCCGGTGACGGTGCCGGAGAAAACGGACAGCCGGCAGGGGAGCCGGACCACGGTGAAGTTCGTGCAGGCCGCCGCGATGGAGGCTTTCTTTTCGGCCTGGGGCAGGTAACCCACGGTGTTGAGGCGAATCTGGAGCGATTCGCCGGCGCCCAGGGCCGGGTTCACCAGCAGGACCGCCAGCAGGGCCAGCAACAGAACAAATCCTTGCGCCAAAAGGCAATCCCGTCATCGAAACAGGCTTGGAACTTCGATACGTCATCGGTTAGCCAACCGTTTTTTGTCTTCGGAAGCAAGCCTCCAGAAGGGTTGATGGTGTCCTCATAATTGATGACAGCGATGCGGCAGCCTGCTTTGAAATGGTAGCAGGCGTTGCAACTCCGCTTGGACGGTGCAAGATTTGGTCGAAGGAATGGCAAGACGTATGACTGAGCGTAGAAATTTGCAATCGGGGATTGAAAACCATGCATAAATGCAGGGCGTTGCATGAAGGATTCTATTTGTGGTCGTGGAAAAGTTTAGAGATCAAACCGTATGGGAAGGCGTCGTTGAATCGTTCGCTCTGACAGGCCATCCCAAAGGCCAAACCTGCTATGCGTGGAGCTATCAGGACAAAGGCGAAACGCAATATGTGAACGTGTTGGAAATCCCGCCAGTGAATTCACCAGTGACGGCGGTTAGGGCTTCAATTGTGGCGGATTCTAAAAAGGAAAAATGATTACTCTTATTGAATTCGTACTGGCAGGATTTCCAGGATGCGGTTGTCTCAGTTATTTTTCTAGACTATTACGAATCCGAACGCCCCCAACCCAAGATTGAAAATAGTGAATTGGGAAAATTACCTAAAAGGCATCAAAAGAGCGAAGATTAAACTATCGTTTGCGGGTGGGCTGTTCACGGCAATAGCATGGCTGGTGCTTTATGATTGGATGAATATTTTCAAATTAAGGCACTACCGAATTCAGGCCAGAATTGACGCTGATAAATCTTACGGCGCACACTCATCCGCAATGCCGGATGGGACAAAACTTGACGGAATTTGTTGCCTGGTGTCAGAAAAACATCACGGGCGACGAAAAAGGTCAGGCGCAAATCTTTCTGGATCGCGTCTTTCAGGCCTTGGGTCACCCGGTTCCTGGACGTGGGCGGGCATCCCGGAATTCCGCATCCGCAAGGCCAACGAAGACGGCGGCGGCACGGCGTTCGCCGATTACGTTTGGAAACCTGTCGTGCTCATCGAAATGAAAAAGCGCGGCGCGGACCTTCAAAAGCATTACCGCCAGGCTTTCCATTACTGGACACGCCTTGTTCCCAATCGTCCGCGCTACGTCGTGCTTTGCAACTTTGACGAGTTCCGCGTTTACGATTTCGACACCGACCTCGATGTTGCCCAAAGCACCATAGCCTGAAAGTTTGCGCGTTGGGGGCCGCTCGGTTTCTCGCGCCCGGTTCGCCCAACCCCACCTTTGACAACGACCGCGAAGTTGTCACGCGGCAGGCCGCCGATTGTCTCGCCGACTGTTTCCGCAAACTCGTCAAACGCGGCGTGCCGCAACCGATGGCGCAGCATTTCATCCTGCAAATGCTCGTCGCCCTCTTCGCCGAAGACATTGATTTGCTGCCCGAGTATTTCGTCACGCAAATTCTGGAGGATTGCACCACACCCGCCAGTTCCTATGACCTCATCGGCGACCTGTTTGAAGCCATGAACACCAATCCGCCGAAGACCGGCGGGCGTTTCAAGGGCGTCAGTTATTTCAACGGCGGCTTGTTTGCCCAGCCCGCGCGGCTGGAAATTCAAGGCCT
>CAWHLQ010000030.1:0-30388 GCA_963830195.1 uncultured Actinomycetota bacterium | reverse complement strand
ATCGCGCGAAGCCAGCGGCATCGCCGGAACCTCGAAGTCAGTTTTCTAGGGAAATCGATAATTTCGTCTCGCGTAGTTCAAAACCGAGTCGCTGATAGAGGCGGTTGGCGGCGTCACGGCTGGTCGAGACGTGAGATCGACGGAGCGAGCGCCCAGCTCTGCGAGCGCGTAACAGCGGCTACTGTCAGGGCCTCACCCACGCCCGACCCACGCGCACCTTCATCAACAATGACGTCTTCGATCCAGGCGCGAACCCCACTCGGGATTCGAAAGACGGCCAACGTGAGTGTCCCGTGCACACCGGTCTCGTCACGAGCGACGAAGAAGGTGATGACCGGCGAACTGATCACGTCGTTCAACTCGTCCATCGTGAGCGGCGTTGCGGAACGGGAGAGCTGCGGCACGAGATGATGAAGCGCTCCCAGAATCTCGTCCGACGCCTCGGTCACTGTCTCGACGGTCACACTCATGACTCGCCTCGCCACACGGGACGACGAGCGTGTCGTAGTACACGTCACGGTGCTCGCCGTCGAAGGCGGCAAAGACCGAGTCGGCCCACCGCTCGGCCCCCAGGATCGGCGTGGGCAGGTGATCGCGGTCGAACCAACCGGCGTCCGCGCACTCGAGCGGATGAAGTTTGATCTCTCCTCCTGTCGACGACAGAAGAACAGCAGGGAATACAGCGGGATTCGCGACGTCCCGAGACGCAGCCCGTCGAGAACGCCGATCAGACGGATCGGCTCAACCTCGATACCGGTCTCCTCCTCCACTTCCTTCACGACCACTTCCGGAGCGGAGTAGCCAATGTCGCACCACCCCGTGGGGTAGAGCCACAGACCCGAGTCCGCTCGCTGGATGAGTAACAGCTCGCCACGGTTGTTCGTGACGGCGGCGCCAACGGCGACCTTCGGCGTCGCGTACCCGGGGACGCCCGAGCCCACCGACCGCATCCACTCCTCGACGTGACCCATCGCGTCGGGCGTGTCACCAATGCCCTCCTGCGCGGCCACCTTGATGTCGCTGGCGATCTTCAAAATCTCCTCGAACCGCTCACGCTCGTACTGGCTCTGGGTGAAGCCCAGCCCCGTGCGCGCGACCCCCGCGAGCGACTCCGCCCATCGCAACAGCGTCTTTTCATTGACTGGTTCGCTCACGTCAGCGACGCTACCAAGCAATCTCAGATCGTCACGCAGTCAAGGACTTCGTCCAGGGTGCCCACCACGCCGGTGTAGAACGCACCGAACTCCCCGTAGAGGGTGGACGCTTCGTCAAAGCGCATCGTGTACACGCAGTCCTTCAGATCATCAACGTGCGCGCCGAACAGCGTCACGCCCCACTCCCAGTCGTCCAGACCCGTCGATCCGGTCACCACCTGAAGGACCCGGCCCCGGAAGTTCCGGCCCGAACTGCCGTGTTGGCGCATCAACTGCTCGCGGTCCTCGTAACTCAGCGCGTACCAGTTGTTCTCCTCGCCGCGTCGCTTGGTCATGGGGTAAAAACAGAATGCGCGCAGCCCGTCGGGCGGCAGAACCGGGAACAGGCGCGCCTGGATCATCTCCTCGGGCATCCCGCCGGCGTATTCAGAGACCTCGGTCACCGACACGTAGCTCTCGGCGACGAGGAGACCCGCCGCCTGGAGCGACGACTGGAATCGACGCAGCGCCCAGAGATCCTCGCCGAGCACCATGAAGCAGAGGTCGGCCTTGTGTCCGATGATGGCGGCGGTCACGACCTGATTGCCACCGGCGATGGCGTCGTCGACCCCGCGAACGACCGTCGAGCGATCAACCGGTCCCGACACTCGACAAAAGAGGTGCACGACGTTGAGTCCGCGGCTGGGAACGAGGGGTTCGGGAGTCGTCATGAACCACCACACTACGGTGCCCGTCCGCACGCGCGATCGGGTCACGCACCCGACCGCGGGCGCGCGTGACAATGGATCATGGGACTGTTCGATTTCGCTCTGCCCGGAGAGCCCGTCGACACCTTCGAGGCCCACGACGTGGTGGCGTGTGCGCTCGCTCGGGGCCGCGGCGAGGCCCACGTGTGGATGCTCACTTTTGCGCCGGGCGGCGAGATCGGCGCGCACGTCGCGGGCTTCGACCAACTGTTCTTCGTGCTGGACGGAACCGCCTGGGTCGAGGTCGACGGCCGCCGCGTCGACGTGAGTGCCCACCAGGGTGCCACCATCCAACTCGGACAGAGTCACGCCAAGGGTTCACTCACCGGTGCGCGCGTGCTGATGATCCAGCTCAGCGCGCTCGAGTACCCCTCGACATGACGAACCGCGGGGCTCGCGCCCCGCGGTTCGCCACACACCACACGAGGTGGTTTAGTAGTCGTCCATTCCGCCGCCAGGCATCGCCGGGGCCTTCTCTTCGGGCTTGTCGACGATCACGCACTCCGTGGTGAGGAACAGTGCCGCGATCGACGCCGCGTTCTGCAACGCCGAGCGGGTCACCTTGGCCGCGTCGATGACACCGGCCTTGATCAGGTCCTCGTACTCGCCGGTGGCCGCGTTAAGACCCTCGGTGGCCTTGGCCAGGTGGCGGACCTTGTCGACGATGACGCCACCTTCGAGACCCGCGTTGGTCGCGATCTGCTTGAGGGGCTCTTCGACCGCGCGGTAGACAATCAGCGCGCCGGTGGCCTCGTCGTGGGTGAGCTTGTCGACGACGTCCTGAATCCGCGACTGGCTACGGAGCAACGCCACGCCACCGCCGGGCACGACACCCTCTTCAATGGCGGCCTTGGTCGTGGAGACGGCGTCTTCGATGCGGTGCTTCTTCTCCTTCAGCTCGACCTCCGTGGCCGCGCCGACCTTGATGACCGCGACGCCGCCGGACAACTTGGCGAGGCGCTCCTGCAGCTTCTCGCGGTCGTAGTCCGAGTCGGTGTTCTCGATCTCGGCCTTGATCTGCGCGATGCGACCCTTGATGTCGTCGTCGGCGCCCGCGCCCTCGACGATGGTCGTCTCGTCCTTGGTCACGACGACCTTGCGGGCGGTGCCGAGCAGTTCGATGGTCGTGTTCTCGAGCTTGAGGCCGACCTCTTCGGCGATGACGGTCGCGCCCGTGAGGATCGCGATGTCCTGGAGCATGGCCTTGCGGCGCTCACCGAAGCCCGGAGCCTTCACGGCCACGGAACGGAAGGTGCCGCGAATCTTGTTCACGACCAGCGTGGCGAGGGCCTCGCCCTCGAGGTCCTCCGCAATGATCACCAGGGGCCGTCCGCTCTGCATGACCTTCTCGAGCACCGGCAGAACGTCACGCACGGCGCCGATCTTGGAGCCGACAAGCAGGATGTACGGGTCCTCGAGGACCGACTCCATGCGCTCGGTGTCGGTTGCGAAGTAGGGCGAGATGTACCCCTTGTCAAAGCGCATTCCCTCGACGAGGTCCATGTCCATCCCGAAGGTCTGGCTCTCCTCGACGGTAATGACGCCGTCCTTACCCACCTTGTCGATGGCGTCGGCGATCATGGCACCGATCTCCACGTCGGCGGCCGAGATCGACGCGACCTGGGCAATCTGCTCTTTGGTGTTGGCTTCCTTCGACAGGTCGGCGAGGGACGCGACGGCGGCCTCGACGGCGGCCTCGATGCCCTTCTTCAGCGACATGGGGTTGGCGCCCGCGGCGACGTTGCGCAGTCCCTCGCGAACCATGGCCCAGGCGAGAACCGTCGCGGTCGTGGTGCCGTCACCGGCGACGTCGTCGGTCTTCTTGGCGACTTCCTTCACCAGTTCGGCGCCGATGCGCTCGTAGGGGTCCTCGAGGTCGATCTCCTTGGCGATCGACACACCGTCGTTGGTGATCGTGGGGGCGCCCCACTTCTTGTCCAGCACGACGTTGCGGCCCTTGGGTCCGAGGGTGACGCGCACGGCGTCAGCCAGCTTGTTCATGCCCCGCTCGAGCGCCCGTCGGGCCTCTTCGTCGAATGAGATCAGTTTCGCCACAGTGGTTCCTCCTAGTGCGATGCACGCGTACTCGGTGCGTCGTCCATGTTAGCACTCAGTGGTCGAGACTGCTAGCAGAGAACCCCGGCGAGTGCTAGCAGGCGCCGCCGGCGACCGCCGGCACGACCGAGACCGTCTCTCCCGCCGAGAGCGGCGTGTCGAGCCCCTCGAGGAACCGGACGTCCTCATCGGCCACGAAAACGTTGACGAATCGACGGATCTTGCCGGTTTCGTCGAGCACGCGGGCCGCGAGTCCGGGGTGGAGGGCTTCGACCGCGAGAATCGCACCGCGCACGTCGGTCGCCTCGACGGCGACTTCGGCGGATCCCCCGACGAGCACGCGCAGTTGACTGGGTAGACGGACAGTGACGCTCACGAGGCGGCCTCCACGAGTTGATGGAATTTGAGTGCGGCCTCGGCGTCGGCGAGTGACGGCGAGATCGTCGCGGTCACGGTGGCGATATCGACGATGGCGTCGAGGGTCTTGAGGCCGTGGCCCGAGATGATGGCCACGATCGGGCGATCCGGGTCGATCGTGCCGCGCTGGAGCATCTGGCGCAACGACGCGATCGTGACACCTCCGGCCGTCTCGGCGAAGATGCCCTCGGTGCGCGCGAGCAACGAGATGCACTCGAGGATGTCGTCGTCACTCACCGAACCGCAGTCGCTTCCGTCGCGGCGCAACTCGTCGAGCACGTAGGGCCCGTCGGCCGGATTGCCAATGGCCAACGATCGCGCGATCGTGTGCGGGCGCACCGGGCGGACCACGTCGGCTCCGTCGGCGAAGGCGGTCGCGATCGGTGAGCATCCCGCGGCCTGGGCCCCGAACAGTCGCGGCGGCGCACCCTCGGTGAGTGCGAGCAGAGAGAGTTCGCGGAACCCCTTGGCGATCTTGGTGAGCTGCGATCCGGACGCCACGGGCACGACGATCTGGTCGGGCGTTCGCCACCCGAGCTGCTCGGCAATCTCGAAGGCGAGCGTCTTGGAACCTTCGGCGTAGTACGCGCGCAGGTTCACGTTGGCGAACGCCCAGTCGGGGTGTTCGGAGACGAGTTCGGCGCACAGTCGATTCACGTCGTCGTAGTTGCCGTCGACCGCGAGCACGGTGCCACCGAAGATCGCGGTCATGGCGATCTTGGAACTCTCCAGATCCGAGGGGATCACCGTCACGCTGGGCCACCCAATGGCGGCCGCGTGCGCGGCGACCGAGGTGGCGAGATTACCCGTCGACGCGCACGCCGCAGTGGAGAATCCGAGTCGACGTGCGCTCGAGAGCGCCACGGACACCACCCGGTCCTTGAACGAACCCGTCGGGTTGCGCGTGTCGTCCTTCAGGTACAACTCGCGCACGCCGAGAACCTTGCCGAGGCGACGCGCCCTCGTGAGCGGGGTCCACCCCGCACCGAGGTCGACCGGCTCGCGTCCCGGATCGGGCAGCAGATCGTGGTAGCGCCAGATGGAGGCGGGACCCGCGGCGATGCGTTCGTGGGTGACCACCCCGCGGGCCGCCTCAAGGTCGTAGGCGACCTCGAGCGGACCGAAGCATTCGTCACAGACGAAGCGGGCCTCGCTGGGGTAGGTGGTACCACATTCTCGACAACTCAGACCGATGGCGAAACTCATAACTCCCTTTTTCATCGCACGGGCTTTGGCACCTGGTGTGAGGGGCGGGTGGCCCGTGGTTCACACTGGTTGCCGCGACGTCATAGGGCCCGTCCCTCAGTCGCTCTTGATGTTGGGGTCCATTCTGTCTGAGCGGCGCCGAGCCTGTCAAGAGCGCCACGGTCGCGACGGCCCTAGCCTTGGCGCGTGACGTTCTCCGGAGTGCCGTGGTCACTCGCGGCCGAGCACTACGACGCCCAACGGGTCCTGCGAGAAAAAGGCCACCAGACGATCAGCGTGGTGGTCCCGGCCCAGAACGAATCGCTGACGATCGGCGGCGTTCTCGACGCGGTGCGACACTATCGACCCGAGGGCAAGGGCTTCGTCGACGAAATCGTGGTGGTCAACGATCACTCGAGTGACGACACCGCCACCGTGGCCGAGCGCCACGGGGCCCGGGTGGTCGACCTCGTCGGCCAGGGGGGCAAGGGAGAGGCCATGGCCTGCGGCCTGCGGGCGACCCGGGGATCCCTCATCGTGTTCCTCGACGCCGACGTCACCAATACCACGGTTGATTTCGTGCCGGCGCTGGTCCAGCCGTTGCTCGAGAGTCCCGAGATCCAGCTCGTCAAGCCCTTCTACGAGCGCCCGCTGCACAACATGCCCACCGGCGGCGGCCGGGTCACCGAACTGGCCGC
The DNA here is from genome assembly GCA_963830195.1 of uncultured Actinomycetota bacterium. Lineage (GTDB taxonomy): Bacteria > Actinomycetota > Acidimicrobiia > Acidimicrobiales > RAAP-2 > RAAP-2. The sequence continues at coordinate 24,133 of CAWHLQ010000030.1, read as the reverse complement.
GCGCCCGATCCTGTCGTTGCTGTACCCGGGTCTCGGCGAGATTCGCCAACCGCTCGCCGGCGAGACCGCCGGACGACGCACGATGTTCGAGCAGATTGGATTCGCCTCGGCGTACGGAGTCGAGATCGCGCTGCTCATCGACGTCGCCCATCGCTACGGCACCCACGCCATCGCGCAGGTCGACCTCGGCGTGCGCCGACACCGCAATCGGCCCATCGAGGAACTGCGACCCATGTCGGTCGAGGTGCTGCGGGCCGCGCTCACGAGATTCGGCGTCGACCTGCCGAGCACCGAGATTCGCGACGCCCCCTAGGTGTGGGCGAGGTCCAGACCCACGACGACGATCACGTCGTCGTTCTGGTAGCCGGCCACGGGTTGGGAGGAACCAATCGGCGTCACCGCGGACGCCGGGACGTTGAGTGACTTGGCGATGTCACGCGCGGCCCACTCGAATCCGGGGTGGTAGTAGACGATCGTCGTGTTCGAACGGTGATTCGCGTCAATGGGGCTGAGCGCGTCCCAGCCCAGGACGACCAATTCATTGGTGTAGTGACCCGCGAGTCCCGAGACGGATGTGCCGTTGGCGACTTGGACCTTGACGTGAGACTTGGGCAGCGTCGTGGTCGTGTGGGCCACGGTCGTCGTGGTCGTGGTGGTGGCGTTCGAGCCTCCTCCGCCGACGGACACCGGCGACACGTAGTGCAACACGCCCACGACCGAGAGTGCGAACAGCACCAGCAGCGCGATCGCGACCACGGGCGTGGGCTGATAGTGCGACGCGTGCTCGTGTCGGATGGGCTCGCGCTCGCCGGACTCCTCGTCAGTCATCGCGGTCAGCCTAGGCTTTGCGCCGCCCGTGGGAGTTCGGGCCGTTCGGTAGCCTTGAGATCTCAACGCCGGTGTGGCGCAGCTGGTAGCGCAGGCGATTTGTAATCGTCAGGTCGTGGGTTCGAGTCCCACCACCGGCTCCACCGTCGCCCGCGAGGGGCGACGGAAGAAAGGCGACGAGATGGCGAGGTTCCACTTCTCCTCCAAGACCCTGCACGAATTCCGCACCTTCGCGCTGCGGGCCAACGCCATCGATCTGGCCATTGCGGTGGCGTTGGGCGCGGCGTTCACCGCCGTCGTCACCTCGCTGGTGAAGGACCTCTTCACGCCCATCATCGGGGCGATCTTCGACGTCGATTTCGCGTCGCTGACGTTCACGATCAACGGCAGCGTCTTTGGCTACGGGCTCGTGATCAACGCGCTGATCACGTTCATCGTGGTCGCCCTCACGTTGTTCTTCTTCGTGGTCAAGCCCATGAACGCTCTCCGGCGACGGTTCAATCTCGACGACGACACACCGTCGCTGGCCCCGTGCCCGGCGTGCCACACGGCGATCGTCACGCTCGCGCGCCGCTGCCCGGCGTGCACCGAACAGTTGACCGACGGATGGTCGAGCGCGCCGGCGGACGTTTAGGAACGCTGGCGGGCGACTTCGAACGCCGCGACCGACGCGGCGACACCCGCGTTGAGTGAACTCACGTGACCGAGTTGCGGAATCGACACGACCGCGGCGCATCGTTTGCGCGTGAGGGGGGTGAGTCCGCTCTGCTCGCCGCCCACGACGAGGGCCACCGGGGTCGAGGCGAGATCGAGATCGAACAGTGAGCCCGCGGCGTCGCCGTCGAGCCCGACCGTGAGCACACCCGCCTTGTTGAGTCGTTCGATCGCCGCGGGGACGCCACCCACGTCGGCGAAGCGCAGGTACTCAACCGCGCCCGCGGCGGTCTTGGTCACCGCCGGCGTGATCCGGGCGGACCGATGCCGCGGCAACACGACGCCGGTGACGCCCGCCCCGTCGGCGCTGCGCAAGATGGCGCCGAGGTTCCGGGGATCGGTCACCCCGTCGCACACGAGCAGGAAGGCCCGGGGATCGAGGAGGTCCTCGAGCGCCACACCGCGGAGTTTCTCGGCGAATCCGACGACGCCCTGGTGCCCCTCGGTGCGCGCTTCGCGGTCGAGGCGGGCGTGAGAGACCAGTTGGACCGGGACGCGCTGGCGGCGGGCTTCATCCTCGATGGCGTCCAAGATGGCCGCCGGGTCCTGGGCGTCGGCCATGAGGATGCGACGCACGGGCCGGCGGCGGGCCTTCAACAGTTCGAGGACCGCCTGGCGACCCTCGACCTGATCGCCACCGAGTCCTTCCGGGGTGGATCGACGCGGTGCGTCCGCACGGGGCGCGGCGCGATGCGGGGAGCGAGAGTTGGTCACACGCGAGGGTCTCACGCCCTTGCCGCGCGGTGCGGGGCGGGGCGTCACGGGCGTTCCTCGAGCAGCGCCACGGCGCTCGCGGCGATGCCCTCACCGCGACCGATGGCGCCGAGTCCCTCGGTGGTCGTCGCCTTGACCGACACCGTGGTGCCCACGGCGTCACTGAGGGCGATCGCCATCGCGTCCAGATAGTCGGCCAGTCGCGGCGTCTCGGCGACGATCGTCACGTCCGCGCTGGACACGACGAAGCCGGCGGTGCGCACCTTGTCGCACACGGCGCGCAGCAGGAGTGACGAGGCCACGTTCTTGTTCGCCGGGTCCTGATCGGAAAAGTGCCGACCGAGGTCACCCAGCGCCGCGGCACCGAGCAGCGCGTCACACAGAGCGTGCGTCGCAACGTCGGCGTCGGAGTGCCCGGCGAGTCCCCGCGCGTTCGGCACGAGAGTGAGGGCGAGCCACAGTTCGCGGTCCGCGTCGTCACTGAAGGCGTGCACGTCAATGCCCTGGCCGACTCTCATGACGCACCGGCCAACGCGCCGAGGGCGTCGAGATCGCTCGCGTCGGTGACCTTCACGTTGGTGCGTTCTCCGGGAACGACCACGACGAGTTCGCCCAGGTCCTCGATCAGCGCCGCGTCGTCGGTGGCCTCGGCGCGCGCCTCGTGAGCCCGTCGCAACACGGCCGCATCGAACGCCTGGGGAGTCTGGACCGTGACGAGGTCGTCGCGGTCCAGCGTGGCGAGAACGCGCGTGGGCGCACCGTGGTGCACGCGCTTGACGGTGTCGATGAGTGCGAGGCCGGGCACCGCGGCGGCGGCGCCCGTGGCGAGAGCGTCCACGACGGCACGAAACAGTGCGGGCGTCGCGAGGGGGCGCGCCGCGTCGTGAACGACGACAACGTCGACGTCGCCGACGGCCGCGAGTCCCGCGCGCACGGACGCGGATCGCGTGGCGCCACCAGTGACGACGAGGTCGGCCCCTTCGCCGTCCCCGTCATAGGCGTCGGGCACCACGATCACGACGTACTCCGCGACACTTCGTGCGTGCGCCACGGCGTGAGCGGCGATCGTGCGCCCGTGGACGACGGTGAACTGCTTGGGTCCACCAAATCTCTCACCCCGGCCGCCGGCGACCACAACGGCGGCGACGCGCACGGCTAGGCCAGAACCGAAGCGAGCTTCTCTTCGGCCGCTTGCTCGTCGACGTTGAGGGCGAAGGTGAGTTCGGAGACCAGAATCTGCCGCGCGCGCGTCAGCATGCGCTTCTCACCCGCCGACAGGCCCTTGTCCTTGTCACGGATGGAGAGGTTCCGCACCACCTCGGCCACTTGATAGATGTCGCCGCTGCGCAACTTCTCGGAGTGGTTCTTGAATCGGCGCGACCAGTTCGTCGGCATGCGTGCTTCCTTCTTGCGCAGCACGGCGAAAACCTCTTCGACCTCTTCGTCGTTGATCACCTCACGCAGTCCGACCGATTCGGCGTTGGCGACCGGCACCATCAGTGTCAGATCGGTGTAGGCCACGCGCAGCTTGAGGTAGTCCTGCTTTTGACCGAAGGCTTCCTTCTTCTCCACCTTCTCCACGACACAGGCGCCGTGGTGGGGGTAGACGAGACGATCGCCCTTCTTGTACTTGCGAACTGTCATGAAATTACGGGCTCCTGAGCGGACAGCACCCGACACGGGCGCTTTTTGGGGGTCTCCCATTCTACCAGATACGGGCCAATTCCGTTCGACGGTCCCGCGTGCTCACCGGAACTGTCACGTGGCCGTCACGAGGTTCCAAAGGCGTCACCGAGCCGCACGACTGCCGCGTGGGGTGACGAGAACGCCGTCCGTGCGCGGCACCGTCGGCCGCTCGCTGCCCACGGTGGAGGGCGACCACCGCGGCGCCGACCGCTCACCAGAGGTCTGCGACACCCCGCCGCGCCACACTCAGGGCCTCGGCGAGCGTCCGGCACCTCATCAGCACGAGACCGTCCACGTCGTCACACTCACTGTCGAAGGGGACGAGCATCACCCGAGCGCCGAGTCGCGCGGCCTCCCTCGCGCGTCGCGCGAGCGCGTTCACGGGTCGCAGTTCACCCGTGAGCGACACTTCTCCGACTGCGGCGACCGCGCGCGGGACCGCGAACCCGCGCGCGGCGGACGCCACGGCGAGGGCGAGGGCGAGATCGTTCGCCGGCTCCGTGGCCGCCAGTCCACCCGCCGTCGCGGCGAAGACGTCCCGGTCACTGACGTTGACGTCGCAGCGTGCCTCGAGGATCGCGAGCAGGAGGGCGAGTCGCTGCGACGAGACGCGGTGGGCGACGCGGCGGGGCGAGCCGGTGCTGGTCGCGACGAGGGCTTGCACCTCCACGACCACCGAACGTGTTCCGTCGGTCGTGACAGTGGTCGCGACACCCGCAACATCGGGCGCGTCGAGGCGCGAGCGACCCGAGGGATCGTCGAGAGTGCGAAGACCCTCCGGGCCCATCTCCAAGATGCCCACCTCGTCGGTCGACCCGAATCGGTGCTTGAGCGTGCGCACGAGTCTCAGCGCATCGGCGCGATCGCCCTCGATGCGCACCACCGTGTCGACGAGGTGCTCGAGCGCGCGAGGTCCCGACAGTTCGCCGTCCTTGGTGACGTGACCCACGAGCACCAGCGCGCTGCCCACATCCTTGGCACTCGCGCACAGCCTCTCGGCGGCCTGACGAACCTGCGCGACGGATCCCACCACGCCCGTCACCTCCTCGTCTCGCATCGCCGACACGGAGTCGACAACCACCAGCGCGGGGACGTGCGACCGGACAAGTTCGTCCGCGCGCGTCACGTCGGTCGTCGCGGCCACCAGCAGCGACGGCGGCACGGGGCCGAGTCGCCGCGCACGCGACGCCACCTGGACCGCGGACTCCTCGGCGGCCACGAGCAGTGTCGTCGCGCCGTCCAGGGCCAGTGAGCGCAGCGCCATCAGGGCGAGGGTCGATTTGCCGATGCCCGGCTCGCCGAACAGCAGCGTCGTCGACCCCGGCACAAATCCCCCGCCCAGGACGCGGTCCAGTTCCGCCACGCCCGACGCCCACACGACCGAGCGTTCGCTGACCACGTCAACGAGCGCGCACGCGGCCGGGGCGGGACGCGACGACGAGACGCGCGCCGACGCGTGACGCTCGCGCAACGAATTCCACGAGCCACAGCCCGGACAGCGCCCCACCCAGCGCAACGACGTGACGTCACAGTCATCGCAGACGAACTGGCTTGTGGTGCGGCTCACGCCGCGACCCTAGAAGGGTGCTGTGACGATCCCTAGGCCGACGGCGCGGTATCGAAGTCAACCGAGGGCGGGAGACCCTCGACGCCCTCGAAGGACAGTTCGGGTCCGTCCGAGCCGTCGATCACGTCGATCACGATCGTCTGACCCGCGCGGAACTCCTTGAACAGGATCTTCTCGCTCAGGACGTCCTCGACGTAGGTCTGGATCGCGCGACGCAGGGGACGCGCCCCGAGCTCGGGGTCGTACCCCTTGTCGGCGAGGAAGCCCTGGGCGCCCACCGACAGTTCGAGGCCGAGGCCCTGGATCGTCAACTGGTCGCGCAAGCGCGCCACGAACATCTCGGCGATCGCCATGACTTCGGCCTTGTCGAGCTCGTGGAACACGATCGTGTCGTCGATGCGGTTGAGGAACTCCGGACGGAAGTGCGCCTTCAACGCGGCGTTGACCTTTTCCTTCATCCGCTCGTGCGTCGCCGCCTCGGAGCCCTTGGCAAAGCCAATGGAGGCCCGTCGCAGGTCCGCGGTACCGAGGTTGGACGTCATGATCAAGATGGTGTTCTTAAAGTCCACGGCGCGGCCCTGCGAATCGGTCAGTCGACCATCCTCGAGAATCTGCAGCAGCGTGTTGAACACGTCCGGGTGCGCCTTTTCGACCTCGTCGAACAGCACGACCGAGAACGGCTTGCGTCGCACGGCCTCCGTGAGCTGACCGCCTTCGTCGTAGCCCACGTACCCCGGGGGCGACCCGACCAAGCGGCTGACCGAGTGCTTCTCCATGTACTCGCTCATGTCGAGCTGGATCAGGGCGTCCTCGTCGTCGAACAGGAACTCGGCGAGCGTCTTGGCCAACTCGGTCTTGCCCACGCCGGTGGGTCCGAGGAAGATGAAACTTCCCGCGGGACGCTTCGGGTCCTTCAGTCCGGCGCGCGTGCGGCGAATGGCGCGGCTGAGCGCCGCGATGGGCTCTTCCTGACCGACGATGCGCTTGTGGAGCTCCTCCTCCATGCGCAGCAGTTTGGAGGTCTCCTCCTCGGTGAGCCGATAGACGGGGATGCCCGTCCAGTTGGCCAGCACCTCGGCGATGGTCTCTTCGTCCACGACGTCGAAGGTCTTCGCGTTGGCGGCCTTGGCGGTCTCGTCGACGGCTTCCTTCTTGGCGATGGCCTCGCGCTCTTGCTCTTCGAGTCGCTTCGCCTGCTCGAGGGCACCCTTGTCGAGGGCGGCCTCCTTGTCGTTGCGCAGACGCAGAATCTCCTCGTCGAGCTTGCGCACCGCGGGTGGCGCGTCCATGCGACGAATGCGCAAACGACTACCGGCCTCGTCGATGAGGTCGATCGCCTTGTCCGGCAGGAACCGGTCGGCGATGTAACGATCGGCCAGATTCGCCGCCGCGATGAGCGCCTGGTCGGTGATCGTGACCGCGTGGAACTCCTCGTAGACGTCGCGCAGACCCTTCAGGATCTCGATCGTCATGGCGACACTCGGCTGCTCCACCTTGACGGGCTGGAAGCGACGTTCGAGGGCGGCGTCCTTTTCGATGTGCTTGCGGTACTCGTCGAGCGTGGTCGCGCCGACGGTCTGGAGTTCCCCGCGTGCGAGCATGGGCTTCAGAATCGACGCCGCGTCAATCGCCCCTTCGGCGGCACCCGCGCCGACGAGCGTGTGGATCTCGTCGATGAACAAGATGATGTCCCCGCGAGTGCGGATCTCCTTCAGCACCTTCTTCAGGCGCTCCTCGAAATCACCGCGATACCGGCTGCCGGCGACGAGGGCTCCGAGGTCCAGCGTGTAGATCTGCTTGTCGGCCAGCGTGATCGGAACCTCGTTGGCGACGACGCGCTGGGCGAGTCCCTCCACAATGGCGGTCTTGCCCACACCGGGCTCACCAATGAGCACCGGATTGTTCTTGGTGCGTCGTGAGAGCACCTGCATGACGCGCTCAATTTCCTTTTCGCGACCGACCAGGGGGTCCAGCTTGTGGTCACGCGCCAACTGCGTGAGGTTCCGTCCGAACTGGTCGAGCACGGCCGAGCCGTTCGACGCGTCACCGTCACCCTTGGCGGCACCGGACGGGTTCGACGATGCGTCCTTGCCCGGCTGGCCCGACATCATCTGGATGACCTGCTGACGCACGCGACTGAGGTCCGCACCCAGTTGGACGAGCACCTGCGCGGCGACACCGTCGCCCTCGCGCACGAGACCGAGCAGCATGTGCTCGGTGCCGATGTAGGAGTGACCGAGCTGCAGCGCTTCGCGCAGCGACAACTCCAGAACCTTCTTCGCGCGCGGCGTGAACGGCGGCGACCCCGGTGAGGGGTTGGCGTTGGCCCCGATGGCCTCTTCCACCTTCTCGCGCACGGCCTCAAAGGTGATCCCGAGGGCGTCGAGCGCCTTGGCGGCCACTCCCTCGCCCTCACGAATCAGTCCGAGCAGAATGTGCTCGGTGCCAATGAAGGCGTGGTTGAGCTCGCGGGCCTCTTCTTGAGCCAGCACGAGAACCCTTCGGGCGCGGTCCGTAAATCGTTCAAACAATGCCAACCTCCAGTTGGATTCACTATCGAGTGTAACGGTGGATCGTCCGCGTTCCGACTCGCCCCCGGACCCCGCTTTTTCCACAACCGAGAACCGCGTTCTAGTCTGGAACGGTGAATCCGCACGAATGGCTCCAACTGCCCCGCGTAGAAGGGGATCTGGCGCGACTCGAGACGCTGTTGGCCGAGTCGGTGGTCATCGGTGACGAGTACCTGGACGCGGTCACCACTCATCTCATCTACGCCGGCGGCAAGCGACTGCGACCCCTGCTGGCGGTCTCGTCGGCGACCGGCGGCCGTCGAGACGCCACGCGGGACGATCTGCTCGGCGGCGTCGCATTGGAACTGATGCACCTCGCGTCGCTCTACCACGACGACGTGATGGACGAAGCGGAGATCCGTCGCAACGTCGACAGTGTCAACGCGCGCTACGGCAATCTCATCGCGATCGTCGCGGGCGACTACCTCATGGCGCGCTCGGCCGCGATCGCCGCGGACCTCGGCACCGAGATCGCCGGACTGCTCGCGCGCACGTTGGCGTGGCTCACGCGCGGACAGGTCTCCGAGGTGCGAACCGCGTATTCGGTCACGCGCACCGAGGCGGACTACTACGAGGCCATTGAGGGCAAGACCGCGTCGCTGATGGCCTCGAGCTGTCGCGTCGGTGCCCTGACGGCTGGTCGCGGGGCCGACGAAGTGGAAGCGCTGACCGAGTTCGGTCGCAGTTTCGGCATGATCTACCAGCTGCGCGACGACGTCTTGGACCTCGTCGACGTGGAGGGCCAACTCGGCAAGCCGGCCGGCCAGGATCTGGCCGAAGGGATCTACACGTTGCCGACCTTGTTCGCCTTTAATGACGCGCAGATTGGTTCCGAGTTGCGCGACCTGCTCGGTGGACCGCTCGAGGATGACGACCGCGAACGGGCGCGCAAGATGGTGGTCGCCACCGACGGCGTGGCCGAGACGTTGCGCGTGGCGCGCACCCACGTTGATCGCGCGCACGAGGTGGTTCGTCACCTGCCCGACGAGGAACTGCGCGTCGGATTCTCCTCACTGGTGTCCTCCTTGCTCGAGGATTTGCCCGTCTGAGCCGTCGCCACCCGTCGAACGTTCACCCGTCCAGCGCGTCCGCCATCATGCGTAGGCCCTGACGTTCGAACGAGGAGTTCGACACCTGGTGGGCCCAGGCGGTGGTGCTGACCGCCGCTCGTAGCTGTTCACGACGCCACGCGTCAGGCTCACGAGGGTCACCGCCGTAGCCCTCGAGGAAGGCCGATTCACGCTCCGGGTGACCGCGGAACTGTTGCGCGGCGAGACGGGTGAGGTCCGTGAACGCCGGTCGCACGTCGGCGCGACCAAAATCGATCACGCGCACCTCGCCGTTGTGCACCAGCCAGTTGCGCGGCTGCCAGTCACCGTGGGTGGGGACGACGACCGAGACCGGGGTTGGCCACGACGCCACCTCGGCGCGCACGCGCGAGACGTCGCGGGCGGCGATGGCGTGCGGACTCTCCAGCCACCGCAGCGTCGTGGCGTTGGCGTTGGCCTCGTAGGTCTCGTCCACGCGCGAGAGTTGGCCGTGCAGCAGCGCGAGCAGTCGCCCGGCCTGCGCGTAGGTGTCGCACCGCACGTCCTCGGGCGCGCCCTCGACGAGGTGTCCGTCGAGGTGTTCGCGCAACAGGATCTTCGCCTCCCCGTCGGCGTGAATCAGTCGCGGGGCGACGCCCCGCGACGTCCAGGGCTCGAGCCACTGTTCGTGAGCGCGCAGTTCCCGGGCCAGGTGGTGATCCGCGTGGTCGCCCGCCTTCACGATGTAGTGAACGTCGTCGTGGGAGAGTTCGAGGACCGTGGTCCCGACGAGCCCCCAACTGTGGTCGCGCACACATTCGGCGTTCGGGAGCCACGTGGTCAGCAGCGCGCGCTGGCGAGCGGTGAGGGCGGCGAGTCCGTCAACCATCCGCGCATGGTACCAAGACGACTCTCGCGTCGTCGCGTCCGTCGTGGCGCCTCAGCTGTCGCGCAGCGGCTTCAGCGTCGGAAAGGCGATGATCTCGCGAATATTCGAGGCGTCCGCGATCAACATCGCGAGACGGTCCACGCCGACGCCGAGACCCGCGGTCGGCGGCAGTCCCCATTCGAGCGCCTTGATGTAGTCCTCGTCGATCGGCATCGTCTCGTCCTCGCCCGCCGCCTTGAGTCGGGCCTGGTCCTCGAAGCGCTTGCGCTGGTCGTCGGGGTCATTGAGCTCGCTGAAACCGTTGGCGAGCTCACGTCCGGCCGCGTAGACCTCGAAACGCTCGGTCAACAGGTCGTCGTCGCGGTGCTGGCGCGACAACGGCGAGACCTCGAGGGGGAACTCGGTCACGAACGTTGGGTGCCACAGCGTCTCTTCGCACGTGACCTCAAACAACTCGGCGAGGCAGCGTCCGGGTCCCCACGAGTCGGCCACCTCGACGCCGCGAGCGACCAGCAACTCGGCGAGATGGTCACGCGAGGTGTGCACCGAGACCTCCTCGCCCACGGCCTCGCTCGTGAGCGAGGCCATCGTGCGTCGGGGCCACGGCGTCGTGAAGGACATGTCACGACCCTGGTAGGTGAACTCGGTCGTGGCGAGCACGTCGAGCGCGGCCGTCGCGCACATCTGCTCGGTGAGCTGCATCATGTCGTAGACGTCCCAGTACGCCACGTAGAGCTCGATGATGGTGAACTCGGGATTGTGCCGGGTGTCGACGCCCTCGTTGCGAAAGACGCGACCAATCTCGAAGATCCGTTCGAACCCACCAACAACGAGTCGCTTCAGCCACAGCTCGGGCGCGATCCGAAGGGAGAACTCGACGTCGAAGGCGTTGTGGTGGGTCGAGAACGGTCGCGCGGCCGCGCCCGACGCGACCAAGTTGAGCATGGGGGTCTCGACTTCGGTGAATCCCTGGCCCCACAGCCACTCGCGCATCGAACGAATGACGCCGCTGCGTCGCGCCAGCGAGACCCGCGCGTGCGGATTCGCCCACAGATCGGCTTCGCGGTGTCGGTAGCGCAGGTCGGGGTTGTTGAGGCCGACCCACTTGTCGCCGAAGTTGTGGCGCGCGGCGGCGAGGACCTCCCAGCGGGCAACCTTCACTGAGAGTTCTCCCTTGCGGGTGCGCACGACCTCACCGTGCACACCCACCCAGTCGCCGAGGTGCAACTTCACGAACGATTCGAACTCGGTCGTCATCGAGGCCAGGGCGAACAGCTGGATCTCGCCCGTCGAGTCGCGCAGCGTCGCGAAGGCCAACTTTCCTTGATCGCGCAGCAGCATGATGCGCCCAGCGACCGCCACCACGACACCGGACTCGGCGCCCGCGTCGATGCCCTCGTACTCACGCTGGAGGTCCGCGGCGAAGGCCGTGTGGGCGAAGGTGTACGGCGTGGTCACGAGGCGTCTCCCGAATGGTTGCGTCCATGCACGATACGCAGTCCGTGCAGAGTCAACCACGGTTCGACGTGCATCACGTACTTCGTGTGCGGCGCGATGAGGCTGGCGAGTCCCCCCGTCGCGATCACCGTCGACGGTCCGAGTTCCTCGACGAAGCGCTCCGTCAGGCCGTCGACCTGCGCCGCGAAGCCGTAGAGCACGCCCGACTGGATTGACTCGATCGTCGACTTGCCGATCACCGAACGTGGTTCCACGAGTTCGACCGATCGCAGGGCGGCGGCGTGCGAATACAGGGCCTCGAGGGAGATGGCGACGCCGGGCGAGATCGCGCCACCGAGGTACTCGCCGTCGGCGCTGATGGCGTCAAAGGTGGTCGCCGTCCCGAGATCCACCACGATGGCCGGACCGCCGAACAGGTCGAAGGCGCCGACGGAATTGGCAATTCGGTCCGCGCCGACGTCGCGCGGATTGTCGTAGAGGATGGGCATGCCGGACTTCACGCCCGGCCCGAGCACCGTGATGGGCAGGTCGGTGAACCACCGATTCGCCATCCGCCGCAGCTGCGTCGTGACGCCGGGCACGGACGACGAGATCGCGAGGCCCGTGACGGTCGCGCGCAGGTCGAGACCCTCGAGGTCGAGCAACTGGGTCATCACCATGGCGTGCTCGTCCGGGGTGCGCTCCGCCGACGTCGACAGCCGCCAGTGATAGGCGAGACCGTGCTCCCCCCGCGCCCGCGCAAAACCGGTGCCGACGGAGTCCCCGCCCGCTTCACCGAACAGTCCGATCACCGTTTCGGTGTTCCCTACGTCAATGGCCAGCAGCACGGTCGGTCTCCTTTGATCGCCGAATCGTCACCGGTCCATTATCCAACAGTCTGATCCCGTCGACGACGCCCGCGAGCAGGACCCGGCCCGGTCCCTCGTCGGCGTCGCTCAGGATGCGCAGCGTCGTCGGGTCCACGACGTCGGCGTAGGCGACGACGACCTCGTAGGTCGCGAGTGTCGCCGCGAGGAGCGTGCGAACCTCTGACGCCGTCCGCGACGAGCCGTCACTCACCGCCCGCAGGGCTGCGGATAGTCCGAGAGCCCGCGGTCGCGTCGCGTCATCGAGCCGCGCGTTCCGACTGGACAGCGCCAGTCCGTCCTCGTCGCGCACGATCGGACACCCCACGACGTCGACCGGCAGGGCCAAATCCTCGACCATGCGGCGGATCACCGCCAGCTGCTGGAAGTCCTTGTCCCCGAAGAAGGCCGCGCACGGTCCCGTGACGCTGAACAGCTTCGCGACCACGCTCGCCACGCCGTCGAAGTGTCCCGGACGATCCGCACCCTCGAAACCGTCACCGACGTCGCGCACGCTCACGGTGGTCGCGGTGGCCTCGGGATACCGCGGCCACATCTCCGCCAAGGACGGTTCGACGAGGACGTCGGCCCCGGCGCGCTCGCACAGCTGCGCGTCGGCGGTCAGCGAGCGCGGATACAGCGCGAGGTCACGCGGATCGTTGAACTGCCGGGGGTTGACGAAGATCGTCACGATCACGTGGTCACACTGTTCGCGCGCCGCCGCGATGAGCGATTCGTGGCCGGCGTGGAGTGCTCCCATCGTCGGCACGAGTGCGACCCGTCGCCCGTTCTGACGCGCGTCGTCGGCACTCGCGCGCCACTGCGCGAGCGTCGTCAGGATCTGCACGTCAGCGCGGCTGCACGGCGGGCCGGCGTTCCGCCAAGGTCAACGCCGCGTTGGCAAGGGCCACGTACGTCGCGCGCTCCTCGTCGGGAATCGCCTGCAGGTGCGCGTCGATCGTGACGAGATCGCCGCGCGACGCGGGTCCCGTGAGGGCCGCCACCGGACCGACCGCGGCGGCGTCGGCCAGCGCGCTCTCGGCCAGCGGGAGAAAGTTCGGCCAGTTCGAGACCCGCGGCGTTCGCGAGTCTCTCCACGTGGCCGAGCAGGGTGACGAGGTGGTTGGCCGCCACACACGCCGTGGCGTGGTAGGCGGCGCGCTGGTCGTCGCGCAGCGAGAACGACCGTCCGCCGAGCGACGCCACGAGGTCGCGCACCAGATCATCTCCCGCGACGCAGTAGGTCGCGGCCCGAAGCCGCGCCGCGCCAATGGTGGCGTCGGGGAGAGCGACCAGGGGATGGAGGGAGCCGACACGCGGGTGGGGCGCGAGGACGTCCAGGGTGCGAGAGCCGGCACAGTGCGCTACGACACGCGTCGGACTCGCCGGAAGTGAACGCGCCACGTCACTGAGGGCGTCGTCCGGCACGCACAGGAGAATCACGTCGGTCCCGTCGTGCACCGTCGGCTCGTCGTGGTGCACCAGGGACACCTCGTGCCCCGCTTCCGCCCACGCGGCGGCGAAGGAGGTGCCGGCGCGACCCGCGCCAATGATCGTGATGTTCATGGGGCCCCGTTTCGTTCCGGCCCACCAGGGTGCCGTTCGTCGTTAGCGCAACGAGTCGAGTGTACCGAGTCGTCGAACCGCCCCGGCGGCGGCGGCGTACTGGTCCGCCGACACCAGTGCGGGAGCCAGTTCGCGCAAGGGCGCGAGTACAAAACGGCGCTCCCACATGCGCGGATGGGGGACGACGATGTCGGGGTCGCTGCTGTGTTCATCACCCACGAGCAGAACGTCCACGTCGAGGGTTCGTGGGCCCCAGCGCGTCTCGCGAGTCCGTCCGCGAGCGGATTCGGCGAGTTGGGCCCGCTCGAGCAGGTGGCGCGCCGAGGCGGTGGTGTCGAGTTCCACGACCAGATTCCAGAATTCGTCCTGTTCGACGCCGCCGACGGGCTCGGTCTCGTAGACCGCCGAGACGCGGTAGGTGTCGCTCGCCGCAACAATCCGCACTCCCTCGCGCAGATGGTCGCCACGATCACCCCGATTGGTGCCGAGCGACAGATACGCGAGGGTCACCGATCGCGTTCCAGGGTGCGGCGCACGCCGACGGTCGCCACCCGTTCGGGCACCGGTGGGACCAATTTGCGCACCACGATGGTGACCGCAGACACGGCAGGCTCGAGGTCGAGCACCGCGCGCGCCACGCGATCAGCCAGCGTCTCGAGGAGCAGAAACTGTCCGTCACTCGCCACGCGCACCGCGAGCGCGAGGACGTCGGCGTAGTTGGTCGTGGCGTGCAGATCGTCGTCGCGCGCGGCGTCGTCGATGTCGCGATGCAGATCGAGGTCGATGCTGATGGACTGGGGTGTGACGCGCTCGGCGTCCAGCACGCCGACGATCACCTCACAACGCAGATCGCGCAGCTCGATGACGTCGTTCACTGGTCGTGCGGCGGCAGATCCATCAACAAGGAACGACCGTCCGAACCAATCGAGCTCTTGAATCGTTGCTCGGTGAGCGCGAGGGCGTGCGTCGGGGATGGAACGCGACCGGTCCAGACGAGAAAACCCGCCACCAACCCGAGCAGGCGGTCCGACACCTCGTCACCGTGCAGCAGCACCACCGAGTCGCCAGCGAGGGATCGCTCCAGGTCCTGGTAGCAGGCGAGCAGGACATCTCGCTGACCCGGACCGTGGTGGATGGCGTAGTGACCGACGCCAATGCCGTGTTCGGAGTACGCGGCGAGATTCTGCATCGCGGGCAGAATCGAGATGATGCGGGTGAATCCCTGGCGCTTCAGCCAGAGGAGCTCCTCGTCACGACGCACGCGGCGGTGCACCAGTGTCGAGCCGCCCGGACGCTCCGAGACGGCGAGCCGACCCTGGAACACCCACGTGAAATTACGGGGTTCGATCCCGGCGGCCCACTTGCCTCTCACGCGATGACCTCCTCGATCGGACGCGTCAGCAGTTCGCGCAACTGCACGGCCGCCTCGACATCGTGCACTCGGACCATACTCGCACCATTGAGCAGGGCCCACGCTTCGGTCGCTAACGAACCTTCGAAACGGTCCTCGACGTCGAGCGGCGTCGTCGAGAGGGTGCCGAGGAATCGCTTGCGACTGGTGCCCACCAGGACGCCAGCGTCAAAACTCGCCGCTTGCGCCACGAAGCGGTCCGTCGCCGCGAGGAGTGCGAGATTGTGCTCGACCGTCTTGCCGAAGCCAATGCCCGGGTCCAGCCACAGGTCGCCCACTCCCGCCGCACGGGCCGTCGACGCCACGTCGCCCAAGAAGTCGAGAACGTCGGTCACGACGTCGTCGTAGGTCGGATCCAGCTGCATCGTCGTGCTGTCGCCCTGACGGTGCATGGCAACGTACCCCACGCCCAGTTCGCCCGCGACCGCGGCCAATGAGCTCGAGACGTCGTTCACGATGAGCGCCCCCGCGGCCACGGCGGCGCGCGCCACGTCTTCCTTCTGCGTGTCGATCGACACCGTGCCCGAGGTCGAAAGCGCGCGCACCACCGGGATGACGCGCGCGAGCTCCTCGTCCACATCCACCGGTGTCGCACCGGGCCGCGTTGACTCGCCGCCCACGTCGACAACGTCAGCCCCCTCGGCGAACAGTCGTCGCCCACGGGCCACGGCTTCGTCCACCGTAGCGGTGCGCGCAGTCGCGACGAACGAGTCGGGCGTGACGTTGACGATCCCCATCACTCGGGCGCTTACCGCCACGAGCTCGTCCGGTGATGAATGAAATTGAGAGCCTCGGCTCGAGAGAGCGCGTCGGTGCGGAACTGACCGCGCACCGCCGACGTCACGGTTGTGGCCCCGGCTTTCTTCACGCCCCGCATTGACATGCAGAAATGCTCGGCCTCGATCACGACGATGGAGCCACGCGGACGCAGTTCACGCTCCATGGCTTCGACGATCTGCGTGGTCATGCGTTCTTGGACCTGCAGCCGGCGCGCGAATCCCTCCACGAGCCGCGCGAGCTTCGACAGTCCGGTGATGCGGCCCTCCTCGTTCGGGAGATAGGCGACGTGGGCCATGCCCACGAACGGAACGAGGTGGTGCTCGCAGAGCGACGTGAAGGGAATGTCACGCACCATGACCATTTCGTCGTGGCCGGCCTCAAAGGTGACGCGCAAGTGCTCACCGGGCTCGCTCTCGACGCCTTCGAACAATTCGACGTACATCTCCGCGACACGTCGAGGGGTCTCGACGAGCCCTTCGCGACCGGGATCCTCGCCAATCGCCGCGAGCAGTTCACGCACGGCGGCCTGGACCCGTTCCTTGTCAACCACGCTCACTGCTCCCCGACGTACTGATAGATGCCCCCGAGATTGCGGTAGCGCTCGTTCACGTCGAGCCCGTAGCCGACCACGAAATCGGGCGGAATCGAAAATCCGACGTAGCGGATGGTCTGTTCAACGCGCTGGGAGGCCTCTTTGTACAACAACGCGCACACCTCGAGACTGGCGGGCTTGCGGGCGCCGAGATACTTGCGCAGGTAGCTGAGGGTCAAACCGGAGTCGACCACGTCTTCGACGACGAGCACGTGTCGTCCGGTGAGATCAGCATCCAGATCCTTCACAATGCGCACCACGCCACTCGACTTCGTGGCCGCACCGTAGGAGGAGACCGCCATGAAATCGACGTCCACCGGCAGCTCGATCGCTCGCATGAGATCACTCATGAAGGTCATGGCGCCCTTCAGCACGCCCACCAGCAGTGGTGGCGTGTTGGCGTAGTCACGGGTGATATCACGACCGAGCTCGCGGACGCGACGCTGGACGTCGGCCTCGGCAACGAGCACGGGGCCGAGCACGTGCGCCGCCCACTGGGGTGCGGCGTCGTGGGAGGCGGGGGCAGTCACCCGGCCCAGCGTAGCGGTTAGGTTTTTTCGATCCGGAGCCGTTGACCACGGCGTGCGACGCGACGCGCACCCGCGATCTCGCACGCGACGGCGTCGCCGCGCACGACGGCCATCACTCGCTCCACCTCGGCGGCCCGGGGCGGGTGGGCGCCGTCTCCGGTGTCCTCACTGAGCAGTCGGACCCGCAGCCACCGACGGAGGCGGGCGGTTGGCCACGCACGCAGTTCCCGGCAGTCCACGTCCTCGAGCGACCGCGCCGCGTCACTCGCTCCCAGTTCATCGAGCCATTCCCGCTCGTCACGGATGAGTCGAGCCTGCCGCGCCAAAATGGGCACGAGGTCGCGGTCCGCGAGTTCGTCGAGGGCCGGGAGCACGTCGTGACGGATCCGGTTGCGCACAAAACGGCGTTCGTCGTTGGTCGAGTCAATCGCGTAGGGACGTCCGGCCTCGACGACCACGGCGAGAATGTCTCGTCGTCGCACGTGCAGCAGCGGCTTGGTGGGATCTCCGACCATGGGTGACAGTCCGTCGAGCCCCGCCCCACGCAGCAGATTGATGAGGATCGTCTCGGCGAGGTCATCCATGGTGTGGCCCGTGAGCACACGCGATGGCAGGACCGCTCGTCTCGCGGAGCGCGCACGCGCCTCCACATTTCCGCCCGCCTCGAGCACCACATCGTGGCGCACGTACGCGCATCCCAGGTCCAACGCCAACGCCGCCACGAGCGCCTCGTCGTCGTCGGCGTCGACGCGCAGGTGATGGTGCACGTGGTGCAGACGAGGCCGCAGTCCCGCCGCCACCGCGAGCAGGGCGAGACCCACCGAGTCGGCCCCGCCGGACACCGCGAGATCCACCTCAGTGCCCGCCGGGGGGAACACGCAAGCCGCCAGGACGTCCGACAGTGCGCTCACGCGACCAACATAGGAGACAGCGCTTCCCTCGTCACGGAGACCACCGGTACGCTGCGCGCGTGGCACACCCGACTTTTGTCGCCTCGCATTCCAACATCCGAGCGCCGCGGTGATCAGCGACCTCGTCCTGCAACGCGAACAGCGCGATGAACTGCCGGTCCACGTGTTCACGATGATGTCGGCGCTGGGCGTCGACGCGTTCGTCACGGATCGCGTCGGCGGCGTGAGCGGCCCGCCCTACGACAGCTTGAACCTCGGTGACCACGTCGGTGATGACGCGACGCGCGTCGCCGAGAATCGCGCCCGCGTCGCCGCGGCCGCGGGTGTCGCGCCGAGCAAGTTGGTCGTCACCTCGCAGGTCCATGGCTGCGACGTCGTGAGCGCCACGGATCCCCACCGACCCGCGAGCGGGGATGTCCTCACTCTCACCGGGACCACACACGCCGTCGCCATTCTCGTGGCCGACTGTGTCCCCGTCATCCTCGTGCACCCCGGCTCGCGGCGACTCGCCGTCGCGCACGCGGGATGGCGCGGTCTGTCGCGCGGTGTCCTCGCGGCGGCCGTGGGCGCACTGGGGGGCGACGCGTGTGAGCTCGTTGTGGGAGTGGGACCCTCCATCTCGCTCGAGACGTACCAGGTCGGTCCCGAAGTGGCCGCGCACTTCGTCGACGTACCGAACGCCGTTGTGGCCGATGTCGATGACCGCTCACGGGTCGACCTGCGTGTCGTGGCGACACATCAACTCGTCGCTGCGGGCGTTCTGGCCACGCAGGTCCACACGACATCGTTGTGCACCGACGGAGGCGAACTCTTCTTCAGCGACCGGGCCCAGCGACCGTGCGGCCGTTTCGGACTGATTGCGAGGTGGGCGTCGTAGCATGAAGGCGTCATGACACAGGTCCCGCGGTGACGAAGCGAGCCGAGTGGTTCCGCTACCGGGGCCTGGAGGTTCATGGGTGCACCTTGCGCGCGCACTACGAACTCGATCAGTCGACGTTCTGTGAGGAGGTCACCTTCGAGGGCGTCGACACGCTTGAGCGCAACGACGTGGTCGCGGTGGCCGAGTTGTGGTATCTCGTGGCGGGGTTGTCGTATTACAAGGCCGGCGCCGCTCGTCACGTCGATCTCGGCGAGACGCCGGTCACGCCCGCCGCGCGCTCCCTGTGGCACGCGTCCATGATCGACGGACTCGGCGAGTTCTCCTTCCGCAACCAACTCGACCTCAGCGACGTCACCGTGACGGGAGGCGTCGACGTGGCACCCGGACACGCGAACTACGACCCGACGCGGGTCATCACACCGTTCGGCGGAGGTATTGACTCCGTTGTCTCGGTGACAACTCTTCCCATTCACGTCGATCAGTCGCTCTTCATCGTCAGCCCGCCCAGTGGACGATTCGAACCACTCGAAGAGACTGCCCTCGTGACCGGGCTGCCGATCGTGCGTGCGACGCGGACGCTCGACGAGCAGATCACCCGACGAACGTCCGCACTCTTCAACGGCCACGTGCCCGTCACGGCGATGATCACGCTGCTCGCCACCGCGGCCGCCCTCGCTGATGGCCGCGGCGGCGTGGTCATGAGCAACGAGCATTCGGCGTCCGTGCCGAATCTTCTGTGGCACGACCGTGAGATCAATCACCAGTGGTCCAAGTCGTGGGTTGCGGAACAATTGATCAGTGACGCCGTTGGCGAACGGGTCGGACCCGAGTTCATTGTCGCGAGCCTGCTGCGCGCGCGCAGCGAGTTGTGGGTCGCGCAACAGTTCGCCCACCAGCCCGCGTACCACCGCACTTTTCGCAGTTGTAACCGGGCGTTCGCGCAGGACCGTGAGCGTCGCGCAGCGGGCTGGTGCGGCGAGTGCGACAAGTGCCTCTTCATCCATCTTGTGCTGGCACCGTTCATCTCGCGCGCGCAGCTCGCGGAGATTCTGGGTGTCGAGCCACTCGCCGATCCACGACGTCGCGAACAGCTCCGAACGCTGGTGGGACTCGGCGAGCAGCGCAAGCCTTTCGAGTGCGTCGGTGACCCCACCGAGTGCGCGGTCGCGCTGCGCGCGCTGCGCGACGACCCCGATTGGCGCGACGTTGAGAACGTCGCACTCGTCGGAGCGATGGTCGACCCGGACGAGACCATCGCCACAATGCTCGAACCTCAAGGAGTGAGTCGTGTCCCGGCCACGTGGCTTCGCTGATCTCGCCGGTCGGCGCGTGGGGATCTGGGGTATTGGTGTCGAGGGCACCGCGACACTGGCGCGCGTGGGTCCTCTCGCGCGAGAGATCGTTCTGGTCGACGACGTCGCTGACGAGGCTCGCGGCGTCCTCGCAACCGCCCACGGGGGTCTGGACGCGCTCGCGGCATGTGACGTCGTGTTGAAGAGCCCGGGGATTCCTCGGCGACGCGCGGACGTCGTGGCGTTGGAACACGGCGGCACGATCGTCACGTCGGCGCTCAACCTGTGGCTGCACGACGCGGACCGCTCCCACGTCATCGGTGTCACCGGAACGAAGGGAAAGTCAACGACGACGTCGCTCATTACCTTCATGCTCACCGAACTCGGACACCGCGCACAGAGCGCGGGCAACATTGGGGTGCCGCCGTACGTGTCCGAGACTCCCTTCGACGGCTGGACCGTGCTCGAGGTCTCCAGTTTCCAGGCTGTGGACATCGAGGACGCACCCGGGATCGTGGTGGTGACCTCGCTCGGCGCGGATCATCTGGATTGGCACGGTTCACTTCGTCAGTACCACGACGACAAGCTGAGTCTCACCCGTGCCGCCGGGGAGCACGTCACGCTCGTCGCCAGCGACGAGGCGCTGCGCCCGAAACGAGAGAGCCTCGGTGGCAGCGTCCGGTTCGTCGAACCGGTCGACGACAGTTTCGTTCGTGCGCTGGGCTTGCTGGGCAACCACAACGCGAGCAACATCGCACTCGCCCTGGTGGCATCCGCACAGGCCACCGGGCTCCCGTTTAACGACGTCGCGCGCCAGATCCGCGCGGCGGCGAACCACTTCGCTCCACTTGCCGGCCGTCTCACTCTGGTGAGGACCTTCGAGAGTGTGCGCTACGTCGACGACGGCTTGGCGACCGCCGCGCTACCGACCGTGGCGGCGCTGTCGACATTTGCCGATGATCCTGTTGCGCTCATCGTGGGCGGCTACGACCGCGGGATCGACTACACCTCCCTCGCCGAGGCCGTGGCCGAACGATCAGCGCCGACGTTCATCGCGGCGATGCCCGACGCGGGCGAACGCATTCTCGCAACAATTCGGGAACAAGTCGTCCTCCCGTTCGTCACTGTTGACGACATGGAACACGCGGTCACCGCCGCGCGCAGAGCATTACCTGACGGTGGCGTCGTCCTGTTCTCGCCGGCGGCGGCCAGCTTCAGTCGCTATGCGAATTGGCGTGAGCGGTCTGACCACTTCGCGCGCGTCGTCCACGACCTGCGCTAGGCGTCGCGAGGACTCGTCAGGGCTGTTGCCCCGCCGCCATGGCGAGGTCCGGCGTGTTCAACACGAGATTGAGAGAGTCTGAAATCCCGCCGCCGGGATCCGCGTCCTTCTCAACAACGATGCGACCTAGGTGCAACCCCCTCTCCTTGAGCGTGACCCCAAATTCCCTTCGCGCGACGGTCAACCGTTCATCCCGCATCAGGCTCATCCGCATTTGTCTCGTCTGCCGAATCTGGTAGGTCAGTATCGCTTTCAACGAGTCGATCTTGGCTAGCGGTTGGAACGTGAACGTCACGTCTTCGGAATTGTCGATCGGAATTCAACGACGTCTTGCATCACCGGACAGTGCCGTGTGGCGATCCTCGAAATCGCGCGGTGCCGGCTCTGCGACTACCAACACCATTTACAGCGCGACTTCATTCATCTGACGAAGCACCGCTTGCCACGGTACTCAATCCTCGAGAGTAGGCAACTCTCGAATTCCAAAATCTCAACTCTAGGATTGCGCATCAGGGTTAACCGTTGTCCAGCCACCCTCACCAACATTCACCACAATTTGAGTCGTCGAGGTCAAAGGTGTCCCGGCACCTGGCTGCTGTTCCACGACAGTCCCCGCCGAGACAGCGGGCATCGTTGGGCTATTCGCCTGATTGATCTGAATTTCAGGTGTTGAGTCGAGCGAGCCGGAAGCCACCGCACCCTGGACATACGAGTTAATCTCGCTGGTCGCCGCGGCCTGAGACAAACCCATGAGGTTCGGCATGTACGACTCAGGTGCGTCAGCTCCAGCATGTGCTGGGGTGCTCCCAGGTCCTCCTACCACGATCACATACGACGCACTGCCCGCCACGAGAGCGACCGTAACCCCAACACTCGCAAAAAGGCGACGCTTTTTCATTCGGGGATCTCCTTCAGATAGAAATTATGGGGTGCTCGACGCATCGTAAGTAACTCTCCACGTCGCGTTGCCTTCGGCGCACTGGTAGCCGCCAATCGGAACGTAAACAAACGTATTGAGATACCACTGTCCACCACTCCACGTTGAGTCTGAGTACTCAGACCACGCGTGCGAATCAATGCACGAATTTGTCTGAACTATCGACAACGTTGCAGGAGCTCCGTAAGAATCCGCCCATGTGTCGATGGTTATCTCAAGGTCGCAGCTGGAAGTGTTGTTCTCCGGACAGTTTCCGTCGTCGTAGGCTCCCTGCCAAAAGACCTTTGTATTCGACGATGCACCAGCCTGAGCCGCTGGCACGATGGCGGGAACAAGGCCCACGAATACGAAGACAACGACCGCGAGGGCTCGAACGCGTCCCGTTTTCCTCATCATCGGGAACCTACACCGCAACATAGGGCCCGTCAAGACTCACTCTGGTGGCATCCGACAGGACACGGGCATCCGCTGCGTGACGTTGCGCGCCAGATCCGCGTTGCGCCGAGCCACTTCGCGCGCGTCGTCCACGACCTGCGCTAGGCGCCGCGAGGACTCGTCAGGGCTGTTGTCCCGCCGCCATGACGGTGACGGGCGTGTTGAGAACGGGCTCAATGAACACTGAGATCTCACTGCCCGGCACCGGCATCTTCTCGACAACCAGTGTCGCGCCAAGTCCCCTCACGACGCCATGAATTCGATCGAGTGAGTCAACAACGAAGATGGGACTCCAGTGCGGCGGCTGATCGTCGGGGTCCGGCGAAATACTGGCGAACCACTGCTCGCCCGCGTGAAGGATCTTCATCCCGGGCTCGGGCGTCATCACGCCCTGTCCCGTGAGCGCTCCGTAGTACTCCGCGGCCCCGTCGGGGTTCTTAGAGACGTGGTCAAACCAACCGGGAGTGTTCGGTTCGTAGACGACGCCGAAACCCTGAAACTGATTGGGCTGCCAGAGACCGTGCACCGCGCCGGCGGGGTCCATGATGAGCGACATTGAACCGACCTCCATCACCTGCATCGGCCCCATGAGAACCGTCGCACCAAGCTCGGCGGCCTTCGTGGTACTCGCGGCAATGTCACTCGTCGCGAAATACGGAACCAGGTGACCCTGTCCTCCCGGTCCTTGTCCAACCCCCATGACGGGTGAACCATCCGATGAGGCAATGGAATAGAAACCGGTCTCTTCTGTTCCTTCATCCCACGTCCATCCGAACACCGACGTGTAGAAGGACATCAATGTCTGGCGTAGCTCCGTCGTCTCCACCATGGCGTCGATCCAACACGGCATTCCTGACTGGTGCGTCTCTATTTTTGGCATGGCAAATACTGGCACCAAATTCACGTCTGTGCACACGAAACGAGTTCGTCTGGCCCGTGATCGCGAGAAATCGACCGAAAGGACCCTTCCATTCGGGGCAATCGCCGCGTTCTCCACAGCAACTCAGGACATCCGTCCTGGTCGAGCCGATGGTTTGTGAAAATCAGTCGCCGTCGTGTCAGACGGAGACGTCAATGATCTCCCCATCGCCCTCGACGTGTACCGAAGCCAACGCACGACCTCGCTCCGGATGGCAACGACGAAAGTTCACGACCCGTTCACCTCAGTGGCACTGAGAGTCCCTCGCCAACGCCCGTCGTTGGTGTGCCGACGTAACC
>CAWHLQ010000029.1:0-23370 GCA_963830195.1 uncultured Actinomycetota bacterium | reverse complement strand
TTCCGGTGTTTTGCTGGTCAGGAACAGGCTGTCGGTCGTGGCGCTCAGACCAGGGGCGTTCACAGACCAGCGTGCATTACCCAGCAGGTTTGCCCGAGTTGCTGATCAACCACCGGCATGCCCATGGCCGCCGGCACGCTCCCGCCGCGCTCCATTGGCGAGTACGGGCTCGTAGTAACGAAAAACGACGCCGTGGACAAGAACCCGCGTATTGAGCGTTTCTCGTCGTGGCGGTCGCGGCGGCCGTCGTGGGTAACCGGAAGTGAGATAAAAAGCAGGCCCACCCACTCGGGCTCACCACCTCCGCCTCGTTCATCACGAGCGGGCTCCTGCAGTACACACACCGTCTCCTCGTGGGTTGTCCGTGGTGGTGGTGCCCCGAGTAGCCTGCGGCGTGCGCGAGCCGCCTCGACATCACCGAGCTGGCGGTGTCGGCGGCGAGTTGCTGCCGCCCTCGCCGTCGATCTCAATGAGAGGTCGCCGTCGCCGGAGATCACCGTGCCGTCCGGAGAGTTGTGACGATGGCGGTCTCCACAGGACTGGTTGTAGCCCCACTCACAGTGATGGTGGGACACACCACCTCGGGAGGGTGCCGCCCGCGCGCGGGGAGGAAGCAGCAATAGATGAACGAGCTCCACCACCCATCCCAAAGCTGAGCCCGGATCGTCGACGTCACGTGAGCCATTGGTGGCGAGCGTGCGGCGTTGGCGACACCGACAAATGCGCGTGCCGACCGGAGCCGAATCGCCGCAGCAGCATGAGAGCGCCACGATGATGGTGAAGGCCACACCAATAGAGGCCGCGATGAGGAGCCATTGGAGCTCGCCCGAGGCGAACATGCCGACCGGCTGCGCGGACGATGATTGCAGCGAACAGGACCGCGCGACCGGAGGTGTTGAGCTGCCTCAATAATCAAGCGTCGGTGTTCAAGACCCTCGAGCAGGCCCTGTGGATGCTCACGACATTGAAAGGACACGTAGTCGATGCCAGCACCAGAGGCGGTTAAGCGCCACAGATCGGAAAAGCCGGGCATCTTCCCGACCGTGAGTGAGCATCCCTATCACGGCCATCGCCGATCCCAACGCGACGAGGGCCGACGCCAGCGGCATCAAGGCGGCGAAGATCGGACCGAAACGAGCAACAGCACGATGCCCGCGGCGATGGCCCCCACCCCCGTGCCGCCGATGGTCATCTTGTTGGCGGCTTCGGCGATCTGTCCGCCGACGGCGATCTGCATATCCTTCGTCGCGTTCTTCGTGGCGACCGTGACGAAGTGCTGCGCCTCGGTCGTGGTCACGTGTTGGGCGGTCACGTCAAAGCTTGTGACCGGCGCCCGTTACGCGGACGGTCCCGTCGGCGCTCACCTGCTTCGGGGATTTGTCTTGTAGGGGCCGCCCGACACGGGCGAGACGATCACGGGATGCCCCTCGATCATCGCCACGTGCGGCAGCGCGGCGACGTCGGCGAGCGTCGAGTTGATGATGGCCACGTTGGCGGGGCTCGTGACCTTGTCTCCGTTGGTAGTGGCGAACACGATTGCTCGGTGTCCCCCGACGCCTGGGGCGAGACCGACTTGATGAGGTCCATGGCCTTGGTCGAGGGAGTGCCCGGGAGGGAGAAGTTGTTGGAGTAGTCCGTCCCGACCGCTCGACCGATGACGATCGTCGACAGCAGGATGACCAACCACAAGGTCACGACAATGCGACGGTGCCGCACGCACCACGTAGCGAGAGCTCGCACGAAAAACTCCTCGAAAAAAGTCGACGCCCGCCGACTGTGTCTGGCCCAACTTTAGGGCTCTCGTGGACATACTTGTCAAAAAAATGGACACGTCTGTAGAATTCTTAGGTGGTTCATAACCGCAAACGACACGACCTCGTGACGACGTCCCTCTTGGAGGCGGCCGCCGAGGAGTTGAGCCAACGGGGCCCGAACGCGTCGATGGCCGACGTGGCGGATCGCGCCGGAGTCAGTCGGGCCACCCTCTACAACTACTTCGCCACCCGTGACGAACTCCTGGAGGCCCTGACGATCGCCGCGATCAATGAGGCGGCGCAGAGAATCGACCAGATTGACCTCGACCAACTGCCGGTCGAGTCAGCGATGGAGCAGATCTCGGTGGCGCTGGTGAGTTGTGGGGCGCAGTTCGCCGTCACGATCTCGCCGATTCGAGAGGGTTCGCGCACCGCCGGCGACGTGCTCATTCGGCCGCGGCTCGAACGGCTGTTGTCGCGAGGGGTGCGTGAAGGACGACTGACGCCGGAACTGTCACTCGAGGTGATGATGACCCTCTATTACGGACTTCTCATGGGGGCGATCTTGGCGACCCGCGACACGGGGGTCACCCCCGTGAGCGTGGGCACCTCGGTCGCGACGGTGTTCCTGCACGGCGTGTCCGTCGGCTGACCCGATCCACCGGGGGTGGTCGGGACCGGGCCAGCCGATGCGGGTTAGTGGACGCGGCGGCGGCGGACCAGAACCGCCAGGGCCACCGCGAGCGCCACCATCAGGCCACCCGCGAGAAGGAACGGAGCCGGCGAACTCGACGAGGTGGCCAGTGCGCCGGTCGCCGTCGTTGTGGTCCCGTCGTGATGACGACCGAACCGTCGGGCGAGGAAACGGCGTGTGCGTCGAGGTCACGACGGTCGTCGGCGTGGTCGAGTTGCCGGGCGCCGAACCGGCCGAGGCCGCAAATTCGATCATGTACCACTGGAAGGTGACGGTGAGTCCCGTGAGCGTCGTGGTGCCGTCGATGCGCGGCGCCAACACGCAGCTGAGCGTCGTGCCCGCGACACCCGTCGGCGTGGCCGTGCAGGAGTCGCCCTGGTCGTCACTCACGACGTACTGGCCGTCCGTCGGTGCCGACGCCAGCTCGGGCCACGAGATCGTCCATCCGCCCGCACCGGCGTCGATGGGTGTCACCGTGACCGTGCTCGGGTCGACGACGATCGGCGCGCGACCCGGAACCGGGTCGATGATCGGCACCGTGACAATTGAACCGTTCACGATGTCGAAGTTCCAGCTGTCGCCGGTGAAGTCACCGAAGGGCGTGTGCGCCACGACGGCGACCGAGTAGCCGCTCCCGTCAGCGACGGCACGAAAGGTGTCCGAGGTGGCCGAGGCCGCGAGGGCGTCGTCTTGCACGACGGTGCCATTCTGGTCGTAGAGGATCACGTCGTATCCGGTGGCGTCGGGCGAGTTGCTGGTCCACGAGACGGTGATGACGCCGTTCGTGCAGGTCACCGTGTCCACGGAGGCGGCCGCATCATTGGAGAGCGAACCGTTCGAGAGGTCGAACGCCAGTGACGGACCCGAGTCGAGGTCGCCCCCCGGCGTGTGGGCGACCACATCAATGGTGTAGCCCTGGCCGTCGGCGACGTTGGCGAACGTGTCCGAGGTGGCCGACGCCGCGAGCGCGTCGTCTTCCACGACGTTGCCGTTCTGGTCGTAGAGGATGACGTCGAGTCCGGTGGCGTCGGCGGCGTCGTTGGTCCAGGTGACCGTGACGTTGCCGTTGGTGCCGGTGACCGAAACGATCGTGGGCGCGTTGTCCACGATGTAGGTGCCCTGATACACGTCAAAGGGCGTTGAGCCCCCCGCGTCGAGATCGCCGCCGGGCGTATGGGTGATCACGTCGACGCTGTACCCGCCCCCGTCGGCGACGTTGGCGAACGTGTCCGAGGTGGCCGAGGCTGCGAGCGCGTCGTCTTCGACGACGTTGCCGTTCTGGTCGTAGAGGATGACGTCGAGTCCGGTGGCGTCGGCGGCGTCGTTGGTCCAGGTAACCGTGACGTTGCCGTTGGTGCCGGTGACCGAACGATCGTGGGCGCGTTGTCCACGATGTAGGTGCCCTGATACACGTCAAAGGGCGTTGAGCCCCCCGCGTCGAGATCGCCGCCGGGCGTATGGGTGATCACGTCGACGCTGTACCCGCCCCCGTCGGCGACGTTGGCGAACGTGTCCGAGGTGGCCGAGGCCGCGAGCGCGTCGTCCTCGAGGACATTGCCGTTCTGGTCGTAGAGGATGACGTCGAGTCCCGTGGCGTCGGCGGCGTCGTTGGTCCAGGTAACCGTGACGTTCCCGTTGGTGCCGGTGACCGCGGTGATGGTCGCGGCGGCGTCCGCGGGTGCCGGGTCCGCACCGGCGGCCAGGGGGACCGCGATCACGCCGAGGGCCACGATGGCGGCGCCGACAAGGGTTCGGCCCAGGTGACGAGCCCCGGACGTACGTGCAAAGGAAGTTCTCATACCCCCTCCCTGTCGCTCGCCGCTCGATCCTTACGAGAAATTCTCACCACAGTCTCGAGGGGTGCGACGTTGCGTTCCCGCCGCGTTTTAGGCCGAAAAGGGGGGCAACTGGCCGCTCACCCGACGTTTGGCCAGCGTTGGTCCGGCGGCGTCCTTGGGCGACACAGTCGCGGGACCGGTCAGGCGCCACGGCACCGCCAGCGTCTCGTCGAAGGGGTTGATCTCCAGTTCCACCGACGGGTTATAGGGCGACGACAGGAGATAGACGATCGTCGCGAACTCGCTCGTCACGCCGAATCCGTGCGCCACGCCGGCGGGGACGTAGACGGAGGAACCGTCGCGAGCCGCCAGCGGCACCGTGTCGATCACTCCGAACGTGGGGGAACCAACCCGCACGTCGACCAGCACGTCATCGAGTGAGCCCGACGCGCAGGTGACGACCTTCGCCTGACCCTCGGGCGCCAGGGAGTAATGCAGTCCCCGCACGACGTTGCGATGCGAGTGCGAGAGATTGGCTTGTCGAACCGAGAACTCCACGCCCGCCTCCGCCAGTGACGACGCGGTGTGCCACTCCCGTGCAAACCCCCGGTCGTCGTCAAAGACCGGGGACTCAATGCGGAATGCTCCCTCGATCGAGAGGGCCACCAGATTCACGCGCCGATCTCCTTGAGGGGTCGCCACCACTGCTCGTGGGATCGATACCAGTCCACCGTGTCGGCGAGACCGTCCTCGAAACTGACCAAGGGCGCGTAACCGAGCTCGTCGGCGATGCGCGAGCAGTCGACGCTGTAGCGGCGATCGTGGCCCAGACGATCATCGACACGCGCCACCATCGAGTCGTCGGCCCCGCACAGCGCGAGCAGACGTCGCGTCAGCTCCGCGTTGGTCAGTTCGGTTCCGCCGCCGATGTTGTAGATGGTGCCCGGCGTTCCGCGCGTCAAGACCGCGAGGAGCCCGCGGCAGTGGTCGTCCACGTGCAGCCAGTCCCTCACATTCTCGCCGTCGCCGTACAGCGGCACTTTGGCCCCGTCCATGAGGTTCGTCACGAAGAGCGGGATGATCTTCTCCGGGAACTGGCGAGGTCCGTAGTTATTCGAACACCGCGTCACCATGACCGGGAGTTTGTAGGTGGCGTGATAGGCCAAGGCCGCGAGGTCACTGCCGGCCTTGCTCGCCGCGTACGGCGAGTTCGGTTCGAGAACGTGATCTTCGCGCCACGAACCGCGGAGAATGTACCCGTACACCTCGTCGGTCGACACGTGCACGAACCGCTGCACCCCACCGCGGCGCGCGCTCTCGAGGAGTTGTTGCGTGCCGAGGACGTTGGTGCGAAAGAACGGCTCCGCGCTGGCGATCGATCGGTCCACGTGGCTCTGGCGGCCAGGTGCAGAACACCGTGCGCCCCCTCCAGAACCGCGTCGGTCACGTCGGCGTCGGTAATGGAGCCGTGGACGAAACTCACGCGCTCGTCGCCTATGACGTCCACCAGATTCTCAAGACGACCCGAGTAGGTGAGCGCATCCAGCAGAACCAACTCGTCGTAGCCAAGCTGGTCGAGCTGCGCCAGGGACATCTCGCTCACGCGAGACCCGATGAAACCCGCGGCGCCGGTAATGACTAGGCGCACGCCATCACCGTCACTATGAGAGGGCTCGCCACGGCCACCTAGGCTAGTTGGCGTGAAGGGGATAGCCTGGCGGGAGGCAGTGGCACCGACTCGATCCGCTCACGCGCGCGATCCTCGAGGCGGTGCTGCCCGATCTACGACAAGCCGATGATCTTCTACCCGCTCAGCACGTTCGATACTGGCGGGATCCGCGAGATCCTCATCATCACCACGCCGCACGACCAGGCGAGCTTCCAACGACTCCTCGCGGACGGCGCGCGGGTTCGGCGTCACGCTCTCTGTGGCCGTGCAACCCGAGCCCGGCGGCCTCGCCCAAGCACTGTTGATCGGCGAGGAGTTCCTCGACGGTGACCGGTGCGCCCTTCATCCTCGGTGACAATCTCTTCTACGGTCCCGGACTCGGGACGCAGCTGCAACGTCACCACGACATCGACGGCGCGCTGATCTTCACCTACCAGGTCTCGGATCCCTCGGCGTACGGCGTCGTCGAATTCGACGAGGACGGTCGCGCGCTCAGCGTGGAGGAGAAGCCCACGTCGCCGCGCAGCTCGTACGCCATCCCGGGTATCTACTTCTACGACGAGAAGGCCCCCAAGCTGGCTCGCGAGCTCACCCCCAGTGCGCGAGGAGAACTCGAGATCACCGCCCTCAATTCTCGCTACCTCGAACGCGGTGAGTTGCGCGTCGAGGTTCTGCAGCGGACAACGACGTGGCTCGACATGGGCACGCACGAGTCACTCTTCGAAGCGTCCAGCCTCATTCGCACTCTGCAACACCTGTCCGGTCAGCGCATCGGCGACCTCGCACAGATCGCGAGCGACCGAGGTTGGCTCTCACCAACGGCGTCGTAGGTCACCCTCACGGGGACCATTCGACGAAACGGGTAGTTTTGGGATGCCGTGACCACGACCGACGTCGCACCCGCGAGTCTCGAACTCGAGCACGTAACCGTGCAGTTCGGGGGCCTGCTCGCCCTCAATGACGTCTCGTTCTCGGTGCACGACGGCGAAATCGTGGGTCTGATTGGTCCGAATGGAGCGGGAAAGACCACGGCCTTCAACGTCGTCTGTGGTTTCGTTCGCCCACGTCGGGCGCCGTCCACTTTCCCACCACCGGCCACAGCCGGCTGCACTCGCACGATCTCCACCGCGCGAAAGTCGCGCGAACCCTGCAGGGCGTCGGTCTGTTCACCAATATGACGATTCTCGAAAACGTCATGTCCGGGGCCCAAAGTCGCCGAGGCGGCGGCATCATCCCGAGCGTCCTCGGCCTGCCGAGCGTGGCTCGCAACAAGCGAAAGCTCCGCGTGGAAGCCATGGACATGCTGTCGCGACTCGGCATCGAGAGGTACGCCGCCATGATGCCCTCCGCCACTCCGTACGGAATTTCAAAGAAGGTCTCCATCGCCCGCGCACTGATGAGCGAGCCCAAGCTGCTGATGCTCGACGAGCCCGCCTCGGGACTGGACGAGAACGAGTTGGACGAATTCGCGCAGCTCGTCACCAGCCTGCGCTCCTCCATGGCGGTCCTTCTGGTCGAGCACAACATGGAGTTCGTGATGCCGCTCGTCAATCGACTCGTGGTTCTCAACTTCGGTGAGGTGATCGCCACCGGATCACCGGCCGAGATCCGCGAGAACGTCGACGTCCTGGCCGCGTACTTGGGCGTGGACGAATGATCCAGGTCGAGGGTCTGACGGTGGAATTCGGAGCCGTGCGAGCCCTGCACGATGTCTCCTTCGAGACGCGCACCGGCGCGATCACGGCCATCCTGGGTGCCAACGGAGCGGGTAAGACAACCCTGCTGCGAACAATCTCCGGACTCGTCAAGCCGAAGGCCGGGACCATCTGCGTCGACGATCGATTCTTGATCGGCATGAAGACCGAGGAGATTTCTCGACTCGGCGTCGGCCACGTGCCCGAAGGTCGTGGGGTGATCGGTGAGTTCACGGTCGAGGAGAATCTTCGACTCGGAACTCTGTCGACCAAGGTCAATCTCGCTGAGGGCCTCGAGACGCAGTACCAGCGATTTCCCGTGCTCGGCGAGCGCCGCAAGCAGCACGCCGACACTCTGTCGGGGGAGAACGCCAGATGCTCGCGATGGCGCGCGCATTGATCGCGCAACCGAAGATTCTCCTGTTGGACGAGCCCTCCCTCGGGCTGGCCCCTCTCGTGACGGCCGATCTGATGGCCACGATCCACGACCTGTGCGAGTCCGAGAAACTGACGGTCCTCCTCGTGGAGCAGAACGCCAAGAGCGCGTTGCGGATCGCGCACGACGCCGTGGTGCTCCACCTCGGCTCCGTCGTCGCGAGCGCCGACGCCCAGACGATTGCGAGCGACGATCAACTTCGTCACTACTACTTGGGATTGGTCAAGTAATGGGTGCGTTCCTCGCCTCCCGGTTTATGACCGACGTGTTCATTGGTGTGGAACAGGGAGTCATTTACGCCCTGGTCGCGCTCAGCCTGGTCATCATCTGGCAGTCGACGCACGTGTTGAACTTCGCCCAGGGCGCCATGGCGATGTTCGTCACGTACATCGGACTGACCCAGGTGGGTCGCGGCGTTCCCTACGCCTGGTGCGCGCTCCTCGCCGTGGCCGCCGGTTTCATTGCGGGCGGCCTCACCGAACGGGTCCTGATTCGGCCCCTCTACGGCAAACCCGAGATCAATCCGATCGTGGTGATGGTCGGTTTCCTCACGTTACTCGAGGCCGTCGCGGCGTCGACGTGGGGCGAGACCGCTCGGTTCATTCCGAGCCCGTTCTCGCAAGTCAACTGGGAGTATCGCAATCACACGATCGCGCTGTCTCCCTTTGATCTGTTCACCATCATCTTGGCGCTGGCGATCATGGCGATCATGGCGATTCTCTTTCGCTACACGAAGCTCGGTCTCAAGTTGCGCGCCGCCGCGCTCGCCCCGGAGGTCGCCCGCCTTCTCGGCGTTCGCGTCAATCGGATGTTGACACTCGGGTGGATGCTGTCGAGTGCCGTCGGCGCCGTGGCCGCGATCGTTGTGGGGTCGGGCGTCGGCGGGCTCACGCCCAACATGATGGACACCATCTTCGTCAGCGGGTTCATCGCCGCAGCGATCGGGGGACTGGAGTCACCGATCGGGGCCGTGGTGGGGGGACTCGCCCTCGGACTCATTGTCCAGTTCGTCCAGGATTACTGGTCGGGCAACGTGGCTCTGGCGACACCGCTCGTGTTGCTCTTGCTCGTGCTGATGCTGCGTCCGCGCGGCATCTTCACGAAGACCTCGTCGAGGCGAGTCTGATGGCGTCGATTCGCTCCTTCATCGCTCGCTACCCCGGCACCTTCCGCATTCTCGGAATTGTCATCGGCACGCTCGTGACGATCGGGATCACGTTTCAACTCACTCCCGTCGCCAACGAAGAGGTGGGCACCGGAGCTGCCATTACGATCGCGGTCCTCGGGCTGACTCTGTTGACCGGCTGGAGCGGACAGATTTCCCTCGGCAACTCGGCGTTCATGGCCGTCGGCGGTTTCGCCGCGGGGATCTGGGCGACCCACCACCAGGGTGGATCACCGATCATCTACTCCTTGATCATCGCCACCGCCGCGGGGGCCGCCTTCGGACTCGTCATCGGTCTTCCGGCGACACGGCTGCGCGGTCCGTATCTCGCGGGTATGACCATCGCGTTCGCCGTCGTGCTGCCCGAGATCATTCCCAATCTCTCGTCCATCACCGGCACGACGGGCAGCGTCAGTCTCAATCCCACGACCCCGCCGCAGTGGTTCGTGAATCTGATGTCCGGTCAGTATCCCCTCGAGTCGGGCAACGCCCAGTGGCCCACCGATATCGCAATTGTGATCGCCGGCGTGTCGTTTATCTTCATGGCCAACATCTTTCGCTCCAAGATCGGCCGGGCGATGCGCTTGGTGCGTGACAATGACGTCGCGGCCGAGTTGATGGGCGTCAATCTCCCCCGTACCCGCGTGCTCGCGTTCGTGATCTCCGCCGCCTACGGCGGTCTCGCGGGCGCGGTGTTCGTGATTCTGACCGGTTCCGTGACGATTAACACCTTCCCCTTCCCCTGTCCATCACGCTCGTCACGGTCATGGTCCTCGGCGGAATTGGCTCGCTCTGGGGCGCCGCCATCGCGGGTGTCATCTACGCGTTCAGTGTGTCGATCGTTGGCTGGATCTCCAACAAAGTCGGCGTGAACCCGTCGTCCAATTTGCACAACTACATGTACGAAATTGTTTTTGGTACCTTGCTGATGCTCACAATGATCTTCGCACCGCGTGGTCTCGTCGGAATCTGGGGTCCACTCAAGAAGTTGTCGCGACTTGTGACACAACAATTCCGACGACCGAAGGTCGAGCCCGCGCCGGAGAGTTCTCCCGCGTCCCGATGAACACTCTGTTAATTCCAGTTGTACACTGACCTCCAGTTGCACACTCCTTAAGGAAGGGAACTCCAGTGAAATTGACCAATGCAAAACGACGGGTGATCGCGGTCTCCACCGCCTCTCTCGTCCTCGGCGTCATGAGCGCCGGAATCGGGATGGGCGCAGCCAGCGCCGGAAGTTCCGCTCCGGGCGTCACGTCGTCATCGGTGACGATCGGCGCCACCGTGCCGTTGAGCGGACCCGCCAGCACCTACGCCGAAGTGTCGGCGACTGCTGCCGCGGTTTTTAATTACGTGAACCACACGCACAGCGGAATCAACGGACGCACGATCAACTACATCCGACTGGACGACTGCTACGGCTTGTCATTCCTCGGCGTGTGCCCGAACTCAACGCTGCAGCAGACGACCACGTTGGTCGACACGGACCACGTGTTCGCCACCGTTGGATCACTCGGCACCTTGGCGCAGACGTCCGTTCTCAACTTCATGAAGTCGAACAACGAGCCCCAGCTGTTCGTGAACTCCGGTGCGTCACAGTGGAACCAGCCGACGAAGTACCCGGACCTGTTCGGTTTCCAGGCCAGCTACCAGACGGAAGGCCAGATCTTTGCTCAGTACATCCTCGCCCACGATAAGGGCAAGACGGTCGGCTTCATTGGCCAGGATGACGGCATTGGCAAGAGCGGCTTCGGTGAAGAGGGCTTCGCCGGTCTCACGACCGACACGGGCGTCTCGGTCAGCAGCGGCAACACCCACTACTACCAATGGACGGACGCGGGCAACGCGTCAGAGCTCAAGACGTACGTGGGCGACCTCAAGGCCGCGAACGTCAAGGTTGTTGTCCTTGACTCCATTCCGCCGGTCACCGAGGGCATCATTGCCGACGCGGTGAACGACAGCTACTCACCGACCTGGATCATCTCGTCGGTCGGCTCAGACCCGATCGCCGTGAACCACTCGTCGGAGAATGGTGCGACCTCCTTTGACGGACTGCCCGCGACCAACGACTCCACCAACGTGTGGAACGTGTGGGTGCACAAGGTCCTCTTGGAGAGCTACAACCACAGCCTGTTCCCGAGCGAGACGTCGTCGACTCCCGTTGACGCCAACGAGCAGTACGGGGCGTCCTACGCTGTCGCGTTCCTCGAGGCCCTGCAGAGCCTCGGCAAGACGGGCGTGACGCAGGCCGGCATCTTGAAGGCCATGACCACGACGAAGTTCGCGACCCCCGCGGTCGTGCCCTTTAGCTACAGCTCGAAGAACCACCAGGGTCTGACCTGTGGTCTGCTGTCGGTCATTGAGTCCGCCGGCGTTGGTCACCAGTTCGTGACCGAGCCGAGCCACGCGGTGAGCTGCACCCCCGGTACCCCCAAGGCGAAGATCACCAAGGGCACCTACAAGGTCCAGGCGATCCCGACGTACATCAAGTAGTTCGGTCCACAAAACCCCCCGCCGGAATTCCGGCGGGGGGTTTTGTGCTTCCTGGACAGCTTTCGACGTGCGTTCGAGGCACCCACGTCACTGCGGTTTCACCGACCCGATGATGGCGCGAGTGGCGAGAAGGATCCGCACGACCTCGGGGTCTCCCGACACGCGAAGGTCGAGGAGGCGATCGCGCGACAGGTTGTTCGTGAGGAGACGCCACGCGTCGTCGGTGGTCACCGCAAGAGTCGCAATGACGCGACCAGGGTGATCACGAAAGTTCCAGTCGGTCCCACTCGAGACGAGTACCCACGTCACGTCGACACTCCCGGTGATCGCAATCACGACGCAGTCGCCCTCGGGCTTGGTCAGGGTCCCCAGACGATAGGGGTACGCCCACCGCAGTCCCGAGAGCACCGGCGCGAGCACGTCCGAGCGCAGGTCAGCGCTTTGACCCAGGGACTCGAGAATCTGTTGGCGATGGATCCAGAACTCGGACTGTTCGCGAACCTGGTTGAGCCACACGGGCACCTCGCGTTCTCCCGCCCACTCGACGTGGGCAGTTGCCGTGGGGAGTTGACGAGAGAAGTGCGCCGTGATGAGCGGAGCGCTCCACGACAGGAGATCCACCAACACCCGCGGACTGAGTCCTCGCGTCGCGTGCACCCACTCGATCATGTACTGATCAAGCCAGCGGACAAACTCACCCTCGTCACGGGTCTCGGGTCCGGGGGTGCCATCGTATCCGTCGCGATCTCGCGACAGAATCCCGAGGCTGTCGTTCACGAGATGGCTCACCAGATCACGCACGTTCCAACCCGGACAGGGAGTGGGGAGAGCCCACTCGTCGTTGGAGAGCGTGTCGAGAACAGTGATCAATCGGTCGTGTTCGAGCGCAAAGAGCTGGACCACGTTCCCGGGCGAACGCTGGTCAACCACGACGGTCAGTCCAGAAAACCCACGCGACGAGCAACGTCACCAAACGCCTGCCGTTTGTGGATGCGAATCACGTCACGCGATTTGTCGGTGACCGCAGCCGCCCGTTCGATCGCGCACGTGATGACGTCGACCTCGGCGGCGAGTTCGTCGACGATCCCGCTCTCCCGCGCTGTCGGCGCGTCGTAGCGGCGGGCCGTCAGCATGGCCTCGCGCGCCGTTGCCGCAGGCAGCCGGCCCAGAACGAGGGCCGCCATCTCGTCGGTCAGGGGCAGACCCAACTCCGCCTCGTTCAAACACCAGTATCCACGGTCGGCGCGCATGACGCGGTAGTCGGTGGTGCAGGTGAGCATCGCGCCGCCCGCGAACGCGTGTCCGTTGATCGCGGCCACGGTGTACGCGGGGTACACGAGCAGGCGACCGAACAGCCGGTGAAGACCGGCGGCGGTCGGTCCGAGTTGCTCGGGATGAGTGCTGAATCGCTCTAGGTCCAGCCCGTTGGAGAAGTACTTACCCGTCCCCGTCACGACAAGGGCCAGTGGCCCGTTGATGGTATCGAGCTCGTCGAGAATCTCGTTGAAGCGAGCGAGCGAGTCCGGGTTGATGCGATTCTCGCCGTCGTTCCACGTGATCACGGCGACATCGCCGTCGCGCTGCAGGGTGATGGGCATGGCGCGAGCCTAGAGGGACGGGCGAGCTCAGCCGATCTTGAACGGCAAGCCGCCGATGCTGACTCCGCCACCGCCGCCGCCGTTTTCCGCTTGCGGCAAGTAGGGCGCGAGCGCGTGGGCGAGGTTCGGCAGGGTCAGGGTCTGCAACCACACCTTCCCCGGACCGGTGAGCTTGGCGAGAAAAATCGAGTCCGCACCGAACAACATGTTGCGCACACCCTTGACCATCGTGATCTCGAAGGACAACTTCGCGTCGAAGAGTCCCACGTGTCCGGGGTGCACGAACAGCTGCTCCCCCGCGGCCAGGTCGTATTCGACGAGCTCACCGGAGAGTTCAATCCACGCCACTCCGGTGCCGGACAGGTGCTGAAGAATGAAACCCGCACCGCCGAAGATTCCCGCACCGAGCTTCTGCTGAAATCCGATGTTCATCGTGATGTCGTTGGTACCCGCCATGAAACCGTGCTGGGAGATCATGTAGTCCTGGTCGGGCGAGATCGCGATGGGCTTGATGTGCCCCGGCATCTTCGTGGCGAAGGACACACTGCCGGTCGAGCCCTGGCACTCATACTCGGTCATGAAGATGGAGCCGCCCGCAACGGCGCGCTTGAGAACGCCGAGAACACCGGACTGTCCTGCCCCCGACGTCTTTGTTGTCAGCTGGATTCCCGCCGTCATCCACGACAGCTCTCCTCCGTTGGAGATCACCGACTGACCAGGTTGCAGTTGAATCTCCAACACCGGCATGACCGTCCCGATGACGCGATGTTGGACACCGGCACCTTCGTTATCGGCAAACTCCGGAAGATTTCCACTGACGATCTCGGCCATGATGTCCTCGCTTTCAGGGCGACTCTATCGCTCGGACGGAAGCACCATCGGGGATCGAACGTCGTACCCCGAATCACATCCTGACGAGGACTCGTTGAGTGACGCCCTATTTGTACGTAAAGACTGTCGCCGACGTCGCTGCCGACGTCCCCGCTCCGGTGACTACCTGGATGTGCGTTGTGCCCTTGATGTGCGGCGGCATCAGAACTTGGATTTGAGTATTGCTCAGGACTTCCATCGTGGGTGTCTGAACCCCTGACACCACGACGTCAAGCGCGCCCGTGAAATTCGTGCCCGTGATGATCACGGTGGCGCCGCCCTTGTGTGATCCGTTCTTCGGACTGATGGACTTCACGGTGGGTGCCGAACCCTCACCGAAGCAGTTCTTCATCACGGTCTGCGTCTGCGGTTGCAGGTTTCCGGACTCACTTGAATTATTCGCAGTCAGCAAGTTCCCGAAGGCGTCGTTGATCACTGGACCGTAGTAGAAGATTCCCTTCATGCCGTTTTGCTTCATGAAGGAACAGTTCATGGCGAACCAGTTCGACTGGATGGTCGGGTCAAAGGGATTCGTGGTGAGAGACAGGGGCCACGCACTCGGATTGACGTACGCGCCGTCCTGCGCCGGAATTCCCACTTCGTCGATCGTGACCGTCTTGATCTTGGGAACCGTCAGCGTCGTGGCGAGGAGGTTGTCCCAACCAGTGAGGAGCTGAGCCGGCGTCGAAGTGATTGTCGCGGCGACGACGGGACGATACATGTCGAGTCCCAACCCCGTGCCCGTGCGCTGCACGTCGTTGCCGTTGCTCGCCCAGGACGCCGTGAACTCCAGTGCACCGGTGTAGATCTTCTTCACGTTCGCAATGAAGCCGGTCCAATTGCTCTTCAGCGCCAAGTCCGACAGTTCCGATGAGATCGCGAACGTGGAGACATGGTCCGTTTGTGCCATTTCCAGATACGGGGTCAAAGTTGTGAAGTAGTTGGAAAACCAGGTGGTGAGGTTGGTCGGCGCAATATTTCCCCGCCAGTCCAAGATGTTGATGGCGCGCAGCGCCGTCTCATCAAGCTCTGGTCGAAGGAACACCTGAAGTCCCGCCGCTTCGGCGATGTTGACCACCGTGTCGAGTTGCGCGGGAGTGGGGGTATTGAATCCGTCGGCGCAGTCCTGCTCCGCGTAGATCAAGTTGGACGTGTTCGACACCGTGTACAACGGAAAGATGAGGGCAATCGCGTTGGCACCGAGCGCCTTGAATGCAGCCACTTGATTGGCCGCCTCCGCTGCCCACACCGAGGATCCCTGACAGATGTATTGCGCGTACGTGTTGATTCCGTAGACATACTTCGTCGTCGTTCGGGGGCTGACTCTTGTTGAGGCGCTCGAGACGGACATCGACGTGGCAGACATTGCGACGGAGACGGCCATTGCCGCTCCCACAAATAGAAATCGCTTCCTCACCGTTATCCCCCAATGTGACTTACCGCGTCGAAGTGCCGTAACCCTACAGACAACGATGGCTCGAAACAACTCTTGGGGCCGTACGACTTCGCACGCGGCCAGGCCGTAGTGAGGGAACCACAATTACAAGACCAGACTGAGATTTTCCTAGCTTTTTTTGCCCCGCCGATCGAAACCAAACATGACGCTCTGGCGTGACTCACGATCCAGTGTTACATGATGCATGAATCACTTCTCCGGATTGACAGGAGGCCGAGGCTCACTATTTATATGTGAATTCTGACGAAGCCCCGGTTGTTGACTCTCCTTGTTGAGTCAACACCTCGATCTTCGTTGCGCCCTTCGCGTGCTTGGGAACAATGGCAACAATTTGTGTGTTGCTATTGACTGTGAACGAACTGGCCGCAGTGGTCCCGATCATTACGTTGATGGTTCCGATGAAGTTATTCCCGCTAATGGTGACACTGGTCCCTCCGGAGGTTGGCCCACCCTTCGGGCTGATCGATGACACGGTCGGCTTGGAGCCAACCCCGAAGCAGTTCTTGATCGCCGTCTGAGTTTCAGGTTGGAGGTTCCCGGTTTCGCCTGAGTTCGGTGTCGCCAACAGGTTTCCACCGCTGTTGTTGAGTACTGCTCCCCAGAAGTAAATGCCCTTCATGTTGTGCTGCTTCATGAACGAGCACGCCATCGTGAACCAGTTCACCTGGACGAGCTGGTCGAACGGATTGGTGCTGAGCGGATAGTTGGACCCGTTCGGACCGGCGTAGGCGCCCGCTTGGGCGGGAATACCAATCTCGTCGATGGTCGCGCTCGACATCTTGGGAACGGCGATCTTCTTCAACGTTGAGTCCCACGAGTTGAGCAACTGAGCGGGCGACCAGGTTGTGGTGGCGCCACCGGCGGGCCGGTACGTGTCAATACCCAACGACGCGCCATTCCACCACTTGATGTTTCCGTTACTCGCCCACGAGTTCGTCATAACGATCGATCCCTTGAAGAGCTTCTTCGCGCTCGCGATCAGCTTGTTCCAATTGGAGTAGACGTACATGCTCGACAGCTCACTCGCGAGAGCAAAACTTTGGACGTGGTTCGACTGCGCCATTTTGAGATACGGAGTGAGCGTCGACAGATAGTTCGCGAACCAGGTCGTGACGTTGGCGGGCTGAATGTTGCCGTGCCAATAGGTGGGGTTCTCGGCTTTGAGGACCGTTTGATCCAACGTGGGTCGAAGCAGGACGCTGAGTCCGTCGGCCCGAGCAGCTGAGATGATGGTCGCCAACTGGCTGGGCGTCGGGCTTTGGTAGTTCGTACCGCACTGCGACTTGGCATAAATGTTGTTCGACGATATGGAGTCGGTGTACAACGGAAAGTCCAGCGCGATTGAGGTTGCGCCGAGCGATTTGAAGCCTGCGACCTGATTGGAGGCTTCGAAACTCCACACCGACGGACTCACACAATTGAAGGCCACGTAGGAATTCAAACCGTAGACATACTTGGGCGCCGAGTGAGTCGAAGCCTGCGTCGAAAGCCCCGAAGCGCTCAGGCTCGGCATCAGAGCGCTGAAAACTAGGAGCAGGGCTGCGGCTGCCACCGCTCGTCGACGCTGCATTGGGTCCTCCGGGATCTCTGGCGATTGTCGTTGTGTGCAGGGTAGCCACTGCCTCTCTGTCCGACAAGAGCGCCCCTCGGGAGTTGATGGTGCCACAAGACCGACCCGTCCAGATTGAACTCCCGTAACCTCCAGTCTTGTAATTCCGGTCGAGAGGATGACGACAGCGCGGAGGACACGGGTCCGCACATGACTCGTGTCATGGTGTTCGCGCGTCTTTCGGCCACGATCGAGCCGCTCACTCGAATTTCGGCCACTCGGCGATTGAGTAGAGTCAGTCGCGATGGAGGGGCGCCTGGACAAAGAGACGATCGCGACGCCCAATCCGCTGTTGGGGGCTGACGTCACGCTCGTTATGCCCTGTCTCAACGAGGAACTCGCTGTCGGTGCCTGCGTCAAACGAGCAATCTGCGTCATGCGCGAGGCGGGGCTCGACGGATCTGTTCTCGTGGTGGACAATGGTTCGACGGACAACTCCGTGGAAGTCGCGATTGCCGCGGGCGCCCACGTCGTTTTCCAGCCCGAGCCCGGCTACGGAGCCGCTCTGAGGTCCGGATTCGAGTCAGCGCAAACGCAGTACGTCATCATGGCGGACGCGGACGGCACGTATGAGCTGGAAGCCATTCCTCGACTTCTCCTCCCACTGATCAAGAACGAGTCCGATCTGGTTCTGGGATCCCGACTTGACGATGCCACCGTCGCGACGATGCCCATTTTGCACCGCTTCGTCGGCACGCCCGCGATCTCGTATTTGGTGAATCGCGCGACGGGAAAACGGCTCAAGGTTCGCGACAGCCAGTCCGGTTTCCGAGCGTTCCGACGTCAGGAGGTTCTCGGCCTCCATCTGTCGTCGACGGGTATGGAATTCGCTTCAGAGATGTTGATCCGCTGCGCGTGGGCCAACCTTCGCATCACCGAGGTCGACACGACGTACGCCGAGCGAATCGGAGAGTCGAAACTCAGCACGTTTACCGACGGTCTTCGACACCTGCGACAGATTCTCCTCCTGAGTCCCGACGCCGTGGCGTCAATTCCCGGAATTCTCATGACCGCGATTGCCTTCGTCTTTTGGATCATCGCCGCCCAGTCCACTCACGGACTTGGCCGGGTGGGCTCCATTAGTTGGCTCGCCATCCTCGCCGCGGGTGTCCTGAGCGTGATTGGACCAATCGTGTTCTGCACGGGTCTCGTCCTTCGGTACCGGGCCGAGTCGTTGGGACTTCGACACGCCCACGTCAAGGTTCCGCTGGGCACCTTGATCCGCCGTTTCTTTATCTTTGGGGCAGCGCTCATCGCGTTGGCCACCGTCTTGACAGTCGTCCTTATTGTCAATTTTCATCATCACCCGATCGTCATCTCCGAGGCCGCGGCGTCCTCAATCGCGTCCTTTGTTCGCAGCGCCTACATCGTTGGTGTGATGTTGGTCGCCGCCCCCCTCATCTCTCCCTTCCTCTTGCATTCGCCCCGTCCACAGCTCCCGGTCGCGGAAGAAGAGAACTGAAGCGATCCACACGTGGACACCGCGGTGGGGATGCTGCAAGATCAGTGGGTGCGAGTGCGCGCAAGTGATCAGCGATGACGGAGACACGACCAACGGTCTCCATCATCATTGTCAACAAGAACGACGAGCGCGTTGCCGCGACGCTCGAGCGACTTGCGAGTCCCGGAACGGCCGACGGCGCCGACATCGTCGTCGTGGACGCATCGAGAGGAGCATTGGCGTCCATTGCGGCGTCGCATCCCGACGTCACATGGATCGACTACCGCCAGTCGACGCCGGGGGCTCGCACGATCGCTCAACAGCGCAACATCGGGATCAGGGAATCCGCGGGTGACGTTGTTGTCTTTCTTGATGCCAATTGCGTTCCTCAACCAGGGTGGCTCGACGCACTCCTTCGCCCGATGATGAGCGAGCACGAGCGAATCGTCGTCGGCGCTGTCCAGTCCGAGGGCGCCGCATCGCTCCACGACGCCGACTCACCTCCGGACCTCAATCGTGCGGGTTACCTCACGGAATTTTCCACCATCAACGTCGCGATTCGTCGACAGGTCTTTGACGAGGTGGGCCCTTTCGACGAGGATCTCGGTTTTGCCGAGGACGTCGACTTTGCCTGGCGGGCGAACGATCTCGGTGTCGCCATTCGCTACGCACCGGACGCGGTCGTCACCCATGATTTGGGGCTCAACGTCGGAGGATCTTCAACGAGCCTTCCGCTACGGGGTCGCGCGCGTACGCCTCATCCGCAAGCATCGTCGTCGTTGGCGAAACCTCGTCGGCGTCGATCTGGCGTGCACGGTCTACGCGGTATTTCTGCTTGGTCTGCCGATCACACTGATCATGCCCTGGTACCCGCTCCTGCTCGTTGTTCCCCTCGCGCGGAACCGTCATAATCACCCGGTCCAGAAGGTTTCCTATCAGCTCAGCTACTCCGCGGGAGCACTCAGCGAACTGTTTCACGTCCCCGTCACCGCCGCACAGCGGAAGCGTTAGGTGTCCTTGTCGACCCCGCGTCGCGACCTCCGGGCTTCACGCACCAGTCCCTGAGCGAAGCCAACGTCACTGGCGATGTCCTCGGCTGCCTGAACGAAAGGGAACGAGAGCGACTCGAGGTCACCGCGTCGCCACTCGTGAATCCATCGCCGATAGAGCACGAGTGGTGACAGAAGGAAGGCAAGAACCGCCGCGGCGGGGCTGACGACGGCGACCACCAGCGCACCGAGTCCGGCCACGAGGGGCAGGGGCGCCAGTGTAGGGATATCGCGATCGTGCAACCAATCGCGCCCGTGGGTCCGACCATAGCTTCGCGATCGACGGAGAGTGTCACTGAGCGATGGGTGAAAGTCGTGTCGCATCAAGATCTCGGGAAACAGCTGGACCGTGTCGGGCCCGAAGCGTTGCCGTAACGGTCGCGCTAGTGACTCCTCCTCGCCCGCACCCCTCCGCTCCGTGAATCCGCCCACCAGTCGCGCGGCGTCAACGCGCACCGACATGTTCGCGCCCACCGTGTAGTA
Source organism: uncultured Actinomycetota bacterium (assembly GCA_963830195.1). GTDB lineage: Bacteria > Actinomycetota > Acidimicrobiia > Acidimicrobiales > RAAP-2 > RAAP-2. The sequence goes on along the minus strand of CAWHLQ010000029.1, from coordinate 3,181 downwards.
CACCGCGCGCCGACCCTGCTTCGGAGGTGGCGGCGCCAGAACATAGCGAAGACGGGCGCCGAAGCCGGCGCGGTCATCGATCTCGATCTCTTGGTGGACGATTGGTCGTCGGTAGGCCACGTAGCGTCGATTGAAACTGTCGGTCGCGAGGGGCTCGACCAGCCCCCCGATCATGGTGACGTGCTCATCGACCGACGCCCACGCGGAGGCGAGATTCTCGATCCAGTCGGGGAGTGGAACACAGTCGTCATCCATCAGCGCCATATACGTTCCTCGCGCCTCGGCCAATCCGACGTTCAAGGTGTGGCCGTGCCCCTGATTCACCGCAAGGGAGATCAGTCGCACGGAGGGTCGATTCGCAATGTCGTCGGTCGCGTCCGTCGAGCCGTCACTCACCACGATGGTTTCGAAGCTCACGCTGGTCACTTGCTGTTCCAAGGCATCGAGAGCGGCGGCGAGAGTTCGTTCTCCGTTGTACGTCCCGATGACGACGGAGATCATCACGGAGCGATCGATAGCGCCGAGAGGGTCGACTTCAGTCACGTCGCCATCCAACCCTTCTTCGTCTTCTGCCTCTACCAGCGAGGTATGTGGTTTCGGGTGACAAATCCGATCAATCGTCCCACGAAGTACGCGCCGATCACGGTCGAATTCACCAGCGCGGCAACGGCCAGCCGAGCGAGGTACGCGGGTGCCGCGTGCACCCGGAATCGTTGGACCACGTGCGCCGCTCCCGCGAGGACAACCCACCCGACCGCCAACATCAGGCCCGCCCACCACGACACGACGAGCCCCACGATGACCGACGTCACGATCCAACCAATCAGCGCGTAGTCAGGCAGTCGCCACGGACGGAACCGTCGAAGCTGATGGGTCGCCGAGATCCCGCTCTCCACCATCCACCGCAGCGTGCCGACGTAGCCCTTGTCCTCGCGGTGAATACAGAGGAGATCTCCCAAGACCTTGGACGAATAGCCCGCGTCACGAAGCTTGTGCCGAAAGACGATGTCTTCTCCGGTCCGCATCTCGGCATCGAAGCCAATGTTCACGATTGCCTCGCGACGATAGAGGCCATTGCCTCCGGTGATGCCGACTTCCAAAGGAACAGGTCGGGGATCCAACTTGAAGACCGCGTGGAGCCATGACACGTCACCCTCGGGCACCGCCACTCCCCCGATGACGTCAATGTCGTCGGTCATCTCCTGCAGGCAACGGACCAACCAGTCGCGCGGTAGTTCGAGATCGCCGTCGACCATCACGACCAAATCCATCGTGGTGGCCGCGAGTCCCGTCGCCCGCGCCGCACCCCGGCCTTGATTCTCTTGGGAGATCAAGGTGACCGACGGATGGGACATCGCAAACTCGTCAACGAGGCACGCGGTTGTGTCCGTTGATCCGTCATCCACCACGATGACCTCGTGCTCACCAATACCGTCGAGACGTTCAATCGATTCCAGGCACTGTGCGATGTGGTGATCTTCGTTGTAGGCGATCACAACGAATGAGATGTTAGGCACCACGGGAGTTTAGTGACGGCGACGGAACGCTTCGAGTGGCGCGAACCGCTGTCACTGACTCCACGAGCGGAGGTAGCGCCCCACCATCACGTCCGCGGAGTGCGCGACGGTCGCGACCGACCCGCGCGACTCGTACCACGCGAGAGTTGAGGCGCGCAGGCCCTGTCCGAACGACACGGCCCGCACAATCGCGTCCGCCACACTTTGGTCGCGAGGTGCGGCGACAAATCCGTTGACGCCGTCATCGATAAGATCGGTCGCCAGATTCTCAGGATTTCGGACCACGACAACGGGAGTCCCCGCCGCGGTCGACTCCACCACCACAATCCCGTAGCCCTCCCGTATCGACGGCACGAGTGTGCACGAGGCCGAGGCGAAGAGTTGGTACAGCTGATCATCGTCGATCCGACCAGTGAACCGCGTGACATCGGAGAGTCCCAGGAGCCGGACGTTCTCTTCGACCGAGCGGCGCTCGGGCCCATCGCCCACCACGACCAGGGTGGCGTCGGACAGTCGCTCTCGAACGAGCGCGAAGATGGCGGGAACGCTCCGAAGACCCTTGTCGCTCACGTGTCGACCGACAAACAGCACCGTGGGAGTGCGGGGTGGTTCGAGCGAGGCGGCGCCCTGCATACGATCTCCCGGCAACAGTCCCGGCAGCACCACGACGTCGCCGCGAAGTCCTCGACGGGTCAGTCGAGTCGACGTTCTCGACGAGCCGAACACCTGCGCGTGCGACGTCATCCGCAATGCACAACCTCTGCACGACAACACCGACGGTGCCGGCCAGTCGACCGGCGTATCCGCCAGAATTTCGCCGGCCACACCTCGTAAGAAGTCCACGAAAACGGCGTGCGTGTTCCGACGAGGGCGACGTGCGCGAGAAGCGAGAAGAAGGGAAGCACGCCAGTGGAGGGCATCGAACTCCCGACGGTGTCGGTACAACCACCGACACACGCCCCATCCGAAGGAGAGCGTCGGACCGATCGACGCACTCCCTCATGGTGGTCGAGCGCTCGCGGCACTCACCGCGATGACTCGAAAGGGACGTTGTGCGGGGACGTTCCGACCCACTGTCGACGAGTGAGATAGGTGACATCGGCACCTGCAGTCGCGGCGTGCTCGGCGAGTGCGCGGTACCACCGCTCCGCTCCCCCGTGCGAGAGCGGAAAGAGGCAGTCATAGATGATCGCAATCGAACGATCCTGCAGTCGCCGGTCTGTGTCGGTCATGGCGTCCTCGCCCACCTCGACGTCTCGCCCGCCGATCGGCTAGAACGCCAGGGGACTGCGCACTCCGCACCGACGCCCGCGCTCTCACCCATGGGCGTGGCGCTGTTGGGTCTTCTCCTGCTCGGCAGCGCGGGCGTTGCGATTCGCCGCAGGCTCGCCGCTCTCCCGACCGCGCAAGGGGGGTGACCCGAGGCCCGGGGCCTCATCGAGGTCCACCGTCACCTGGGGCCGGGCTTACTGGAGTCGTTCCCGCAACGTCACCTCCGCCTCTGGCGTCAGGCTCTGCACCAGCCCATCGACGAACTTGTCGAGGGAGACCCAGTCGGTCATCTCGTAGTCGCGCGACGTGTCGATCGGTCCGCCCTCCACCTTCGAGATGTGCCGCATCACCAGGCGAGTCACCCATCCGTATGCACTGTACGGGAGCGCTTT
>CAWHLQ010000028.1:0-103996 GCA_963830195.1 uncultured Actinomycetota bacterium | reverse complement strand
GAAATTGACCTGTTCGCCGTGCTGTCCGCGCTCGGCGCAAAGCTCACGCTCGTCATGCCGGTGAATCACGAGTCGGACAGCGTGGAACAAATCCAGCGGCTGACGGACGAGTTCGGAGACAAATGCGGCTACGTCGTTGTCCGCAATGCCGCGCACAGCGACAGTTTCACGATCTTTGAAACGTGCGAAGTCCGCGCGCTGCTCAAAGACAAGCTTGGCGCACGGGAAATCGGCATGAGCCGGATGCAGGACTGGCTGGTCGAGGCGCTTAACGCCGAGAATCTGACCGTCACAGCGGCGGCGAAACATCCCGCGTTCAGCCTGCTCGACCGGCAACGACTCCAAACGTGGCAGCGCAGGTTTTACGCTGAAATCGAATCCGCCGCCAACCTGCTACTGCCTTCAAAGTGATGTCCAAGCCAGCCCACAACCGCCGGACTTCGACGAGGAATTCACCAAGGCCGTCGCCGAGTGGCGCGATAAACATCGGCTCGAGAAGACGACGCGGTGATATTGCTTGTCGAATTGTTCCGAATCCACCAGCAGCATTGGGATGAAATTCGCCGCCGGGAAATTCCGGCTTTTGAGCAATTTCGCGCGGACATCAGGAAGCTCGTCGACGCGGCGCAGACATTTCAACACCAGTCATCGGCTTTACTGGAAGCGCTGCGAAGCCAGCCACCGGCTCACCGTGCCGCGAGAATCACCCGCGCCGCCGCAATCTTCGCCGCGCTCGCCGCGTTGTTGGCCGGCTATCTTATTGGGAGGGCATGGAAATGAAACTCAGACTCGTTCCGTTTGATCCGATCATTCCACCGCCGGACCTGATGCTCGCGCTGAGGCATCCGCAATACTTTTTGGCGGCAGGCGGAATCCTGCTGGCCCTCATCGCAGTTTGGCTCTTGTTCATCCCACGCAATGCCAATCCCTTTGTCGCCCGACTCGGCGGTCTGAAGTGGAAGCGAAATCAGTTTTGTCGCGGCTGGCTCATCACCGGCGACACCGGCTCTGGCAAAACCAGTTCCGGCATCAACCAACTGGCGCATCAAGTCTTTCAAAACGAACCGACATGGGGTGGGTTGTGCGTTGACGAAAAAGGCGTTTATTGGGAAACGCTCGCGGCAATGGCGCGTCACTACGTCCGCGAACACGATTTGATCCATCTGCAAATCCGCGCTGGCGACAAAGACGCACAGTGGACACCGCCGAATCGCTACAACCTGACCGGCGACCGCAGTATTCCGTTCTCCACCTACGCCAAGTTCATTGTGGACACCGCCACGAGTCTCGGACAGGGCGGGGACAAAGGCTTTTTCAAAAGCCAGGCACAGACCCACATTGCGCACGCACTTGAAATGCTCTTTGAATTGAACCGCCCCGTGACTTTGCTGGACGCCTATGAATTATTGTCCAATCGCGACCTGTTGGAAGAAGAAATGGAAAATCTCGAAAATCTCCTCGAAACACCACGCCGTGCCGCCGTTTACGCCCACTTTCTCGACCGTTTTCTCACCCAACCTGCCGAGCAATTTGGCGGCGTCCGTGAAACCATTGGCAACTATCTGCAATACTTCCTGACCCCGGAAGTTGCCGAAGTGTTTTGCACCGGCGAAAGCACTTTTGATTTTTCGGCGATTGACCAAGGCAAAATTATTCTCACGACCATGCCGCAAAAGTTTCAGACCGAACGGCGTTATGTGAACACATTTCTGAAGCTGCTTTACTACAATCACGCTTTGCGCCGCTTCGACAAAACCAAGGGGGATCGTGCAAAGGACAATTTGCTCATCCTCTGGGCCGACGAGGCGCAGCGATTCATGACGGCCAGCGAGGACGGCACGAGCGATTACAATTGCGTGGATGTGATCCGGGAGGCCGGCGCCACCGTCGTCGCCGCCGCGCAAAGCACGACTTCGCTTGTTCCACCGCTTGGCAACGACAAATCAAAAGTCCTGACCTTGAATCTTCGCAATCGGATGATTTTTCGTTCCGCTGACGAAGCTGACGCCGTTCAAGCCGCTGACTTCATCGGCAAAAAACGAGTGGTAAAACGCTCATGGGGCTACAGTGCCGGCAAACGCAACGTAAATTACAACGAAACCGAGGAGCACAAAATTAAACCGCACAAGCTCCGTAATCTCCGCGACCACGAGTGTGTGCTCGTCCACTGTGAACGAGGGTTTCGGCAGGTGACGTTGCCGCCATTGGAATCTGACGCAAGCGTTTCCAAATGGTTCAGTTCGTGGAGAAAATTATTTTGAATAAAACTACCCCATAAATCTAAAAGTGAAATTCTCAAAAGTTTCATTCTAATATAAAATTATCCCACGCTTGGGCGTAAACGGACACCAGGCCGATTTCATGTCGCTCGGCCCCAATTTATATTGTCAGCCGCTATTCTCTGGCAAATAAGTTGAAAATAATTGTTCACATGGACATGAGCGTAGTTTTGCCTCCCTAATCTCCCCTGATTGCAATTGCGCTACGGACTCCATACATTTCGCGTAAACATGACCGCAACTAGCATTTCAGAAATTAAAAATTCATTGCGGGAACTTTACGTTGCCGATTCGCGCCCGTGGCTCGTCGGCTTCAGCGGCGGCAAAGACAGCACCCTGGTGGCGTCGCTCATTTTCGACACCGTCCAATCCATTCCGCCAGAACAGCGAAAAAAGGAAATTGCCATCGTCTGCACCGACACCCGCGTCGAGATACCGGCCATTGTGGAAATGATCGAATCGTCGCTGGCCAAGATGCGAAAATGCTCCGCCGAGGGAAACCTCAACATCGAAGTCCACCTCCTCCGCCCGCCACCGGAGCAAAGTTTTTGGGTGAACATCATCGGGCGCGGTTATCCGCCGCCGAATCGAACATTCCGTTGGTGCACGCAACGCATGAAAATTGATCCGGTCACACGTTTTGTGGAGCAACGCATGGGACGCTGGACTGAGGCCATACTCCACTTGGGTACCCGCCGCGCCGAGAGTGCCACGCGTGCGCAAACGCTGGCCGGACGTGAAACTCGCAATGGTCTCACCCGCCATCCCGACTTGCCGCGCGTCTGGGTCTCAAATCCCATTCAATTTCTCACCACCGAGGAGGTCTGGGCATACTTGCTCCAATCCTCACCGGCATGGGGTGGATCGAATCGCGACCTTTACAAGCTCTACAATGCAGCCGGCGGCGGCGAATGTCCTATCCAGATTGACACCAGCACGCCCGCCTGCGGCAACTCCCGCTTTGGCTGCTGGACTTGCACCGTCGTTGATCGGGACAAAGCCAGTGAAGGTTTGCTCGAAAGCGGCGATGAACGCATGGAACATCTTCTCGGTTTTCGCGAGACGCTGCTTGAGTTCCGCGATCCTGAAAACGGCCACCGTGATATGAAACGAAAAAATGGTGCGCGATGGCCCGGGTCCGCTCAAGATTGAAAGTCGGCGTGAACTGTTAAAACGCCTGCTCAAACTGCAAGAGGAAACGGCATTGACACTTATCACCCCGGAGGAGTTATTATTAATCCAACAGATGTGGAAATCGTCGCGTGATCCCGATGACGGGCGCGGTGTTGCCCGCATCGTCAATAAACAGCGAGGAATAATTATGAACGCTGACTTGAGAGAACTGAACCGCCTGCGCGAAATGGAAGAGGAAGTCGCCAGTGAGAAAAAGGTCAATGCCGACACCCTCCGCCGGATGCTCGCCAAGGTGGAGGAATACAGCGAAAGCAACCGCGCCCACGGATTACCCGACGACTTGCTCAACATCTTAAAGGACGATTTGGCAGAGCAGACAGTGAAAAAAGGGTAATCATGGCAGAAGTCTATATTGATTCGTTGACGCTGCAAAACTTCGGGCCGTTTTATGGAGAGCACACGCTTGATTTTCGCAGTTTGGAGGGCAAGTGCGGGATTCTGGTCGGCGGCAAGAACGGCGCTGGCAAGACACACTTGCTGCGCGCACTTTACCTCGCGGTGGTTGGTGAAAGCGGTGTTGGCGATTTGAGAAAAGTTGAGCCTGGAGCGGATGCAACAAGATTCGCATTCGAAAAGTCTCTCAATCGGCGCGCATTGGCTGAAGGTGAAGACACAATGCGCTTCAAGGCTGTCGTCAGTCTCCGTGACGAGAAAGTAGGCAGCCGAAAAGTTGAACTTCATCGCGAAGTCCGTTTCCGTTCCAACTCGTCGCCGGTTTGGGAACATTACGCGACTCGTTCTGATACGCCGGGTCGTATTGAAGACGAGCAAGTGATTCAAAAACTGCGGGACTCTTTTCTGCCAAGACATCTGGCACGTTTCTTTTTCTTTGATGCCGAACGTAGTCAAAGCATCAACCTGGGCCAGCAAGACATTGTTGAAGGTGTAAGTCGAATCATTGGTCTTTGGTCATACACGGAACTGGAAAACGACCTGCGCCAACTGATCAATTCAAAAATACCACGCGTGTTTAACACTGTTGGCGGCCCTGACCCGGAAACAACACTTGCCGAATTGAACGGCAAGGTGATCACTTCCGAGGGAATTTTGAAAGCTCGACGCAGGGAACACGATACATTGGATCGCGACCTGCGTGAAGTTGAAGTCGAACTGCTGGAAGTCGAGGACGACTTGAAGACATTGGGCGCGGTTGACCCTGACGAGTTGCAGAAGGCACAAGAACGCCGCACCGAACTCACTGAAGCCAAGGCCAAACTCGAATCCAAGCTCACAGACGCTTGGGAGTTGGCCCTGCCGATTTCTTTGCTGGGAGTTTATCGGAAGGAATTGCACGACGCTCTATCGGCTGAAGAACGGCGTCGCGAATGGGAAAGTGCCAAGTCCACCGTCCAGCCGAAAATTCCACAGGTGAAAGAGGACGTATTTGGGAAGGCTCCAAAAGAGTTTGAACTCCAACCAGACGTTGAATCCTTTTACATGAATCGCCTAGAGGATGCGCTCGCTCGGCTTTTTCATCCACCGCCTATAGGAATGCCTGAACGGGTCTATTTAGCAGACCGTAACGACGTGAGCGCACAAGTGCGATCCCGGCTTGCCGCAAATCAAAGGACGCTTCAAGACTTGGCTGAATTATGTGTCAGCATTGAAAAGATGGACGTGGAGTTGCGCGAACTCGACCAGAAGCTGAAACAGATGCAGCATAACACGGCGGCTTACAAGCGGGGCGTGGAACTCCATGAGAAGCGTGGCGGACTCATTTCCCGCCGCGATCAAATCAGCAAACGCCTGAAGGATATTGACGCCGAAATCGCCCGGCTGGATGTCGAACTTACAGACTTGAAACGGCAGGAGACGACCCAGCGGGAAATTGCCGAGCGTGCTGAACGCGGCGAAAGTTTGGCGGCGATGGCAACGCGCTACCGGGAAGCCGCTGGGGAAATCCGAAGTCGTGCTGCCATACAAATGCGCCGCCAGATTTCCGAGGAGGTCGGCAAACTGTGGGTGGAAATAACCGAGCGCGAACGTGAGTTTGCGGGCATGGATTTTGACAGTCATTGGCAGTGCTGGCTCATCAGACGCGATGGCAAGAAGGTTACATGGGAAGAAAGCAATACGTCTGCGGGACAGCGACAAGTGCGGATGCTCGCATTCTACGAAGCCTTGCGCCGCCTCGCCAAACTTGTGCCACCGCTGGTCGTGGATACACCGTTGGCGCGCCTCGATAAAGAGGTCCGCAACAACGTGCTTGACCGGCTTTACCTTAGTGGTCACCAATCCATCATTCTTAGCACCAACGCAGAGGTTGATCCCGAAGGCCAGTTATTTGACCGGATTCGTGACCGGCTTGCCCGCGTTTACACGCTACACCCGCACGGAAAACCCGATAGCCAAAACTATGAAGTGCGCATCACCAGCGATTATTTCGGGCATGATCTCTGATACTTAAGTAAAACGTATGAAATTTGATACCAGTGGCGAAGCTCACGAGTTCATCGAGAACGTCTTTGCCCGCCTCGGCGCGCGAAATCAGGCGGTTCTTGGCCGTGCCGCCCTTTTTTTGGCGCTGGGTGAGAGTGTGCCAGCCGAGTTCAAACCCAAGGACGCGAAGGGCGTGACGTTGAACGATGAACAAGTTGTCGGCGACGATCTTCGGGATGTGGTGCGATCTGCGTTAAATCACCGCGCCGGGCACAATCTTGACGAGGGCGGCTACCGGCAGGAGTTTCGTCGGCACTTTGAGTTCGGCTGCCAACGGTTGCGGCAAATCTGGGCCGAGTCTGGTAACGATCAGGCACGGTTTGTATCAGCCTTGCTCAAATTTGCAGGCGGCGATCTCGGTCTTGCCGGCATCGTGAAGCCAGCCGTGCCCTCGATGCCTGTCGTCGAGACCGAAGTGAAAATCAAAGTCTTGAACGATGCCCCCGAATGGTCAATGAATGGCCCCGGCACGTCCAATGGATTGCTGGTGGTTTCCGGCCAACCTGGCAGCGGCAAAAGTCAGCTTGTTCTCGACCTTCTGGCGCAACTTAGCAACCACGGTGTGCGCTTTGTCTTTTTTGATCTTAAGGGCGAACTGGAGGACGATCCGAACAATGCACAATTGCGGAAGAACCGCACACACTTTCTGGAGCAGACCGGGGCGCGCTACGTCCGTCTTATCCAGAACGACTTGCCGATCAATCCACTCTACCGGCATTCAAACCCGACGCAGAACACACAAATTGCCTACGAAATCGCCAATCTGATCCGTTGCTTTGCGCCACAACTTGGCGCGAAGCAGGAGCGCAATATCAGCGATTGCTACCAGCGTCTTGCTGCGCCTGACTTCACATCGCTCGCACATGAGTTGGAAAACAGCGGCGCGACTGGAGTTGACCTCGCTATCATACAGAAAATTGAACGCTTCAACTTGTTCGCAAGCGCACTGACCGCCATTTCACCGGAGGAATGGCTGAATAGTTCGATGGTGATTGATTTTAAGGATTTTAGCACGGACAGCGAAACCAAGGCTCTTGCCGTCGCGCTCATCCTGAATTTCTTGATCAAGAAGTTAAGCCAGCAACTGGCCGTAAAGAATGACATCCAGCCGCTCAAGATGGTGTTGTTCGTGGATGAAGCGCATTTGTTGCTGCCGAAGGAAAACAAGGCCGGATTGTTGAGTCAACTCGCGCGGCAAGGCCGGTCATGGGGCTTCCCCGTTTGGCTCGCTTCGCAGGACGCTGACAAATTCCTTACCACCGGCACGAACGAAACAAACTTCGCGGAATTGGCCGAATGCGGCGTCCACTTCTCGCCGCAAACGTTGAGTCCCGCCGATCAAAAGCTGATCCTCGGCGGCGTTATCCACCAGAAGTTTAAGAAAGCCGAAGCCGCTCTACGCTTAGGTGGCAAGCTCCAGACCGGCATGGCGCGGCAATTTTGGAAGGACGGAGGGAAGACATGAGAGCATTTCCTGGTTTTTGTTTGGTAGCGGGTTTCTTGCTCGTGATTCTGGTGTCCACTTACGCTCAACAACAATCCAATGTTCCGACTTCTTCCAGCTTCTCGATCACGATCACCAACCAACTTCCAGCAAGAGTTGACGTTGCGGTTAGCAACTCCCAGCAACAACCGCCGCCTTCTCCAAACATAGTTTTGGAATGGGTCAAAGCTCTTGGAACAATTATCGCTGCTACAATTGCAGTTGCCGGCGTCGCAGTAACAGCCTGGGTTACAATGCGACGCGGACGCATAGATGCGCGCTTTACTCTAGCGGTTCAAATATTGGAATTTCGGCTTCGCCAACTACAGGAATTCTACGCCCCGGCCCTGCTTCTAATTGAGCAAAGCAGAACCGTGTATGACAAAATGATTTGGACCATTAAAAGGGAAAGAAAAGATATACCACTGGATGGATTTCGCTTGCTGGACCACATTCATAGTCTTAAAAAGGATAGCAATGTGTGGCCACTAGCCAAAAGGATATTAGATATAGGAACACAGCTTACAAACCTAATTTCGCAGAAGTCAGGACTGATGCAAGGAGGCATCGCGCCCACGTTTATTGAATATAAGGCGCATTTCGAGATTCTACAGGCAGCCAGCGAGCAGGAACTGACTTCAGAGCAGAAAGAGGGCTGGCACGAGTTCGTGTATTATCCGCGGATGCTGAACCGAGAGATTAAAGAAGGTTACAAAGTCGTGCTGGCGCATGTCGAAAAATATATTGCGGCTGGCGACGAAATAATTTTACGACTACTAAAGCAGAAAGACATCGAATTGGATAAATACAGGCGACAGCTTATTGCAAATCTCACATATTATGAGCAACATGCCAAAGAGTATGCCTCACAATTCGATGAGTTTGATTTGACTGGCATCAGACAGCGTTTCTTGGGTGCGGTTAAAGAGAAGGCTCAAACAAATATTGGAAAAGGTGTTGCGGGGCAGATTCTGGACGCTGGTTGCGGGACGGGCCGGGATTCATTGGAGTTCATCAAGCAAGGATATGAAGTAATCGCATTCGATCCTTCTCCCGCCATGATTCGCTTATGCAACAGAAAGATTAGAAGTGCGGCAGCGAACAAGGAAACAGAACTTGCCGCCAAAGGTAGCCGGACACAAGAACTCACCTTCGATGAGCTATCGTTTCGTAATGAATTCGATGGTATTTGGGCCGCAGCCTCACTTCTTCATGTGCCACCGCAATTATTGTCGGAAACGCTAAAGAATCTATTTCGCGCATTAAGACCAGACGGTGTCCTCTTTTTTTCTTTGAAATATGGTTTAGGCGAATATGAACGGGATGCACGATTTTATACATATTATGGGAGACAGGAAATTCGGACTATCTTGGAGAACATTCCGGAAGCAGATGAAATTGCAGTTTGGTTAACAGATTCAGAGGGCAAAGATTTATCTGACGAACACCAAGCAAGAGTATGGAAGGAAGAGTTGTCGGGTCACTATGACAGAAGACTTTGGTTGAACGTTCTCGTGAGAAAGGCTCGTAAATGAATATGGCCATTGCTCCAACAAAGCCCTTTTGCTGGACGACTACGAAAACCGAATCCGCCCCTTGCTGTAGGCGCAAAAGCTCCAAACCAGCATAGCGCGGCAGTTTTAAAAAACCGAATGGGAATAAAAATCATGTCATTAAAAACACAATCTGACAATGAAGATAAGCTCATTAATGCTTCGCCTACCAAGGAGTTCTTCATCCACATGTTGACTCGCGACATTCCTCTAACGCGAGCCATTCTCGATCTGGTTGATAATTCTGTCGATGGTGCCAGGCGTTTGCGTTCTAAAGGGAACTATGATGGTCTCTGGGTGCGAATGGAACTCAACTCCGAACAATTTCGCATCGCTGACAATTGTGGTGGAATCCCAGTTGAAGTTGCTCGCGACTACGCATTTCGGTTCGGTCGCCCCAAAGAAGCTAAAGGCACGCCGGGATCAATGGGACAATTTGGAGTTGGAATGAAGAGGACATTTTTTAGACTCGGCCGTCATTTTGTCGTGCGTTCGACGACGACCAGCTCTCGATTTACTGTCGATGTTGACGTGGACGCATGGGTCGCTGACGCCGACACCCCAGACAATTGGCATTTCAAGTTCACCGATTTAGAAACAGGCCTCCACATAAAGGAAAAAGATACAGGGACAGTCATCGAGATAGACCGACTACTCGCAAACGTAAAGGAAGCGTTTGCATTGGAAAACTTCAAGAGTCGGTTAGCTGAAGAGCTTAGTCACGCCCATGCGCTCACTCTTAATTCCGAACTTGCAATTACTCTGGAAGCTTTGCCAATTCAACATGATCCGCAACAGCTTTTTGCTTCTAAATTACTTAAGCCTGCTTTCTTGGAAAAATCGTATCCCAGTCAAGTTCTTGTAGGCCACCAAGGTCCGCCCGTTCGAGTGAAACTGTATGCAGGCGTTTCAGAGCGTAGCCTTCACGATGGCGGCTGGTATGTATTCTGCAACGGACGTCTCATCCTTCGAGCAGACCAGAAAGAAATGACTGTCTGGGGCGATCGCCACCAGATGCGTTCTTACCATCCCGACTTTGCCTTTTTCCGAGGTTACGCATACTTTGATTCTGATGATGGTGCGCTATTGCCATGGACGACAACCAAGACCGGAGTTGATGCCGACTCACCCATTTATCGAGCGGTCCAGCGCGAGATGATCGAAATGACTAAACCGGTATTGGCATTTTTGAGCAATCTTGCAAAGGAACGCTCTGCTGATGGGAAAGAACACCCACTTGAAGATGCACTTGCAACGGCGCGCGCAATCCAAGTCCAAACGGTTACTCGCCCATCCGTTTTTGTAGCTCCCCCGCCTGCTCCTCCGCCTAAAGGTCCAAGAATGCAAAGAATCCAGTATGATAAGCCGGCAATCGAGGTCGAAAAAGCGAAGCAACTTCTTAAAGTAAGATCCTTCATGGCAATAGGAGAAAGAACATTCGATTACTTCATGCGCTACGAAGCAGAAGGAAAGGAATAATGCCCCCAAGCTATCGCATCATCAATTACGCTCTTAGGCCAGCCAAGGCAATTGAACGGAGGATGCTATGTGCTGCTTTTGAGCGTTTGCACCCATTTCAGCGAGTCCAAGCTTACCGTTATCTCGGATTTGGCTCAATTTACTTCAGCGATTTTCAGCTTATACATCGTAATCTCGGTATAACGGACATGTTGAGTATTGAAAAGGATATATCCGCAAAGGCCTGTTTCCGATTTAATCGCCCGTATAGGTGTATACGTTTGAAATTTGCAACTTCCGCAGAAGCTCTTCCTAACATAAAGTGGCGTCGCCGCAGTATAATATGGTTAGATTATGACGGCCGTCTTAATACCGAGATACTTGGCGACATTGCAACAGTGTGTTTACGTGCAGCCGGCGGGAGCTTACTTGTGGTTACCGTCAATGCCCAAGCGGACGCCGAACCAGCGAAAGAAGACCGAGACACGTATCAAGAACAAACCGCGAAGCAGTTTGATCTTGGCGATTATCGGCTGCGCATCGCAAAAGAGCTTCTAGGCGAGAAGCTTCCTGCTGGCACTTCTGGAGCTGATTTGCGAGGTCAAGAACTTGCTAGAGTATTTCGTGATGTTATTGATAATGTAATTGCCGAACAAATGTCAGTGCGGAACACAACACTCGCGAACGGTGAAAAGATGCAGTATCGGCAACTCTTTCACTTTCGTTACAAGGATGGAGCGCAAATGGTAACAGTTGGCGGGATAATATACCGCACGGATGAAGAACAAAAATATTCAGCCTGTGGCTTCGGTGCGTTGCCTTTTATCCGAAGTGGGTCAGAGCCTTGCAGCATTAAGGCCCCTTGCTTGACACCCAAGGAAATACGCCACCTTAATTCTCAATTGCCAAATAGATCTTCCGGCAATTTACGTGTGCCGGGCGTCCCTGATGCGGATGTCGAACAATATGCTGAAGTCTATCGTTACTATCCGAGCTTTTCTGAGGTGCTGTTTTCTTAAGTGCGTCAAATGCGCAACTTGCGTGCTGCTTCCGCCACAGAATTTACTATTGTGCTGATTTGAGCCGCCTCGTTTGTCTCGCCCAAAGACAAGCGAATCATCCGACGCGAGGCACCAGTGTTCGGCTTCATAGCTTTGACGACATGTGACGGTTCGTCGGAATCAGCCAAACAAGCTGAGCCGGATGAAGCGCAAATTCCCTCTTGATCTAGCAGGAGCAGCAACGCCTCGGATTCGATACCGTGAAAAGTAATGTTTGTCGTGTTCGCAAGACGCTGTGTTGGATGGCCGTTGAGTTCAGTTCCAGAGACATTTTTGAGAATGCCCTTCTCCAGCGCATCGCGCAGCGGGCGAACGTCACGGTCATAGCCGGGAACCTTTTTCAAGGCGTTTTCGGCGGCTTTGCCAATGCTGACGATGAGCGCGACATTCTCCGTGCCGCCGCGCATACCGCGCTCCTGATGTCCGCCGTGAAGGAAGGGCGAGAACGGCGTTTTACGCCGAACAAAAAGTGCGCCAATTCCTTTTGGCGCATGAAACTTGTGGCCGGTCAGTGAGAGGTAATCGGCCTGCACCTTGCGAACGTCAATTTCGACTTTGCCCGCCGCTTGAACAGCGTCGCAGTGGAACAACACCCCGCGCGCCTTGCAAATTTCCGCAATTTGCTTCACCGGAAACAGCACACCCGTTTCATTATTCGCCCACATCAGCGAAACGACGGCGGCGTCGTCCGTGAGCGCAGTTTCAAGGTCGGCAAGCTTAAGCAAGCCGTCGCGGTCCACGGGTAGATATGTGACGCGGTAATTCTCCTTCTCCAGCGCCATACAATAGTTCAGCACCGAGGAATGCTCGACGGCGGAAGTGATGATGTGGCGCTTCTGTGGATTGGCCTTGAGCGCGGCGTGGATGGCGGCGTTGTTGCTCTCGGTAGCGCAACTGGTGAAAATCATTTCGCGCGGATGCGCGCCAATCAAATCGGCTACCTGCTCGCGCGCCGCCTGAATCACCGTCTTCAACTTCGACCCGAATTTGTAACTACTGGACGGATTTCCCCATTCCGCCTTGAAATAGGGCATCATCGCCTCCAGCACTTCCGGTAGAACTGGCGTCGTTGCGTTGTGGTCTAAATAAATCATGAGTCAGAAATTAACTGCCGCCTCTCGGCGTCTCTCGCGCTGGGGATTTGAAAACCTGATTCCTATGCCAGCGCAGGAATTCCGATCTTGGAAAATAACTGTCTCGTTGTGGTTTATTCATAGTTTGTCCCTGAAATCGTAGCAGCCATTCGTTTAGCCCACTTGTTCCATGGACTTCTTCGCTTACCAAAAGCTGTCGTTTGTCCGTGAACCCGAATGCCCCACGGTCAAATAAATGATGGTGCATGGAACACAGGCACAGTCCATTTTCTACGCGGTCTGGACCTCCTGCTTGATGCCACTGGATATGCGCCGCTTCCAAGCCCAAGTCAACCGCACCCAATCGGACATCAAATCCGCAAACAGCACATCTGTGTTGATAGGCTCGCACGACCAAGGTTCGGAATTCCGGGTCTCGATTCCTGAAGTTTTGTCCCTGCCTCTTCGCGCGATAGCCCGACGGCCCCGAGGATTTCATCGTGAAGAGAATCTGGGAAATTTGCCTTCAGGATTTCTGTGGCTGCTTCTTGGAGCACCGCCGGATGGTTTTCTAATACTTCATACGCTTCTGGAAGAAACCCGCCACTGGATTTGCGAATATCCTCGATGCGGGGTTCCCGATGATTCTTCTTTAGCGTCATTTCTCCTGCGTGTTGCACTTCCCAAATTTTGTTATTGCGCAGATACCAAAATGGATATTCAGGGTGAAATGATTGCCTGCGTGGGCCAAAGTCCATCAAAAGCTGTCGCAGCGGGGTCTCGACTTCCGAAAAGCGCATTAACCTTGGTTTCCTTTCTGCTGCACGCCCGAGCGCTAACAGAATCAGGAGTGGCTTGTGCGGTGCCCTAATGCCACCACGCTTCCACACCGTAACCTTCTTCAATCGTTCGAGCAATTCAGCCGCAGTCATAGACTGTCAATTTCTTAAGATTAAACTGGATGTATCTCATATTTACGGCGATGTCGTTTACAGATATACTTCACGCAGCTTCGTATCGTCGCCCAAGGCATCCGCTGGCCCGGTAAAGGAAATCTGCCCCGTCCGTAAAACATACACCCGCCGGGAAATCTTCAAGACTTCACGGACTTTTTGCTCCACTATCACGACGGTCATACGCGCATCCTTGCTGATCTGCTGGATTCTGCCCAGCGCCTGCGAGACCAGCGGCGGGGCAAGACCCAGCGACGGTTCATCCAGCAGCAATAATTTTGGAGCCAGAATCAGAGCATTGCCCAGCGCCAACATTTGCTTCTCGCCGCCCGACAAAGTTCCCGCGCGCTGCTTCAACCGCTCCTTCAACGACGGAAAAAGTGTGAACACCCGTTCGATGCCGTCGTCGACAGCTTGTTTGTTCGGTAACGTGGTGCCGCCCATTTCCAAATTTTCATGCACCGTCAAATCGGTGAACACGCGGTTGCCCTGCGGCACGTAGGCGATGCCGGAACGGAGCAGTTCGCGCGGCTTGGGCGACGCCATTGCCGCGCCGTTGTGAAAAACCTGTCCGCTCCAGATGGGAATCAGTCCGAATACAGCCTTGAGCAAGGTGGATTTTCCCGCGCCGTTATGACCAATCAACGCCACGATTTCACCGGGCGCGACTGCAAGGCTCACACCATTGAGCACCTGCTTCTTGCCGTAGCCGGTGACCAGTGCTTCCACCCGAAAAATCTCGTTCTGTTTTGTTTCAGTCATTTCTAAACCTTCACGCCACATACGCCTCGATGATTTCCGGTCGTTCCAAAACTTCGGCCGGTTTTCCCTGCGCGATGATTTTGCCCTCGTCCATGACAATCACCTGGTCGGCAATCTGCCTGACGGCGGCAATGTCGTGCTCAATGAAAACAATCAGCTTGCCATGGCCTCGTAATTCAGACAACAGGCCGAGGATTTTCTGAACCATTTCTGGATGCACGCCGGCCACCGGCTCGTCCAGCAACAGAATCTTCGCCTCCGTCGCGAGGCAGCAGGCCAGCGTCAAAAGTTTTTGCTGGCCATAAGATAATTCTCCAGCCAGTTGATTTGCGGCGCTGTCGAGTCCCACAAATTTCAACCAACGCATGGCCTCGGCGTGATTCAACTTTTCCTCCGCTGCCACGCCGTTGCGAAACAAAGCGGGCAATAACCGCTCACCTTTTTGGTTCGGGCGCGCGAGCAGCACGTTTTCGAGGACGGAAACCTGGTTGATGAGGCGCAGGTCTTGAAATGTCCGCGTAATGCCGAGCCGCGCAATCTTGTGGGGCGCAAGCCCGGTCAATTCGCGTTCGCCCAGGGAAAACCGGCCGGATTGTGGGGCAAGAAATCCAGTCAGAACATTCAACAGCGTGGTTTTGCCCGCGCCGTTTGGGCCGATGACGGCAACGATGCCATTTTGTGGGAACGTCACGCTCACCTCCGCCAGCGCGTGGGTTCCGTCAAACGACTTGCTCAAATTTATCACAACTCAGAGTCATTTGTTGAAGCCATATTTGCCGACGAGTCCGCGCGGGCGGAACATCATCATGATGACGAGCAAACTGCCATAAATGATCTGGCGCAGATTGGCGGCGACGGCATCGGGCAGGCCAACGAACCGCAATGCTTCCGGCAACGTCACCAGCACAAACGCGCCAATGAGCGGCCCCCACAAACTGCCCGCGCCGCCGATGATGACCATTGAAATAATCAAGATGGATTCCATGACCGTGAAACTCGTCGGGTCAATGTAAGTGATGTAACTCGCGTAAAGGCTGCCCGCCGATGCCGCGAGCGCGGCGCTGACGGCAAATGCCGTGACCTTGAAATAAAGCGTGTTTTTGCCGTGCGCTTTGGCAAACACTTCATCCTCACGAATGGCGTGCAACACCCGGCCAAATGGCGAAGACGTGAGACGATAAACCACGAAATAGGCGAAACACGCGAAAGCAGCGGCCAGAATCAGGAAATCGATCTCGATGTAGCCCGCGTTCTTCAGCACCTCGATGTGGTTGGCGACCGTCGCGGGAGACTTCAGCCCGACGTGGTCGCCAATCTCGCGAATGGTGGGCGGAAAATTACGCTCTCGCTGGCACGCGACGATGAAGTCCAGAATTTGACGACGCATCGGAGTTAGAACTTCGGCCATCTCTCACCTCACTTGTACGAACAGGCGTTCGTAGGATTTACCCCGAGATGTCACCATATGCAAACATCTGTTCGTATTTCCTCTCGGCCGTGATCACCCGACCGGCGCCACATCCGAGAGGGTTCGCGCATCAGCGTGACCTCTCATCTAGTGCGGTAGCAATGGGAGGTGTCGAAGGAAGAAGAAGAGGCGGGCGGAGGGTCCTCGGGACGACTTCGGGCGGTTTGTGCGAGGATCCGGGGACTCCCTCTGTTCCGACAGCCTTACGAAGTCCTGAGCCCCCTTCCGGCCGAGGAAGTCCTTCGACGATTTGCTCGAAATGTTGACGGCAAGTTCCGGGGCCAGCCGTATGCGTGGCCCTTTTAACCTCCAACAGACTTCGAGGGTCGGTGAGGGGCAACGATGTTTGGATCAAGTCGAACTCGCTCTTTTTGGTCCAAAATGGGGAAACACCTTCGAGTTGCACGCTCGGGTGGAAGAGCGGGGGTCGGGATCTCGTGTGGTGGGAACCGTCGGCCACAATGATTTCATCCCCATCTTTGCGGGAGCCTGGTTCGCCTTTGTTGGGCTCTTCGAGTGTGTGTTCATCATCGGAGCGATTGATCCCAAGTCCATGACGCCACCCGGTAGCCCACTCCTGACACTCATCCCCGTTGGGTTCTGGATGTTTGGTGCGTTGCTGTTGACCGTCATCACCCGACAGGCTCTGTCCGCGTGGCGGGTCACGGACCAGACGATTCACGAACTCGTGGGAGCCAGCTGAGCTGTTTTCTGGCGACGACGATGTCATCGAGCACGTCCACGTGGTGACGGACGGAATCTGCGACCGTGGCCCGTGACGCCGCGACCATTGCGAGGGTCGCCCACCGTGGGCGTACCCGATCGGGAGGGCACGTGCTGGCTGAGAGTGTGGATGATGTGGGCTGTCGCGACGTTGCCCCCGGCAGCGGCTGGCGAGACTTTGCTGACGTTCTGAGCGCGGGTATCGATCGCGTGATCTTGTATGGTCCGCCCGGTACGGGCAAGACGTTCGCCGCCCTGAATTTCGGCACCGATCCTTCGGGCGCGGAGCGACTGGTGTGCACCGAGGATCTCACGACCGCCGACGTGACCGGATGCTGGGTGCCCGTGGGAGACGGTCGCTGGGAGTGGCTCGAGGGTCCGGCGATTCGATCATGGCGCTGCGGGACGCGGCTCGTGGTCGACGAAATCGACCGCGCGTCGGGTGATGTGCTGAGCCTCCTGTTGGCCATGACCGATTCGGAGGGATCGAGCCAGTGGCGACACCCGCACAGTGGGGAGGTGGTCCGACCGCACTCTCAGTTCAGCGTGGTCATGACGACCAACCTCGAGCATCTCGACGAGCTACCTCCGGCGCTGCGGGACAGATTCCCCGTCGCGATCCTCATTGATCGGCCCCATCCCACGAGCGTGGTGGGACTGAGCCACGACCTCCGCCGCGCCGCTCTCAATGGCTCCCTCGGCGACAGTGATCGCCGCGTCTCGCTTCGTGCGTTCTACGCCTTTGACCGGCTGCGCCAACATCACGGCGACGAACGAGCCGCCGAGTTGATCTTTGGCCCCACTCGTGCCGTCGCGTTTCTTGACGCACTGGCGATCAGTTCGCTCCGTCCGTGAGCGCGCGTCCCGTCTTTCCGGAGCTCATTACGGGTCGCGATGATCAGTTCGACGATGCGCCCTGGCACGTACGCACCGGCTGGGCTCTACGAGGTCACGCCAGCTGCGACTTTGTGCAGCGGATCATCGAAGTGCCCCTCGGTGAGACAGAAGTGGATCGCGTCATCCGCGCGCACGAGCTCATGCACGTTCGCGTCAGCCCTCACGACGTGAATCCCTTGGCGGTCCACCCGGACATCGTGCCGCGGGCCCTCGAGTGTGCCGAGGAGTTCCGCGTCAATGAACTTCTTCGACGACTCGACTTCACGGTGTCCGAACTCGCGGATGGGTCCGAGACTCCCAGTGGCCTCCGACTCGCGGTCAACAACGCCTGGGAGGAGGCCGTGTATTTCTTTGTCGCGACATTGGGCACGGGGGCGGAGCGAGCGTTCTTGCGTGGTGTCCGTCGCGGTCGTCCGGAGTGGGCCAAGCCCCTGGGCGTCCTGCGCCGCCGCGTGATGTCACTGGTGAGTCCCTTGAGCAGCGACGAGCTCGGTGCAACGAGTCGAGACCCCTCAGCGCTCGGCACGCTGCCGAGCGGGTTTGATCGTGTCACGGTGCCACTGGCCCGACTCATGATGAGTGCCGCGGACGCGGCGGTTCCTTCCGACGCCGATCAGCTGCGACAGTTCCGTCGGTCACTCGAACCCGGAGGACGCCGCCCACCGTCGGGGCGATTCGCCGACCTCACCTTCGAGAGGGAACTGACCTACGTGGGCACCCCAACACGTTTCTACGCGCGGGCACCTCGCTCGGACGTGTCGGGAACCTCTCTGCGGTACCCGAGTCGTCTCTTGACCGATCCCCACCGTCGCGCGTTCGCGCGCACCCGTCGCTCCGCCGGTGGCGTGGTGGTGATCGACCAATCCGGCTCCATGGACCTCGACCACGATGACCTTGATCGGCTCCTCGCAGGAACACCGGGTGCAACCGTGGTGGGTTACAGCCACCGACCCGGCGACCGCCACCACGTGCCCAACGCCTGGGTCCTCGCCCGTCGGGGACTGCGCGCACGCGACCTGCCGAGCGGCAACGTGGGCAACGGCGTCGACGGACCCGTACTACGTGACGCCGTGGCGCGTCGACAGCGGGGCGAACTGGTGATTTGGGTCACCGACGGCCAAGTGACGGACTCCAATGATCACCCGTCGCGCACCTTGTCTCGCGAGTGCGCTCGCCTGGTCCTCACCCACCGGATTCGTCTGGTGCGCACCGTTTCTGAAGCCGCGGACGTGCTCACCGGACGTCGTCGGGGACCACTGGAGCCCCCTCGCCACTTTGGTCGAGTGGGCCGGGAACTGCTGGAGATCGGTGGTGTGACAGGGGCTGCGTAGACAGTGGGCCATGGGGTTGCGGCGAACACCTGTTCGCTGTAACATACGAACAGGTGTTCGTAGTAGGCAAGGAGTAGCCATGGCGCTAGCGAGAGTGTGGGACGAGGAGTGGTCACCGAGCGAGGAGTACGGTCGGCACCTTGAAGTGGTGAAGCCGGCGGAGACGCGGTTTCGCACGGGACGTCCGGTGAGTCGACGCCGCGACGCTCGCGAGCGCATGATGCGCCGTCGCCGTCGCGCTCTGCTCGTCGTGGGTCTCGTGATCTCCGCGGTCATTCTCGCTTGGCCCGGGCACGCCTTCGGCGGGGTCACGGGCACGGGTCTGTCGGCCAACGAGGCCTCGAGCTCCCAACTCTCGGCCGGCATGGTCTACGTGGTCCAGCCCGGTCAGACGGTGGACTCGATCGCACGTCTGATGAATCCGTGGAACCCCTCGATCGCGCGACACGTGCTGATACGTGAACTGGGTTCGTCCGACGTCGTCGCCGGCGAGCACGTCCTGATACCGTAATTTTTCAAGGTCGGTGTACCGTTGAGTGGTGAAGTGTCCGTTCTGTTCGGCCGATGACGACCGGGTTGTTGACTCCCGATTGGCCGAAGACGGCATTGCGATTCGCCGTCGGCGGGAGTGCGCGGCCTGCGGACATCGATTTACCACTTTCGAGCGCATCGAAGAGGCGGGGGTCTACGTCCTCAAGCGATCCGGCGATCGCGAACTGTTTGATCGCGACAAGATCGGCGCCGGAGTTCGCGCCGCGTGCAAGAACCGTCCGGTCGACGACGACGCGATCGCCGGCGTCGCGGTGGCCGTGGAGGAGTCCATGCGACTACTCGGACGGGACGTCACGAGTGAAGAGGTCGGCTTGGCGACGCTCGAGGAACTCCGTCGAATCGATGACGTGGCGTACGTGCGCTTCGCGTCGGTCTACAAAGGCTTCGAGGGCGCGGACGACTTCGCCCGGGAGCTTCGCATGCTCGTCAAGACCACGGCTCCCAAGTCCAAAAGCTGAACCGTGCAACCGTTCGACATTCGACCGAAGGTGGCACTGGCCGTCTATTCACACCCCGACGACGCGGACGTCGCCGCTGGAGGCGTGCTCGCCGCGTGGGCTCGCGCGGGCACCGCGACGCACCTGGTGATCGTGTGCGATGGTGCGAAAGGTTCCCACGAGGCCGGTGCCGACATCGCGGAGCTGCGCGAGCGTCGCGCGAAGGAATTGAGTCTGGGAGCCACCGTGTTGGGCGTGACGTCGGTGGAGTGTCTCGACTACCCGGACGGCGAATTCAGCAACGACCTCGACCTGCGCGAGCAGCTGGTGCGTCGTGTCCGCGCGCTGCGGCCAGACGTGGTGTTCGGTCCGGATCCGACGGCCACGTTCTTCGGTGGCGTGTACGTGAACCACCGCGACCACCGCGAGACGGGCTGGGCACTGCTCGACGCCGTGGCGCCCGCGAGTGCAATGCCGCTGTATTTCCCCGGCGCGGGTCGCGCCCACGTGGTGAGCCACCTGCTGTTGTCCGGCACCCACGAACCCGACGTGGTCGTCGATGTCTCGATCGCGATCGAGGACAAGATCACGGCCGTTCTGGCGCACTCGAGCCAGTTGGCCGACGAGCCCGAGTGGGTCCGCCGGGTGGTGCTCGAACGAGCGCAGCAGGCGGGTCGAGAGATCGGTGTGGCCTACGGTGAAGCCTTCCGGCACGTCTCCTTCGTCCACTGACGATCCGAGCGTCGACGACGCACCGATCCTGCACATCGATCTCGACGCCTTTTTCGCGTCGGTGGAGATTCTCGACGACCCCCAACTTCGCGGGAAGCCCGTGGCCGTCGGGGGTGGGGGCGAGCGCGGGGTGATCGCGAGCGCGAGCTACGAGGCTCGCCGCTTCGGTGTCTACAGCGCGATGCCCAGCGTCATTGCGCTCCGCAAATGTCCCCAGCTCGTCATCCTGCCGGGGCGGTTCGGACGCTACGAGGAGTACTCCGCGCGCTTTCACGACATCGTGAACGATCTCACTCCCCAGTTCGAGCCGCTCGGTCTCGACGAACTGTTCGCGGACCTGCGTTCGCTGCGTCGCCTGGAGGTGCGGCCACTCGCGGCCGCGGCGACCCTGCGGCGTCGGGTGCGCGACGAGTTGGGCATCAACGCCGGCGTCGGACTGGGATCAAACAAGCTGTTCGCCAAACTCGCGAGCAAGCGCGCGAAGCCGCGCGTGGTCGACGGCGAGCTCGTCGAGGGGCCGGGCGTGTTCTGGGTGGAGCCCCGGCTCGAGTTGGACTGGCTCCGCGAGATGCCGGTGCGCGCCTTGTGGGGCGTCGGACCCGCGACGGCGGAGCGGCTCGCCCGTCTCGGAATCACGAGGGTGAGTGAGTTGGTGGACCTCGACGAGTCGACCCTCGCGCACCACTTCGGCAAGTCCATGGCCCACACTCTCAGCGAGATGGCCCACGGTCGGGATGATCGACCGGTGACGGTCAATCGAGCCACGAAGTCCATTGGTCACGAGGAGACGTTCGCGGTCAGTCTCACGACGCCCGAGGAGTTCCACACCCACGCGCGTCGTCACGCCGCCGTGGTGGCGCGGGCGTTGCGCGCGAGCGATCAGGTGGCTCACACGGTGTCGATCGTGATGCGTTTCGACGACCTCACGTCGCTCACGCGGGCGCAGACGCTCAGCTTCGGCGTCGATGACGACGCGGCGATCGCGGCCGTTGCGGTGGCACTCGTCGAGTCAGTCGAACCTCGTGGCCCGGTGCGCCTGCTCGGGGTCTCCGCCAGCTCCCTGCGGCCCCGGGACGGCAACCAGGTCCAACTCGCCTTCGATCTTCCGCACGAGGAGGTGTCGTCCGTCGAGGCCTCCCGCGCCCACCAGGCGTCGCGCGCGGCGCTCAATGACGCGGTGGACGACCTGCGTCGTCGCTACGGGCGTTCCGTGATTGGTCAGGGTCTCGACTTCCTCGACGGCTCCGTCGAAGTGGCGGAGCAGCGTGGCTCTCACGCCTTCGGACCCGCCGGGAGCGACAGGGCCAACCAACGTCCGTGAGCGTGGCACCATCCCCAATCTCGTGACACGTCGCCGGGTTCGGTCACGACGATCTGACTGGCGCCCTTGCTTGGTTCGGGGGCGCGAGGTGCCGGCAGGGTGAGACCGGCGACACCGCGGGGCCACTCGCAGGCCAGCCAGTAGACGTCGCGCGTCGCGGCGAGTTCGCGCATCCGTGCCGCGAAGGCGACCTGAACATCATCCGGGAAATACGCGGCGGCCCACGTGTGCAGAAACAGGACCGGCACGCCATTGTTTGCGAGTGCGAGGGCGTCGTCTATGCGGTCCAGGACGGAACCTTTCAGCCAGTCAATCCTCTCCCAGGTTGGGGCGAGCTCCTCGATCCGCTCGAGTCTCGCGAGCCTCTCGGGGTCCTCCGGCCACAGACACGCGCGCAGCCAGAGCGCGCTGTCCTCGTCGCGCAGGTCGAGGGGATGGAGGTCAATGCCGATGCGGCGGTGAATGGTGGGCATGGGTCCGGGCTGGTCGTCGTCGGTCCGGGAGTCGCACACGAGCGTGAGGGCGTCGTCAACGGGCACGGGGGAGACGTCGTAGTGGTCGAGGTAGAGGTTGAGTCCCGCCGACGCCCCGACGTCGACGAGATTCACGTCGCGCAGCCCCCGGCGGGCCAGGGCGCGCAGCACGGCGCGCAGCACGGCGGACCGACCCACCTCGTTGGTCTGCGTCGTGCGGTGCAACTGTTCACGCAGCAGGTTGGGAGTGCGCTGCACCACGGCGACCACGTCCTCGGCGAACTGCTCGGGTGGGCGAGCTAACGATGTGCCGAGGTCGCGGTAGAGGGGGGCCAGCTGCTCGTGTCCTCGCAGTGCGCAGTAGTGCAGGATCGCGAGGATGAGCATCGGGTTGCGCTGTTCGACGGGTACCTCGAGCAGGATGTCCACGGCGACGTCGGACTCGCTGAGCGCGTGGAGCAGCGCCACGTAGTTCGGCACGCGGGCCGTGTCGTCGGGCGAGATTGAGTATTGGTAGCGACGGATGGCGTCCAGGCGCTCGTCGGGTTCTGCCACGGGGTGACTCATGATGCGGCGCTCACCCTCAGCGCCGCAGTCGTGGCTGCAGACGTGGCCGCAGACGTGGCCGCGATCAGGACCGGACAGTCAGGGGCGTGAACTGGCAGCCCCGTCACGCTCAGTTGACGGTGACGAGGGTGCCGATCGGCGTGTACTTAAAGACCACCGCCGCGTCGGCGAAGGGCATCTCGACGCACCCGAGGCTCTGGGGCCAGCCGTAGGAGGAACGGATGAAGCCGTGCAGCGCGTCGCCCCCGTTGAAGTAGGAGACCCAGGGAATGCCCGGATCCGAATATTTCGTGCCGTCCGGGTTGGTGCCCGACATCGTCGTGGTGATAAAGCGCGCGTAGACGCTGAACGTGCCCGCTTCGGTGGGTGCGGCCGCAATCCCGGTGTTGACGTAGGTCGAGAAGATCACCTTGCCGTTGCGGTAGAGATCGAGGTGCTCGGGCAGCGTCTTGTCGACGTAGACGTAGTCGTACGGCGTGGCGTTCACGCGGTAGTGGTGTGCGTCACCGATCAGCGCCGCCCACGTGGGTGCGTCCATGACGCCGGTCGCGCCCATGTTGTGCTCGCTCTGGAACCGCTTGATCGCCGCGATGACGATCAGGGTGTTCTGGCCGGTGACCCACATCTGCTTGAACTCGGTCGGCATCTTCGGGTACTTCCACGTGAAGGTTCCCGGAACGAAGGCGTACTTCTTGCCCGTCGGCACCGTCGGGGAGAACGAGACCGGCAGGTAGTTGAGTGTCGCGAGCAACTCCTGAAGCCACAATTCGCTCGCGCTCGCCGTGGACGTGTGCTTCACGCGCGTCACGGTGACGCAGTACGACGTGCAGCTCACGCGCACGGGCACGCTGAGCAGGTACTGCGTGTCGGGGACGAGCGTCGACGTCGTCACTGCCTGGACCTCGCGTCCACCAATCTGCTGCCACTTGATCGCCAACGCGGGCGCGCTGGTGACGTGCGGGAGTTCTCCCACGGAGACGGGGTGATTGAACTGCAGTCGCACGAGCGGGACATTCGGCGCCAGCGAGGAGGGGAACACGCTCTTCGCGGTGAGAATCGTGGGCGAGGTGGCGCCCGACGGAAGAGCCGTGAGGCTCGTGGCCAACGTCGCAATGACCGCGAGGGTCGCGACACTTCGAATGAGATTTCCCCGCCGCATGGGTGCAGTCTACTAAGGAACGCAACCACCTAGGCGGCAGACGTCGACGCGTGGATCGCGTCGTTCAGTCGCGCGAGCAGTGTCGTCACCTCCTCGTCATGTAACGGTCGCGTTCCGTCCGCGCGCAAGTAAAAGGTGTCGATCGCGACGTCCCCGACGGTCGACAGTCGGGCGGCGGAGATGTCGAATCCCTCCGCGGCCACGGTTCCCGCCAGCGCCGTGAGGAGTCCGACCTCGTCGAGGGCGATGACCTCAACAACCGTGGCACTTTCGGAGGCCGCCGGAAGCAGGTGGGCGCCGGTCGAGACCTCCTGGGCCGAGCGTCGCTTGGTGGCGTAGGACGCCGCGCGCGTCGCCAGGCGGGACGTCAGGGACGCCGGATCGGCCAGTCCGTCCCGCACGGCCGAGACCAGGGCGTCGTCGGAGGGCCAACCCCGCGGACCCGGGACGCAGTAGAAGCGGTCGACGGCAACGCCGTCCGCCGACAGAACGTCGGCGCTGCGGATATCGATGGCGAGCATGGCGAGCGCCGCCGTGATCGTGGCGAGCAGTCCCGACTGGTCCGCGGTGGCGACGAGCACCCAGTCATCCTCACGGCGCACGACGAGTCCGGCGCTGGCGACCTCGCGGAGCAGGTCGTGGCGCAGTTTGGGTTCGATGACCGGGTCGTGGCCCTGGAGCACGAGGCGCACGCGCCGCGCCAACTCATCCACGAGTTGCGCCTTCCAGGGACCCCAGGCGGTCGTGCCCGTCGCCAAGCCGTCGGCCCGCGAGAGCGCCGCCAACAGTTCGAGGGTCTGCTCGTCACCGAGCGCCCCGGCGACGTAGCGCACCGTCGCGGGATCATCGAGATCGCGACGTGTCGCCACGTCCGCCAACAGGAGATGGTGGCGCACCAGCTGCACGAGGGTCGTGGTGTCGTCGTCGCGCAGGCCGAGGCGGGGACCGATGTTGTGAACGAGGTCGATGCCGACGTGGGTGTGGTCACCACCATGGCCCTTGCCGATGTCGTGGAACAGCGCCCCGAGGAGCAGCAGGTCCGGTCGGCTCACGTCCGAGAGCGACGAGCGCGCGTAGAGAACGGCTTCGAGGAGGTGGCGATCCACGGTGAAGCGGTGGTAGGCGTTGCGCTGGTGGTAGGAACGCACCCACTGCCACTCGGGCAGGTGTTTGGAGAACAGACCGTGGGCGTCGAGGGACTCCACCGCGAGCACGAGACCCGCTCCCGAACCGAGGAGTCGGACGAACGCCGTGAGAAGCTGGCTGGGCCAGGGGACGGGCACCTCCGGCGCGTCCGCGGCCAGGCGCACGAGGGAGTCGAAACTGATCGGCCGGTCCTCCTCGGCCGCCGCCGCGGCCAGTCGCAAAGTCAGGGTCACGTCGGTCGCGACGGGAGCGTGCGCGCTGAGGCGCACTTCGCCGTCGTAGAGCTCGAGACCGTCCTCGAGGCTCTGGGCCGCCTCGGGAGCGCCGCCGCCGCGACGGCGCCACTGGTTGCGGTGCCGCCACGCGGTGTCGCTGGTGCGCGCCACGACGCGCGCGGCGCCGGAGATCTCACGCATCAGAGCGTCGGCGTCAGTCGCGCCGACGCGTCGGGCCACCTGGTCTTGTTCCTGGAGTAGGAGTCGATCGAGCTCTCGGCCGGATTGGGCGTGCAGCGCGACGCGGGCGTCGAGCAGGACGTCACGTGCGGCGAACACCTCGTCGAAGTTCGTGATCGCGTCGACCTCGGGGTACGCCCAGCGCACCGCCGCCAGCACGTTGACGTCACGCAGACCGCCGTGCGCCTCCTTGAGGTCTGGCTCGAGGAGATCGGCCAGATCGCCGTGGGTCTCGTGGCGGATCACCATCTGGTGCTCGAGATCGGGGAGCCAGAGGTCCCCCCACTTCGTCGACCACAACGTGCGAACCTTCTCGATGAGCGGAGTGGCGACGGCTCCGTCACCCCACACGAGTCGCGCGTCGAGCAGTCCCAGCGCGACGCGAAGATCCTCCTCCGCGACGGCGACAACCTCCTTGGGCGTGCGCACGCTGTGATCGAGTCGCACGCCCTCGTCCCAGATGGGATACCAGATGGCGTCGGCGAACTTGTCAATCTTGCGCACCGAGTCGTGAACGAGCAACAGATCGAGGTCGCTGTAGGGCGAGAGCTCGCCGCGTCCGTAGCCGCCCACGGCGAGTAGAGCCACGCGCGACGGCGCCGCGCCGACGGCCGTGTCGGCGATGCGGACAATCCACTCGTCCGCCGCGGCCGCGTAGGCCCGACAAAAGGCGATGCCCTTCAGATCGTGATTGTCCAGCAATGCACCACGCCGCTGGCGAAGTGTCTCGGTGTCCACCTCGCGCACCGTACCATTGGGGTCGAGCCCTATTGCGTGGGAGAGAACGATGTTCACATTCTGGAAACTGTTGGTCATCGCGGTGCTGGTCATCGCGGCGGCCATGATTCTGTTTTGGGCCATCGGCTTTCTCGCCGGGATCGTCTGGTTCGTCATTAAGGTCGTGATCGTCATCGTGATCCTCTACCTGCTCGTTCGGTGGTTCACGCGTAAGACGTGAGTCGCACCGAGTAGGATCATCTCTTCTGGCGGCGTGGCCGAGCGGTTAGGCAGGGGCCTGCAAAGCCCCGTACTCCGGTTCGAATCCGGACGCCGCCTCCAGGAACGCTGTGGTCTCCGGCGCGTTGAGGACTGGTCGTCGCGCTCTGCGACCTCAGGGGAGTTTGATCTCTAACTGGGCGGAACTCTGTCCCAGGCCCACGGCGTTGGTCGCGCGTACGGTCACGAAGTAGGTGACCTTCTTCTTCAACGACGTGAGCACGTAGGACGTCCTCGTCAGGAGTTTCCGGTTCAGTGGCGTCGTTGACTCCTTGTTGGAGGCGGTCCCGAGGTAGACCTCGTAGCCCACGACGGGACTCCCGCCGGTACTGGACGGGGCCCGCCACACAATGGTCAGTCGGCCCTTGTTCGACGAGATCTTCGACCACGTCGGAGCGGCGGGCGTGGACAACGGCTTCACGGTGACCGGAGCGGACGGCGGGCCGTAGCCCTGGGCGTTGACGGCGGTCACGGTGATGACGTAGGTCACCCCGTTCGTGAGCCCCGAGAGGGTGTCACCCAACTGGTTGGCGAACTGCAACGAGGACGTGACGTGGCCGCCACCGGACACCGTGACGACATAGAACGACAGGGCACTGCCCCCGTCATCGGGAGCGCTCCACTGAATCGTCGCTTGCGCGTTGCCGGGTGTGGCGGAGGTGATCACCGGGTTGAGGGGAGCCGTCGCCGGGGTCACCGATGCCGACGCCGCCGACGGCGCGGAGGTCCCGAGTGCGTTGGTGGCCGTCACGAAGAATCCGTAGGACACGCCGTTGGTGAGACCGACCACGTCGCACGTGAGCGTCGAACTCGTGCAGCTGTGCAGGCCGGTGGCGTCGGTGACCGTGTACCGCAGAATGTTCGACCCGCCGGTACTCGCCGGCGCGGTCCAACTGACGCTCGCTGAGCCGTTGCCGATGGCGACGACGGGCGTCAGGGGGGGACTGGGGGCGCCGACGGGGGTCACGGCGACCGCAGTCGACGGCGGGCTCGATCCCACGGCGTCAATCGCCGTGACCGACACGGCGACTGACGCGCCGTTGGTCAGTCCGGCGATCGTGGCGCTATGCGCACTCGTCGCGACAGGGACGGTCACGGCCGGTCCGCTCGGGGGGACGACCGTCACGACGTAGGAGGAGAGGCTCGACGTCCCTGACGCGGGCGTGGACCACGAGACGGTGACGGCCCCGTCGGAGGGCACTGCCCCCATGATGGTGGGCGCGTCCGGCAGCGCCGAACCGTCCAGAACGCTCGGTGACGCGGAGAGGTTGGTGACGACGATGTCGCCGGTGATGGGGTCGATCGCCACCGACCCCGGCTGGCCCCCGACGGTGACGACGTCGGTGACGACGTTCGTCGTCGCGTTGATCACCGACGTCGTCGCGTCCCCGGCGTTGGTCACGTAGACCGTGGTGGTGCCGGGGTCGAAGGCCACCGAGGTGGGCGTTGCACCCACGGTGATGGCGCTCGTCTCACTGCCGGACGATCCAGTGAGGACGGCGACCGTGTCGAGTGCGGACAACGTGGCGTACACGACGTTCGTCGTGGGGTCCACGGCGAGTGCGGAGACACCTCCTGGAACGCTCGTCGAGAACGCCAGTTGGCCGGTCGCCCCGTTGAATCCGAGGACCTTGCCCAACGACGGTGCGGTGGCGTAGATCATGTCGGTCGCCGCGTCGACGGCGATGTTGCTCAGGGCGGTGCCGGCGGGGAGCGTGCCGATAAACGTGTTCGTCGCGGCGTTGAGCACGTCGATGTCGAGCGAGCCGACGTCACTGACGTAGACCAGGCCCGTCGCGGGGTTCACGGCGATCGCCCCGGCCTCGACGGGGGCGCTCGCCGTGATCGGGGTGAACACACTGGTGCCACTCGCGAGGTACCCGAACGAGGCACCCGCCGACACGTACGTGGCGTGGTTGTCCGGATCACTACTCACGTCGGTCACGGCGGCCGGGGCGTTGACAGTGCCCACGAGCGCGCGTGACGCATCGTTGACGACGTCGAGGGTCGTCGAATCCACACCACTGACAACGATGTCACCGTCGTCGGGGTCGAACGCCACGGCGGAGGCGGCGCCGACACTGAGGGTAGCGAGAACGGTATTGGATGCGGCGCTGACGACGTGGAGCGACGTGGAGCCTTGGGCGGTGACGTAGAGGAGATTCGTGACGGGATCAACGGCCACTCGGGTTGGTTCCGCGCCGATCGCCAACGTCGACGTGACCAGATCAGTCTCTGACGAGAGGACCGAGACCGAACTCGATAGTGAGTTGGCCACGTCGACACTGTCGTTCGCCGCGTTGAACGCGACCCCGCTCGGCCCCGTGCCGACGGTGGTGGTGGCGATCACGGCCTCGGTTGCACCGTTGATGACCGAGACAGTTCCGGCCGTGAAGTTCGCGCTGTAGATCGTGTCGGTGGACGGGTCGACGGCCAGCTCCTTCGCCCCCGCGCCGACCGTGATCGCGTCGGCCAACGTCGGTGTCGACGCGTGCACGGCGAGCACCACACCGATCGAACTGGCCGCCAGATAGATCGTGTCGGTGAGGTCATCGACCGCCACGCCGTCGAGTCCGGGGTGGGACGGAAACGACACGGCGTTCTCGATCTCGTTGGTGCTCCCACTGATCACGACGAGCGTGTCGTTGACGTGGTCGGTGACGTAGATGGTATCGGTGAGGTCATCCACGGCGACACCGTCGGGAGAGTCACCCGACGGAAGAGCGATCGTGGCGATGACCGACGTGGTCGCACCGTCAATCACCGACACGGAGTCGCTACCGGAATTGTCGACATAAATCGTGTTGGTGACGTCGTCCACGGCGGCGTCGGTCGGCTGCGTGCCGACCGGAATCGTGGCGACGGTGGTATTTGAGGCACCGTTCAGCACCGCGACCGAATTCGAGCCCTGATTGGTGACGTAGATCATGTCGGTCGCGGAGTCCACTGCGGGAAACGTCGGACCGTTGAAGCCGGTCACGACGGCGCTCGTCGCCCCGTCGGCCGGTGCGGCTACGACGGCACTCAACGCGCACGTCGCCACCATCGCCGCCACGGCCGCGCCGAGCGCCACGCGCGGCTTCGTCGGGAGTGTCGTTGTCCGAAGCGGGTGCAACAGGGAACTCACGGGTACTCCTCGGTAGGTGGGGAGGAGCATTGCTCCGACCCACGAATGGTACCGAGCATTGTTCGACGATTTGGTGATTGTCGGTACCACGTGACGTCGCAACGCTCGCGACGAACGTCGGAGGAACGGACCGCGCAACGGCGTCGTCACGTAGATTGGCGGGATGACTGACGCCCCTCATGAGCTCGAACCGTTGCGCGTCTACGGCGCCACGTGGTGTCCGGACTGTCGACGCGCGAAGCAGTTCCTCACGTCGCACCGGGTGCCGATCGAGTGGATCGATCTGGAGGAGAATCCCGATCAGGTCGCCGAGGTCGAGTCGCGAAACGGCGGCAAGCGCATCATCCCGACGATCGTCTTTCCCGACGGAACCTTTCTCGCCGAGCCGTCCAACGACGAACTCGCCGAGAAGATTGGGCTCGCCCGGGTCGCCTCGTCGGACGACTACGACCTCGTCATCATCGGTGGCGGTCCGACCGGTCTGACGACCGCGATCTACGCGGCCCGCGAGAACTCGCGCGTGCTCGTGGTCGAAAAGTCGGTGCCCGGGGGACAGGCGGGCGTGACGGAGCGATTCGACAACTACCCGGGTTTTCCCGACGGCGTCAGCGGGAGCGAGCTCGCCGAGCGGATCACGCGCCAAGCCGAGCGTTACGGGGTCGAGATCCTCCAGGCCGTCGGTGCCACGGGGCTGCGACGAGACGGCATTCGTCTCGAGGTGACCCTCTCCACGGGTGCGATCGTGCACGCCCCCGTTGTGTTGCTCGCGACGGGGTCCACGTATCGGCGCACCGGAGCCATGGGCGAAGCCGATCTCATTGGGGCCGGCATCCATTTTTGTGCCACGTGCGACGGCCCGTTCTACAAGGGGGCCGCGAATCTCACGGTGGTCGGAGGGGGCAACAGCGGGCTGGAGGAAGGGTTGTTCCTCACCCAATTCGCAGATCGGGTCACCGTCATCCAGTCCCTGCCGACCCTGACCGCGAGCAAGCTGTTGCAGGACAAGGTCCTCGCGCACCCGCGGATGGACGTGTGGGTGAACGCGTCGGTCGAATCCTTCGAGGCCAACGACGCCGGTAAATTGGCGCGCGTCGTCGTGCGACGAGACGGCGAGACGGTCGACCACACGACGGACGGAGCGTTCGTCTTCATCGGGCTCGATCCGAACACCGAGTTTCTTGGTGGGGTCATCGAGGTCGACAGGCGAGGATTCATCACCACCGATCACATGTTCCACACGAACGTGCCGGGCGTGTTCGCCGCCGGGGACGTGCGCGACGGCTCCACCAAGCAGATCGCGTCCGCTGTCGGTGAGGGTGCGGCCGCGGCGATCCAGATCCGGTATTACTTGGACTCGCTTTCGTCCGGGGGTCACCTCACGTCAACGTGACCCACGACGTGAGGTCGTCGGGTGTCGACGGGACTCTCAGGTGAGCGTGAACGAGCTCGTGGCGTGGCCGCCCGACGATGTGGCGGTCGCGGCGACGGTGTGGACGCCCCGTCGGCCCGCGGTGGCCTTCGTGATCGTGGTGCCGCAGGTGAAGGTCCCGTCGGTCGCAACGCTCGAGCGACACACGACGACCGTCGAACGACGCGGGGCCTTGAGTTTCGTGGCGTAGGTCACCACCACGTGCGTGCCGGCGACGAAATTTCTCCCCGTGATCGTGACCGCCGTTCCGACTGGTCCAGAGACCGGAGAGAGCGTCAGCACCGGTGCGGGCACGCGATACGAAAAGGAACTATTCGAGCTGACTGAGCTGGTGCCGCCGAGTGACGTCACGAAGACGGGCGTTGCCTCCGCACTCTCTCCCGGCGGCGAGACGGTCGTGATCGTGGAGTCGTTCACAACGGTGAAGCCGACACCCGTGTCACCGAAGGACACGCTGTTGACGGTGGCGAAGCCCGAGCCCGAAATTGTGACGTCGGTGCCACCGGTCAGTGGTCCCCGAGGCGGAGAGATCGCGCTCACGATGGGCGTCGGGACGAACGTGAATTCATCCACCGAACTCGTGGCACTCACGAGGGAACCAACCGCCACGGTGACGTTGACGGTTCCTCCCGTCGAGGGTGGCGTCGTCACGGAGATGTCGTTCGTGTCGATGACCGAGTACATCGCGCTCACCGCACCGAAGGAGACGTCCGTGACATTTGAGAATCCCGAGCCGGTGATCGTCACCACGCTGCCGCCCGCCGAGGGTCCGCGCGAGAGCGACATGCCCGTGACGCGCGGCGTCGGCGTGAACGAGTCGCTCAGCGTCAACGTGGCGCTGCCCGAAGCATTCGTAAGTTGATTGCCGAAGCCATCCGTCGCGTGGAACGAGGGGTCGACAGTGGCCGCCGTCGACAGCGCGCCGTCGGTCACGACCGTACCGGTGTAGTCCCAGGTCACGCTGATCCAGGCGGAGAACGTCGACGGCCGCGACCCGCGGCCACCGCTGCTGCAGGTTGTCTGGGCGAACACGTCGCCCGTCGGGAACCCCGTCGTCAGGTCAAAACCGGTGGCGTAGGTCTGTTCGGTGATGCCGCCGCAGGCGTGACCGAGGATGGCGAACGCGTCATTTTGGGAAAGTGAGAGTGTCGTGACGACAGTGGCGCCCACCGTCGCGGCGCTGAGCGTCGAGAACAGCGTGGCCGCCACGAGTGCGGCGAGAACTCTGCGTGACATGGTGGCCATCCTTCCGTCGCGTGCGATGCAGTGATCACATCGTACGTACTCGTGACGCTCGAGTGAGAGTGTCGCGTTCAGGTAGTCGTCAGGTTGCCGCGCACGACACCGCCACGTCAATGGCCCGCAGCGCGTTGATTGGACGGTCCGAAGAGCGGTTGTACGTCCGCGCGCCGCCAGTCCGTGCGAGGACAGTTGAAGAGAACGTAGAAGGCTTCGATGATGGCGTCGTAATTTGCTCGCCACCCCACAAAGTCAAACCACGCGGCGTCGCGATCGGTAACGACGGGGACGCCGCTACGGACCAGTCGATTCAGAACGATGTCGAACTCAGCTCGGGTGATCGAGATCGAGACTTCGTGGTCGATCTCGGTGGGGTACGAGATTGCGAAGTAGTCGGCCAGTCGCCGTAGGGCGAGCCAGCCCGACCGGATGCACAGGCCCGCCGTCGGCGACGGGGTCATGTCGACGGCGGCGTTGAACAGCGCGGCCGCGTCAAGCACCGATGCCGCCGAACCAATCCAGGTCTGGTCGGGCGTGGGGGAGCGGTAGTAGTTGAGGATCGTGAGGGTGGTATGGGTTTCGCCGACCTCGATGAACCACTGTTCCCACTCACGCCACAGCTCGTCGAGTCGGTCGTAGGACTCGACGCTCTGGGCGATCTCGAGCACACCCCACGGGGTGGCCGGGATGCCCGCACGAACCGAGAGTCGTGACACGGAGAACTCGCGTCGTTGGAACGCCGTGTACAACGTGGGAATAAAGGCAATGAGCAGCGCGAGCAGAGTGAGACCGACGCCGGCTTCGACGAATCCCAACGCCGTCATCGCGCCCCCTCGTCCACTCACCGTGCCCAGCGTGAAGAGGGACGACCCGGAGATCTCGAAGGCGTCCGACCACGTTGGGGCGCCCGCGGCGACGAAGCCCAACGCAAAGGCGACCAGGGTCAACGCGAGCCACGTCGCCTGATACGCGAGCAGGACGACCGAGGCGTAGATGGACAACGTCTGATCGCGTGCGACGTAGGTCTTTCTGCGCGCGGCGACCTTGCGAAAGATCCACCCCACGCTGCGCGCGACGACGCGGCTGAGCCGAACACTCGCGACGCGGGGAAGCAGAAACGTTCGAATGGCGGCGTCCAGAACGAGGAGGAGGAGAAAAACGCCACCCACGCCCGCCATCACACGAATCCACACCGCCATGTCAGACTCGCTTCGACGCGTGTGACGGGTCGAAGCGACGGACGCAGCGTCGCCCCGAGGGTCGTCGTGCACACGGAGCAAGGAGTGACACGCACGCGTCACGGCCGTGCCCGCGATCCGAATCGAAAGTCTTGCTGTCTCGCCCTCGCGTCGAGGGAACAGTTGGTCTGCGCGAGCAGGTGTGTGGGACGTTCACGACTGACGGCTCGCGCGAACGTTGTGTTCGAGCGCCGCGATGCGCCTGTCCCACGCGACCGATCGGCTCGCTAACCAGTGTGAGGCGTCCGCGGTCCCGTCCGCGATCACCACATAGCGCACCTCACGCCCGTCCCGCTGCGTCTGTGCGAGTCCCGACCGCACGAGAATCTGGAGGTGTTTGACGATCGCTTGACGCGACACGGGTGCGCTGTTCGCGAGCTCCGTGGCGGTACTGCCTCGCGGATCACGGAGCAGCTGCTCGTACAGTCCGCGGCGGGTCGTGTCTGAGAGTGCCGCAAAGACGTCCGAGATGGTGTCGCTCGTCACGCGGCCATGGTCGCGAGCAAGCGCGCCGCGAGGGGTGACTCCGAGATCGAGATGCGGGTGCCGGTCTCACTGGGCTCGAGCGTGATCTCGACACGGGTCGGTTCGTCGTCGAAACTGGCCCAGCGGTAGACGAAGCGCTCCGCCTCATCAACCTCCTCGACCAAGACAAAATGGGTGGTGTCGCCGTCGCTGACCCATCCCTCACCACCCGGCGTCACGTCGAGAGTCCCGTCCTCACCCAGCCACGAGGGATTCGTCACGTGCGCCCAGGCTTCGTCCACGCTGCAGGGCAACTCCACTTCACGGTGCAGGATCTCGCTCATGCAACCAGAGT
The DNA here is from genome assembly GCA_963830195.1 of uncultured Actinomycetota bacterium. Taxonomy (GTDB): domain Bacteria; phylum Actinomycetota; class Acidimicrobiia; order Acidimicrobiales; family RAAP-2; genus RAAP-2. The sequence goes on along the minus strand of CAWHLQ010000028.1, from coordinate 69,631 downwards.
ATTGCACGTCACGCTCGCCCCGGCTATAGTGCAATCAGATGGTTGCACATAACCGGAGACGCCACGGTTGGTGGCGTCAGAGGAGGGGATCCTGATGCAGACGACTGAACAACGCGACGAGGTCCGGCACTCACTCGTGCCCATGGTGCTCGAGGAGTCGGCCAAGGGGGAGAGGGCCTTCGACATCTATTCGATGTTGTTGCGCCAGAGAATTGTCTTCCTGGGCCAAGAGGTTGATGACCAAGTCGCCAACCTCATCATTTCGCAAATGCTCTACCTCGAGGCCCTCGACCCCGACCGGGACATCGCGCTCTACATCAATTCGCCCGGGGGACTCGCGTACGGAGGCATGGCGATCTACGACGTCATCCAGCACGTGAAGCCCGACGTCTCGACGATCTGCGTGGGCATGGGGATGTCGGCGGCGGCCATGGTTCTCTGCGGCGGGGCTCCGGGGAAGCGATTCGCGTTGCCGAGCGCGCGCATCATGATCCACCAGGGCAGTGCCGGGACACGAGGCGCGCCGAGCGACATGGAGATCCAGCTTCGCGAAGTTCTCGCCCTGACCCACCGGATGGCCGACATCATTGCGCATCACAGCGGACGTCGCGTCGAGGACGTCCAACACGACATCGATCGGGACTACTTCATGACGCCGGAGGAGGCGGTGAGCTACGGACTCATCGACGGCATCATCACCCCTCGACGGGGACTCGCCACCGCCACCTCCGGTCCCGCGCTCCCACCGTCACCCTGAGTGGGTGTGACGGTGGGAGTGAACGGGGGCCCCCCGACGCGGCAGACTTGGGGTTGTGGTGACTGAGACCTGCGTCGAGTGTGGATTCGATGCGGCGCGCTGGTTGGATGGTGACGTGGTCACGCAGTTGGCGGAGCTGCCGGATCGCTTTCGTGACGCGCTCGTCGGATTGTCCGCGGCCCAGATGGGCCAGCGGGTCCGACACGACCGGTGGTCCATTGCCGAATACGTCGACCACGTTCGTGAAGTTCTCTTTGGCATGAGGTTCCTCCTCGCGACGGCGATCGCGAGCCCCGGGACCGACCTCGGTGCGTCACCGCCGAGCACCTTCGCGGAGCACCCTCGCGACGTGGACGTCGCGGTGGCGATGAACGGCCTGCGGACCGAGGCGCGTGCGCTCGTCGCCGAGCTGGGCTCGGTGACCCGGGCGCAGGCGGAGTCCACCGTCACGTTTGACGGACATGACGTCGACGCGTTCTGGATCTCGCGCCACGCACTGCACGACGCGACGCACCACCTCGGCGACGTCATGGACCTGCGGGGACAGTTGTGAGGTGGTTCCGATCACGCCGGTTCGCGCCGGCGCGCGTCGTCACCGTCGCGATCGTGTGTGCGGCGGCCCTGACGGCGTGCGGCTCGACGGGTGGTCCACCGAGTGCCACCGATGCGGCCGGTGTCGTCTGGCTCTGTCGACCTGGACTGTCACCGGACTACTGCCGCTACCGCGGGACAACGACCGTTGTGCCGGCGTCGGGTCGGCGCAGCGTGGTCGCCAACATCACTGACACGTCGTCACCATTTGACTGCTTCTACGTCTACCCGACCGTGAGCACGCAACCGCGCGGCAACGCAAACCTCTCCATTGAGACCGGGGAGATCGGAGCGGCGGTCACCCAGGCGTCACCGTTCTCCTCGGTGTGTCGTGTGTACGCGCCGATCTATCGTCAACGCACCGAGGCGTCTCTCGCGATGGGGCTCCAAAGCGATGCGGTCGCCAACGACATCGCCTACGCGAGCGTGTTGAAGGGGTGGCGCGACTATCTGAGGAACTACAACCACGGCCGGCCCATCATCTTCCTCGGGCACTCCCAGGGGGCCGCGATGTTGATCCGACTGCTCGAGAGCCAAGTCGACCCGGTGCCGGCACTTCGCGCACGGACGGTCAGTGCCATCTTGTTGGGCGGCAACGTCGCGGTTCGAACGGGCGCGCTCGTCGGATCGACGTTCCACAACCTGCCGCTGTGCAGCGCTGCGTCCGAGACGAGCTGTGTCGTTGCCTACTCAAGTTTTCCGGGGCAGCCGCCGCCGGACAGTCTGTTCGGTCGACCCGGCACCGGCGTGTCCTATCAATCGAACCAGACCGCAACCAAGGGCGTGCAGGTGGCCTGTGTCGATCCGGCCCAGCTCGACAGTGGGAGTGGTGCTCTCACGCCACTGTTTCTGACGTCCGTGATGACGCCGCCGGCGCCGACGGTGGCGTCGCGGTGGGTCACCTACCCGGATCTCTACCAGTCCAGGTGTGAGTCCGGCGGCGGTGCCACGTGGTTGCAGATCACCAGTGTGGCGGCACCGACGGATCATCGCCCGCGCGTCTCGGAAATCCTCGGACCGCTGTGGGGATACCACGTCGACGACGTCGCGCTCGAACTCGGAAATCTGCTGGCACTCGTCGGCGATCAGGAGACGGCCTACGTCGCGTCGCACCCCGGGCTGTAGGGCGCGATCGAACCGTTCGGTCAGCCAGTGGTGCGGCACGGCAGCGGCAACGAGGTCGCGTTGTCGATGCTCGGCGCCGCGTGGCTCATCGGCAGGAGCGGTCCCAGCGTTGTCGTGCGCCGCAGTGCCCACACCCAGCTGCCGTGTACCTTCGTTGGCTCGACGCCGAGGGTTGCCGCCAGTGCGCAGGCCGAACCCGGATTCGCGTAGGACGGCACGTCAACGATCACGAACGGCCGCCACCGCAGCGCCGCGCGGCGCACGACAAGCTGTTCGGCGACCGTCATGTCGTAGGGGTGCTGATTGAGCGCCTTGAGCGCCGGAATCGGCTCGCCGAGCGGACTGATGATCTGGTCGTTGTGTCCGTTGCGACCGGGAATGAAGACCCAGCCGCCAATCAGGTCGACGTGGTCGCCGGACTCGGCTTGCCAGGCCATGGCACGTGAGCCCACGCCGTAGACGAACGGCATCGTGAGCACCACCGTCCCCGCCGGGAGTCTCGGGGCGCTGACGCGAAACCACGCGGGAACGGTCGCCGTCGTGACGGTGAACGGTGCGGAGTACGCGGCCACCGTTGGCACGAGTGCCAGAGCCACGACTCCCAGAACGAGTCCGTGACCGAGTCGACGACGGGTCGTGTCCGGTTCGCCTGCACGTCGCAGCGCGACCCAGTGGTGCCATCCGTCGTTTGAGGCAGCGACGAGCACACCCGCGCACAGCGAGAGGGGAAGAGCGAATCGAACGAGCGCCACACTGCTCAACAGAGGTAGCCGCGCCCACAACGACGCGGGAAAGAACTCGAGGATCCAGCACGCCACGGCCACGACTGCCAGGACCACGCACTCTCGCCTCCGTCGCCACACCGGGATCGAGAGGAGGATCAGGAGCACGATGCCCGCGCCCAGATAGGCCGTGTTCGGTCCTTCGTTCCCGAGGTAACCCACGGCGGCCAGAACGGTGTTGTGGTGGAAGATGCCCGCGCCGGTGTCGATGATGCTCAGAGGATTCGAGGAACGAACCTTCCAGTACGGTCCCGCGACGTGTCGGGGCCCAAGAAGAAAGAACCAGAACGGATACGCGAGGACGACTACCGACATCGCCGCGGCAACGGATCCGGCGACGACGAGATTTCGTCGAGCCGCGATCACGGCGTCCCGCCGCGCGATGAGTGCACCCACGACACACATCGCGCCGGTGATCGCGGTGAGCGCCATGACCTCGAAACTCGTGAAGAACTGAAGAATGATGAGGACGCCGAGCACGATGCCGAGACGAGCCGCGTGGGCGCCGCGCGTCAGCAACGCCAATCCGACGAGCAACACCAGAGGCAAAAACGCGGTGAGTGTCAGGTCCAGGTGACCGAGCACGGTGTTGTGCATGAAGAAGGGCGAAAAGGCGTAGATCGCGCCCGCCAGCACCCGAGATGCCGCGCGACGCGAGAATCGTCCCGCGAAGGCAAAAGCGGCCCATCCGGACAACACCGGGGCCAGCAGGTTGGCGACGTTGAACGACGCGACTGGTCCGAACCACGACGTAATCGGTGCGAGCACTGCGGCAGGAAACAGCCAACTCGTGTTGGACAACACGTTGACGCCACCGAAGCGAGCCCAGAGTGCTGACGTGAAGAACGGATTGTGTCCGTGCGAAAGGGCCCACGGGAGCCACTCGAACCACCACACTTGTTGGACAGTGTCACCACAGTTGCAGGTGATGGCGTGCGCCGGGTCACCCCCGAGCCACACGTGGGCCCACAGCGCCACGGCGATGAGGAGATAGATACCGAGAGCGAGAAGATGGTGGGCGACGGGAGTTGGTGCCCCGCGCCTCAGGAGGGCGTCGGCGGGAGCACGGGGTGACGAGTCAGGCTCCTGCGGTTCGCTGGGGCGAATCTCGGTCACTCCACTAGACATCGGGACAGCTCTCTCGTCGTGGCCGAGCAACCGCAGACTCGATTCGCGGGCGCCCACGGGGCCGAGACCATGATACGAGCGCCGCACACATCCGACCGCAAGGTGTCCACCGACGACGCGCCCCGGACGTCTCACGGTGGTCGACAAATCGGCGACAATATCCAGATGGTGCATCGAGTTCCGACACCGCGACCCGATCGACAATGACGACACCTCCACGCCACCAGGCCAAGAAGCGTGTCTACAGAAATCGACGAATCGCGATCGCGGTCGTGGTTGTGTACTTGGCGGCGATGATTGCGCTCACCGTGAACGGTTTCAGTGGCTCGGGCACCACCACGACGACGTCCACCGTCGTCACCACGACGTCAACGTCCACGACAACGAGCTTGCCCGCGACCACCACCTCGTCGCCTCACACCTCCACGACCGTGCCCGTAACGACCACCACCAGTGCCCAAGGGCTCGCCCAGACCGACGGCGAGCCCCCTTCGAGTGACTCGGCCCTCACGTCGCGCCTTCAACCACTGTGGCGCGCCATTGTGTCGGGTTCACTCGCGACGGCGTCGCCACTGTTTTTCCCTGAACCGGTCTACGTGTCAATGAAGACGGGCATCGTGCCTGATCCGGCGTCGGACTACGCCGACCGATTGGTCGCCTTTTACGACATGGATCTCGGGGCCTATCACGCCGCGCTCGGCAGAGTACGGACAGTGACGCTGATCGGCGTTGACGCGACACCCGGCGACGCCGCGTGGATCTCGCCGGGTGTGTGCGAGAACCACTTCGGGTACTGGCACCTGCCGGGTGTGCGCTTCGTCTACCGGCTGAACGGGTCTGTTCACTCCTTCGCGATCGCGTCGCTCATTTCGTGGCGCGGCGTCTGGTACGTGGTGCATCTGGGACCGAATCCACGACCGGTCAACGTGGGAACGGTTGATCTACCCGCGCGTGGTGCCGGAGTACCCGGTCCGGCCGGCGGGTGCTGACCGGCGTCACGTCGGTGTGGGGATGACCTCACCAGTGGAACGGAAATACGCCGCCGCTGTGCCGAAATCCTCGTGCGAGAGAGTCGCGATGAACTTTCGCGCGGCGCCGGAGGGATCGACGTAGGGGCGACCTTCTCCTTCGAGGACGGTTGAGATGAATTTTGCGTTGACGAAGGTCCCGTTGGACGCGAGTGTCACGTGCAAGATGCCCGACAGTGCGAGCGTGCCGTTGATGGCGAAATTGCCGTAGCAGGCGAAGTCGCCGAGTGAGTACGCAATGAGGTGGCGACGATAGAACTCCATACCGCGAAGCGTGTGCGGTCCACTGGCCACGACGAGGTCCGCGCCGTCGTTGATGGCGCTCTTGGCGAACAACTCGGCGTTGCCGCGATCCTCACCGACGTAGTACTCCTCCTTGCCGGTGACGTGGTCCGCGTCCGCTCCCTCGGCGCCGGCGTGCATGTAGACCACGACGAGAGCCGCGTGCTGGTGGGCGTGCGCAATGAGGAGTTTCTCGTTCGCGTAATTCAACATGTCATTGGTGTTGGAATACGGCGCGAAGTCAACGAAGGCGACGGTGGTCGTTCCCACCTTCACGTACCCGATCTGTCCGGGCAGGCCAGCTTGCACCAGTCCCGCTGACTTGATCGCCGCGGAAGTGTCGAGCAGACCCTGTTCGCCGAAATCATGGGAGTGATTGTTGGCACTGTTGACGACGGTGAAGCCCTCCTCTTTGTAGTACCTGGCGAACGAGGGAGGGTTGCGGAACGCGTAACAGTTCGGCGATGGCGCACCGCACTTGGAGCTTTCCGAGTTGGTGAGAGTTCCTTCGAGGTTGAAGAAGGCAATCTGGCTCTTGAGAGCGGACTTCACCGTCGCGAGATAGCTCGACGGATCGGGTGCGAGCACGGGCGTGTTGCCGAGATCCGTGTCGCCAACGAAGCTCATCGTGACGTCCTGAACCACGGGCGTGGTCGACGAATGCGTGTCGGTGGTGGACGTTGTCGTGCTGGAACTCGTCGCGCCTGATGGCGCGGGCGAGGAGAGCAAGCTGGAGACGCCGAGGCCCAGGAGGCCGAGAATCACGACGCTCACGAGAGCGACGACAGCCCGACGCCGACCGTATGGTGGGGTGGCCCGCGCGCGGCGGTGACGGGGTCCTGTCGGGGTGGCGTCGATCACGTGAGGACGTCTCCCGGTCGAACGCTCATGGGCCGAGCATACGGCCGGGGCGCCTCACCAGGGGATCTGGACCGTGCTCCCGTTTCGTTCGTAGAGAGCAAAGAAATCTTTGGTGCTCGAATACAGGAATCGGGTCGCAACCTGATTGGGGTTCGGGATGTCGAGCGCTGGCGACGCGGCCCCAGGACCACCGTAGGTCGCGAGGATGGGCCACTCGGGATTGATGTCGAGTTGCATGGCCCGTACGCAGCCGAGGTGGACAAAGATCTGCGCCAGTGACTCGGGCGTCTGGTCCGGCGCCGCGACATAGATCAGATTGCCGTGCGCGTCCACGCCAACACCACTGCGCCAGACAAGCGGGGCTCCGTGCAAGGTTGAGCCCCACCCCGATTCCAGCGGGAGCGAGGTCGTGAGCGGGTCGACCGCTTTGTGGGTGACGAGGAGATGCAGGTTCTGCCGCGCCATGAGAACGTTGGCGGGGGGCGTTGACCCACCGGTCCAGGTCTGGATGTCAATCGTTCCGTTGGTGTACTCGACCAACGTCGCAAGACCCTTGATCATCGGGAAGTAGAGCGTCTTGTTGGAGTAGAAGCCGCCCGCGCTGTCGGCCTCGTAAAAGCCCGAGTTGAACGTTGCGAGAAGGTCCTTGCGACCGGATGTGGGGACTTCCTCGGGCCCGCGATTGAGCGTCGTGGGCCCCGGTCCCTTGTAGCCGGGGTAGAGGCCAAGTTCGGTGGTGTCGCTTCGCATCCAAACGGCGTACGCGACGATCGCGGGGTCGCTCGGATTCGAGCGGTAGAACGTGTACAAAACCGGCGTGGGACCCTTGGCCCACGTGTCGCGCCGCGACCATCGACCTTCGTTGGCGAGCGTGGGACTGATGAGGGGCTTCACCACAGGTGGCAAGTACGCGGGTTTTGTCTTTGTGTGCGACGGGGTGGCGACCGGTGGATGTGTTGTCGAGCTCGAACTCGCAGCGCCGGACGGCGTTGACGACGGAAGCAGGCTCGACACCGCCAGCCCCACGAGGCTCACCACAATGACGAGAATGAGCCCGACAACGACGCGGCGACGTCCATAGTGCGGCGTCGTATCCACTCGCTGGTGTCGTGGGGCTGACGACGTGGTGGCCAGCCGCGACGGCGTCCTGCGAGGGGAGTGTTGGGCGGGCGACACGCCCTCCATCGTACGAGTGTCGCGAGGTGGCGAGAGGCCACCGAACGTCGTCGTTCGATCGCCACTTGTTACCATGCGCCATGGTCTCGCTCGCACGAATTCGACGGGCCTGGTGGGGAATTCGACACGAGTTGTCGTGGGGTTGGAGTCACGTACGCGAAGGGCGATCGTCATATTTCCTTAATGTTCTTTCGTATCGAGCGCTCGCCGTCACATCGCGCGTCCCGGGTGCGGGCAAGGTCAGCTCGCTCGTCACCGATCGCGGCGTGACGATCTACTACCGACGCAATCGTGGCGACGTCCAAGGGATTCGTGAGATCTTTATCGATGAGATCTACCGACTTCCGGTCGGAGCGCGACCCGACTCACTCGTGGATCTCGGTGCCAACATCGGACTTGCCACCTTGTGGTTCTGCCACGAGTACATGATCACGTCCTTCGTCGCGCTCGAACCCCTCACTGAGAACTTCTCGCTGCTCCAGCGCAACTGCCAGGCGAACGGATTGACGGGCAGCCTTCGTCAAGCTGCCGTCGGGACGTCAAACGGCACGACCACCTTTGACACGGGGAGCGAGTCCAACATGGGTCGAGTGGGGGAGGGAAGCCTCCACGTGGAGCTCGTCGACGTCGCTGAATTAGCATCGACTCTTCCGTTTCCGGGTTCGCTGCTCAAGATCGACGTGGAAGGCATGGAGCGCGAACTCTTTGCGGAGATTGATCCCGCGTGGGTCCGAACCTTCAGCCTGGTCTCAATGGAGATGCACCCCCAGTACTTCGACATCGGACCGGTCATCTCGGCCATTGAACAACAAGGCTTCACGTACTTTGCGCCACGAGAAGTCAGCGACGGGATCCATCGAACGAAACGAGAACGTCTGTTCGTACGCCAGCCCACGACCTTGACTCGCTGATGTCAGTGGGCCGTGCGATGATCACCACGTGAGTGTTCTTGTCGAACTGCCTCGATTGCTCGTGGGTTTCGACATCGAGTCCACCGGACTCGACACGCAAAATGACGAAGCCATTTCGTACGGTTTTGCCGAGTTCCTCGATGGTCAGTTGGTCTCGATCGAGGAGTTCTTCGTATTGCCTGATGTCCAGATTCACCCCGGCGCGGAGAAGGTCCACGGCATTTCGTTCGAGCACTTGCGCAAGATGCATCGCGACGGAGAAGCTCTCACGTCATTGGCCGGTGCCAGTCGGGCGGCGCAACGGCTGCTGAATTACCAAGCTCGAAGAGCAACTTTTGTTGGTGCGAATCCAATGTTTGATTACACGATGCTTGACTCCACACTGCGTCGTCACGGAGTCGGTGGCTTGATGGCCGTGGGTTTCGATGTGGGCGCGGTGTCGCTCGTCGACGTCGTTCGACACGATCTGGAGATTGAGCCCGACCGTGCTTCGCGTCCACGACGAGGACTGTCGTATTTGTGTGCACACTACGGCGTTGCACCTGGGAATCACCACGCCGCACAGGACGCGCGCGCGGCCGTTGAAGTGCTCAAGTCACAGGTTGCGTTAGGCGATCGTCCGAGCGCGTTGCGTTCTAATGAGATGACGCCTCGTCACGACCACGCACTCACGAGCCTTCGACGTTGGGCGCGCACAATGTTCTCGACAACGGAGTGACGACGAGCGAGAGCAAGACCTCGTTCTCGCAGTGGTAGAGTCTCCATCCAGAGGGCCGTTGGCGCAGTCTGGTAGCGCACTTGCATGACACGCAAGGGGTCACAGGTTCAAGTCCTGTACGGCCCACCAAATTTTTGTGTGATGCCTTGAAATCTAGGGCTTTTCCGCTGAGTTCAATTCCGATCGCACTTCTGGGTCATCCTCGTCAGCAACGTCGCTAGCAACGTTGCTGAATAAGATCCGTGCAAAGATCAACCTACGGTAGATGGCGTCCCGTGACTGCGACCGTTGCCAGCCGAATTGCTCCCTGCTCGGCACTGTCTACATCAATCGTCCAGGCACCAACACTTAGGTCGGCAGGCTCGTCGCGCGAATATCTCAAATGGTATTTGACACCGGGAGAATTGTTCCGCCCATTTCCGAGTCGGTAGTCGTCAAAATGCTCGAGGACGTCTCGAACATTTTTGGCATCAGGAACCAACAACTTGAATTCATCAATTGCCTTCCTGAGTGCGTCTTCCTCTTTACGAGAAAGAAAAAGGAGGTAGGCCTCAGCCGCTTGAAGCGTCGATCGCGTGGCGACGGCAAGAAGCCAGCAGTCCGCCATGTATTCGGCGGCAGGTTGATCGTCACGGCGGATTCGGCGAGCTTGTTGTACGACAGCGTTAGCTCTGATGTAGACCTCATTGACAATTCCGCCCTTCGCTCATCAAACTCCTCGGGGGACATTTCCTTTACTTTTGCTCTTTGCTTTCCATTTCCCATTCCGTAAATCTTATGATGCGCTTCCTTGTGACAGGACTGAAGCATGCGAAGCCTCTAGACCGAGCCGTTCAGAGAGCAACAGACGAATGACTTTTAACTCCGGTGTCTATCAAGCCCTGATTCCTTTTCGAGAAGTTGCAATTTCACGGATGCTTCCTGCCACTTTGCTCGAGCACGATTTCGGGCCTCATCATCAAAGAGTGGCGCGTCTCGCAGATCAGCCATTGCAACCCACATTGCCTGCCACTGCTCGGAGAATCGATTCTGACTCTCCTCCAAGGACGCCTGCTTGCGTTTGCGCAAATCTTCTTGGAGGCTTAGCCACATATGGAATTCGTGCCGAAGTTGCTTGTAACCGTATCGACCGCGCGTCACTTCCCTGGTGATCTCTTCCAGATCCCAAGATGCAATCGTTCCGAAACGAGCGAGGTAGATGAAGCATTTCTTGAGGTCGTACTCACCGAATGCATCCAGTAAGCAATAAGCGATCGCCTGTCGGACCGAAGTTGCTCGGAAACCGGGTGACTCGCATTTGATCTCGATCAGGTTGTTATTGATGATCAGATCCGCATCTGCACCGTCGACCAGGGGACTGTCAGCAAACGATGGACCGATAACGATCCGTTGTTTGGTTAGAAGGGGAAACAACCTGAGAGCTGGGCTCGACGAGAACTTGAAGAGTATCGATGTCATGCTCGGGCACCCTATTCAAATGGGCTTGCCACTTTGCCCCCCGGCTTGAGCGTATGGAGAGGAGAGTTTCTCTGACTTGAATATGAGCCGCGAGCAAATGCGTCGTACATTGATAGGACGTAGCAAATTTGCAGAAGTTGCCTTTCCTCATCTTGCGGAATCTCACCTAAGAGACCGTTGTGGCTCTTTTGCAGTGCCTCTAGCTTCGACAGAACCGAGGGAAGACGTGATGATCCATATACGCGGACTCGATCTTCAGGTGGTACAGGAACACTCATTGGCGTAAGCATCATTCGAATTCGATGGTCGATCGCCAACCCGACGAGTGGCCAAGATACTGAATATGACTCGGTGATTCCAGTAAGCGTCCCTCCGGACTCGGCCCTATGCCACTCTTGCTTGGCCGGGCCAAAATCAACCAGGCGGGCTGTCGAAGGAAAGCCCGAATCGGATCTCGCTTTACATGGAGATGATCAGTTAGAGACATCAGGTTGAGACTAAGTCACTGTTGGGGTGGAAGTGGCAGATTGAAGCAGTTGGCGGCCCCGTTCGGCGGTGGATCGATCAGTGGCGTACCTTGCGAAAGGTGAACAAGTGTGGTGGGCAAGCGTGTGTGTAAAGAGGCTGTGAACCCAGCAACCGCAAGGTATCTCGCGCACCGCGCCGGTCATGTCCGCTGTGCTCATCACCGTACGGCCCACCGATGAAATCTGTCGCGACTGTGCTGTCTCGGGACCTCTGTCCCGCTTTGGCCTCAGGACCTCTGTCTCACTTCTCGACTCGGCCTCGGGACCTCTGTCCCAGTGGCCTCGGGACCTCTGTCCCACTGACTCCACCGTTCTGACACGCTCCAAAGAACGGTCTGAGCGCGCGCTCGACCAGCGAGGAGCTGTCCATGTTGATCGAGATGCCCGTGACTGAGCAGCGCTATCCGCATGTGCGAACTGCTCGTCGGCCTGCCCGACGTCAACGTTCTCGGCGTCGCCGATGAGCCCAATGGGCCGTTGCGAATACACGTTGAGCTTCGTGCTCACGGGTGCACCATACATGTCGTCCAGGATCCTCAGCGGCTTCTGCAGCTAGGTGGTCTTCCCGATAGCCGCACGATGGACAAGACCACGGTCGAGCTTTTGGTCCCTCCGTTGGCAAGCCTTCGGAATACCCAGGCCGATTCACAACGCCTGGACTCTGTCGTAACGAGGGACCCCCGGGCCAGTTCACGGGGCTTCGTGCATCTCGAAAGTGTTTGCGCAGAATAGATAATGAAATATTGTTTAGGGCTCTAAGTGATACTATAAAGACTGTTTAGGAGGAAACATGCGGAAGCCACACACTTACCACCCCCAGAGTCGCGATGCTGCCAAGGTTCTTGGGTCCCAGATCGCCACGGCGCGCCGGGAGCGGCGCTTGACAAGCGCGAACCTCGCCGAGAGGGCAGGAATCTCTGTGATCACTCTCCGCAGGATTGAAAGAGGCGATCTCTCAGTCGCCATCGGGACAGTCTTTGAGGTTGCGACGTTGCTCGGGGTCCCCCTTTTCACATCAGATCGACGGGAGCTCGAAGCAGTCCTTGACCAAGCACAGAGGCAACTCGCGTTGGTGCCCTCTCGGGTCCGAGTACAGAACAAGGTAGTCAACGATGACTTCTGAATCGACACCTGACGTATACGTGTGGGTGTGGCTCCCAGGTGCGACGGACCCCGTGGTTGCTGGCGTGCTCACGACCATTGGCTCTACCACATACTTCTCATACGGCACCAGCTATCAAAGACGGACCGACGCAATCCCGCTCTACCTTCCTGAGCTTCCCATTCAAAGTGGCCCGATCGCCCCAATGGATGGTCTGCTGATTGCCGGTTCTATCGCCGATGGCGGTCCCGATTCTTGGGGCCGGCGCGTCATCGAGCGCCTGCACTCCAGGTCTCAGAATGTGGAGCTCGATGCTATGACCTATCTCCTCGAATCAGGGTCCGATCGGATCGGCGCTCTTGACTTCCAAGAGAGTCCGGAAAGGTACGAACCTCGCCTAGGGGAAGGGAAGTTGGAGGAGTTGGTCGAGGCGGCCGAGCGCCTTGAGTCCGGAGAGCCATTCTCCGCCGAACTTGAACAAGCACTGTTCCAAGGATCAGCGATTGGCGGAGCGAGGCCGAAGGCACTGCTTGTTGATGGAAACCGCAAACTAATCGCTAAGTTTTCCTCGAGCTCGGACTACTTCCCGGTGGTGAAAGCGGAAGGAGTCGCCATGCTGATGGCGCGCCGCTCTGGCCTCGACGTGGCGTCGACTGAGGTCGTGAACTCGTTGAGCAGAGACGTGCTGTTGGTTGAACGTTTCGATCGAACCGAAGTCCTTGGTCAGCGAAAGATGATGGTCTCCGCGCTGACCATGCTCGAGCTTGACGAAATGATGGGCCGCTACGCAACCTATCCGGCCTTTGCCGACGTCATCCGTGAGCGCTTCGTGTCTGCCCCAGATACGCTACGCGAGCTGTTCGGACGCATTACCTTCAATATCTGCGTCGGAAACACAGACGATCATGCGCGAAATCACGCTGCCTTCTGGGACGGAAAAGCCCTAACGCTGACACCTGCGTATGACATCTGCCCGCAGCCACGCTCAGGTGGCGAGGCTGTTCAGTCGATGGCGATCGGACGGGATGACAAGAATCCGCTCAACCCACTTATGAAACTGAGCCAGTTGACAACCTGCGTCGCCGCGGCGAACGAGTACCTGCTGTCGGAAAGAGAGGCGAGGGAAATCATCGATCTGCAGCTTCACATCATTCGGTCTGAGTGGAAGGATTCTGCTGACGAAGCTCGCCTAACGAAGGCGGACGCTGACCAACTTTGGGGTCGCCAAATCCTCAATCCATTTGTTCTCGAAGGGTATGTGTAAAGGCTCGTCGCCAAAGAGTTTGATTAGGCCATCATCACGATGATTCGGCTTCGCAATGAATTCCGTGACCCGCTACGTCGCCGGCATGTCCGCGTTGGCCTTTACGTACGTAACGAACCCACCGTAGGTGTTGTGGAGTAGACAGTGCCGGCGTGCTACGGACAGGTAGACGGGACAGACCGTAGCGGACCGTGACCCGAAGAAGTCGGTTGCGAGGTCAGCGCGTCGGTGAGAGAAGCGTTGCAATTCGTTGCACTCTCGCTCCGTTGGCCCGAAGGAGATGGATTTAGCACTAAACTACGACCGGTAGTTCTGAGCGCTCGAAAAAGGTCGTGATATGGCTCGATACGTCGCCGCAATCCCCAGTTCGTGGTGCGTCGAGGAGGCGTTCTCGTATATGAGCGATCTCGCGAACGCGCGCTTCTGGGACCCGAGCGTGGTGTCGGCGTTTCGAATCGACGACGGGCAGTTGGTCGTGAATACCGAATTCGAACTTACCGTACGCTTTGCAGGACGGAACAAGACGCTTCGCTATCGAGTCACGTCGCTCGAGGCGCCGCGCGCCACGACCTTCGAGGCGACCTCCGGTTCGCTCGTGTCGGTGGACGTCCTCACGTTCGAACCCCGAGCCAACGGGTGCCTCGTGACCTACAACGCTGAACTTCGACTCAGGGGCGTCGCTTCGGTGGCGAATCCACTACTCGGCGTCATGTTTCGCCGCTTGGGTGACCGTGCACGCGACTCTCTTCGAGAGATTCTCGGGGGACCTCGTGCGGCTTCGTGACGCCGGACGTCGTCTATCGGACGACGTCCTCGAGGCAACGGTCGAGGGTCGTTTCTCGCGCGTCAGCCCGGCGATGCTCCGACACCTCTTCCGTTGGCAACCGAGCGACGCCAGCGGGAGCGGCTGATGGCGTTCTGCCAGCGACGGTGCGGCTCTGAGGTCGGGTCCGGCGACGCGCGATGAGGATGTGGATGGTGGACCCGACGTTGCTCTGTCGCAAGCACTTGCTGGGTGAACACGTGGAGTGCCACATGTTCCGCGGCTCGCTCCTCAAGGGAACGTCGCTTCGCGGCTTCCTCGAATCAGGTCTGTTGGACTCGCGACTGCTGGCTCGCCGCCACGACCAGTTGGCAAAGGAGATGCGACGACGCGGTTATCGCCACGAATCACCGCTGCCGCGCGACTTCGACGCGAAGGCCGTCCGGGGGACGATCGACGTCGACGCAGCACTTCAGGAGCTGGCGGCGCGGTGTGACGAGTGCAAACAACTCCAGTTGGAGGCATGGCACTCGACGACCAGAGAAGCACCTCGTCGGAGGCGCAATGCGCAGGGGAGCGGTCGATGACCGCGACGCGAGTACTCGTCACTGGTGCAACCGGATTCGTGGGTAGCCGTCTCGTGCCGGCGTTACTCGATCAGGACATCGCGGTACGATGCCTCACCCGTACGCCCGCCAAACTCGACGTCGCGTGGTGGCGCGATCGCGTCGAAGTTGTCGGCGGTGACGTGGGGGGTGACCTCTCCTCGGCGATGGACGGCGTTGACGTCGCCTTCTACCTTATCCACTCGATCGGTGCGGGGCCCCACTGGGCGCAGACCGAGAAGTTCGACGCGGAAAACTTCGCTTCCGCCGCTGAGGTCGCGGGTGTGCGGCGGATCATCTTCCTCGGCGGCCTTGGCCGCGACGACGACGAACTCAGCCTGCACCTCCAGACCCGCCACGACGTGGGCCGCATTCTCGCGTCCACGTCCGTCGAGGTCGTCGAACTCCGCGCCGGAGTGATCGTCGGGGGCGGCTCCGCCAGCTTCGAGATGTTGCGCAAACTGGTCGAAGCACTACCGTGCATGGTGACCCCCAAGTGGGTGGAGACGCGCTGTCAACCCATCGCGATCTCCGACATGATCGAACTGCTCGTACGCGCGGCGACCCAGGGCGATCTGAGTCCTGGCATCTATGACGCGGGTGGCCCGGACGTCATTACTTATAGCGAGATGATCACGATGTTCGCCGCGGTCTCCGGACTGCCGCGCCGCTGGCTTGTCAAGGTCCCGCTCCTTACGCCCCGACTCTCATCGCTTTGGGTGGGTCTAGTGACACCGTTGCCCGTGCCGCTCGCGCGTGAGCTCGTCGAATCGCTCGTCAACGAAGTGGTCGTGCGGGGTCAATCGGCCTGTGCGGCATTGTCGGTTACCCCCATGGGCATCCGCGAGGCCATGACGCGAGCGTTGTCGGCGTCGCGCGGGGACAACGGCCCGGACGTGCGACTTCGTCGCGACGCGTTCGCCCCCCTCGACACGGACCCCGCGTGGTCGGGCACGACGGTGCTGAGCGACGAGCGCTCCGCGACAACGTCAGCCACGCCGCGGCGGTCTTCGCGGCGATCGAGCGTATCGGCGGGGTGAACGGGTGGTACGGAGGCGGGTGGCTCTGGTCGGTCAGGGGACTGCTCGACCAGATTGTCGGCGGTCCGGGCCTGCGCCGTGGACGCGGCGACTCTCTTGTTGTGGGCGAAGCGCTTGACTTCTGGCGCGTGGAGGAACTTGATGTCCCACGACGCCTGCGCCTGCGCGCCGAGATGCGTCTGCCGGGCGACGCGTGGCTCACCTGGAGTATCGACACGGTGGGCAACTCGACTCGGATCGTCCAACGGGCCGACTTCCATCCGCGCGGATTCTTCGGACTCGCGTACTGGTACGCGATTTCGCCGTTTCATCGCTGGGTCTTTCCCCAGATGCTGCACGGCATCATCGCCGCTGCAGAACGTCACGCTCAGCCCGTACACACCGACTGGATCGAGTGATGACGCGAGAGCTCTACGTGGGCCTTCGCGAAGCCTCCGAGCGTCTCGGCGTTCACTACATGACCGCGTACCGCTACGTACGAATCGGACAACTTCCCGCTCACCGAAGCGGCGCCTCGTGGTTGGTGGCGATCGAGGACCTCGATCGGATTCGCGACCCGATTCCGAAGCCCTCGCGCTCACGCAATTCCCGTCAGCACCGCCCCACGTGGCTGGTCGACCGGTTGGTGGCTGGCGACGAACCGGGCGCCTGGTTGATCATTGAGGACGCGCGTGCCTCGGGCACTTCGGTCCAGGGGATCTACGTCGACATCCTCATCCCGGCGTTGCGCGCGATCGGTGTGCAGTGGGAAGACGGTCGGCTCACCATCGCCGCCGAACATCAAGCGAGTGCGGTCGCGGGCCGTCTCATCGGGCGCCTGGGACCAATGTTCGCGAGGCGTGGATTATCGCGCGGCACGATCGTCCTCGGGGCACCCGAGGGCGATCTCCACGCGTTGCCGAGCGCCATTGTTGCAGACCTCCTCCGAGGACGTGGTTTCGACGTTCTCGACCTGGGTGCCAACACTCCCGTCAGATCATTCGTCGAGTCCGCTCGCGGTGCGAGCCGACTGGTCGCCGTCCTTGTCGGAGCGACGTCGAACGATTCGGTCCCGTGTTTGGCAGAGATAGCGCACGCCTTGCGCAACGACGCGATTGACGTCCCCATTTACTTCGGAGGGGGCGCTGTCCCGAGCGAGAGCGTCGCCCGGAGCCTTGGCGCCGACGGATGGACCGGCCCCGACGCCGACGCTGTCATCACGACTGTCGAGGCCATCGTGTCGCCGCCTCGACACACCTCGACGTGATTGCTCCGCACCTCACCCTCGTTCCGGCGCGTGACTCGAGCGTCCTACGATGCACGCGCCGGAACGATTGGTGCCTCAGACCAGAATTTCAGCTTTGGATGACTCGTGGCGAACGTCAATTCGTCGCGGCTTTGCTTCCTCCGCCACGGGGATAGCCAAGGTGAGCACACCCTCTGCGTACTGGGCGTCGATCTTGCTGGTGTCGAGGTTGTCGCCGAGAAGGATCTGACGGGTGAACACTCCGTGCGGACGTTCCGCGATCAGTGCTTCGATGCCGTCGGCAAGCAGAGGTGCATGGCGTTCGGCGCGCACGGTCAGCGTATTGTTGTCCACGGTGAGATCGATCGAGTCCGCGACCACGCCGGGCATATCAAATTGAAGCAAGAACTGATCCCCTTTGCGATACGCGTCCATCGGTATGGCGAGGGACGTGACCCGACGGTTCGAGTCTCCCGTCAGTTGTTGAAACATTCGATCGAAGTCTCGATACGGTTCTGATCGAACGAGAAGTGGCATTGTCGTACCTCCTAATCACTCAACTCTTTTTGCGGAGCCAGTTAGCACTCACCGGCTCTGACTGCCAATATAGCAGGTCAGGGGGGGGTTTAACTCTATGAAATTCCTAAAATTCTGTCGACGATCTTGCCGTCGCGCCGCGACGCGGAGACCGTCACCGCCACTCCGCGTAGCTCGCGCACTTGGGAGTGCGCGCGGTTCGGTCAGTAGTTCTTCGCACAGCGCACGACATCCTCCACCGACCTCCGGAGGCGATCAACTCCTTGCGCGAGGAAGAACTGCATCAACTCGTGGCACTCCTGGAACGCCTCACCATCACGCACGACGTGACAGTCATGACGCAACTCCCACCGGACGATGCGGTCACTTGACGGCGCGTCAAGTGACTGGACCCGAACAACTTTCGACTCAGATCGATGAAAGTTGATCAAGAAAAGGTGCCGTGTTCGTACTAGGTTCCCTTTCAAGAGTCTTCGCAGCATCCAGTTCGTCGGCACACTTTCCGACGTGACGGGTCAAGGTTGTGGTTGATGTGTGAGACCAGTCGGGTCAGCGCTACGACACCGGTGATGGTGGTGAGGAGGTGGACGTGGGATCACTAACGGAACGCCAAGTCGCTCACATCTGGCGCCGACTTGGCTTTGGCGCGACCGCGGTCGATATCGAGCACGGCGTCGCGATGGGCACTGCCACGCTCATCGACGATCTCCTGACGCGGAAAGTAACGACGCCCGCCGAGTGGTCCTTCACCAAGTCAACGACCTGGCAGGGACAGGTGACGTATCTCGGCCGTCAGCTCGAACTGATGAGCACGTCACCGAATCCGCTGCAGGAGCGGCTGGCGTGGATCCTGCAGGGTCTCGTCGTCGTCGGCCTGACGGATTCGGTGGGATTTGCTGACTTGCGCGGTCATCTCACGCGACTGCGCGTCAATCCAATGGGCTCCTATACCCAGCTCCTGAAGGACACGGGCCTGCAAACTGGGATGATGCAGTATCTCAATGGGGACGAGAACAGCGCCACGCACCCCAATCAGAACTACGCCCGCGAGGTCATGGAACTGTTTTCGTTGGGTCTCAACAATCTCGTGACCGGTGCGCAGAACTACACCCAGAACGACGTCACCCAGATTGCCCGGGCACTCACCGGCTTCACCTACAACTGGATCAACGATTCCATCGTGTTTGATCCCACTCAGTTTGACCATGGTTCGAAGACTTTCTTTGGCAAGAACCACGGTGACGCGGGATTCGAGCAAGTCATCACGGCGATCAGCGAGCATCCGGCGTACCGCTACTTCGTTCCCGCCCGTTTGCACCGTGAGTTGACGGGTCTCGAGCCGTCAACCGCGACGCTGCAGGAGTTGGGAGGGATCTGGGGCACGTCCGGCGACGTGGGATCCGTTGTCGAAGCGATTGCGACGTCCGACCTGTTCCTCTCGGATGCGGCTATTGGCAACCGGGTCAAGACCCCCGTGGAGCTCATGGTCACCGGCGCGAGGGTCATGGGTTTCAATCTCGGGCCGACAGATTACGGCTGGCAGTTGAGCTCGTTCATGAATCAGCACCCGTTCTATCCCCCCAATGTCTCGGGGTGGCCTGAGGGCAAGATCTGGTTGAATTCCGGGGTCACCATGTCGTGGGGAAACATCGTGCAGGACTACGCGACGGCGTCTCTCGCGGCGACACGAGGCACGGTGACTGATCTCGTGAAGGGTGCCAACAAGTCCACTGCGGCCGCGACGGCCGTACGACTCTGTGGGCTAACTGACGTGAGTGCGGCCACGATGAAGGCGCTCACCAAATTCGTCGAGGCCCAACCGTGGAATCGTGTCCAGGCTGCCGGTCTCTTGGCCCTCGTGCTTGTATCACCCGAGTTCGCCGTCAATTAGGGGACGATGATGACAATTGACCGTAGAGAATTCTTGACGCGAAGCGGGATGCTTGCAACCTTCGTCGCTGGTGGGCTCTGGGGTCTGGAGGGCCTCACTTCGGACCAGATGGCGGCGGCTGCACAGTTGGTTCGCTCGACACCGACCCTGGCCTCGGGGACGCCGATCATTGTCTACATCGATCTTCAAGGTGGCAACGACGCGGCCAACATGCTGATCAATGGCAACGACCCCTGGTACTACGACATGACCCAGGGGCACGGTGCCGTGGCGATTGCGGAGGCGGACCTCCTCCCGCTGGCGGGGACGACCTACGGCCTCCACCCCGCGATGCCCTGGACCGCGTCACGGTTCGCCACGAACAACGATGTCGCCTTCGTGCGGGGACCGGGTGAGAACGTCGTCCACGAATTCTCCCACTTCGCCGCCATGCACTACCGCCAGGTCGCCTCGTTCAAAGAGACCGTCTCGACCGGCTGGCTCGGTCGATTCAATGACCTCGTCGCCCCGGGTAATCCTTTCGCATCGATATCGACGAGTGGCGTCCACCCTGCTCTCGTCGGGGCGAACACGTCAGTTCTGAGTGTTCCGGACATCCAGTACTTCAGTTTCGATCCGAACTGGCAGTGGCAGGACGGGTGGCTGACAGCGTGGCGAGCGATGTCGGCCGGAGGTTCACCGGTGGGCACCCAGACTTTTGCGGCTGAAATGAACTTGAAGGACACCTTCGAAGCACAATCAACGGTGTACGCCGCCTGGAACGCCACCATGAACGCCACCTTCGACTCGAGCGACATTGGTCAACAACTCGCTCAGGCGGCGATGCTGATCGCAGCCGACGTGCCGTGTCGGACGTACGTCGTGACATACGGCGGATTTGACACGCACGGCAGCGAGGCACCCGCGGAGGCAGTCCTGTTCGCGCAGTTGGACTCGGCCCTCGCGGAGTTCTTTGCGGCGATTTCGTCGTCGCCCCGTGCGAGCGACATTTTTGTCTTCATGTCCAGCGAATTCGGTCGTCAGCAGACGGTCAACGGATCGGGAGGGTGTGACCACGGCCAGGCCGGCACCGACATCTTGATCGGCGGCAAAGTCAAGGGCGGACTGTACGGGACTGAACCCAACACGGCTCCAAGTGCTCGACTCGACGATGCGTTGGTTCCGACCGTCGACTTCCGAAGCGTCTACGCCACCATCCTCGATCATCTCGCTGGCGGCACCTCGGTGAGCAACGAAGTCCTCTACGGAAGTTACGAGAATTTGGGTTGCTTTTCGTAGCGTACGAAAAGCAGATTTCTCGCCTGTTCTCGAGACGTCGTCACCGTGCTCGCACGACGCTCTGAACGGACCTCGAACAGTTGTATGTCGCACCGCACGACAACGTCGGTGGTGGTGGTGCTGTTCTGGCCGTGCGCCGTCGACACCAGTTCGACTCTCGTGACTGGATCGTCGGAGACTCTGCGGTCTGGCGCCCACTGCCATGGGACGCCGTCACATCACTGTGGTGTGAAGGGAGTGGGTAGCGAGCAGCCTCGCAAAGCGGTCACGCGTCACGTGGGAATAGCACGAGAGCATTACACCGAACGTGAACGCTGCGACCGCCTCCTCGCAGCGATGGTCGTGACGTGGATATGGTGGCGACCGTGAGCACCAACTGCGACGTGCCGACGGTGGCAGAAATGCTGGGCTGGATCGAACAGGTCGTTGATCGCGGCGTCCGACGCCCGGGGTACCCCGCGGACTCGTGGACGGAGGAGTTCATCTTCCGATCGTTCGAGGAGCTCGGACTGGAATCGGTTCGCTATGAGCCGGTCGAATCCGCGTATTGGAAGGATGATCACGCGGAGTTACTCATTGGCGGCGACTCATCGGCCGTTCCGGTCACCTGCTTTCCCGTTCCCCTCTCCGAACCTTCTCGTGTCGAGGGCCAATTGGCAAAATGGGATCCTGCGAATCCAGAGGCCGTCGCGGGGAAGATTGTTCTCTACGAACTCCGCTTCGGAGCTCTACCCGAAGACTTTCCCGTCCTGCAGCGTCGCGCCTACGAGAGGAAGCGGCCACCGTCACCTGACGCCCTCATCAACGCGGGCTGGGTCTACGACCCCGACGACACCTTGGCCGAAGGACAACACCATCTGCCGGTCTCGGGCGAGATGCAGGGAACAATGGATCCCGCGATCGCCGCGGGCGCGATTGGCTTCGTTGGCGTCCTGCGCGGGTACCCGAGCGGTGGCTGTCAGTACTACGTGCCCTACGACGGGATCTTCCGATCGATTCCGGGTGTGTACGTCAGCGAAGTCGACGGTGACCGGATTTTCGATCTGCTCGGCAGTGGGGTGGACTGTGCGTCCCTCGACGTGGTGGCCGAGAGAGGCATGACGACCTCGCGCAACGTCATTGGCGAACTTCCCGGCGCCGACGAGGAGTGGATCGTTGTTGGTACCCATCACGACGCACCGTGGGCGTCCGCTGTTGAGGACGGCAGCGGGATCGCTCTGTTATTGGCCCAGGCGACCGCTTGGGCGGCTCTCGCTGCGTCGCAGAGACCGCACCGTATGATCTTCTCCGCAATGGCGGCTCACATGGCTCACGGGTCCGGGACGCGAGCCTTCATCGATCGACACCACGCGGACATGGACCGCATCGTCCTCGAAGTCCATCTCGAACACGCGGCCCTTGACACGCACGAGCTGGACCCGTCCCAGTCACGCCCGCGGGTCACGCCGCGGTGGTGGTTCACGTCCGAACAACCGAGGCTCGAACAAGCAGTCTGGAACGCGATCGTGACGCACGGACTCGACCGTTCACTCATTCTCACGCCTGACGCGTTGGCCCCGTTTCCGACGACCGATGGTGGTTTCTTTCACCTGGAGGGCGTGCCACTCGTCAACTACCTGACGGCCCCCTGGTACTTGTTCGATCCAGCCGACACTCTGGACAAGATCGATCACGCGTCGCTGACGACGATCAGTCGGGCCGCCTTCGATATCATCGCGTCCACACACGGAGTCTCGGCGCATCAGTTGCGCACCTCCGCGTCCTGAGGACCGCCTCCGCAGGATTCAGGCGTGGCGGCCGACAAGTGCCTTCTCGACAGTCAGCAACCCGAGCCGGCGCAATCCCTTGATGCCCTCGGTGAACGAGTCAATCCCACTGCTTTTCGCCACACGGAATCCCTTGTCCTGTCGATCGGGTGGCGGGTCAAGGAATTCGGCGCGGGGAGCCTCAGCTTTCCCGAGTGGATCGTCGCGCCGACCGACTCGACTGTCGTCGCCATCACTCACGCACAACCCGAGGTCACTCTCCTGAGCCACTGGTCGTGCGTGAGTGACGAGACCGCGCCTCTAACCGATCGCGATGGAGAACACAACGTCCGTGGTGCTGGAGGTGGAACCCTTCACCTTCGCACTCGCCACCTTGACGGTGAAGGTGAAGAATCCTTCCGCAACGGGAATGCCGAGGATCTCCACCTTTCGGAGTCAATTTCAATCCCTTCGGCAATGACCCCTTCGCCAATGTCCAGGTGTAGGGAGCTGTTCCTCCGCTGGCGGTGAGGGACGTGTTGTACTTGACCTTCACTTGACCGTCGGGCAGCGACGCTGTCACAACGGCAAGCGACGCCTTCGAGGTAACCGTGTTGGAGGAGCCGGTTTCGAGTTGTCCGGTCCACGTGTACCACGAGGCCATTGCCACGTTGATGATCTCGCCCTTCGTGACGTCCCTCGCGGTCGTGACGTACGACGCCGTGCAGATGTCCTTTCGTCCAGGAGCGATGGCCCCAATGAGGTTGCTGGTCGTTCCGTTGCAGTGAACCGCTCCGTTGCCCGTAAGAGCGTCATTGACGGTGACGTCACTGAGAGTGCCAACCCCGTTGCCAACGGTGCCACTGGCCTTTGGCTTGTTGGTGTTGGTCACGGTGATGACGTAGGTGAGAGCCGTCCCTGCCGTCGTGTACGAGAGCGGGGTGACGGTCTTGGTCACGACGGTCCCGGTTGACGTACAGGTCTGAACGCTGGACGTGTTGTTCTTCAGATTGGTGTCGATCTCGTTGGCAGTCACGGTGCCGGTATTGGTCACGCACACGTTGTCTGTGGCGGGTGCGGTGCCCGTCAGAATGATCGAGAACGAGTTTCCGACCGCGAGGACCCCCTCCACACACTGGAGATTGCCCGACGCGATGGTGCAACCCGGCGTTGGTGTCGAGGCTCCGGTGATGCCAGCGGGAATCGGGTCATTGACAACGTAGCCCGAGCTGTTCCCGGGTCCGTTGTTCGTGACTGTCAGCAGCCACGTGATGGTGCCGCCAGGGGTGACCGTCGCCGGACCCGTCTTCTTGATGCTGAGGTCGGTGGGCTTTCCAATGCACGCGGCACCGTCGTTAATTTCGGTCATTCCCGGAGGTCCGGGGGAGGTGCCGACCACACTGAAGCTGGGCGACGCCGAGCTCGGATTCGCAATGGCGATCTCGAAAATGTCACCGGTGAGGTTGTGGGAGACCCCGAGGTTGCCGTTGCTGAAGGTCCACGCGGCCCCGAAGGTCACACTGGTCGAACCAACGGCCGCCACGGCCGGCGGTGCCGCAAAGGTGTCCACGACACCCGTCGTGAGATCCGCCCGGTACATGAGCTTGCCCGACACGCCCCAGAGGTACTTTGTGTTGGTCGCGTTGATGACGCCCGTGAGCGCCCAGTCAGCAGGCATCCACTTTGAACCTCCGGAGCTGAAGGTCAATGTGCGAATCACTGCGGGCGGATTCGACGCGACGTTGATCTCGTAAGCCTTCGGAGAACCGTCTCCCTTCGTAATCCAGTAGTTGCCCGCTCCGTCGAAGGCACCAACGGTCGGCCCGCCGGTGATTCCCGGGAACCCCGTGATGTTCCTTGTCCACACGGGCAATCCCGCGCTGTCGAGCTTGATCAGCTCCTGGGACGTGGTCCCCATGCGCGTGGCGTACAGGAAGTCATCGCTCGGGTCGTAGCCGAGAGCGTTGTAGGTCGCGTACGAGGACGGCGCGAAGAGCGGCCCGAGGCGGTAGTACGTCCCGAGTGACGTTGTCGTGTCCCACAACTGCGTGGGCGTCGTGAGCAACGTCGAGCTCGAGTTGGTTTGGGAGAGGAAGTCCGAGGGACTCGGGCTCTCGCAGGTAAAGGCTTGGTTCACGCCAGGAATGATCAGATTGCCGTTCGAGTTCACCTCCGAGCCATTGGGCGCCGTCCCGGTTGCCGTGGCGCTGTTCGCGATATTGCCCAGTTTCATGTCGGCTGCGGTGGTGGTGTACGTGGCGGTACAGGTGACCGTTTGACCCGGAGCCAGAGACGGGATCGGATTCGCGAATGGTGTGCACGAAATCGCGGAGAGTCCCACCATCGGGTCTGCGACGAGCACGTTGGACAGCGTCACGTTGCCCGTATTGGTCACCGTGAAGGTGTAGGTGATGAGCTGTCCGGGAGCGGTGAATGACGCGGGATTTGACGACTTGAGCAGCAGCAACTGCGGCACCTGGACACCGGGAATCGTCACCGACGAGCTGGCCGTCGCTTCGCCCACGGGACTGTAGCCAGTCGCGGTTCCGGTGTTGGAGATTGTGTCGGTGTTGAGATCCTGCGTCGTCGTTGTGTACGTGGCGGTGCAGGTCACCGACTGTGAGGGTGCCAAGCTCGGGATCGGGTTCGCGTACGGGGTACAGGTGATGGGAGAGAGCCCAACCATCGGATCCGCAACGGTGACGTTGTTCAACGTGAAGGTGCCCGTATTCGTCACGACGTACGTATAGGTGATCGTGGTGCCGGCTGACGAGTACGCCGTGACGCTCGCGGACTTGACGAGCGTGAGGTTCGCCGGTGGTTCCGTGTCGGTGTATGTCACGACGGTCGAGGGCGACGAGAGCGTCACCACATCAGTACCCGACGAGAGTGTTGTGGTTCCCCCGGGTGGTGCGTTCGAGATGGACGAGACGTTCTCCCCAACCGGGATCGTTTCGATGACCTTGGCGGACGTGCCGATCGGGTAGTCGCCCACCACGACGCAGTTACCGGTGGGCGCCGCGCCGGCATTCACCGTCTCAGGAATCGTCGCTGAGCCGATGGTGACCGTGAAGTTCACAGGAGTGCCCACGCTCACACCCGTCCCGGCGACCTTGCAGACCGTCAATTGACCACACGTGGACGTCGGCGTCAGCGTGACCGTATAGAGCAGACCGGTGTAGTACTGGCTCGTGTCGTCGATGATGAAGTCAATGACGTGCGATCCTGGCCCCGCCGTGACGCCACCAGGGAAGACCAGCGGGTGGCTCGAGAAGTTCGCCGGCACACCCGTTTGGGCTTGGCCGGCGATGAACGAGCCGTCGAGGTACGCGCCCGCAGCGTTGTCCGCGTAGGCGGTCGAGGTGATGGTGTAGAGCTCACAGGCCGGCACTGTGAAGTCGACGTCGTAGTCATAGAGATCGTTGCCCGAGCCGGTCCAGTAGTTGTCCTGGCCCGCCTGCGTGGGGTCCGTGCCGTCCCACAGCGCGCCGGGAATCGTTGCCGACCACACGGGATGGGTCACGACGTAGGGATTGGTCGGTGCCGCCTTGCGACACCCGGTCGCTGCGACGTGGCTGGGCCACGTCACGGGATTGACGCCGGTGGGTGCGCTGACGCCACCGGAGGGTTCCACGCACAGCGACGTGGCGGTGTCCTGGTGATTGGCGTTGAGGTTCGCCGACGCACCACTCACCAGAGTGATCGGTGTGAGAGGAGGATTCGAGGCCTGCGCAACCGTCGGTCCACTCACCACGATCATGGTCACCACGACGAGGAGTGCGGCTGCAATGACACCGATCCCTTTCCGCACACCCGTCAGAGACTCCGTCCGGCGTGCCGGTCCCGTTGTACGCTCCATCGTTCCCCCCCAAGAAGTCAGTTGCAACTGCTGTCGGTATTCAACCACATCAGGGTTTTTCTGACAGGCCAGGTGATCGAACTGTTGACGGGGCTGAAGGGAGCTGTTCCGACCCATTGACTCTTCTGGTCCAGCTCGCCAAGGCGTGCGACGCGTGCCCAATCGAATGTTGGTCGACGCGACAGGCCCGCTGCACCGTTTCACCAGACGCTGCACTAGTTTCTTCCGGGTGAGCACGACCCGGTGGCGCCGTCGGACCCCGGTCGTGGCGCTCGCGGTGGCGTCGCTGACTCTCGCATTCGTGAGCCCTCCCGCCGGCGCGACGACGACCCCTCCAGGCACGGCGGCCCAGATCTCCAAACTCGTGGCGGCGTCCCTCGCCATCAAGGACCTGCCCGCCACCCTTACTCCGTCGCTGCTGGACGTTCCCTACGACACGTACTTCGCCGCCGCGCCGGCGCTGCCGATCAATGGCTGTACGTCGATCTCGTCGACCTGTACGCTCGGTGACCCGTCGGCGGCCAAGACCGTCGTGCTCTTTGGCGACTCGCACGCGGTCATGTGGGCGGACGCGATTGACCCGCTCCTCGTCCAACTGAAATACCGACTCCAGGTGCTCTTTGAGAACGGTTGCCCGTTCACCTCGGTGCCGACCTACCAATACGGCATCAGATACACCGCGTGCCAGAGCTGGCAGGACTCGATGATCACCGCCGTGAATGCGGAGCATCCGGCTCTGGTCCTGCTCGGCGAGCGCACGTCGAACTACTACTCGGGGCCCGGCACTCTCATCACGCACGCCCAGTACTCCGCCGGGCTTGAGAGCGCGATCGCGTCACTCACTCACACCGGGACCAAGGTTGCCCTGTTCGGCGATACGCCGGACTACACAAACAACGCTGTGCCGGCGGCCTGCCTCGCGGTCGACGCGACCAATATCCAGAAGTGTGACACGCCCCTCAACAACCCGAAACCCCAATGGGAGGAGGCCTACGGCGCCGAATCCGCCGCGGTGAAGGCCACCCACGCGACGCTGATCAACCCGATCCCGTGGCTCTGTGCGAAGTCGACGTGCGCGGCGGTGATTGGAAACATGGTCGTGTACTACAACTCGTCGCACCTCACTGCGTCCTACGCCCTGTATCTCTCCGGTGTCGTCGGGGCGCGAGTCAAGAAGCTTCTCTGAGAGAGTCGGGGTTCCCACTCGAACGGCCCGTCTCCGACGACTCCGCCTTCGGGATCAAAACTGTGATGTGGCGCGAGCGGGCCACGTCGTGCCAGTAAAGTACGCTTATCGCCTCATTGGATAACCACACTCCCGAAACAATGTCTCGTCTCACGGTGTTTCTGGCTGTCGTTGATCAGGGGGGCTTTTCTGCCGCTGGTGACGTGCTCCAGATGACGACTCCCGAGGTCATGGAGGCGCTTCGTGAACTCGAAGGTGAGGTCGGCGCCACGTTGCTCAACCGGGTGGGTCGGACGGTGGGACTCACTTTCGCCGGCGAGTCCTTCCTGCCGACAGCGCGGCTCGCTCTGCGCGACGAAGCCAATCCGGATCTCGATGGCGACACGCGGGGCGAACCAATCGTGGGCCGTCTCGACCTCGCGTGTCTGCCCACGTTGGTGGTGGCCCCGGTCGCCCCGCTCGTCGGACAGTTCCGGGTGCTGCACTCGAGCGTCACCATCGTCCTCGCGGATCCTCAGGACACCGCCGAATTACTGGAGTTCGTCACGTCCGGGCGCTCGGAGTTAGGCATCAGCAGCGCGGTAACGGTCGAGGGCTTGGCCGTGATCCCCCTCGGGGATCAGGAGTTCTGCGTGGTACTACCCCCGGGAACCAACGTTCGGGATCCGCTGCCAGTCGCCCAACTCGCCGAGATGCCCCTCGTCGCCGCGCCGAAAGGCAGTTCCACTCGGTCTCATCTCGACGGTGTCTTCAACGAGCTCGGTGTTGAGGCCAACATCGTTGTGGAGACCGCGCCACGCGATGCCTTTGTGCCCCTCATTGTTGCCGGCGCGGGGTCGGCTCTCCTGCCGCGACCGCTTGGCGAGGCGGCGCGACAGTTGGGATGCGTGGTCGTGGACCCTCTGCCCGCCGTGCGCCGCCCCGTCTCCTTGGTACATCGTCCAGGACACCTCACTCCGGCGGCCCAACTGTTCATCTCGTACGTTCAATCAACTCGGTAGGGTTCCTTGCTCGACGATTCGTAGCGTGCACGTCACCTCGCTGGCTACGCTGCTCACCGTGTCGCGCGCACTCAGTGATCAGGCGGTCGAGGACGGCACCGGACGTTCGTGGTCGTCCTGGGTCGAACTGTTTGATCGGGCGGGAGGTGCAACCCTCAGCCATCAGGAGTTGGTGCAGGTCGCCGCGGACGCGGGCGCCGCTTCGTGGTGGCGTCAGATGGTGAGTGTCGCCTACGAACAACACCTGGGTCGCCGCGTCGTCGGTCAGGGTCGTGACGGTGCGTTCGCAGTCTCGGTCACGAAGACCCTCCGCGGCTCCATGGACGACGCACTGGCGAACTGGGTTGCGACGATGTCTGCCCACGACGATCTCTGCGGCGTCGTGATTCTCGAAGAACCGGCGATCTCACGGACGCCGAAGTGGCGATACTGGCGCTGTTCGCTGGCCGACGGTTCACGAGTCGTTGTCAACATCGCGACGCGCGCTCCGGGAAAGTCCGCTCTCAGCGTCCAACACGAAAAACTCGAATCCGCGGAGCTCATCGAGCATTGGCGCGCCTTTTGGAAGGGTGTCCTCGCCACGCTCGCGTAACGCACCGTTGCTCGGCGGACTAGTTGTACGTGAAGACCGGGTAGTAGTTGCTGGTGCCCGTCGGGGTGGTCACGGTGACGAAGTAGGTCTGCCCCGAGGTGATCGCGGGCGACAGCGCGGTGATGGTGCTCGAGGACGAGACCACGACGTTCGTCGCCGACAGTGACACGACCGGAAATCCCGGCTGATTCTGAAACTCGCGCACGAAGTTGACGGTGGCACCCGTGACGAACCCCGTTCCGGTGATCGTGATCGACGTGCCACCGCTCGTGGGTCCACTCGACGGACTGATGCTCGCAACGGTGGGCACGAGTGGCTGGAAGGAGAAGATCGCCGCGCTGGTGTACGCCGAACTACCCGCGGGCGTGAGCACCGTCAGGTAGTAGGAGCCGATGGACGTGACCGAGGGGGTCACGATCGTGATCGTCGTGTCAGAGACCACGGTGACGTTGGTGGCGGGCACGACGACGGTGGGCGAGACGACTGTGCCGTTGGACTCCTCGTAGAAATTCACCACGCTGCCGGCGATGAAGCCGGAGCCGGTGATGGTCACCGAGGTGCCGCCCGCCGAGTACCCCGTGGAGGCGCTCAGGCTGGTGACGACGGGAGTCGTCGGCGTGAAGGTGAACACCGCGCTGGCGGTCTGTGCGCTGGTGCCCGTCGAGGTGGAGACAGTCACGAAGTACTTCTTCCCCGCGGTCATCGACGGCGACGTGACGGTGATCGAGGTCGGGCTCGTGACGGTGACGTTCGTGCCGGGGATCACGACGTTGTCACTCGTGGGAACGCCGCTCTTTTCCTCAATGAAGTTGACCGTCGACCCACTCGTGAAACCGTTGCCCGTGATGGTCGTCACGGTCCCGCCGGTCACGGGGCCGTTGGTCACGCTGAGCCCCGTGACCACGGGCACCGACGGTGACCAGTTCCAGCCCGTGATCTTCATCCCGGTACCGCAATAGATGTCGCACTCGACCGACGTGGGTGAACTGAGTCCGGCGGGGTAGTCGTCGAAGGTGACGACGGCCTGCAGTTCGGGGACTGCGCACACGCCGCCGCGGTCACGGCGACGCCGCCTTCGGTCGTCGGGCACGCCGAGATCGTGACCACTCGCGAGGTGGCGCTGGTCGGTACCCATAGGGTGCTGCACCAGACTTCGACGGGTGGATCACCCGGGATGTTCGTGAGCGTGGAGGGTCCGCTCGTGCCCCAGCAGTAGCTCGGCGGACTGGCGTTGAGCGTCTGGTTCGACCCGCTCGTGCCGAGCAGCGGCGTGTAACGGATGGACTGGATGGCTTGGTTCACGGCGCTACTCGCGGCGTACTGCAGCGAACGTGCGGCCTTGAAGGAGGTCGAACTGTGCAAGTCATTTCCGACCGCGTAGGTGATCCCGCCCACGATCAGCGACCCCACGAGAAGAAAGACGAGCGCGAGCACGAGCACGGCGCCGCGCTCGTCGCGTGAGTGCGGGTGGCGCGCCGGCATCAGCTGACCGTCTCGATCTGTGACCCGCTGAGCAGTCCCGTGGCGGCGGCCGTCAAGGTCGGCGTGCCGGTCCTCGAGTCGCCGTAGTAGGCCGTGATCGCCGAGGTACCAGAAGTGATCGTGACCGACGTCGCCCGGAAGCCGCCGGACGTGGCCGAGAATCGAGCGCCCGACGACGTGGAGGTGAGATTCACGGTGATCGAGGTCGCGGCGGTCGCCACGTTGCCGTAGGAATCTTCGAGGGTCACGGTGAAGGGTTGCGTCGACGACGAACTCGTCGTGATCGTGAACGCGGTGGAGGAGAACACGAGTCGCGTTCCCGTCCCCGCCGTGACGGTCTCAATCTGTGAGCCGGTGGCCAGTCCCGTCGCCGTCACGGTGAGAGTCGGGGAGCCGGCTTTGGTGTCGGAGTAGTAGAACGTGACCGAGGACGCCCCGCTCGCGAGCGTGACGCTTGAGACACCCGCTCCGCCGGACGACGTCGCGAAGATGCCGCCCGTGGAGCTCGACGCGAGTGACAGCGTTGTGGCGCTGGATGCGGTCGCGACGTTGCCGTACGCGTCCTCGAGCGTGACGGTGACCGCGTGGGTCGGACTGTTTGACGCCACGGCGGAGAACGCACTGGACGTCACAACGAGCTGGGAACCGGTGGCCGCGCCCACACTCTCGACCTGGGTCGCACTCGTCAGCCCTGCGCCGGCCGCGCCAATCGTGGGTGCACCTGCTTTGGTGTCGGCGTAGTAGGCCGTGACGCTTGACGAGCCCGTGGTCAGAAAGACCGTGGTCGTGGCTCCGCCGCCCGATGTGGCGGAGAAGATGCCACCGGTGGACGTGGAACTGAGCGTCACCGTGGTCGTGGCGCTCGCGGTGGCGACGTTCCCGTAGGAGTCCTCCAGGGTCACCGTGAACGGCTGGGTCGCCGCGGTCCCGGCCTTGATCGCGAAGCCGCCCGAGGTCACGACAAGCACGTGGCCGACGCCCGCTTGGATGGTCTCTTGCTGGCTAGTGCCGGTGAGTCCGGTGGCGCTGAACGAGAGCGTGGGCGTCCCGGCCTTGGTGTCGCCATAGTAGAGGGTGAGCGACGAGGAGTTCGCGGGGATCGACACTGTCGTGGTCGCGGCGCCACCGGAGGTGGACGCGAAGGTGCCGCCCGTGGAGGTGGACGTGAGGTGAACCGTCGTGGCCGTGGTGGTGCTCGTGACGTTGCCAAAGGTGTCGAGCAAGGTGATCGTCAACGCGTTGGTGGGGCTGTTCGACGCCGTCGCGGTGAAGGGTATGGAACCAACGGAGAGCGACGTGGGAGCGGCACCAGTGACGGTCTCGATCTGTGTTCCCGAGCCGTATCCCGTGTCGCTTCCGGTCAGGGTTGGCGACCCGGCCTTGGTGTCTCCGTAGAACACGCCCACCGAGCTCGACCCCACGCCCAGGGTGATCGAGGTGATCGCCGCGCCACCGGACGTGGCGGCAAAGACGCCATTTGCCGACGAGCTGGACAACGTGATCGAGAGGGCACTCGTGGCACTCGTCACGTTGCCGTATGCGTCGACAAGCGAGACGGTGACGGCGTGCGTCGCCCCCGTACTGGCCGTGACGGACAGAGGACTCGAGGTAAAGGCGAACGCCGTGCCCACGCCCGCCTGAATGGTCTCGGTCTGGTTGACCGTCCCGAGACCGCTGGCGCTGAAGGTGAGGATCGGGGAACCGGCCTTGGTGTCGCCGTAGTAGAGGGTGAAGCCCGTCGCACCAATCGGGAGAGACAGTGAAGCGACAGCCGAGCCACCCGGAGTCGTCGCGAATCGCCCGCCGGTGGAACTCGACCCCAGCGTCACGGTGGTGGCGCTGGTGAGAGCGGCAACATTCCCGTAGGCGTCCTCAATGGTGACCGCGACCGCCTGAGTCGCGGAGCCGCTGGCAGTGAGCGTGAACGCAGAACTCGCCATCACCAGTCGGGAGGCCGCTCCCGCGACGATGGTCTCCTGCTGTGTGGTGGCGCCCAGAGTGCTCGGTGTCGCGGTGATCGTGGGGGTGCCGACCTTGGTGTCGCCGTAGTAGATCGTCACTGAGGAGGTGTTCGCGGGAATCGTCACCGACGTCACCGCGACGCCCCCGGAGGTGGTCGCAAATTTCGCGCCACTCGACGTCGACGCGAGCGTGACGGTCGTGGCGGTCGTGCTTGTGGCGACATTGCCGTAGGGGTCTTGCAACGTCAGGGTGACGGCATTCGTCGCGGCGTTGGTGGCCGGACTCGTGAACGCTCCGGAACTCACGATCAATCGGGTGGCCGCTGCCGCGTTGACCGTCTCGGATTGCGTGGCGGCGCCGAGGGCGGTAGCGGAGGCCGACAACGTTGGCGCACCCGCCTTGGTGTCGCCGTAATAGGCGGTGAAGGACGAACTTCCGGTGTTCGCGGTGACGGAGATCACGGCGGAACCACCCGGAGAGGTCGCAAAAACGCCCGCGGAGGAGGTCGAGCTGAGAGTGACGGTCGTCGTGGCGCTGAACGTCGCCACGTTGCCGTACGTATCCTCGAGCGTGACAGTGAAGGGTTGCGTCGGTGACGTGCTGGCGGTCGTCGAGAAGGCGGCGGACGTGATGGCGAGCTTCGTCCCGACGCCGGCCTGGACGCTCTCCGTTTGCGTGGCGGAGGTGAGACCCGTCGTCATCAGCGTGATGGTGGGCGCGCCTGCCTTCGTGTCGGCATAGAAGAAGGTCAATGATGACGTGTTCGCCGGCAGGGTCACGGCGGAAACAGCTGACCCATTGGACGTGGCCGCGAACGAGGCGCCCGTCGACGTGGACGACAGGGCAAGTGAGATCGGGGTCGCGTTCGTCGCAAGGTTGCCGTAGGTGTCCTCGAGCACGACGGTGACGGCTTGCGTGGCGGCGTTCGTGGCCGTGATCGTGAAGGGCGTCGACGTAATGATCCACTTGGCACCCGCCGCCGCCTTCACGGTGTCGAGCTGGCTCGCGGTGGCGAGCGAGGGCGCCGACGCGGAGATCGTGGGACCACCCGCCTTCGTGTCGCCGTAGTACAGCGTCAGAGACGATGTGTTCGCGGGCAACGTGGCGGTGGCGACGGAACTGCCCCCGGACGAGGTCGCAAATCGAGCGGCACTCGACGAGGACGAGAGCGAGAGTGTGGTCGCAGTCGAGCTGGTGGTGGGATTGCCGTAGAGATCCTCCAGCGTCACCACGAACGCTTGCGTCGCGCTGTTGCTCGCGGTGGTGGTGAACGCGGACGACGTGATCACCAACTGCGTGCCGCTTCCGGCGACGATGGTTTCACTCTGGGTTCCGTTGGACAGTCCGGTGGAGCCGACCGTGATCAAGGGAGTCCCGGCTTTGGTGTCGCCGTAGAAGATCGTGAGCGTCGACGCTCCCGCCGGCAGTGACGCCGACGTCACGGGTGAACCACCCGACGTCGTCGCGAACACCGCACCACCGGAGGTCGACGAGAGGTTGAGGGTTGCCCCGGTGCTGACCGCAACATTGCCGAACGCGTCCTCGAGGGTCACGGTGAGTGCGTGGGTCGGAGAGTTACTCGCGGTCGCCGAGAAGGCCGTCGACGT
This sequence comes from uncultured Actinomycetota bacterium, assembly GCA_963830195.1. GTDB lineage: Bacteria > Actinomycetota > Acidimicrobiia > Acidimicrobiales > RAAP-2 > RAAP-2. Next base: position 35,148 of record CAWHLQ010000028.1, on the reverse strand, counting down.
GATGACGTACTTCGAACCAGCCGCCGCTTGCACGCTGAACGGTGACGTTGTGACCGTCGGCACGTTCGACGTCGAGGTGTCCGTGGCCGTGATGGTGTACGTCCCGGCGACATTGACTTTGAGTCCCGTGAAGGTCGCGACACCGTTGGTGGCCGAGAGCGTCGTCGTTCCGGAGGCAAACGAGTTGGTGGAGAGCGTCAGCGCAATCGAGTCTGCCGACGTCGTGACGATGTTGCCGAACACGTCCTCGATCGAGACACCGATGCTGAAGGAGTTCCCCGCGGTGATTGTGCTCGCGGGTTGCGACGTCACCACGAGTTGGACGCCCGAACCCGCCAGGACGGTCTCACTTTGTGTCGCCGCGCTGAGGCCCGTGGCGCCCGCAGTGATGGTGGGTGACCCCGCAGTGGTGTCGGCGTAGTAACCGGTCACCGACGACGTGTTCGCCGGCAGAGTCATGGTGGTCGCCGCGGAACCCAGGGCGCTGTCCGCGAAGAGCGCTCCCGTGGACGTCGAGGCGAGCGTCACGGTGATCGGATTCGCGCTGGTCGTGACGTTGCCGAAGGTGTCCTCGAGGGTCACGGTGAACGGCTGATTGATTTGATTGCTGGCGGTCACCGAGAACGCGCTCGACGAGACGACGAGGGTGCTCGGCGCAGCCGCGGTGACCGACTCTGACTGGCTCGCACTCGTGACCCCCGTCGCGGCGACGGTCACGGTCGGAGTGCCCGCTTTGGTGTCGCCGTAGTACACGGTCACCGTTGACGTGTTCGCCGGAAGTGTGACCGTCGTCGTCGCGGATCCCCCAGGACTGGCGGCGAACGTGCCACCAGGGGACGTCGAGGTGAGGTGGATCGTCGTCGCGGTCGCGCTGGTTGCGGGCGCGCCGGAGCCCAACTGCAACTGGATCGTGAACGGCTGTGTTGCCGAGTTGTTAGCAACGGTCGTGAACGGATTCGACGTGATCGCGAACTTCGTGGCGCTGACGGTCTCGGTCTGCGTGGCGCTCGACAATCCGGTGGACCTGATCGTCAGGGTTGGCGTTCCGATCTTTGTGTCGCCGTAGTAAAGGGTGAGTGACGACGAACCCGCGGCCAGGGTGGCGGTTGTGGTGGGGGTCCCCGATGAGGACGTCGCGAAGAGCGCGCCGGTGGACGTGGATGAGAGCTGCAGACTCAGCGCCGAGGTACTCGTCGTCGGGTTGCCGAAGGAGTCTTCGAGGGCCACCGTGAAGGGTTGCGCGGACACGGTGTTGGCCGTCGTGATGAAAGCGCTCGACGTGACGACCAGCTTGGCGGCCGATGCGGCACCCACCGAGAACGCCGAGGACGTAGCGGACCCGCTGACGCCACTGACCCCCGTGGGCGACGCCACGAACGTGTATGAGCCGGCGGTGTCAACGACGAGATTGGGAAACGTCGCGACGCCGTTCGTGACGTTCTGGGTCGCGGTGCCCGACGTGAGCGAGGACTGGGCGCTTCCCGCGCCGACACTGAGTGTCACCGAACCGGAGTTCTGGTTCGTCACCACGTTGCCGAAGGAGTCCTCCACCGCGACCGCGACATTCGGCACCGATTTGCCGGCGGTGCCGGGTCCCGGGGCGGCCGGTGCGAACGCGAGTTGTGATGCGGACCCGGCCGTGACGGTTTCGGTTTGTGAGCCACTCGCCATGCCCGGCTCCGACGCCGTGATCTTCGGCGTCCCCGCAGCCGTGTCGCCGTAATAGAAGGACGCGGTGGATGAGCCCGGCGCGATCGAGATCGACGTCACGGCCGCGCCACCACTGGTTGGCGAAAACACGGCGGTTCCGCTGGTCGACGACGCGAGAGTGATCGTGACGCCGCTCGAGTCAGCGTTGACGGCGTTGCCGTAGAGGTCCTGCTGCTGCACGGTGATGGGACCGAGCGTCGGGGACGACGATGCGGATCCCGAGACGGTGGGTGAGATGATGACGAACTTGCTGGCGTCCAAGGCTGCGACGTTGAACGGAGAGCTCGTCGCCGTTGCCAGAGATCCATCACTGGCCGTCAGAGTGAAATTCGAACCGGTGAGGCTGATCGCGCAGTTGGAGAAGGTGATGACACCGTAGAACCCCGTGCCTGAGCAGTTGGACGAGATCGTGGCGCCCGCGGTGCCCGAGCCCGCGGTGATCACCAACTGAACTGGGGAAAGATCGGTCGACACGACGTTGCCCGCACTGTCCTCGATGGCGATGATCGGTGGAGGGCTGAGCGGGGCTCCGACGACCCCGTTGCCGGGTTGTCCGAGGAAAACCAACTTCGCCGCGGCCCCCGCGACGGTGACAGGGCGCGTCAGTGGGTCGTAGAGCACGGTACTGATCGACGCGGACGTGTTGTTGTAAGACACCGTCAAGGTCACGAGTTGAGAGGCGTTCGGAGTGCACGTCGTGGTGTAGGTCGCCGTCGTGGCGTTCCATGACTCAACGGTGTAACTCGAGACGGTGTACCCCGTCGGCAGAGTGAACCCGGTCAACGTCTGACCCACACCACAGTCGGACCACCAGGCGCTCGGTTCTTGTTGTACCAGCGCGGTCGCTTCGCCGGCGACGCTACGCAGGACGGTGTCCATGGCCGAGAGACCGCGGTACTCGGTGGAGCTGGAGATGGACGTGAGGAGCGCCAGCATGATGGCGAGTGACGCCACGCCCAGAACAATGAGCGCCAGCAAGACTTCGATCAGGGTGTCACCGGCCTCGACACGGTCGTCGGGGACACCTCCACGCAGGCGCGTGGACCGAGATAAAACGGCGCGCAGCGGTCCCCGTCTCACGGCAGCAACACCCCGAGAAAGAGAGCCTCGAGTCCCGTTCCCACCAGGTTCACGGTCAATTTGGTGGGTGCGGGAGCATCCAGCATCACGGTTCCGGTCTTGTCCGAGTCCACCGACGCGGCGCACTCGACCGAGGTCGTCCCAATACCGGTCAGGTCGATTGCGGCAGGATCAGTGAGCGTCGGAGACGCACACGCGTTACCGATCTGACTGGTCGGCGTATTGGGTAGCAGCGACAGATCCTGGTCAGAGGTCCAGGTCATGGACTCACCGGAGTCCGTTGACTCGGCGTCGCCCGTTGCGAGGTCCCAGCCCGTTGCCTTGTCGCCGTTGGAGTCGAGAAGCTGGATGTTGGTGAAGACCACCGTCGTGGTCGTGCCCTCGGTTGTCTGGTACAGGGCAGGATCACCCGGGATGTTCGTGTAGAAGCCGTTATTTCCGAGGAACGCTTCGCTGGTCGGCGGGTCCGTGTACGTCGGGATCGGCCAGGGAGCAACTGGACCGGTGCCGGACTGACTGACACAGAAGGTGAGTGTGTAGGGAGTGTTGGTGATCGCCGCCGACATGGGTGTCGCCTGCGCGTTGCCCCCGCACCCAAGGGGGGAGGCCGTGTAGTTGTACGACGAGAAGTCCACGAAGCACAACGACGCGGCGTACGTGCCGGTCCCGGGCGACGCGAAGCCGCAACTCGTATTCGGATTGGTAACCTGCGATTGATCACCGGAGGAGACTCCGTCGCGCGGCACCGACGTCAAGGCGTAGGAGTACTTGCTGAGGGGCTCAGTGATGGCGAAGGTCACACCAGTCACACCGGTGGTCGCAATCCATCCCGACGACGGACTCGAATGCGAACTTCCCGAGACGAAGGTCACGGTGGGTGGTGCCAGGCCGGCCGGAGCATCCGAGGAGACGATCGTCGTGGTCGTTGGCGTGGCCGACGCGCCCGACGTGCAGTCGTTGCGCACGAGTTCGAATCCCGTCGCGTTCGCGACCTCGACGTACGACACGACCGTCTGGTAGGTGCCGGACGCAGAGTTCAAATTCCACTCGAGACCGAGAAGCTGCGTCCCCGGACCGCACTGGCTCGCGCTCGCGCTGGTGGTGAGGCTCACTGCACTCTGCACGTCCTGCTCGTAGAACGACGCAACCGCTTGCGCATCCGCGGAGTCAAACGTTTGGTTGGACGTCGTGCCCTGGTTCGCGAAGAGTGAGACCAGCATCAACACGATGGCCCCGATCACGATCGGCAGGATGAGTGTCGTGATGATCAGCTCGACGAGCGTGAAGCCGTCATCGGTGTGTTCGTAGCGGTCGCGGTACCGCGCCAACAGGGTCCCGAAGAGCTTCGGGTGCGTGCGGAGGCGCGCCCGGGACGACGACGGCCGGCTCATCGATTTCTTTCGGACGAAAGGGAGTGCGAACGCCGCGAGCGGGACAACGTGCGTCGTAACGCGACGGGGCGCGACGGTAGGGAATAACCAGCGTGGTCACGCCCCCACGCGAGGTCGATCCGACACATCCCCGCTCTCCTCCAGTAGCTGACCCAACTTTAGACGCATTCGGCCTCGTTGCAGAAGGGCAGTCACCTCAAGGGCTTCAGCCGATTCGTTCGTACTTGAAACGGCGCAGTGGCCCTTATTGGGAGAGCCCGAGTCCACCTCGATGTCATTTGTACCGTGAGTTCGCCGCGGCCGTCATGGTCATTTTGTTCCGTGTGCGCAGTGATGGACCTGCAGCTGCGACGAGTGACCTGACCAACCTGACGATGCACTGAGTTCTCGCGGTGGCTTTGCTCGTCGCTCTCGCACGGTGAGCCAGTGCGACGACAGGGTGGAAACGTCGTCGCGGCTCGCGACACTCACGACGGGGGTGACCGCGAGTCGTGGTGTCACGTCGCTGAGGTCGTCATCTGCAGTCGAACATCGCGATGTCACCACCACGATTCCGACGCGTCAGGTGTTCTTGGGCAACTTTGAAAACGGCACGTCGCGGTCGTGACCAGGATCCTTCGGCAGTCCGAGGATTCGCTCTCCGATGATGTTGCGTTGGACTTGGTCGGTGCCGCCATAGATCGACGGTGCCTGCGCATAGAGAGCTGACGTCGTGACCGCGCCGAGGAACGGATTGCCCGTCGCCGACGTCACCGTCGCGTGATCGCTCGCGTCATACGCGTGGATCATCCCCTGCGCGCCGACGATGGTCAGTCCGAGGTCGCGGGTCAGTCGCATCATCGAGCTCATTGACAGTTTGGCGATGTTGGCCATGCCGGGGATGTCACCGCCGGCCGCACGAGTTGCCTTCAGCCTCTCCGCGTTGAGACGTCCCAACTCGTTCAACGCGTACAGTCGAACGAGATCCTGTCGCACGTTCGCGTCGGTGTTCGTCCCATTGCCCTTAGCGAGTCCGACGAAGATGTCATACATACCACCTCGGCGCGCCGTCGCGGCGCTCGGTCTCGTGGCGCGGTCGGTCGAGGACGCGCTGACAAAGTCGCCCGCCCGTCGATGCAGGTTGCCCGCGAGTGTCCCGGGAGTCGCCGAGGCACCCCGCGCCGAGCCGCCGGTGCCGAGTCCGCTGCGCTCGTAACCCAAGGTCGTGTTGGCGACGGCCCAACCATTGTTCTTGCCACCGATGAGCGCCGAGTTCGGCACCCGCGCGTCGGTGAGGAAGGTCTCGTTAAACATGGCGTGCCCGGTCATCTCGCGGAGGGGGCGCACCTCGACTCCTTCTTGGTGCATGTCAATGGCGAAATAGGAGATGCCTTGGTGCTTCGGCAGGTCGGGTGCCGTCCGCGCGATCAACATGGCGAGGTCGGCCACTTGGCCGAGTGACGTCCACACTTTCTGGCCGTTGACAATCCATTCGTCACCGTCGAGCTCTGCCCGCGTCGTGAGTCCCGCGAGGTCCGAGCCCGCACCCGGCTCACTAAACAACTGACACCAGGCGCGCTGGCCCGTCACGATGTCGCGAACGAGCGTTTCGATCTGGTCGGGAGTTCCGTGGTCGGCGATTGTCGGGGCTGCCAATAGCAACCCGAGACCGTCGGGCGCACCAAGAGCGCCGAAACTCGCGATCTCCTGAGCGATCTGGACCCCGACGCTTCGCGCGACCCCACGGCCGTACGCGTGGGTCGGCAGCGTGGGAGCGGACCAACCAGCCGTGCCCAACTTTCCCACCACTGCGCCACGGTCAGATCTGGGTTCCAGTTGTAGTGAGCCACTGCTTCAGCTCATCCAGCACGTCGTCGCTGGCGGCGCGGTCACGTTGATCGGTCACGTTCGTTCCTTTCCTCCACGCTGCAGCGTGTCGTTCCACGCCACGATACGCGCATCACTCCCGTCGAGAAGTCGTGGTCCTCGCCGAACTTCCTCGTGACACCACGAGAAGGGATTGCTCGCGCATTCCCGGTCGGACGAGCGGGGAACTCTACGATCACCGCAGGCCCAGAGAGGGAGATCTGCGGTGAGTGTCCTATCCAGTGGCGTTGTCGAGCATGACGAGGCCCCCGCACGGGCCGGTCTCGTGCTCGTGGCCCTCATCCTCGTCGCCGCGGTGGCGAATCTGAACCTGGCGGTCGCCAACGTGGCGTTGCCCACCATTGGCAAGGCGTTCAACTCGTCCCAGGCAGCCCTCAACCTGACCGCGGTGGGCTACAGCCTCGGGTTGGCGGCGTCGGTGCTCTACCTCGGGGCGGTAGGAGATCGCTACGGGCGCAAGATGCTGCTGCTCATCGGGGCGGCCGCCTCAATTCCCCTCAGCCTGCTCGCAGCCTTTGCTCCCGACGTCAATGTTCTCATTGTCGCTCGGGTTTTGGGTGGCGTGTGCGGCGGCATGTGTTATCCCACGACACTGGCCCTCGTCGCCGCACTGTGGAGTGGCGCGAAGCGCACGAAGGCGATCGCCCTGTGGTCGGCGACGGGCGCGGCCATTGCGTCGATGGGCCCGTTGCTATCGGGTGTGCTGCTGCGTCACTTCTGGTGGGGTTCGGTGTTTCTCGTCACCGTGCCACTCGCGGTGGCGGCGTTCGCCTTCTCGTACTTTGCGGTGCCCGCACACGTCAATGAGAGCACCGAGTCAGTCGACAATCTCGGGGGAGTGCTCTCAATCGTCTTGGTCGGCTCGTTGATCTTGGCCATCAATTTCGCCGTCGTGCCGAACATGGGTGTCTTCGTCGGAATTCTGGTCGGGCTCGTGGTGTTGGCGACGGTCTTCTTTCTCATCCGACAACGACACGTCGCGAATCCGCTGTACGACCTGACCGTCGCGTCGCGACCTCCTTTCTGGGTCGCCGCCGTGGCGGGCATCATCGTGTTCGGTTCGCTCATGGGGGCCATGTTCATCGGCCAGCAGTTCTTGCAGAACGTGTTGGGGTATTCCACGATTTCCGCGGGAGCGTCGGTCCTGCCCGCGGCGTTCTTCATGGTGATCGTGGCGCCACACTCCGCCACGTTGGTCAATCGCATCGGGTCACGATTTACGTTGCTCGTCGGATACGTGTTTGTCTTTCTGGGCTTCCTCACGATGCTGTTGCTGTGGAAAGAAGGATCGGCCTACTGGGAGGTCGCTCTCGGGTACGCGTTCGTCGGCATTGGCGTCGGCTTCGCGCAGACTCCGGCCGCTCACTCACTCACGAGTTCCGTGCCGGCGACTCGCCTCGGCATGGCGTCCGGCACCGCCGACCTCCAACGCGACCTCGGCGGCGCGCTGATGCAGTCGATCTTCGGTGCCCTTCTCACCGCCGGTTACGCGGCCGCATTCACCAAGGAGATCGGGTCGTCCCCGCAAGCCCAGCAGATCTCTGCGGCCACGCAGTCACAGCTGACCAAGTCCTTCGGGAGCGCCGCGGACCTCGCACAGCAGTATCCGTCACACGCCTCAACGATCATTTCGGCAGCGCGCTCCGCCTTTCTTCAAGGAGACCAGTGGGCGTACGCGGCGGGTTTGATCGCCGTTCTCATCGGTGCCGCCATCGTCTTCTTCAAGTTTCCTGCGACGCCCCGAGAGCGAGAGCTGGAAGAGCAGTATCGCCGAGAGGACGCGCCCGCAACCGCGTAGGGCGACGCGCTGTACCCGCGCCGGGCGACGTGTGACGACCCTCCGCAGTACCGTATGACCACTGCGTCCATCGCGCGAAAGGTGCCCCTATGGCAATTGAACCGTTTGACAGCGTCGTGGCAACGACCCGAGACGTCCTTGCCAACGTCACCAGTAGCCAACTCGACGACGCGACGCCGTGTGCGCTGTGGTCGGTCGGAGAGTTGATCGACCACATCGTGGGAGGTCCTGGATTCTTCGCCGACGCGCTCGAAGGCGTTCCCATGAGCACGGAGGAGACGAACTATTCGTCGGGAGATTTCCGCGGGGCCTTTGACGCGAATGTCGCTCGCTGTCGAGGCGATTTGGAGGGACCGCACGTCATGACCACCACCTACTCCTTGCCCTTCGGTGAGATGAACGGAACCCAAATCGTCGCTTTGGCGTCACTGGACATGTTCACGCACGCGTGGGATCTCGCCAAGGCCACCGGCCAGGAGACGAATCTCGCACCCGCACTGGCGGCGCAATTGTTGGAGGGTGCGCGCGCTCACGTACCCGACGCGATTCGCAACGACGCCGGTTCGCCGTTCGCGTTCGAACGGTCAGCTCCCGCAAGTGCGAGTGCGGCGGATCAACTCGCTGCCTTCCTTGGTCGGACCATCTAGGCAGCTCGGCCGGCGCGTTCCTAGGACGTTCGCTCGAGCCCCGTGGCATCGGTCGTCACCAGCGAGGGAAAGGCGCGAGTGAGATTCGTGAGACCCGCCCCCGCGACGTCGTCACCAAAAAAGGCTCTCGTCCCGGCCACAATGATCTGGTCGATGATGGGCCACAGGGTCTGCACCGCGATGTTCGGCGGAGCGCATCCGTCACTGATGCCCGACGCATACGTGGACGGAATTGAGATCCCGAGCCCGACGAGCTGTGCGTCAAGTACGCCGGTCGTCGGCACTGTGGCGCAGGTGTCGGCAAAGACGAGGTGTCCGGACTGACCCAACGTGACAAACCGTCGAGGTGCCGTGAGAGCGTTGTAGGTCTCCTTCAAGTAGAGCGCCGGCACAACGTGGTCGTCGGCGGCGTCGACGAAGATCGACGGTTCCTCCGGCACCGTGTTGTAGGGAGGGGTCGGTGCGGGTGTCAACCCGGCGTTGGAGGATCCGGCCAACGTGATGAATCCCGCGAGGGGGTCGTGGCGGTGCTGAGCGACACTCACACTCGTTTCGTCGGACGCGAGATTCTCGGCGGTCACGCCTCCGTCGGAGTGCCCGACGACGACGAAGCGCGACGCGTCGACGTGCCCAGCGAGGACACCGGTCGTGAGCGCGGCGAGAGTGCTCCGGGTCGCGAGGAGATCCTGGACCGCCGCGTACGGGTCGGTCGTCGGAGGTGCGATCCCGAGATAGGTGCCGAGAACCTCGGTGAGGTCGCGGCTCGGATGATCCGGAGCCGCGACCACGAATCCCCAGCTCGCCAGATGGGACGTCAGAAAGGTCGACTGATCGCGAAACCCGCCCCAGCCGTGGCTGAAGAGCACCAGCGGGAATCTTCCCGCGGCCGCCACGGCGTTGCGGACGCCGCCCGACGACGAGACCCCGAGTGCCCGCACCGACGGGTGGGAGTTCAGGTCACGGAGCAGTCCACCCGGGAACCAGTCACCCGAGTTGTACGTTGCGTCCTTCTTCGACGTGGCGCGTGCGGGATACCAGACCTCCACCGAGGTGGAATAACCCTCCGAGGCGACCTTCGCCATCAGGGTCACTTCTCCGACGGCGTACGGACCGGGCCGTTCAAAGGTTGTGTCGGTGACGTGGTGCTCGATGACGACGGTGTCGTGCGCGGACTCCGTCGCGCCCAGGTTGGGGGAGTCGATCGGCGCGGCCAGGATCGCGAGCGCACCCGCGATGATCACGACCGCTACTCGACGTCGTCGCACTTCGCCCCCTCGTCGACCATCCTCACCGTACCCGCCACGACGCCGTGTGCGGGTGCCGCCGTGGGCGGTGAGGACCTATCATCCGAATCACGAACCCACAGCGGAGTGACAATGACCACCCACGGAAGTGACCTCGATCGCAGCGCGGAATGGGACCGACTGAAGGCGACCTATCTTCGTGCACGCGAGTCGCGCCCCGCGTCCTCGGCGCGAGGATTGCATCACTTCGCGCTGGTCTGTCGTGACGTCGAAGAGACGATCCGATTCTTCTCGGAGTTGCTGGAGTTCCCTCTGGTCGAGCTCTTCGAGAACCGTGACTACAGGGGATCCACGCACCTCTTTTTTGACGTGGGCAATGACAACTACCTCGCGTACTTCGACTTTCCTGGTCTCGACGTGGGGCCGTACCAAGAGGTCCTCGGCGGCCTGCACCACATCGCCATCTCCGTGACGCCGGGCCGCTGGGACTACCTCACGGCCAAACTGCGCGAGGCCGGAATCGAGCCACACATCGTCGACGGCACGGCCGCGTACTTTCCCGGACCCAACGGCGAGCGTCTCGAACTTCTGACCTACCCGCTCAGCGACATGTACGGCACCGTCGTGCAGTAACACGAGGACCTAGCGAGTGCGAAACTCGAGACCTTCGAACTCTCCGGACTCGCGCCACTGGTGGATGTAGGTGAAGTAGGGCACGGGTCCCTCCGGGTAGCCGCCGGCACCGAGTTGCTGCTCACGCTCGAGGGGTTGCCCCTCGTTGTTGTAGTAACCCGGCGTGCAGTCGGGGTCCGCGAGAAATGACGCGCGGCCCTGCTCGATGAGCTGTACCCAGCGCTCCTCGGCGTCCTCGGTGACCTCGATCTCAACCGCCCCCGTATCGCGGGCGTGGACCACCGTCGCCGCCAGTGTCGACCCGGCCTCGGTGAGGTTGTGCGTGATGTTCGAGAGCAACGCCGCACCCTGGGCCGGGCCCAGAATGAACAGGTTGGGAAAGCCACGCGCGTGCAGGCCGTGCAACGTGCGCATGCCGTCGTTCCAGTGCTTGGAGAGGGTGACGCCGTCGCGGCCGATCGTCTCGTATCCCGAGCGGCGAGAGTACTCCGTGCCGACTTCGAAGCCCGACGCGAAGATCAGACAGTCGAGTTCGTAGTGCTCGCCCGCCACCCACACACCCGTTTCGTCAATGCGCTCGACACCCTTTCCGTTGGTGTCGATCAAGTGAGTGTTCGGACGGTTGTAGCTCTGGAGGTACTCGTCGTGGAAGCACGGTCGCTTGCACAGCTGCCGGTACCAGGGTTTCAGCGCCTCGGCGGTGGCCGGGTCGGTCACGATCGCGTCGACGCGCGCACGAATCTCGGTCATCTTCTCGTCGTCGGACTCTTCGTAGGCGTGGCGCATGATGTCCGGATCGGGGCCATTGCCCAAGTTCGCCACCACCTTGTCGCGAATGCGCTGGGAGATATCCGTCCACCCGTCCTTCACGAGGTCCTCGTCGGCGAAGCCGCCGGTCTGCAAAATGCAGAAGTTCATGAGCCACTTCTGCTGCCAGCCGGGCTCCAGCGTCGCGAACCACTCCGGGTCGATCGGGTGATTGTTGCGGACGTCGATCGACGATGGGGTGCGCTGGAAGACGTAGAGATCCTTCGCCGCGCGCGCCAGATGAGGGATGCACTGCACGGCGGTCGCGCCGGTGCCGATGATGCCCACTCGCTTGTCGGCCAGATTCTCCATGGGCGCACCCTCGTAGGTGCCACCGGTGTAGCCATAATCCCAGCGACTCGTGTGGAAGCTGTGTCCGTTGAAACTCTCGATCCCGGGGATGCCCGGAAGTTTGGGTCGGTGCAGGGGACCGGTGCCCATGGCGACAAAGCGGGCGCGCAACTGATCGCCGCGGTTGGTGGTCACGAGCCAACGGGAGCTGGCGTCGTCCCACTCGAGTGCGGTGACCTCCGTCGAAAACAGTGCGTTGTTGTACAGGCCGTAATGTGCCGCGATGCGCCGCGCGTGTGCGTAAATCTCGGGCGCCTGGGTGTACTTCTGGCTCGGCATGTGTCCGGTCTCTTCGAGCAGCGGCAGATAGATCATGGCGGCGGTGTCGCACATCGCTCCGGGGTAGCGGTTCCAGTACCACGCGCCGCCCACGTCGCCTCCGCCGTCGATCATCCAGATGTCGGTGACACCGGCTTCTGCGAGTCGGGCTCCCGCGCACAGTCCCGCGAAGCCGGCTCCGATGATCGCGACCTCCACCTCGTCAAAGTGCGCCGGCCGTTGCGACACGGTGACGTACGGATCGTCAAGAAAGTGCGCGTAGCGGCCCTTCGGCTCGAGGTACTGATCGTTGCCGTCCGGTCGCAATCTCTTGTCACGCTCGAGTCGGTACTTCTCACGCAGGGCGGCGGCGTCGATGGAGGGTGTCTCAGTAGTCACGTCGTTGCATGTCCTTTGTCGCAGTGATCCAAGATTACGACCCGGCGCGCACCAGTCGGCCCGGCCGCGCGCCGGTGGCGACGCCGTGTTCGTAGGTGACTTCACCACTCTGGACGGTCATCACATAGCCCGACGCCCGTTGAACGATGCGCCGCCCGCCCGCGGGGAGGTCGAAGATCATTTCGGGGTTCCCGATACTCAAGTTCGCGAGATCGATGAGGTTGAGATCCGCCCGCTGGCCGACCTCGATCGTGCCGCGGTCCGTAAGGCCGTAGGCGCGCGCGGTGTCGGACGTCTGGAGCTTGACCGCGTCCTCGAGGCTGATCCGCGGACCGCGCTCGCGGTCGCGCACCCAGTGGGTCAGGAGGTAGGTCGGGAAGCTCACGTCGCAGATGAGACCGCAGTGCGCACCGCCGTCGGAGAGACCGAGGACCGAGCGCGGGTGCGACATCATCTCGCGCAGCGCCTCGTGGTCGTAGTCGACGTAACTGGCGAGCGGGGCGAACAGAAACGCACGCCCGTCCTGCTCAAGCAACAGATCGAGTACCACCTCTTCGGGCGCGCGACCTTCTCGTCGGGCCATTGCGCCGACACTCGCCGACTGCGGCGGCTCGTAGTCCGGGGGGTCGCCGAGGGGGAAGATCTGATCCCAGCGCGTCATGAGCGCGCGAGCGATCGGATTGTGGACGGTCGCCTCTTCGCTGAGCAGTTGAGCGCGAATCTCGGGTTCGCGCAACTGCGCGACCCTCTCGTCAAGGGGCAGGTCTGCCATCTTCATGATCGTTGGGTGCGTGATGAACGGGTGCAGTGAGGACTGCAGACCGAAGAGCATCCCCGTCGGTCGCACGGACACCTGGGGACGCACGTCGTATCCCTCGTCGAGTTTGGTGCTCGCCTCGTCCAGCGCGGTCTTCCACGCGTCGGGCGCGAGCGGCGACTGCGCGAGTGAGTACGTGATCGTGCCGCCGGTGCGGCGCGCGAGCTCGGCCAAAAGTTCACTCTCGTCACCCACGCCCTGGTGGTCCGAGACGAGTTGGTAGACGCCGTGGCCCGAGCGACCGACGGCATCGGCGAGCTGGAGGAGTTCGTCCTCGGGCGCCGTGGTGCCGGGGACGAGCCCGTACTTCGATCGGTGCAACACCGTGCGTGACGTCGTAAAGCCCACGGCGCCCGCGGCGAGGGCTTCCTCGACGAGTTGCGCCATCTGGCGAACTTCGTCGTCAGTGGCGTCCTCGTGAGCGCGTTCGCCGAGGACGTAGGCGCGCAGAGCCGCGTGGGGAACCTGCGCGACGATGTCGACGGTGCGCGGAGTTTCTGCGATGGCGTCCAGATACTCAGGGAACGACTCCCAGGTCCACTCGATGCCCTCGTGCAGGGCCGTGCCGGGAATGTCCTCGACGCCCTCCATCAGTTCGATGAGGAAGTCCTGGCCGCTGGGGCGCACGGGAGCGAATCCGACGCCGCAATTGCCCATCACGACCGTGGTGACGCCGTGCCAGCTCGACGGGGTGACTTCGGGATCCCAGGTCACTTGACCGTCGTAGTGCGTGTGAATGTCGACCCACCCGGGTGCCAACACGAAGCCCGTCGCGTCCACCTCACGTGCGCCGGGTCCTTTGACGTCACCCACCTCCGCAACTCGACCGTCGCGGACGGCGACGTCGCCTACGAACTGTGGCGAGCCCGTTCCGTCGACGACGGTGGCTCCCCGAAAGACCAAGTCGTACATACGCCCCCCTCACTTGTTACAGGGCGAAACCTAACAGAAGGGTTCCATGGTCGCGACGACGTCACTGCCGCCTCGTCGTTGCGTGCTCGACCCGAAGTACATTCTTCTCGCGGGCGAGACGCCCAGAAAGCAAGGACTCGTGTCAACACCTACCGCCCAAGAGATCGCGACATTCATCGAGCCGTTGCGCGTGAAGCCCGGATCAAAGGTCGTGTTGTCGAAGGACTTCGATCCGTCCTTCACGGGCAACTTCGCCAACAAGAAGGAGGCCAGTTCACTTCTTCAGCAGGGCGTCGAGCTTCTGGCTGACTATCAAACGCGCCTGGCGGCCCAGGACACGCACGGCGTGTTGATGTGCTTGCAGGCGCTCGACGCCGCGGGCAAGGACGGCACCATTCGTCACGTCATGAGTGGGGTCAACCCACAGGGAGTTCGTGTCAACTCGTTCAAGCAACCTTCTGCCGCCGAACTCGGGCACGACTACCTCTGGCGTTACGCCCAGCAGTTGCCGGCGCGCGGTGAGATCGGGATCTTCAATCGCAGCCACTACGAGGAGGTCCTCGTCGTGCGCGTGCATCCTGAGATTCTCGAACGCCAAAAGCTGCCCGCGAACGCGAAGGACAAGGGAGTCTGGGAGCGCCGGTACCGCGAGATCAACGACTGGGAGCGGTACCTCACTGACAACGGACTTCGGGTGGTGAAGATCTTCTTGAATCTCTCCAAGGAAGAACAGCGACGCCGGTTTTTACGTCGATTGGATCTTCCGGATCACAACTGGAAGTTCTCCGCGGCCGATGTCGTGGAGCGGCGCAGTTGGGATGACTATCAGAAGGTGTTCTCCGAGATGCTCTCGCACACGAGCACCGAGTGGGCTCCGTGGTACGTGATCCCCGCTGATCACAAGTGGTTCGCGCGCATCTGCGTGTCCCATGTGCTGGTACACACTCTCATGGACATCGATCCGAAGTTCCCTGTGGTCACCGCCGAGCAAAAGGCGGACGAGCAAAAGGCCAAACAGGAACTACTGGATCAGGCTCCCGCGGGTGAGCCGAGAGATCCTTTCGAAACGAGCGAGACGTGACAGTTAGTCAGCACGACACCCCCCGACACGAGAGGGCGCTCGAGTCGGGGGGTGTGAATGTGTTCAGGCTCCGGGTACTCCAATGCACGCAGTGGTGCCACAGACGTTGGGCACGATGCCCGTGCTCATGAAGCTGTAGATCTGGGTAATCAGACCCGGGTCTCGTCGTCCGTAGCCGTGCGGGTCACTTCCGTACTGCGAGCCGGACGGCGCGAGGTTGACCGTCGGAGGTGTCGGGGTGCCGTAGTCCCACAGCTCGACGAACGCGGGGTTCGCCTTCGTCTGGTTGGCGGCCGTCAGGCCCCACTGCACGGTAACGGGCAGATTGGTGCGTGGGGTGCCGAAGGCGTCGGGATTAAAGACCGGCTGGTGGTTGACGGCTCCGATGGTTCTCTCGAAGGCCTCAGCCGAGACGTTGGCGACCTGATGGTCTCCGTAGTTCTCGATGATGAAGACCTGCTTGGCCTTCGTGCCGGCGTACGGATGCGAGGTCAGACTCTCGGCGTAGCCGTCGTTCTCTCCGCGATCCCAGAGCATCTGGGCGAGCTGCAACCCGAGCTGCTGGTCTGTGCTGTTGGGGTAGGCCGGGTCGTAGATTGCCTCGAACTCCGACCAGTCGACAGATCGGTTGAGCAACAGACCGCCGTAGTTCTCTCCGGGCACGCCGAGCACGGCCTTGGACCACTCGTTGGAGATCGCCGACAGGGCGCCACCCATGATGCCGCCCTGCGAGTAGCCCTGGTACTGGCACTTGCCCACCTGGAATCGGACCTTGCCGGACTGTTGGAACGCGGCGTTCTTGGCGAATCCGTTGGGAGAGTTCACGAGCCGCGCAAGGAATTCGAAGTTGACGAAACCCTGGAGCATGTGATCGACGTTGATGTTGAACAGGCTCATGTTCTGCAGTGCGTTGGCCACGAGTCCGAGGTCGTTGCCGGACATGCCCGACCAGTCGGTCGCGCAGCCCATCATGTTGGTCGCGACGCCTTCGACGAAGGAGCTGCCCGCGACTTCGGTCGCGTCACCGAGCAAGCCGTGTCCGTACAGAGTCGGAAGCGCGGGACCCGCGGTCTGAATCGACGTGGGTAGTACACAGATGAAGTTGGCCCAAATTTGATTGGACCACGTGGGATCGGTGCCCTTGGAGAGAGTGGACTTCTCCACAAGCGGAAGTCCGTGCTTATCAACGTTCATCGCCCCGCAGTTGCCCGTGTCGGTGCTGTTGAACATCGCGGTGAGCGCGCTCGGACAGTGGGTGAGGAAGGTCGGCACCTGGAAGCTTCCCGAGATCTGCAGTTCAGTGTTGACAACGGCGGTGCTGTAAATCTTGTACACCGGCGTCGTGGTGCCGACCAACTTGAAGGCTTGGTCACGCATTGTCAGCGCAGGGTCGGCAAGCGTCGCGTCGGAGAATTTGGTGGTTGACGTGCCACCAGCGGAGATCACGGTGAAGTCCCACAACGCGTACATGTGCGTGAGGTCGAAACTGCGCATGTCGTTCGTGGCGAGCCATTTGAGGTGCGCACCACGGGTCGAGGGCACCAAAGTCCCGTTGAGCGCGGCGGTCTCGCCGGCCAGCTGCGGGATCGCCGCGTCGCTCGTGTCCTTCAGGTTTCGCAGGAGAACGTCAATACGATCGCCTTCGGTGTAGTTGACCGCGGGGTGGATCATCAGCAGCTGCGTGGAAGCGTCGAGTCCTGTGCATCGAGCTCCGCGAAGTAGGGCACACACTTCTTCGTGTTCGTGTCCCACAACACTACGGGCGCTTCGGCGTTGGTGAGTACCCCCTTGATGGTGCAGCCCGACGAGCCGATGTCCGTTGACGGCGCGATGTTGGAGTTGGTGAGCGACAGGTTGGGAACGTTGATCAGAACAACTGATCCCGGAGAGAAGCCGTCGTTCTGGTTCTCGTACTTGGGGTTGATGTGCACACCGTGCACGTTCTCGGGAGTGGCGTCCGCCGAGATGTTGACGAGGCGACCCGTTGGCGTGGGCGCGGCTTTCGTGAATGCGTCGTTCGGCCAGGGCAGGAGACAGTCGTGTCCGACGGGTGTTGTCACGAGGGAGTCACACTCCGACACGGACGGACTCGGCATTGGTGTCGACGCGGACGCCGACGGTGTGGTCGTCGCGATGAAGAGCAACGGTGCGATCAACGACGCGGTGACGGCCATCGTGAGTGCGCGGAATCGTGTCATGTGTCCTCCCTTTGGTGCAGCCGTTTCGAGTGTACGACTCTGACGGAACGTTGCCGTGATGGTCATGAGTCGTGTCGAGGCGAACGGTGAGTTTCGCCGCCGACAGTGGGGAAAAGTCGGCGGCGCCGACACACCTGATCCGTACCACGGCCGCAATCGTGCGGCGTTCACTGCCTCCCGTGCGAGATGCTGAGCATCACGTGCGAGCACTCCCATAGGCTCGACGACAGTTGACGGGGGGACGATGGAACAGGCGCACGGTCACGAACAGGAAGTCGACGCTGGCGCCTCGCTCGACACGGGATTGTGCCGTGGGTAACGAGCGGATTAGCGTGGACGCCTCGCGCAGGGCACCGAGCGAGTTTTCGCGGCGACTGTTCGCGCCACTTCCTGGTCGCTACGACGCGCTGGCGTCTCTTCTATCGCTCGGACAAGACGGTCGGTGGCGCACCGCGATGGTGGACCACATTGTCGATGCGTCGCCGGCGGTTGTGTTGGACGTGGCCTGCGGTCCCTGCGGTGTCACGCGTCAACTGGCGCGCCGCACGTCAGCACGCTTGGTCGGCATTGATCTCAGTCGCGACATGTTGGGCGAAGGTGAGCACAATATTGCTCGCGATGGACTCAGCGAACGAGTCTCCTTGGTCCTCGGACGCGGCGAGCAGTTGCCGTTCCCTGACGCGACCTTTGACGCTCTCACCTTTACGTATCTGCTGCGCTACGTGGCCGACCCGGAGGCAACACTGCGCGAGCTGGCCCGGGTGGTGAAGCCAGGTGGTCACATCGCGAGTCTGGAGTTCGCGGTGCCGTCGGCGCCGTGGTGGCACGCACTGTGGTGGATCTACACGAGAGCCGTGCTGCCGGTGGCGGGTTACGTAACCGGTGGTCGCGGTTGGTGGGACGTGGGACGGTTTCTCGGTCCGAGTATCTCGACGCATTACCGAACGTACCCCGTTGACTGGACGGTGCGGGCCTGGCAGAAGGCGGGCATCGACAATGTCGGGCATCGTGCGATGAGCGTCGGCGGCGGACTGGTCATGTGGGGGCGGCGGTCACAGTCGTGACGGAGGAGCGAGCCCGCTCGGACACATCGAACGCCCCGGCGTTCTACGCGGAGCCCCGCTTTCTCCATCGAACTCGTGCTCGTGAGTGGTGGACGGTCCTACACCCGCCCTACACGGTGTGGCATCTGTCCTACGTCGTGATCGGTTCATGTCTCGTCGCCCCCGTCAATGCGACCCGGTTGATCGCCACCCTGCTCGCGTTCTTCCTCGCCGTGGGGTTAGGGGCCCACGCGCTCGACGAACTCCACGGTCGACCTCTCGGCACCACCATTCCGGCCTCGCAACTCGTGGCGGTGTCGGTGGTGGGTATCGGAGGAGCCGTCGCGCTCGGCGTGATGGGGTGCGTGATCGTGGGACCCGCCCTGGCGGCCTTCATCGTCGTGGGCGTGGCCCTGGCCGTGGGGTACAACCTCGAGCTGTGGCACGGTCGCCTCCATACAGACGCCGTGTTCGCCCTCGGTTGGGGATCATTCCCGCTGCTCACTGCCGCATTTGTCCAGCAGGAGAGTCTCAACGCCGCTGCGTTCGTCGCCGCGGCATTCGCGGGCCTCTTGTCGCAGGCCCAGCGTCAACTGTCGACGCCGGCGCGCGTTGTCCGTCGTCGCACTTCGTACGTGGAAGGAGAGTTGCTGGGTATCGATGGCACGACGACCCCACTTGACGCGACGACGATCCTGCGACCACTCGAGAGTGCCCTGCGATCGTTGACCTGGGCCGTCGTCGCACTGGCCGTGGCCCTGGTGTGTGCTCGCTTCCTCTGAGAGATCAGAGTTTCGTTGTACCCGCGGCGTAGTCGGCCGCCACGGCCGCCCTCACCGGCTTGACTACCGTGAGCGACGTCGTGAGGACTCCCAACTCGCGGTTGTACACGAGCGACGACGTCGAGAAATTCTGACTACCGACAAAGACCGTTCCGGCGGTCGCGGTGCAGTCCGCGCAGAGGACCTTGGCGTGGATGTAGACCTGATCTGACGAAAGGGTTCGAACGCTCACTCCCGCCTTGGCCAGCTTTGTGAGCGCGGACGTGTACTGCGAGTTGTAGGTCATGACGACCTCGACGTGGACGTGGCGGTGAGCGGCGGCGATGAGGGCTGATTCAATCGTGGAGGAGTTCATCTCCTCGTTTTCGACGGCGAGCGTGTGATGAGCCCCGTTGATGACACCCAGCAGTGCTTCAGTTGATCCCGGACTCCACACCAAGTCCGCCGTACGGGGGGGCTGAGTTACAAATTTCTTGGTGAAGTCGCTCTCGAATCGCGCCGCGGCTTCCTTCACGTCGCCATCCGATCGGTCGGTGATCCAAAAGTCGCGGGTGGACGAGTAATACTCCGCGGTCAAGTTTCCGGTTCCCACGTAGAGGATGGCGTCATCGATGATGAGGTACTTCGCGTGGAAGATCTGGTTCGAGGGTGCCCACGTCACGTGAACGCCGTGATGCAACAAATAGGTCGCCGCGGGAGTGTTGTAATTCTTGATCCCGTAGTCCGAGTCGAGAAGGACTCGCACGCGCACTCCGGCGTGGGCGCGTGCGGCCAGATCAGAATCAAAGGTGTTGTCGTTGAGTTCGTACATGGACATGTCGATGGAGTGCTTGGCGGCGTGCACGGCCGCGTATAAGAAGTTGTAGCCAGCCTGCGGCTCGACAGTCGTCGACAACGTTGCGCTGGAGGCTGCCGTCACACTTGCGGGCAGGACTGTCAGCGCGCCCACGATGGCCACGAGGACCGACACAACGAGGGCGCGCGACCGTCGTATACGCGTTGTTACGGAACGAGACTTGTACAGGGTGAGCTGTGCCACGGTGTGAGTGTACGAGACACCGTCTTTCGAAGGTCGTCGGGACCTGTCACGGGTTTGCGGCGACTGCTTCGGTGGGATTCGTGAACAGTGATTCCGTGAGCCGCGCGAGTTGGAGACGAGCAGTTGACTGGCTGATGACGCCTCGATCGACAAGCTCGCGAAACTGCAAGGTCGCCGAGACGGCGGCGTAAAGGCCGGACGTGGCTATCTCCACGTTCATGCCGTGTGACGTCAATGGCTGAATCCAGTTGTCGTCCAACCACTCGGTGATTCGACGCTGGACGGTGGTCAGAGCGGAACGGCTTTTGGGCCCCGCGAAGAATGCGGAGTAAATGACGCGGTGGATTGGAGGCGGCAACTCCAGGAGTCGCTGCAGGCGCGCGAGCCCACTCGCGGTCGTGTCCTGCTGAGTGACGTCGATGGACTCCAACTCATCGAAATACTCCCGAAAGGTGCGGTCGTAGAGCGAGTCCAGTACTTCGTCAACACTGTGGAAGTGCAAATAGACAATTTGACGACTCACACCGACTCGCGCGGCAATCTCGGGCATAGAAATATCGTTGAAGTCCGCCTCGTCAAGCAGGTCCCGTGCGGCATCGAGAATGGTCTCTCGACGCCTCGCGCGAGGAAGTTGTGACATGACGCACCCCCAAGGCTGAGACCGGGCGTACCTCGAAATTCCTCACTCCTGAGTCTTCGGCGGCGTGAGTCCGACGGCCGGAGACGAGAACGTCCGCTCGTGAAACGACTTTGCACTACGGGCTTATCACTTATTCCGTGACCGTGCTCGGTCGGCGTAGGGGAGTCGGTGCGCGAACCCTCCTGTGTCCAACAAGTAGGCGATGAATCGCTGGTTACGAGCGATACGAATAGAAGCCTTGGCCGCTCTTTCGACCCAACAAGCCAGCCTGGGTCATCCTGGACAGAAGGGGTGGAGGCGCCAGATGGGGCTCTTTGAACTCGGCATAAAGCGAATCGGCCACGGCCAAAGTTGTGTCGAGCCCGATCAGGTCAATCAATTTCAGGGGCCCCATCGGGTGCGCACAGCCAAGAACCATGCCCGTGTCGATGTCGTCGGCGGAGGCGAAACCGGATTCGAGCATCCGGACCGCAGAGAGGAGATAGGGGATCAAAAGGGCGTTGACGACGAACCCCGCGCGATCCTGCGACACGATCACGTGCTTGCCCAGGCGGTCCGTCGCGAATCGTCGCACGTTCTCGGTTGTCTCCTTGCTCGTGAGCAGCGACGAGATCATCTCGACGAGCTTGAGCACCGGGACGGGATTGAAGAAGTGCATCCCGATGACCTGTTCGGGTCGGCGCGTGGCCATGGCCAATTTGATGATCGGAATTGACGAGGTGTTGGTCGTGAAGATCGCGTCGTCGGATGTCACGACTTCGTCGAGTCGTCGAAAGACCTCTACCTTCGTTGCCTCGTCTTCGGCGACTGCCTCGACGACAATGTCACGGTCTGACAGTGATCCGAAGTCCTCCTCGAACCTCAGTCGTTGCCGAGCTTCGTCGGCGTCCTGCTCACTGAGTTTTCCCGACGACACTGCTCGGGTCAGTGACGTTTCGAGCCGCGACCTTCCGGCGGCGAGTGCGGTGGCATCTCGCTCGACGACAACGACATCGACGCCCGCTCGCGCGCAGACCTCGGCGATCCCTGAACCCATCAGACCGCACCCCACGACCCCTACTCGTTCCATCGGTCACCTCTTCCCGCTCGCGTGGCGTCGTCCTTAGTGTACTGATCACGCAAAACTTCGTTTGAGGCCAAACGACCCATTCCGCGCGACGTGGCGACGGGAGGTCCGAGATAGCCGAGAGTGACGCTGCGAGACTGGTCGAGTGACCAACGCGAATGTGAAGCGGTGATGTCGACTTCGACGCCCACGAGCGATCTCCGCGTGTTCCGCGGACTTGTCCAGATTCCCGTCGTCGTGGCGCTGTTGGTTCTCGCCGCCGTGGTGCGGGGTTCGGTCTTTTGGTGGCAGCACTCGATCTACAGCGCCACGAGCCCAAACCTGAGTGACGAGCGACTGAGTTATTTAGTTCTCGCGTCGGCGAGCGTGGCATTGTCCGTGGCATTCGTCATCACTGCCCTTGGTCGTCGTGACGACTCCTTGCCTCGCCAGATGAGCATGGCGCAGTCAGTGGCGCTGTCCTTCGCCGCGCTGAGCGCCGCAAGCGACGCCCTGTCATCGGTCTTGACGTACAACGATTTGACACCGCAGGGAATCTTCTTGCCCAGTGCGGCCAATCACGGTGCCGCCATCGTTGCGGATTCGGCGTCAGCCGTGGCGCTGGTGGCCGTCACCGTGGCGCTTCTTCTGTCGTGGCGACTCGTTTCTCGGCGGCGGCGGTGGTCCCGCGCGGCGCTGGCCGTGGGCTGCGCTGTCGTTGGCCTACGGCGATGCGTGTCACGCGTGGTCGGCCGGGACGAGGGAGTTCGGTGTCTCGGCCGCTGCCGACATCACTCTTGGTCGCTCGCTGATCCTTGCGGGAGTGGCCGTGATCGCCTCGAGCGTGATGGGCACACGCGTCGTCGTGCGCGCGTTGTCGGGGGCAACCTTGGTGTGGCTCGGGTGGGGGTGGATCACAATCGGCCACGGCACAACGGCAGGATCGTACGCACAGGTCGCCCACGGTTGCGCCCGAGTCGCAGAGGCGTACGTACTCGGGGCGCTGACGCTCGCCGGAGTGTTCGTGGTCGAACGTCGTCGTCTTCGACGACGTGACGTGATCTCCTAGACCGACGTGTTCCCGGTGAGTCGCGCGCAGTATGTGGACGTGACGTACGGCAGGTCGAACTCGTCGGGGAACTCCTCCACGACTGAGCGCACGTCATCGAGAATGATGGCTTGTTCCGCCGCGTTCATAACGGCGATGTAACTCGTCGTGAGCACCCGCTGATCGAGCAGCTCTCGGTTGAGGCGTTGGTGATGTTCGAAGTGTCGGAACTGCACGTCCTCGAACGGCCCTCGCGCGATCACCGGAGCAAAATCCATGCCGACGTCGTACGGGGCTCGTTGGTCCCAGAACATGGCGCGGCTCATCGCGGCCACCCACGGCACGGTTTCGTCGCGTTCGTTCCAGATGAGGCCGAGCCGACCACCCGGGCGCAAGACACGAGCGAATTCCGTGAGAGCAGCGACGGGATCAAACCAGTGGAAGGCCTGGGCGACCGTGATGACATCGACGCTCGCGTCGTCGAACGGCAGGGAGGTGTCACGGCCGTCACGAATTTCGATGCCGGGCGTTTCTCGTTTGAAACTGGCGCGCATACCCTCCGACGGCTCCACGGCCACGATCTGGCCGCATCGGGGTGCGATCTGTCGCGTGAAAATGCCCGTTCCGGCACCCACGTCAATGACTGTCGCGTGCGTCGTGTCGAGAGCCTTCGACAGGTACGCGATGGCGTCGTCGGGGTAACTCGGTCGCGCGGTCGCGTATCGAACGCCGTTGGCGAAGCCACGGGTGGCGAGGCGGGCGCGTTCGGCGTGTGCGTCAGATTTCGGGGAGTCGGTCACGGAGACAATTGTTGTCCGAGTCCCATGACGTGGGCAACACTTTTCGTGGCGCGAAATTGCTCCGCACCCTTCGCGAACGACGCGCCCGGTTCGTGTCGTGACCACGGCGTGCAATGAGGCTCGGGGCAATGCGCAGTGATCACGCCGAGACGTGGCGGTGCGTGGTCGGGTCGCGCTGTCGAGTCAGGAGAGGTGTCGGTCGAGATTCATGGAAGCCGGGGCAGACGTCGTGGAGATGGAGCCGTTCCAAGCTGTTGCACGTTGGAGTTTGCTGCACGGGTCGTCCGCGTTGTCGTGACGGTTCTCTCAGCGGATCAACGTGACGTTATTCCTCTGCGGACGGTTGATCGCGATGAGGGAGAGCGACGGTTCGTCACTGGTGATCCGGGAGCCCTTGCACGACGGGAGTGGACCCCATCGTCGGCGGAATGTCCGTGTTCATGAGCGCGTCGCGTGCGCTACCTACGATGCAGATTTGAAGCTTCGCGCGTAGTCCTCGTCGATTTCTTGCGCGAGTGACTGGCTGTGGACGTTGACCATGTCCGTGGCGAGGACCTGTTCAAGCAACTGCACCAACTCGTCGTGCGTCAACTCTCCCGCCCGCGCATAGAGAACGACCCTCTCACGCACGATGACCAAGGTCGGGATGGAGGGCACGGTGAATCGTGCGGCGAGATCTGGCTCAGCGTCGGTGTCGAGCGTCGCAAACGTGACGGTGGGGTAGATCTCTGCCACTGCCGCAAAGACGGGCGTGAACCGCTGGCATTTGACGCTCCACTCCGCCGTGAGATCGATCAACAAAACGTCGCTGTTGAGCAGCAAGTCGTGAAAATTGTCGGTGGTTAACGCAATCGTTGGCATCTGACACCCCCGGAATCATTGTGCTACCTCAAGTAAACAGCACCGAACGACTCAAGTGGTGGTTTTCGACGGGCGCAGTGACTTCTAGTCTCGGGCGAATGCGGCGATGTCCCGGGCGGTGTCGCGACTTATCTCGGGACAGGCGATCGAGAAGATTTCGGTTCCGTGCATGGTTCCCATGACCTGGCGGCCACGAGCGGGGACTCCCGCCTTCAAGAGCAGTCGATAGAAGTTGATGCCTTCATCGCGCAGTGGGTCGCACTCGTTGACGCTGATGACCGTCGGGGGAAAGCTGGTGACGTCCTCGACGCTCGCGAACGACGGCCAGGCCAACGGATTGCGATCATTGAACGCGTCAATGCCGTAGCTCATGGCGCCGTAGTTGCTGTGCAAGTTGAGCAAAATACCGTTGTTCTCAGTCGACGAAGGACTTTCGGGTGTGGGCCACTGACCCGCGATGTACGGGCACATTGCGTAGAGGCCCTTGATGAGACCCAGCTCCCCGCTGCGCTTGAGGTGCAGACCGGTCGCCAGAGTTAGGTTTCCGCCACCGCTTTCACCGGCGACGACGATGCGGGCGGGGTCGATATTGAGCCGCGCGGCGTTCTGAACGGTCCACTTCAGTCCCGAGACGCAGTCATTGAGACCGGCCGGAAACGGTTCCACTTCGGGCGCTGATGACGCCACGACACAGTTGCGAAAGTCGACCATCACGACCGTGACACCCATGGACGCAATGATTTTCCCCCAGCCGCGATACATCCCGTCGAACGCGGACATGGTGGCCATGCCACCCCCGTGGATGTAATAGACGCAGGCGGAGGTTTCGATCGTGTCCGGTCGAATGATTTGCAGATTCACGGTGTTGCCGTCGGGGGCCGAGACGAACTGCTCCGTCGTGATAGTGAGACCTTTGGACGACGAGTTTTCCTCGGCGTCGCACAAGTCCAGAAACATCTTTGCGGTCGCAGTCGCCTCGCGTGCCTCGTCGGAGTTCGCGGCACTCAAGATTTGCTCACGGTTGTCAACGTCGTGGGGCTCGACGGAAGGGAAGGCGGCCAGAATCGCCTTTATCCGAGGGTCGAGTCGGGGGTCGTTGGCGATGTCGTGGGCCATGGTTTTCTCCTGTTCCAAGGTCACCGCAGGGGAGCTGCGGTTGATCAGGTCACCTTACTTCTGGGCTTCATCCTTTGCCGAAGTCATCGCGAGACGCGTCGACGCAGCGATGGTAAATGAGGTGACCGCTCGTCACACGGTGAGACAGAACACACCAATGAGAATTAACAGGCCCGTGAAGCCAACATACAGGAGTCGCTCGACGAGCCCGAATACTCGTCGCGAGCCAGTCGCACGTCTCATCGTCAACATCGCGAGAAGTGTCGCGATCATGAACCATCCGAGAGACGTGGACGCCGTGGCCGCCGTCGACCACGAGGGGTTCACGTGCAGCACCCTGCCGAGGCGGATTGCGGCATCAGTGACCGCGACGAATGTCACGACAGCGAGTACTGCGTGGATGACGCCGTGACGTGTGGTGCCCGATCCGGGCGCATCCATCGGGAACCAGCTGATGGCGAGTCGGGCACAGGAGAAGACCGCGAGTTCGATCACCACCCACCGTGCACCGGGCGACTGTACGTGTAACGCGACGCCCCACGCCGACGCCGCGCCCGCGAGTCCGTAGGCCATTGTCTGGACGCGGTAGCCGGGCCAATAGGTCGTGATGCCATAGCGGCTCACGGCTTCGCGCACGGGAGACAGGCCCGTCGGGGCGAGATGGAGGTACGTCAATGCCATCACGGCGACAAAGACTCCGAAGAGAGTTGTCCCACCCGCGATGAGGGCGTCCGTCGACGGGGAGACACCCGCCGTAACGCTCAGGCCGATGGTTCCGATGACGGCCATAATTAGGCAACTATATTGCATAATTGAGCGTGGTGTCTGACCGCGGGACGAATCGGAGGAACTCGACGTGGCGGCCCAGGATCTTCGAGTCGGACCTGTTTGGTGATGTTCTCGCGCGAGCACGTCAGCGTTGGATCGCGCAGGTGGAGCTTCGCTTGAGGGCGATGGGATTCGTGGGCTTTTCGACGCAGCGATGTCGTCATCGTGCGTGCACTGAGGGCCAAGGGACGCTCAATCGGGGGACTGGCTGACGTCGTTGGGGTCTCTCGTCAAGCGACGCGAAAGCTCGCCGACGGACTTGAGTCGCGAGGGTTTGTGACGACGTCCGTCGATGTGCATGACGGCCGACGACGAATCGTGGAACTCACGGTTGAAGGACAGAGGTATGCGTCGGCCGTCGTGGAGACCGTGCACGCTATGAATGGAGAGGTCTCACGTCTGTGTTCCGCATCGCAATTGGAAACGGCGAAGGAGGTGTTGCGCCGAGTCGCTCGCGAGTGATGGGGCGCCACCGTCCCCCGAGGGGTCGACGGACGCGGAGGAGAAACCAGACCCGGCGGAGACTTGCGACCCCGCCGGGTCCGACTCAACTCAAGCGGAGTTTCTCATCGCGTTCTGCGCGCCAACGGCGCGGACCCACTCGACTTCGTTGCTCGCCGGGTCCACCATCAGAATCTGACTTAGGTCGTCGCCGTCAAAGACCAAGCGGATGCGAATGACGTCTTCACCGAACTCGGAATCATCCGAGATCTGCTCAACGGTGCTGCCGATGGTTCGAGTCGCCACGTCTGTCGTTGTTTCGGAGTCAATCTCAGTGATTGGAAGCCTGGTGATTGTCTTCTCTGCAACGCCGACATCGGACGTCTGGTTACTGGTTTCCATTTTAAATCCCCCTCCAAGGATTTTTTTCTCGGTCGTCTCCCCAAAGACGGTGGCCGAGAGGCACAACTTGACTGCGTGTAAAGTATGACTGCAATTCCCAAGTTACACGCACGTGATCAAGAACGGTGCGACACCCCTGCAACAAAATCCATGGTCAGAGACGAAATCGGGGGCGTCAGAATTCAAGTATCTGTGGCATTGCGTGCCATAGCCGACCGACATTATGTTCGACCGCCGACGAAATCGCCGTGGTGAGAGACGGGTGTCACACCTACTCTGGTTCGTGGCGAATTGCGAGGGCGCGAATTCGTCACCTCGCACTCGCGGAGCCGTCACAATGTGATCGGAGTTGATTACTGCCAATCTGCATATCTCCCTTGAATTTTCCGTGTTAGATTCGCGGGGCATCACCAAAGCGAAGCGTCGTTGACAGCTCGTCAATAGTGCACATTCAGTATTCCCATCACGCCACTTTCGGAGGGCTCCCATGAAGATCAGCGCCAACAAGAAGCGAGTGGCCGCCGTTGCGGTCGCCATCGCGCTCACCGTCGGAGTGGGAGGTGCGGCCTTCGCGTACTTCACTTCAACCGGTTCGGGTACGGGATCTGCAACTGTCAACAACACGAGCCCGTGGGTCTTGAGTTCGACAACGGTGACCGGAATCGGGCCCGGGCTCGCGCCTCAGAACATTGTTGGTTCGGCGACGAACGCGTTGGGGCAGACCGAGTACATCGGAACAGTGACGCCGTCGGTGACCGGAACGAGCAACGTCGGTTGCACCTCGGCTGACTTTACGGTGACGAGTGGTGCGATCAACTCGGACGAGCCCAGTGGAGCGACGGGTCTGAACTTTGGCACCATCCAATTCCACGACACGGGATCGAGCCAGAACGCTTGCGAGGGCGTGACGGTCAATCTCTCCTTCAGTTCAAACTGACCATACGGAACTGACCGATGCGCATGGGCTCGGTGACGAGGCAGCAATTCACCATCACGCTGGCGCAACCACGTCTCGAAGATCGCCCGTCACCGAGCCTGGGAACCGCCGAATGAGTTTCCCGTCGTGAAACGGACGAATCCCGGTGGAAGAATCGCGGCGATCTCCGCGAGGATCTTCACGGTCGTCGCCGTCGTGGTGCTCACCCTTGTCGGCGTTGACACGCTCCACGGGGGTGCACTGCCCGGGCTCGCGGCATCATCAAAGGTCGATCCAACGACTAGTCGTCGGTGGCCCCACAATCGCGATACGTGGAGTATGTCCTGTTGGTTCTTGTTTTGTGAGTCGGACGGCCAACTCAAGACGGCCACGTCGATTCGCAGCTGGAAGAAGGTCGGCCCATTTCGTGATCCTGTCGACGCGATGGGATATTCGCCGTATACATGCATCGCTTGTACGCAATCGACGTGAGGTCAGGAACGAACTTCGACAAGTTGGTCGAGATCAACTCCAACGGGACGCAAAGCATCGTGGGTGCCGTCACGGGACTGCCGACCACGGCGGCGTGGACCGGCGGTGACGTCGATACGTCGACGGGAACGTATTACGTCGCCGAGCCCGTCGCGTGGCTTGTACGCGATCAATGTGTCGACACTGACGGCGACGCCGGTGACGGTGCCCAGCGGCTTCGTGCTGGGTGGCGACCTCGTGATCTCGAAGGGTTGGATCTGGACGGTCAACAATTCGTCCGTCACCGGAATGAGTCTGAGCACTCATTCGGTCAAGACGTTTGCGACGTACCGACCGTTCTTCGAGCTCAACGCGGGTGCGATGTGGAGCGTGGTGGGCTCGGACGCCGTCTACTTGCGATGGGACAGTTCGGGACGCATCGTGAAGATCTCGTCGCTCAGGACCGCAACGGCCATCTATAACGCGCAGGGCAAAGTCACGGGATCCTCATTCGATAACGACGGCGCAACCTGCACCTCAACCACGGTTGCCGGACCTGACTCCGCGCCCGCACTGTCAGTGTCGGGGAACGCGGCCCAAGGATTTTCTCCTGGTGTAACTCAGGCGATCAATGTGGTACTGACGAACGCATACTCGACACCAGTCACTGTGTATTCAGGTTCCTTGACCGTGTCGGTGTCGTCGTCCAATCCGAGCTGCAGCGTCTCGACGAATTTTGTGGTGCGCCACGGATTGAACGCGACGGTGACAATTCCCGGGAGCTCCTCAAAGAGCCTGTCGGCGCTGTCCGTCCCCACCTCGAAGTGGCCGACGGTGGCAATGATCGAGACACATACTGACCAAGATGCTTGTCAGGGAGCGAACCTCACCTTCACCTACAGCCTGAGGTACTCCGGATGAGGCGTCTGCTCGTATCGATGCTGGTGCTTGTGACCCTCGGTGTCGGAGTGGGGGCTGCGTGGGCGTATCTCACCTCGACGGGCTCAGGCGCAGGTATTGCGTCGACGAGTTCACTGACGGCCGTGACGTTGGACGCTGTGACCGCGACACCAACGACGCCTCTCTTGCCGGGGCGCTCGGGTGACGCGACGTTTGAGATTTCCAATTCCAATTCCGTTGCACTCACCCTCGTGAGCGTGACGAGTTCCGGTTTGATCTCCGTCACGGGAGGATCCGGTTGCACGTCGCTCAACGACGGAGTGAGCTTCGTGGACCAGAGTTCGTTGAGCGTCACAATTCCTGCGAATGTCTCGAATTATGTCGTTGATCTTCCGAGTTCGGTCACCATGTCAACCGGATCGGCTACTGGCTGCCAGGGCGCCACCTTCTCGATTCCAATCGTGGCCACGGTGCATCAGGGATGAGCACCTCCTCGTCATCGAAGGTTCCCGTCGCGGGACTCGGGCGGGTCCCCTTTTCTCGTCGAGTACTGCTCTGGGTCTTGGGACTCTGCGCGGCTTCGGGACTTGTTGGTGCGGGAGTCGCGTTTGGGTATTGGGCTACGAGCGCGTCGAATCAGCCCGCGATCTCCATCGCTGACTCGCTGCCGCAGGGTGCGACACCGTCGAGCGCGGTGACGACTCCCACGCCACACAGCAATACGGTCTCCGTCGCGTTTGCACAATCCCTCTCGAACGTTGGTTCCGTGCCGATTCCTTCGGCGAACTACCTCATCAATCGGTACCCCGCCGGCGGTGGTTCCGCGGTGTCCGTCGCGGCGACGTGCAGTGGATCGAGCACCGTCACCTGCGCTGTCTCGTCGGTCCCCGATGGTGACTGGGTGTTCACGGATACGCCAACGTTCGGATCGAACTGGTTGGGCACCGAGAGTGCCGCGAGTCCCTCCGTCCTCGTGGACACCACAGCGCCGACCGTGACGAATACAACGATCGGCCAGGCAACGGGCTCATCGGTCGACGGGTACGTCGCGGGTGGTTCGAACTACTACGTGTACGCCAACGTGACAGACGCGGGTTCCGGCGTTCTCAGTGTGACAGCCGATCTGTCCAACGTCACTGCGGGCGACACGTCTGAATCGCTGAGCTCGTCAGGTGGCCCCTTCACGTCACCCGGAGGCGGCACGTATTCGTATCGCAGTTCACTGATCACGGCTGATGCCGTATCTGGCGCCGTACGGAGCTACTCGGTGAACGCGACCGACGTTGCGGGAAATTCGTCGTCCTACGTGGGCAATGGTTCTGTCACATTTGACACGCAGTTGGCCGCCATTGCAGCGCCGAGCGTCACGAGTTCGGCGTCTAGCGCCGGCGCGGTGGTCGTCACTTTTGGAGCGCCGTCGAACGCGCCCGGCGGTCAGACCTACACCGCCCTCGCGTGCACCAACGCACTGATGACTCTCGGCTGCGACAGTCCAACCGCGATCACGTCAGGTGGCTCCGTCTCTGGCCTGACTCCCGGCGCGAACTACTTCGTCACCGTCACGGCGAGTGCGTCAACCGGATACCTGTCCGTGACGAGCGCCACTCCCGGCAGCCCGACCATGGCGACAGTGCAACTAGCCGCGATGTCCGCACCGGTGCTGTCGTACGGGGTCATTCCTGGATCGATTGATGTTTCCTTTACGGCTCCTTCGAACGCGCCCGGTGGCCAGACCTACACCGCCTTGGCGTGCACGAGTTCAAGCATGACGTCGGGCTGCGGAAGTCCCACCTCAATCGTGTTAGGGGGCTCACTGAGCTCGCTCGCATACAGTCCTGGCTCTGCGGGAGCGACGTACTTCGTGACCGTCACCGCCGTGCCTTCGTCGGGGTACTTGTCCACGACCAGTGCGACGAGCGCCGCGCAGAACGCCACGAGCGAGGTTGACGCGACGGGCACTCCGGTGGCGTCGCCTTCGGCGACAACCGCGGGCGCGGTCACGGTGACCTTCAGCGCACCCGCGAGCACGACAGGGATCAGCGGATACGAGGTCGAGGGCTGCACGGACTCGTCGATGACTCTCAACTGCGTGGGACCGCAAGCCATTACTTCCGGTGGCGATCTCACTGGACTAGTGCAAGGTGACAGTTACTTCGTTACCGTCGAGTCACTACCGACGACCGGATTCGTCTCGGCAGTGTCGACGGTGAGTTCGAGCGCCGCGGTGGCGACGTCGACCCAGAGCGCGCTCACGATCACCTCGACGAGCGCGACCTACAACGGCTCGACTTACACCCTGCCGCTCACCACCTCCGGCGGCAGCGGCACCGGCGCCGTGAGCTACGTCGTGAACGCCGGCGGCACCGCCACCGGGTGCAGCGTCGCGGGAACGACCCTCACCGCCACCACCACCGGCACCTGTCTCGTGACCGCCACCAAGGCGGCCGACGCCAACTACCTGGCCGTCAGCTCCTCCTCGACCACGATCACCTTCTCCGCCGCCGCCCAGAGCGCGCTCACGATCACCTCGACGAGCGCGACCTACAACGGCTCGGCCTACACCCTGCCGCTCACCACCTCCGGCGGCAGCGGCACCGGCGCCGTGAGCTACGTCGTGAACGCCGGCGGCACCGCCACCGGGTGCAGCGTCGCGGGAACGACCCTCACCGCCACCACCACCGGCACCTGTCTCGTGACCGCCACCAAGGCGGCCGACGCCAACTACCTGGCCGTCAGCTCCTCCTCGACCACGATCACCTTCTCCGCCGCCGCCCAGAGCGCGCTCACGATCACCTCGACGAGCGCGACCTACAACGGCTCGGCCTACACCCTGCCGCTCACCACCTCCGGCGGCAGCGGCACCGGCGCCGTGAGCTACGTCGTGAACGCCGGCGGCACCGCCACCGGGTGCAGCGTCGCGGGAACGACCCTCACCGCCACCACCACCGGCACCTGTCTCGTGACCGCCACCAAGGCGGCCGACGCCAACTACCTGGCCGTCAGCTCCTCCTCGACCACGATCACCTTCTCCGCCGCCGCCCAGAGCGCGCTCACGATCACCTCGACGAGCGCGACCTACAACGGCTCGACTTACACCCTGCCGCTCACCACCTCCGGCGGCAGCGGCACCGGCGCCGTGAGCTACGTCGTGAACGCCGGCGGCACCGCCACCGGGTGCAGCGTCGCGGGAACGACCCTCACCGCCACCACCACCGGCACCTGTCTCGTGACCGCCACCAAGGCGGCCGACGCCAACTACCTGGCCGTCAGCTCCTCCTCGACCACAATCACCTTCTCCGCCGCCGCCCAGAGCGCGCTCACGATCACCTCGACGAGCGCGACCTACAACGGCTCGACTTACACCCTGCCGCTCACCACCTCCGGCGGCAGCGGCACCGGCGCCGTGAGCTACGTCGTGAACGCCGGCGGCACCGCCACCGGGTGCAGCGTCGGGGGAACGACCCTCACCGCCACCACCACCGGCACCTGTCTCGTGACCGCCACCAAGGCGGCCGACGCCAACTACCTGGCCGTCAGCTCCTCCTCGACCACGATCACCTTCTCCGCCGCCGCCCAGAGCGCGCTCACGATCACCTCGACGAGCGCGACCTACAACGGCTCGACTTACACCCTGCCGCTCACCACCTCCGGCGGCAGCGGCACCGGCGCCGTGAGCTACGTCGTGAACGCCGGCGGCACCGCCACCGGGTGCAGCGTCGGGGGAACGACCCTCACCGCCACCACCACCGGCACCTGTCTCGTGACCGCCACCAAGGCGGCCGACGCCAACTACCTGGCCGTCAGCTCCTCCTCGACCACGATCACCTTCTCCGCCGCCGCCCAGAGCGCGCTCACGATCACCTCGACGAGCGCGACCTACAACGGCTCGACTTACACCCTGCCGCTCACCACCTCCGGCGGCAGCGGCACCGGCGCCGTGAGCTACGTCGTGAACGCCGGCGGCACCGCCACCGGGTGCAGCGTCGCGGGAACGACCCTCACCGCCACCACCACCGGCACCTGTCTCGTGACCGCCACCAAGGCGGCCGACGCCAACTACCTGGCCGTCAGCTCCTCCTCGACCACGATCACCTTCTCCGCCGCCGCCCAGAGCGCGCTCACGATCACCTCGACGAGCGCGACCTACAACGGCTCGACCTACACCCTGCCGCTCACCACCTCCGGCGGCAGCGGCACCGGCGCCGTGAGCTACGTCGTGAACGCCGGCGGCACCGCCACCGGGTGCAGCGTCGGGGGAACGACCCTCACCGCCACCACCACCGGCACCTGTCTCGTGACCGCCACCAAGGCGGCCGACGCCAACTACCTGGCCGTCAGCTCCTCCTCGACCACGATCACCTTCTCCGCCGCCGCCCAGAGCGCGCTCACGATCACCTCGACGAGCGCGACCTACAACGGCTCGACTTACACCCTGCCGCTCACCACCTCCGGCGGCAGCGGCACCGGCGCCGTGAGCTACGTCGTGAACGCCGGCGGCACCGCCACCGGGTGCAGCGTCGGGGGAACGACCCTCACCGCCACCACCACCGGCACCTGTCTCGTGACCGCCACCAAGGCGGCCGACGCCAACTACCTGGCCGTCAGCTCCTCCTCGACCACGATCACCTTCTCCGCCGCCGCCCAGAGCGCGCTCACGATCACCTCGACGAGCGCGACCTACAACGGCTCGGCCTACACCCTGCCGCTCACCACCTCCGGCGGCAGCGGCACCGGCGCCGTGAGCTACGTCGTGAACGCCGGCGGCACCGCCACCGGGTGCAGCGTCGGGGGAACGACCCTCACGGCGACGAGTTCCGGCACCTGTCTCGTGACGGCCACCAAGGCGGCCGACGCCAACTACCTGGCCGTCAGCTCCTCCTCGACCACGATCACCTTCTCCGCCGCCGCCCAGAGCGCGCTGATGATCACCTCGACGAGCGCGACCTACAACGGCTCGGCCTACACCCTGCCGCTCACCACCTCCGGCGGCAGCGGCACCGGCGCCGTGAGCTACGTCGTACACAGCCGGAACCGCCACTGGCTGCAGGGTCGGGGGAACAACACTGACGGCGACGAGTTCCGGCACCTGTCTCGTGACGGCCACCAAGGCAACGGACGTTGACTACCTGGCCGCGAGCTCCACCCGACCACGTTCACCTTCTCCGAGGCGACCCAGGCACGCTCGATGACCTCGACGAGCGCGACCTACAACGGCTCGGCCTACACCCTGCCGCTCACCACCTCCGGCGGCAGCGGCACCGGCGCCGTGAGCTACGTCGTACGCCGCCGGAACCGCCACTGGCTGCAGCGTCGCGGGAACAACACTGACGGCGACGAGTTCCGGCACCTGTCTCGTGACGGCCACCAAGGCGGCCGACGCTAACTACCTCGCCGTCAGCTCCTCCTCGACCACGATCACCTTCTCCACGGCGACCCAGGCAACGCTCGCGTGACCTCGACGAGCGCGACCTACAACGGCTCGGCCTACACCCTGCCGCTCACTACCTCCGGCGGCAGCGGCACCGGCACCGTGAGCTACGTCGTACGCAGCCGGAACAGCGACCGGCTGCACGGTGGCGGGAACGACCCTCACCGCCACCACCACCGGCACCTGTCTCGTGACC
>CAWHLQ010000027.1:0-6979 GCA_963830195.1 uncultured Actinomycetota bacterium | reverse complement strand
GTCGGCGCGTGTTGAACGCGATCATTCGCAGGCGTACTGCGCACGAGGGAACTCCATGTCACGTTTGATTGCAGGGGCGAACTACCATTCTCGCCCCGTTACAGCACGGGCACCGCACTCGGTCGCGCCCGCGGACGCCCTGATCAGGAGCGTTGCATGAAGCGCGAGGCCATGCGTGACGCCCTCGGCATTCTTGTGTCGATCGACTCGTCAGACACCGAAGGCTACGAAATTGTGGCCAGCCGCAAAGTGGACCGGGACGTCTACGAGCTGGTGTTGGCCCGGCCCTCCGGCAAGGGGCGCAAGGCCAATGGTGCGCAGGGAGCGAGTTCCAATGGAGCCAGCGTGGTGCCGGCCGCGCCCGAGAGTGTGGTCGTCAGTGACGGTGGGCGACAGCAACCAACGGCCGTGACTCCCGCGACGTCGGAGGCCTCACCGATTAGCGCAACCTGGGTCGTGAAATCTCCACAGAGCGTGGTGGTTGAGGAGTCGTCGAACGCGGGAGCAGCCGCGGTGGTTCCCACACTCGTGGAGCCTCCGGCCTCGACCCCGGCCGCGACCGAAATACCCACTGATCTCGCGCCGCCGATTGTGGAGACGCCGGTGGCCCCGATCGCGCCGCCGCCCGTCGTCGCCGTCACGCCCGAACCACTCGTTGCCGCACCCGTTGTGGAAGCCGCGCCCGCCTCGTTGTCTGATGCGGCGACAACCGTCGACGCCTCTGACGCGGCGGCACGGACGGAGAGTGCGCCGTCCCCGGTGGAGGCGACTCCCGTCGTGAGCGACCTCAGTGCCGACCCCACGCCAGCTCCGGTGCAGGCTCCGACGTCTCTTTCTGATGATGAACCTGGTCCTGCATCGACGCCACAGTCGGATCTGGTTCGTGACGACACCAACGACATCTCGCGCCAGCGCACGACTGGTGGGCCCTCGACGCCCGACCAGCTCATGAGCGAGGACGCCACCGCGGTGGGTCCGGTCGACTTGGGCGCGCACTCGACGGCGGCCCCGGTCGTGCGTGTGGCGCCACGCGTTGTCACCCCGCAACCAGCGTCGCCAACGACACCCAAGCCCCGAAGCAGCGCTCCTCCGGCACCACCAGCCGAGACCAAACGACGACCTTTTGCTCGCGAACCCAAGCCCGAGTCGGCTCCCGCGGAGTCACCGAAGGAGAAGGGCACCAAGAAGCCCGATCCCGCAGCGGAGAGTCCGCATCACGGGCGCCGATTGCCCTTCAGCCGCGCGAAGGACACACCAAAGTCGTCGACGCGCACGCCGCCGGCGCCTGCTCCCATTCGTCCGCCGACCACAACGCGACCACGCGTCGAGATCGACCCCAAGACGGGTCGACCCATCCAAGATCCGAATTCACCGATCGTCGATGCGCGTTCGCGCGTGGTGGCCGCACCTGATCCCGCCACACCGATCGTGGACGCCTCCAAGGCCTCGAGTCGTCGGAATCGACCGAATCGCTCCGAGGACACATCAGGTGCACCGGTTGAGCCGCGGGTTCCCAATGAGTTCCAGACCTTTCTCGTGC
The DNA here is from genome assembly GCA_963830195.1 of uncultured Actinomycetota bacterium. Taxonomy (GTDB): domain Bacteria; phylum Actinomycetota; class Acidimicrobiia; order Acidimicrobiales; family RAAP-2; genus RAAP-2. Next base: position 5,439 of record CAWHLQ010000027.1, on the reverse strand, counting down.
AGTCGGGGAGACTCACCAGTGATCAGTTGGACGAGGCACACGTGCGGTCGGTCCACGAGAAGATCCACCTGTTTGAGGCCCTGGACGACCTGGGCTACATGACTGAAGCCGAGATGGCGGCGGAGGTGTCGAAGTTCTACGGGCTGCCCGTCAGCGATCTCAAACTCGAACAGATTGAGCCGCTGGCACTGGATCTGGTCCCCGAACGCGTCGCGCGAACTCAGATGGCGTTTCCCGTGTCGTTGTCACCGGAGGGCATCTTCGTCGTCGTCGCCGAACCAAGCGAACGCCTGGCGGGCCTCTTGGCACAGGCGAGTGGTCAGACGGTGACGATGGCGATCGCCATGCCGTCGGACATTCACTGGGCGATCGATAGTCACTATCACGCTCTCGCGGGTGTCGCGGAGCTCGTCGAAGAGTTCGAAGCGGGTGAGGGCGCACAACGCCGCCAAGCCACTTCGAACGTCACGGACCTGGCGGCCGAGAGTGCGCCGATCGTTCAGGTGGTGAATCGGATCCTGTCGCAGGCGATGCGCGATGGAGCCTCGGACGTTCACATTGAGCCCGCCGACGACATTGTGCGTGTGCGGAACCGTGTCGACGGTGTCCTGAAGGTCGTCCTGGTGTTGCCGGCCGCAATGGGTTTGGGTCTCGTGAGTCGCATCAAGATCATGGCGGACATGAACATCGTCGAGCGTCGTCGTCCCCAGGACGGAAAGTTCACCGTGATGATCGAAGGGCGCGAGGTCGACGTTCGCGTGGCGACCGTGGCGACCATCTGGGGCGAGACCTGCGTCATGCGAATTCTTGACAAGTCACGCTCCGTCATTGGGATCGACGAGTTGGGTATGACGACCCGGACGCACGACGCGTATTCGAAGTTGATTCGTTCGCCCTTCGGCATGGTGTTGTGCGTCGGCCCGACAGGCAGTGGCAAGACAACAACGCTGTACGCCTCGCTCACGGAGATCTCGGACGTCGCACGCAACGTGATGACGATTGAGGACCCCGTGGAATACGTGTTCCCGTCCATCAACCAGATTCAGACCAACGAACAGGCCGGACTCACCTTCGCGACAGGTCTCAAGTCGATTCTCCGTCAGGACTCCGACGTCGTGCTCGTGGGTGAGATTCGTGACGTGGAGACCGCCCGCATCGCGGTCCAATCAACGCTGACGGGCCACTTCGTCCTGTCCTCGCTCCACGCGACGGACGCCATCAGTGGTTTGACGCGCTTCATCGACATGGGAATCGAGTCGTTTCTGATTGCGTCCGCCGTCATTGGCATCGTGGGTCAGCGCCTCGTGCGGCGAATCTGTGATCTCTGCAAGGTCCCCTACACGCCCTCGGACGAGGAGATGGCCTTCTACGTCAAGGGCGGAGGTCCCGCCAAGGACGTGTTTTACCACGGGGCCGGATGCAACGTCTGTGGACACACCGGATTCAAGAATCGTGTTGGCGTCTACGAGCTGTTCCCGATGACCCAGGAGATGAAGCGACTGATCGTGGGATTCGCGACCGAGGACGAATTGCGTGACTTGGCCCGCAAGCAGGGAATGCGTTCGATTCAGGACGAAGCGATCAGTTTGATCGCCGGCGACATGACCACATCTGCGGAGGTTGTGCGCAGCATCTATTCGTTCTAGCATTTACTTGAATCTGAACTAGTTCGGGAGGACTATGCCGAAGTTCGCCTACACCGCCTTGGATCAGGATGGATCACGCGTCACCGGCACGGAGTCGGCCGACACCGCCGTCCTCGTGCGACAGAACCTGCAAGACCAGGGTCTGCGACCGCTGCGCGTCACCGAGAAGTCATCGATCCTGCAGCTCGAGATCACCCCCGAGAAGATCTCGCGCGAGGAAGTCATGCACTTCTCGCGTCAGCTCGGAGTGTTCATCAAGGCCGGCATTCCGATCATGGAAGCCATGGCGGTCCTCGTCCAGGAGACGAGCGACAAGCACTTCAAGAAGATCCTCATCGAGATGATCGAAGCCATCTACGACGGTGAGACCTTCGCGGCGGCGGCGGCCCTTCACCCCGAGGCGTTTCCGAACTACTACATCGGCATTCTGCAATCCGCCGAGCTCACCGGAAGCCTGGACACGGTCCTGACGCAGTTGGCGGACTACATGGCCCGTGACATCGACGCGCGTTCCAAATTCAAGGGCGCCATGATCTATCCGGGCATCGTGCTCGCGATGTCGTTCGTGGTCATCATTGTCCTCGCGACCTTCGTTCTCCCGCGATTTCGTACCTTCTTCAAGTCACTCAACGCGAAACTTCCGCTCCCGACACGCATGTTGCTGTCGATGACCGGCTTCATCAGCACGTATTGGTGGGCCATCGCGATCGTCGTCATTGGTTCGATCATCGCGTTCTTCGTCATGCGGCGCACCAAGGAGGGTCAGGCACGCCTGGATCGCATGATCTTGCGCCTGCCCGTTGTTGGTGACCTCGTGCAGACATCGATCATTGAGCGCGTGTGTCGCGTGCTCGCCTCGATGATCGACACGGGCGTTCCCCTGCCCGAAGCGATGTCGGTCGCGGCGGACTGCGCCAACAACGCGGTCTATCGCCAAGGAATTGACCACATCCGCGAACAGATGATGGAAGGAAAGGGCCTCGCGGGTCCGCTCGCGGAGACCGGCCTGTTCCCCGGTGCCGCGCACCAGATGTTCCGGGTGGGCGAGGAGACGGGAACCCTGAACGAGCAGATGGACACCGCCGCTGACTATTACTACCGCGAACTTGACATCAAAATTACGAAGTTCACGGCGCTCTTCGAGCCTGCAATTATCATATTTGTCGGCGTTGTTGTCGGATTTGTTGCCGTGGCACTTGTGTCGGCGATGTATGGCATCTACAATCAGGTCCACGTGTAATTGACGTATTTGATTACATGGTTGTGATTTGGACGGGAAGTACTTACCCCAAGAAGTGCCGACCCAGATTGGACAGTCTCACCATGAAAAAGAAGCTCAATTTCCGACGGCTCGACGACGCTCCGCGCGACGACCGAGGATTCACCCTGATCGAGATGTTGATCACCATGATCGTCGGCCCCATCGTCATTGGTGGCCTCGTGATGATGATGCTGTTGATCTTCAACACCCAGACGGGTGTCTCGAACAAGATCTCCGGATCCGTTGACGCGCAGGTCACTACGACCAACCTGCAGACCGACGTCCAGGACGCGACGTCCGTGACGACCGCGACGACGCCGTCGTGCGGGTCGAACGGAACTCAGATCCTGGGCACCGAGACGCAAGGCAACACCGTCGTTGTTTCCTACGACGTCGTCGCCTCGGGCAAGAAGTACGACCTCATGCGCTACTCGTGCAGCAGCTCGAACTTGACGTCGCCCGTGTCGCAGACGCTTCTGTCGAACGACATTCCGTCCAACCAGACGATCTCGGTGTCCTGCTCGGTGACGTGCACACTGCCCAGCTCATGGGTTCCCGCAGCCAACGTGTCGGCCGTGTCCCTGAACGTGGTGGAGCCGACGACGAAGGTCGCCTTCTCGCTGATCTCCACACCCCGCGCGTGGACGCCGGCGGTCTCCCAGTCCGGCGGATCACCGATCCCGGACATCACGCTGCTGGGGACGAACACGAACAACTGCTCCACGTCGGCGTTGACGCTCGGTGGAAACTCGGGGATCCAGTACGGCAATGGCAACCAGGAAGTCACCTGGGGATCCTCCTGCACCCAGACGTCCGTTCAGGGTTCCTCGTCGTGGAACGGGCAGTCTCAGACCTACTCGAGTTGGAACAACCAGTGGGGTGGTGGCTCGGGATCCAGTTATGCCTCCGGCAATGACCCGCTGGGCAACCTGAACACGCCGACCTACACGAACCCGTCCGGCAACGGTTCCTGCTCGGGCGGAAGTTGTTCGAGCGGCACCTACAGTTCGCCGCAGACGTTCAACGGCACCACCTCGTTCGGCAACGGCACCTACGTCGACCCAGCCGGTCACGATTTCGAGCGGCAGCGTCACGTTCGGTGGTGGCACTAATGTTCCAGGGTGGACTCACGATTCAGGGCTCCTCGAACGTGAACCTCGGGACCTGTACCTCCACCGGCAACGGCTCGAGCAAGTCGTCCAACGCGATTTCGGTCACCGGCACCTCCGCGGTGAGTAGTTCGTCCGGCGGCAGCCTGATCTACGTGAACACGGGTTGCGCAAACTTCAACACGACCGGAACGGTGGATCCGCGCGGAAAGTCCTCGAACCAGGGCGTCTCGGTGTGGGACAACTGCGGCGAGCTCCGAGAGCTGCCGGCTGAAGCTCTCGTCGTCTTTCTCCTCCTCCGGGGTGGAATCGGAAGATTCCCGACAGGCAGACTGACGCCGCCCCCGAAGGTCGTAAACGACCTTTGGCGGCGTCTCCGACGCAGTCTTCCGGGAGGGTGACCTCTTGTCCGAGGATTCCTTGGCCAGGCGCTCGGCGCACGGCCGAGGCTGGATTCCGGGTTGGGGCCCTCTGGGGCGCCCGAGGTGGCTTGCGCACACCAGCCTCGCCCCGCTCGAGGACGTGCTTGATTGTGGGGAGCGCCTCACGAATGCGCGAGTCGTCCGTGATTTTGCTCCCGTCGAGCGGTACGTTGAAGTCGACGCGTCGATGCCGAGGAGTTTCTGAAGCCGTCGAAGCACAGGGTCACCCAGTCACAGCTAGTGCCGACCATGTTCGTGCGCATGCTGAAACTGCCGGAAGACGTGCGGCGGCGCTACGACGTCTCCTCGCTGAAGGGCGCGATCCACGCCGCGGCGCCCTGCCCGATCGACGTCAAGGCCAAGATGATCGAATGGTGGGGCCCGACTCTGATCGACTACTATGCCGGGTCCGAAGCAATTCCAGTCACCGTCGACCTCGCCAGGCGCTGGCGCCATCGGGCACCGTCGGTCGCGCGGTGGTCGCGTGGGGTATCTTGAAAGCCTCGCACAGCAAGGCTTTAAGCGGTTCTTGGAACGGTCGGTCCCATCAGAATTTGAACCCGAAGGGTTCACATATTATAGCGGTGGTCAGCGAAGCGCCACCACCGGTTATCATGCGCGACGACCCCAAACCACCCGCAGGGTTCGCAGCGCGCGCGACGACCTCCTCCCTGGGGTCGCGGGGTCCCGTCGCGATCGGAACCCCGGGGTGCGCTCGGCGACCCAGGGCTACTATCTTCTGCACCGCCGGGATGAGCGACTGGCGGCATGGCGCTGAGGTCCGTCCGTCTCGCCCGCTACGCCCGACGGCCATGCGAGTTCGGGCCATCAGACCATTAACTAGCGACCAGAGCAGGGCCAGAGCGGCCCCTGTTTCACTCCGCGTTTCGCCGCCGCTTCGAGCCGCACGGGGGCCGGGTTCAGTACGACCGTGAACGTGCTGCCTTGGCCCAGGACGCTGTGCATTTCGCCATGCGGCCGCCCATCTCGGAAATCAGCAT
>CAWHLQ010000026.1:0-105941 GCA_963830195.1 uncultured Actinomycetota bacterium | reverse complement strand
GTTGTCGGGAACGGTTCGTCTGCATGACGACGCCGAGTGGGTGGATGCCGTGGTGCGCGACTTGACCGAGACGTTCGAGTCTCGCCGCCGCGACCCGTGGTCGGTCGACGACGCGCCGGCGAACTACGTGGCGGCACTCACACGCGGCATCGTGGGTTTCACGATCGACGTCGACACGGCCGTGGGTGCGGCCAAGCTGTCACAGAACCGGTCGGCCGACGACCGCGCCGAGTGCGCGACGCGTTCGCCGCCGGGACGCACCGCGAGCGCGCCCTCGCGGAGGTCTGGGATGACGGTTCGTGGACGTGATCATCCGCAAAGCGGTCGTGGAGGACGCGGACCAGTTGCGCGCCATCAGGCTCCTGGCCCTGCGTGACGAGCCGGACGCGTTCGGTTCGACCTACGAGGAGTCCCTGGGCTATCGCGACAGCCGATGGAGGACCATGGCGGCCGACTGAACTACTACCTCGCTCTGGCCGACGGCGAGGCTGTCGGGATGGCGTCGGGGGGACGGTTCGAACTCGTGCCCACCGCGCGATGGCTGTACGGGATGTTCGTGCGCGACGACCAGCGCGGCACCGGCGTCGCCGTCGACCTCGTGCGCGCCGTGGCCACCTGGGCGCGCGCCGAGGGTGTCTCGACCCTCGGCCTCCACGTCACGACGACCGTCACGAGGGCGGTTCGGTTCTACACCAAGCTGGGCTTTGCACCCCAGGGCGAACCAGAGCCCATGGATCGAGACCGGTCGCTGTTCCTGCAGGCCATGGTCACCGACCTGAGGGCCAATGAGCAGATCTAATTCGATGCACGTGGTTGTCACCTGCGCCGCCGATCTGCACGACCTTCGCCGGCGGGTCTTGCGAGGCGGTGACCCGCACGCGTCCGTGACCGACGAGCGAGATGACGACGCGACGTCGTTGCATCTCGGTGTCGTCGCCGGGGACCGTCTCGTCGCGGCGGGGTCCTTCTACGTCACGACGGAGCCCGATGGCGCCCCCACCGCCGGCGACTGTCAGTTGCGCTACCTCGCCACCGACGTCGACGTCCAGGGTCACGGTGCGGGTTCGCTTCTGTTGCGCGCCGCGCAGAGTCGGCTCTCGAGTCGCGGCGTCACCACCCTGTGGGCCAACGCGCGCGAGAGCGCGCTCGGGTTCTACCGCCAACAGGGTTGGGCCGTGGTCGCGGGTTCCGAGTTCCTGAGCGTCGAGACCGGTCTGCCGCACGTGGTGATCACGAAGACGCTCCGACGTGACGCTCCGGTGGTGACCGAGGTGGCGACCACGCGCGACGCGGCGGCGCTCGCCGCGCTGCGCGAGGAGATGTACTTCTCCATCACCCTTCGCGAGTTTGGCTCGGACTGGATCAACGAGTCGGTGGGGTACTTCGAGAGTGAACTCGCCGCTCGCTCGATGGTCGCCGTGGTCGCGCGCGCGGGTGAGGATGTCGTGGCCAGTGCCGTGGCGTCGCTGCGGCGAGTGGCGCCCACGCCTCGGTTTCCGAGAGGACACTCCGCCTACGTGCACACCGTGTCAACCCGGCCCGAGTTTCGACGACGGGGCATCTCGAGGGAGCTGGTCGCCACACTCCTCGAGGAGTTGCGACAGCGTGAGGTGGAGAGGGTGGAACTGCACGCCACGGACCAGGGGGAGCACCTGTATCACGATCTGGGTTTCACGGTGCGATCGGGGTCCCCGGAGATGCGTTTGGGACTGCGCGAGTCCGTCCCCGAGTGACGAACCTTCCCGATCAGGGAGTCGACGTGGGGGCGACGAGTGCGGCAAGTCGCTCGAGTGAGGCGGTGATCGCGGCGCGGTTGCGTTCGACGATGCCCATGGGACCGAGAAGCACTCCCCAGGGGACCGAGTAGTCGAAGGACTCGGTGACCGTCGTCGCGCCGGACTCCTCGACGAGTTCGTAGCACCAGACGAAACGCGCGAAGTGATGCCACGCAATGAGACGGTTCTCTTCGAAGGCCGACACGGTATTCGTCGTGAAGTATCCAACTCCCCACTTCATGTTCATGGAGAACTGTGCCCCGAGGTACAGCCGGGGAGGTGCCCGCCGGGGGGCCTCAACACTGCCCGAGCCGTCAATGTCATGGTGGCGGGTCGGATCGGCGAGGAGGTCGAAGATGGTCGCCGCGGGAGCAGGAATGACGCGACGGACTGCTATTTTTCGATGGACGCCCACGGGACGACCCTAGGGGCAGGGACGTGAGGCGGCATCATGGCGTACGAATCTGACGTCGTCACCACCGGTGACGGCCGACAGTTGGAGGTTGCCCGCGTGGGTGATCCCTCGGGTCCGACGGTCGTCTTCCACCACGGCACGCCGGGGTCGGCGCCGCTGGTGCGAGCCTTCGACGAGATCGCTCTCGCGCGGGGACTGTGCGTTCTGACGACCTCGCGGGCGGGCTACGGGCCGTCGTCTCGACAGAAAGGTCGCCGCGCCGGTGACGTCGTGGGCGACGTCACCGTGGTTCTCGACCATTTCAATCGGGAGCACTACGTGGCTCTTGGATGGTCCGGGGGCGGTCCCCACGCCTTGGCCTGTGCGGCGCTCGACGCACCCCGATGCGTGGCCGCGGTGTCCCTCGCCGGCGTGGCGCCGTCGAACGTGGACTTCGACTGGGTCGAGGGGATGGGTCCCGAGAATGTCCTCGAGTTTGAGATGGCGCGTCGGGGCGGCGCTGAATACGAAGAGCACATCAAATTCCAAAGCGACGTCCTCGCCGACGCGACGGACGACAACATCATCGAACTGTTCGGTGGACTTCTGTCCGCCCCCGACGCGGCGGCACTGGCGGATCCCGTCGCACGCGGGGCTCTGGGTGGAGGCGTGCGTGCACGGGTGCGCACCCAGCCACTTCGGATTCCTCGACGACGACATTGTCTTCATGAATGACTGGGGATTCTCGCTGGAGGACGTGGCGATTCCGGTCGAGATCTGGTACGGCGATCTCGATCTCATGGTCCCCCCGACGCACGGCCACTACCTGAGCACGCACATCCCCGGAGCGCGTGCCGTTCACTATCCAAGTGACGGACACGTCTCCATCGTCACCAACCACCAGGCCGAACTGATGGACCACCTCGCGGATCTGCTCTCGCTCTAGTCCTTCGTGGAGTCGAGAATCTCGGTGACGAGCTCGTCTGTCGTATCCGGGTGCAAGAACGCGAGGCGTGCCACGGTTTCCCCCTCCCATTTGGTTGGCGTGACGAACGCAATCTGGCGTCGCAGGAGATCCTGGCTCCAGTGGTTGTACTGCTCGGCGGTCCAGCCCCGTCGACGGAACAGAACGATCGACAACGACGACGGACGTACCAACTCGAGGTGCTCGTACGAGTCGATCCTCTCGGCCGTTCGGGTCGCCAGGTCGATCGCGGTCTGCACGGCGGTCTCGTAGTTACGGACGCCGTGGGTCACGAGGGAGAACCAGAACGGTAGGCCTCGCGCCCGGCGCGAGAGATGGATGGCGAAGTCTGACGGATTCCAATCGAACGCCTCATCGTTGTTCTGGTGCAGCACGTCGAGGTAGCCGGCCTGCTGGGTGTGCACCGCTCGCGCGAGGCGCGGTTCCCGGTAGATCAAGGCCGCGCAGTCGAGGGGCGCGAACAGCCACTTGTGCGGATCGACAATGAAGCTGTCGGCGTGGCGGAGTCCGGCGAGCCGCTCGCGGTGCGAGCGGGAGAAGATGGCCGCACCGCCGTACGCGCCGTCGACGTGGAACCACAGTTCGTTCTCGCGACAGTACGAGCCGAGACCCTCGAGATCGTCGATGATCCCGGCGTTGGTCGTGCCACTCGTGGCGACAACACCGATCACGGTCTCGGGATGAGGGTCAGCCGACAGAGCGTCGCGAAGGTTCGCGACCGTGAGGCAGTGATCGTCGGGCTCGATCAAGAGAGGTTCAATGCCGAGAACGTGAAGAGCGCGACCGATGCTGAGTGCGCGTCCGCGCTGATGGCGAAGCGCAGTTCGTGGGCGGGCACGCCCCCGCGGCGAGCGCGGCCGACGTCGCGGCCGACGGTGAGGGCCGAGAGGTTGCCGAGTGATCCGCCGGACACGAAGCACCCACCCGCACCCTCGGGAAGTCCCGCGCGGGTCGCGAGGTACTCGAGCGCCTGGTTCTCGGCCACGACGACGCCTTCAGACTCGAGCCAGCTGGTCCCGTTGAGCCCGGAACACGCCACCACCATGTCAAACAGGGAGGACGCTTTGGTGGGCGCATTGGGAATGAACGCGAGAAACCCGGGAGAATCGATCGAGATCACCGAGGTCGCGAGGTGGTCGCGGAACAGCGTGAGGATGGCCTCCGCGCTGTTGCCCTCGTCATTGATCAGGCCTTCGAGACGGTGGGTGTCGACACCCTCCAGGGAACCGAAATCCAAGGGGACGGGGTCCGTCAGCCTCTCACGGCAGTAGTCGAAGAACATCTCGCCCATCTGCGGGTCGTACTGATACATGGGGTGCCCCATTGCGCCCACCTTTCTGCTGGAACGTCCAAAAAAATCGACTCGCTACGCTCATTCCATGGATTGGCGCCACGACGAGACACACCATGAAATACGCGAACGGGTCGGCTCCATCGTAGGGTCCGCCGGACCCGTGCCGCTGGCGTTATGGACACCAGATTCGCATCCGCCGACCGCACTCATTTTGGTGGGCCACGGGGCCAGTGGCACCAAGCACGAGGGCTACGTCATCGCGCTCGCGCGGGCGCTGGTGCGACGACATCAGTGTGCCGTGGTGGCCATTGACGGTCCCGTCCACGGCGATCGGGGGTTGCCCGGCGGTGAGACGCTCGCGTTTCTCACGTTCGCGCAGCGTTGGTCGAGCGACGAGGAGCTGACCGACGTGATGGTGTCGGACTGGACGGCCACGCTGGACGCGATGTTCGCCGAGGACGTCGTGACCCCGGGGACGCCCGTGGGGTACTGGGGACTCTCGATGGGAACGATCTTCGGACTGCCTTTGGTGGCCGCGGAGCCGCGCATTCGCGCCGCCGTTCTCGGTCTCATGGGCGCCAGCGGTCCCACGCGGGACCGTTTGGTTGCCGACGCGGCGCGAGTTGTCGTTCCCACCCTGTTCTTGTTGCAGTGGGACGATCAGTTGATTCCTCGCGCGGACGGTCTCGACCTGTTTGGTTTGTTGGGGGCGACGGACAAGACCCTGCTCATGACGCCGGGCGCGCACGCCGACGTGACACCGGAGAGTTTCCAACGCAGCGTTCACTTCCTCGCCGATCGGCTGAGCGGCGGTACGAACGAGTCGAAGTAGCATCGCCCAATGAGTGCGCGACGAGTTGGCTTCTTGGGCCCCGTCGGTACCTTCACGCACGAGGCCGCCGTCACGATTGTTGACGAGTCGACGACGTTGGTTCCGTTGCCGACCATCAGTGACGTCCTCGAAGCCATCACTGCCGGTGCCGTGGACGTGGGCGTCGTGCCGATCGAGAACGCGATCGAAGGCACGGTGTCGGCCACGATCGACGGTCTGTTGTTCGACCATCATCTCTTGATTCAACGCGAGATCGTCCTGCCGATCAGTCTGCACCTCATGGCTCGGTCCGGTGTGGTGATGGAAGATCTGACTGCAGTGTGGAGCTACACGCACGCCGTCGCGCAGTGCCGACGATTCCTTGGAACGTTGACGGACGTTGCCATCGAGCACGTGGCGTCCACGGCGGACGCTGCACGACTCGTGGCGGACTCGCCCGATCCCGTCGCGGCGATCGCATCCGAGGTGGCGGCGACGACGTACGCCCTCTCGATCCTTCGACGCGACGTCGAAGATCACCCCGATAACGAAACCCGCTTCGTCGTGGTGGGGCGCGACGCGGTGCCGGCGCCGTCGGGCAATGACCGCACCGCGATTGTCTGCTTTCAAGACGCCGACCGACCCGGTTCGCTGTACGGAATCCTCGGCCGATTCGCCGCGCGCGATCTCAACCTCACCAAGCTCGAGAGTCGACCGACGAAGCGCGGATTGGGAGACTACTGCTTCGTGATCGAGTTCGACGGACACCTCGCCGACGACCTTGTGGCTGACTGCCTCGCCGATCTGCAAGCTCACCTCACACGCGTCAAGTTCCTGGGCTCGTACCCGATCACGGGTGTCGCGGCGGCGGACAAGCGTGATGAGGTTCTGGTTGCTCGCGCACAGGCTGAGCAGTGGATCGGCGAACTGCGCGACTTGATCAGCGAGTCGTAGCGAGCCGCTCCCGCAGCAGTCGAGACGACACTGACACGTTCGTTCGTCGTCCCGGGTCCTCCGTGGCTGCGCGTCGGTCAACCGTGTCGGCAGTGACGCTCTCCGGATTCGCCGTCGTGCTCCACGTCAGCGGGACCTGGTCGTGGGTTGTTTGCGGAGCCCGCTGACGACAGCGAGAGTCCGCCCTGTCGGGTTAGGACCGGCGAAAAGTCGTGGGCGCTACGTCTCGGTGACGGTGGTGGACGGAGGGGGAAACTGGCCCAGATCCGCGCCGAGCTTGCGGCCGATGTTCGCGACGTGGAGGTGAATCTCGTCGAGCAAATCGGTGTTCGTTTTCACTTGGGCGGTGAGAGCGGTGTTCTCCGCGATCAGAGTCTTGATGTCATCGGTGTTGTGCTCCGTGTGCAGTGCGATCTCTGACGAGATCGCGTCGGCCCTCTTGGCGGCGATGAGGAGGGCCGCCGCCTGGACACCAGCGAGCATTGACAAAAAGAGATTCAACAGAATGTACGGGTACGGATCAAACGCTTTGTGGTGCAGGACGTGAGCCAACAGGATCGTGTTCACAATCACCCACAGCGCCATGATCCCGAAGAAGGAAAACACGAAGGGCCACGAACCCATCATGTTGCGCATTCGATCCGCGGCTCGCTCGCCGCGAGACAGGTCGTCACCCGAACGCACGCCGGGATGTTTGTGCCAATGGGTCTCCCACGCCTTGGGATTCACGTCGTCAGTCTTATCGATGCCGTGAGCTCATCGGAGTCTTTGAAGCGGGCCGTGGCGCACGACACGGAGCGGAAGTCGGGTGTTAGCCTCCGCCACAGAGTCGAGGTGGGGAGTTGCCATGAGGGTCCAACACGTGTCACATCGAGTACGGGGAAGCATTGTGGCGGCATTGGTCGTCGGAGCGGTGGCGGTGGGTTCGTCCGCGGTGGTGGCCAGTGCGTCCAGCCCATCGCGGGTATCGCCTCGAGCCGTTCCCGCGTGTACCGCGAGTGGTGTCGTGAATTGGCTGGACACGCAGGGCAACGGTGCCGCGGGAAGCTTTAACTTCCATCTTCAGTTCACGAACCTGTCGGGCCACAAGTGCACCATCACCGGCTATCCCGGTGTTTCGGCGGTCAATCTGCACTCGTCGCAAGTGGGAAGTCCGGCATCGCGCAGTGCGGCCACGTATCAGACCGTGACCGTGGGCGTGGGCGCCACGGTGAAAGCCCAGTTGCAGGTCACCGACACGGGCGTCTTTTCCCCGAGTGCGTGTCGCGCGACAACTGCGGCGGGGCTTCGCGTCTTCGCGCCCAACCAGTCGGCGTCAACGGTGATTCCATTCCCGTTCTCGACCTGCTCCAAAGTGGGAACAGTCTCTTTGCACGTTGGACCAGTGACGAGTTAGCGGACAGTTCTTCGCCCGTCGTCTCACTGGTAGCGGCGGCAACACGACGCCGTCGTGAGGATTCTCGCACGGCGGGCGGCCGCGCCGATCCGAATCTCTTGGCGCACGCTGTCTCGAGCGAGTGTCACGTCAATTGCGTACCGTGGTCGAATGGACATCATCCTCATACCTGGTTTCTGGTTGGACGCCTCGTCGTGGGATGCGATCGCTCCCGGACTTGCGGGACCGGGACGCGTCGTTCGTGCGGTGACCTTGCCCGGGCTCGAGTCGCGCGACGCGAATCGTCGGGGCATCGGACTTCGCGATCATGTGCGTGCCGTCCGTGAACTCGTGGACCACGCGAGCGGTCCCGTGGTGCTCGTCGGTCACTCGGGCGGAGGGGCGGTCGCACAAGCGGTCACTGACGATCGGCCAGATCGCATCGCCCGCGTGATTTACGTTGACGCCATTCCCCAAGCGTCAGGACAGTGCATCAATGATGAACTACCTGTCGTGGGCGATGAGATCCCGCTGCCGGATTGGAGCGTGTTCGATGATGCGGACCTCGTCGACCTCAACGAGGATCTCAGAATCGACTTCCGTCGACGCGCGATTCCCGAGCCGGCTGCCGTCGCGGGTGACCAACTTGTCTTGTCGGACGTGCGACGCCTCGACGTTCCGGTGACGGTCATCGCCTGCGAATTCTCGAACGAGCAGCTGGAGGGACTGATGGCGGACGGCGTCGCGTGGACGGCGGAGCTTCGCGCGGTGCGAGAACGAGACGTGGTCGAACTTCCGACGGGTCACTGGCCCCAGTTCACCAAGCCGCGAGAACTCGTTGACGCGCTCTGCTCGATCCTTGCTCGCGTGGAGAACGATTTGCGAGGCGATGACAGTGCGCGATAGGTGTGGGAACTACAGCAGGTTGCAGCCGGTGTTCGCACCCTCGTTGTCAAACACCACACCGGTCGTGTACTGCTTGGCTGCAGTCGCGGGGGTACCGGCGATCGCGGTCGTGAAGTCACTACCGACGTAGACAATGACCTGACCGGCCTTGGCACTGAGACCGAGGTTGGTGTTGGACGGGCCGGAGGTTCCACACGTCGCCTGAGCGGTCGTGGAACTGCACGTCTGGTCCACTGTCGCGAGGCTCATCAGGTACCCGTTGTTGTTCAACGTGGTCGCCGTCTCCTGGGGCCACGTCGACAGCTCGTTACCCGAGATCAGCGCCGCAGCGTTGGTCGCGGTGTAGAACGACGCGGGCAGACCGATCGTGACGGCGCCCGCCGCTGCCGTCACGGACGACGTTTCGGGTAGAATCACGGTACCGGTTCCGTTCGGGTTCGCGTTGAACGCACCCACGGCGGTCTCGATGGTCTTCGCGTCGGCGTTGCACGCAGCGGCTTTGGCGTTGCCAGTGACGCTACCGAGCGCGAAGACGACGACCGCGGCGAGAATGCCGAGAATCACAACGACCAGCAGTAACTCGATCATTGTGAATCCGCTGCTTCGGTCGTCATCGGAAAATCGACCACCTCGCATTGTCAGTCTCATGACTCGTTCTCCTGTGGGTCTTCAACTTTGAACATCGACTCACGCGATGCTAATCCTGAAACGACCAACTACTGGTCGATGGTTGTTCTCAGTCCGGTATGGGAATGGGAACGCCGATAGAGAGTAGTTGACGAGCGCTCACTTCGCGAATGTTGCGTCTCGATTCGATTGACACAGACGTAATTTCACGCACGTCCGTTGGCACCTTAGTTTCGATCGAAGCGGTGACGTGGAGCCTGACATGTCGACGATGTCCTCTCGCGTCGGTCGTCGCGAGGAGTTCGTCGCGCGCGGTGCGTTCACGTTTGCACCTAGGGCCACCCGGGCACTCCACGAGATCGAGCGGGAGACGTTGCGTGAGCTGGCACGATCAAACCTGAGTATGGTCACCAGCACGGCAGTGTCGCACTCACGATCGACACGCGACGTCGGAAGGAATGGTTGACATGGAACTTGCGGACGTGATCAAGCGAATGTCGGAGAGTCTCTCCGTCGGACGATCGTTCGGAACTCCCTACGAGCGCGACGGAACGATGGTGATTCCCGTCGCCTACGTGGCTGGCGGAGGAGGTGGGGGTGAGGGGACATCGACGCCGACCGAGTGGGACGACGACGGTGAGTCCCCCGGCGGCACCTCACCATCCTCACACAGTGGTCGGGTTGCGTCGAACGGTTCCGGTGGTGGATTCGGGGGAGTTGTCGTCCCTCTCGGCGTCTACGTCGTGCGTGACGATGACGTCGAATGGGTCCCCGCCATCAATTCGACGGTGGTCATCATTGTCGCGTTCGGTGTTGTCCGACTGCTGATCAAGATGTTCGGTCGTCACCACCGCTGAGACGGTGGGAGGTCCTCACGTACACCGGTCGTGGCGTCTTTCCTTGCGAGCGTCGACGGCGAGGTCAGTTTGACCGTCTCGCGCCGCGCTCGTTGGCCCGTCGTCGTCGCGATCTTTGGCCTACGCTCGCCTGGTGACCGAGGTTGAGGGGAACGACACGTTTAGCCTCGGCGATCGTGTGGCGGCAGCCCTCCTCTTGCTGCTCGGAGTGGGAATTGCGGCGTCGTGCGTGGGCCGTTGGGTCACAGTCAGGGTCGCGAACGACTTGCCCTACACGGTGAGTGTGGGTGGCGGGACGTACGCGCGGGTCGTCGAAGGTCTCGGCTGTGGCGTTGCGCTCTTCGCGATTATCGCGCTCGCCATTCGTCGAAGTGTCTCCGGGACGGGGACTCTGCTTCTCAGCGCGACCACCGTGGCCGTCATCGTGTTGGGTCGCCTGAACCTTGGCTCCGCCGCGACGCAGATCTACCGCAACTCCAACGTCAACGCGCAAGCCGCGTCCTCGTCCGACTACGTCGTCAGCTTCGCGTCGTCGTCGATCGTCCCGCTACTTCTCGCGATCTCGACAATGAGTGTGGCGGGATTCGTGTTGTACGCCCACCTCGTGCGAAAGGACACGTCCGACGGGACGCTCAGCGCACGAGGGTTGCTCTCCGAGATGCTGGTCCAACGCTCGGATGCGACGGCAACCGACGAACAGTGACCCGTCATCACAACGGCGGTGCCTCCCACACGAAGCGGTAGCACCACGACTCGTACGGACCGTCGTCATCTAAGACGTACCATCCCCCTTGCTCCTGGATTTCCAGACGGGGCGGAAAGCGCTCCAGGCGGCTCACACAGGGTCCGCCATCGCAAGGAATGAACATCCGCTCATCGTCCCAGATGGGGACGTGGCCGAGCTCACGCTCGTAGAACCCCCGCGAATGTCGAGCCCCCGTTTCGAGGTTCGTCGATCGAGACGTCACTGTCTCAGTCTGGCGCGTGACGTCGGACCCTGCCATCGACTCGGGCGGATCGGTAGATTGAAACGGGAACGACGAAGGAGCGCAATGAACCACTTCGAGTCATTTGACGGGTTAGAGATGGCGTACCTCGACGTCGGCGACGGACCGGTCGTGGTCCTGCTGCACGGATTCGCGTCGGACCATCACGGAAACTGGGTCCAACCGGGAGTCGTCGACGCGCTCGTCGGGTCTGGTCGTCGCGTCGTGGCTCCCGACGCTCGCGGCCACGGCGCCTCGGCCAAGCCGCACGACCCCGCATCCTTCGCCCACGACGCGATGATGCGTGACGTCCAGACCCTCTTCGATCATCTGGACGCATCGCACGTGGACCTGGTGGGGTATTCAATGGGTTCATTGATGTCGGCGTCGATCGCGGTGCGAGACTCGAGGGTGCGCTCGCTGACCCTCGGTGGCGTCGGTGGCAACTGGTCGGGTGATCAGCGTCCCGCGAATGTCACGACCATCGCCGACGCCCTGGAGGCCGATGATCCGTCGACGATCGCCGATCCCGTCGGCAGAGCGTTTCGGATGTTTGCCGACAGCACGGGTGCTGATCGACTCTCGTTGGCGGCGCTGCAACGAGCCCCCCGCGGATCCCGAGTGGACCTGGGTCACATTAACGTTCGCACCCAGATTCTCACGGGTGATGACGACACGCTCGTGGGCCCGCCGGACGTCCTGGCCGCGAAGATTCCGGGTGCGTCGTTCGTTCTCCTGCACGGAAATCACCTCTCGGCCGTGAGTGACCCGCTGTTCACGTCGTCGATTGTGGACTTCGTGAATCGTGGGCGTGACTCGTCGGACGGCCGTTGACGGAGCGACGTGGCCAGTCGGGCTGACCAGGACCCGAACGCGTCGAGTGCGCAGCGTGGTGGCGTCGCGAGCAGCGCTGTAGCAAACTGGTCGCTACCAACGCGAGAGGGGTCCATCATCTCTGTATCGAACGAATTTCACGGCACGTCCGCCGTCGTCACCGGATCGTCCAGCGGCATCGGGCGTGCCATCGCCGAACAGCTCGGCTTTCGCGGGGCTCACGTCGTCCTCGGAGGCCGTGACAAGGCAGCCCTCGACGACAGTGTGGCGCGCATCATCGAGTCGGGTTCAACAGCCGTGGCCGTGGTCGGCGATGTCCGTGATCCGGCGGTCATTGACGCACTGATTGCCGCGGCCACGCAGCCGACCGGACATCTCGACATCTTCGTGAACAACGCGGGGGTCTCGTTCCTCGGTTCCATCATCGACGCTGAGCCCGAGAGCTGGCGACTCATGCTCGAGACCAACGTCTTGGCCCTCTTGGTCGGCTGTCAAGCGGCGGTGCGATCGATGCGCGCGACACAGACACGTGGCCACATCGTCAACGTCTCGTCGGTCGCCGCGCTCAGCCCGAACTCGGGTGTGTACGGAGCCACGAAGCACGCCGTCAACGTCATCACCAACACGTTGCGCGACGAGCTGCAGGATGATCCGATTCAGGTGACGTCGGTGATGCCGGGTCTCGTGGCGACGAACATTGGCCGTAACGTCGACCCGGCGATCGTTGCGGGACTCGTGGCCATGTCGGGAGTCGACGCGCAGTTCACGCCCGGAGAGCGTCTGCCCGACGCGGTTCTCGAGGGTGCGCAGGCCGCACTCGCCGACATCATGATTCGGCCGGAGGACGTGGCCGCCGCCGTCCTGTTCGCCGTAGGGCAACCCGCGCACGTCCACATCGGCGACATCGTGGTGAGGCCCAATAAGGACTTCGATCTGTAGCGTCGCCGGGAGACACGCGACAACGTTCGCCTCGCGGTTCACGCCGTCAGAGTCTCAGGACGATCTGCGTGCCCCGTCACACCACCGCTGGACGCGCATCACGCACCAGGTCAACGGCGTCGTTGACGTTCTCCACCCTGTGACGACCTGACTCCTCACTCGAAGAACGACGAACCTCGCGGGACCCTTCACGACCTCGCGGGGTTCGCGCACGTCGTCGATGAACACGTCCGCGGGCGATCTCGCCGTTCGCGTCGCCCGATCGGTCGTCCAACCGGAAACGCTCGTCCGTTCGATCGCGACCGGACGGGTGTCGGTCCGATTCGCCTACGTCTGTCGTTGCCTCTGGGCGGAGGGAGTGGGATTTGAACCCACGGTGGGCAAGCCCACGCCGGTTTTCAAGACCGGTACATTCGGCCGCTCTGTCATCCCTCCGAGGAGCGATGTTACTCACGCGGCTCGTCGGCCTTGTCTCGTGTGCCCTCGACTCGCGCTTTGAGACCCTCCGCCTCCGTGCGAATGGCCCGTCCGGCACGTCTCTTCATGAGCGGTGAGGCGAGGGAACCCACCACGCCCGTCACCGCCACTTCAAGATGAACTAACACGGCGTCGTCGCCCGAGGGACGAAGCGCGTGCAGCGCCTCGAGCGTGAGTCCTGGTGACGTGGCGCGCCAGGTGAATGACTCGTTGGCGACAATGTCCGTCACGGACCACTCCATCGAGATCATGCCGGGTTGCTTGATCCGAGCCCGTCGTCCGAGCGCGAGCGGGCCGTCGTCGAGTCGAGTCACGCGCGTCATCGTCGAGGTCCACTCGGGCCACTGTTCGACGTCCATGAGGACGTCCCAGACGTCGTGGGCGTGAGCGTGAATGGTGACGTCAGTCGCGATCTTCATGGTTCCTCCTCGTCACGAACGTCTCGCGTGTCGCACGACGACGAGACCAGGTCACGTATCTTCGTTGAAGCGTACGCTGATCGTGATGCCACACGGGACCGTCGTCACCACGGCGTCCGCGTGGCGTCGACTCGTCGCGACAGTCGTCGTTGTCGTCGTCATCGTCGCGGTCGCGCTGGTGATAGGGGGCCGTGGCTGGTGTCGCCCCCCACGCCACCGACCGCCACCGTCAGTGTCACGGGCTACGGACGTGTCTCGTCGGAAGGTTCCAGCGAACCGGAACGTCAAGTCCTCACGACAGCCCAGTCGTCGCAACTTCGCCAACGGCTCGACGCACTCGTGGTGACGACTCACGGATTCACCTGTCTGGAGAACCCGGTCTTCTGGACCGCGTCGTTCTCGCGTTCGGGGCCGTCGACAACGCCGTGGGCCGCCCTGGCCTACGTGTGCCCGTTCCCGGGATTCGTCGCGCTCACGAGAGGTGCAGGTGTCACGCAGCTTCGCGTCAACTCGTGTTCGTTAACGTCCTTCGTCACCCAACTGTTTCCGAATGGTCACGTCATGGGCACGCGCCGTGCCATGACGGCGTGCCGGACGCGCGACTCATGACACGGTGTCAACCGGACACGCGACTCGACCCTGACAGCATTTCCACCTGCGAGGTAAAGTCCGGCAACGACCGAGGGGAACGATGGTGACGACGTGGGGAGCGGGCGACTACCCGTTGATGGCCGAACGGCTGATCGAAGCGTCGGCCGCCGTCATCGAATGGGCCGATCCCGGCCCTGGTGACCACCTGCTCGACATTGCGACCGGCACGGGAAACGCCGCGCTGCTCGCCGCCGCCCGTGGGGCGGAGGTCATCGGGATTGACTTCGAGCCGCGACTGCTCGATGTCGCCCGTGAGCGGTCCGCGCAGCAGGGCCTCGCGGTGACGTGGCGCGGTGCCGACGCCCTCGACACGGGCGTGCCGGACGGATGGGCCTCCGTCGTCACGTCCGTCTTCGGAATCATGTTCGTGGCGGATCACGCGGCCGCGGCTCGCGAGATGGCCCGCTGTGCGTCGTCGGGAGCACGTGTGGTGCTCGCCTCGTGGCAGCCAGGAAGTTTCATTCCCGCGATGGGTGCAACCCTCGCGGGGTTTCTGCCACCCGCGCCCGCCGCGCCGGCGCCACCGAGCCGATGGGGTGATCCGTTCGAACTCGACATGATCCTGTCGTCGGCGGGACTGGCTCTCGACAGCCACGAGACGCGTGAGTTGACGCTCACGTTCGTTGACCCTCGTGACGCCGTGGACTTCCTGGAGCGCACGGCGGGCCACCTCGCGGCCGCGAAGCCGGCGCTGATGGAGAGTGGGCGGTGGGATGCGCTGCACTCGGCGCTCATGGCGTTGGTGATTGATCGTGGGCGACTCGACCACGGAGGATTCGAACTTCGCGGTCAGTACTTGCTGGCGCGGGCGACCAAACCCTGAGGAACTACGCCTTGGCGTTCTTGCGCAGACGTCCGCGAATCGACTGGTCGAGGATCACCTTGCGCAACCGCACCGACTGCGGCGTCACCTCGACGGCCTCGTCCTCGGCGATGAACTCGAGCGCCTGCTCCAAGCTCATGATCGTCGGCGGCGTCATGCGCTCGAAGTCGTCGTTGCCGCTCGAGCGCATGTTGGTGAGCTTCTTCTCCTTGGTCGGATTGACGTCCATCTCTTCGGCGCGTGAGTTCTCGGCGACGATCATCCCCTCGTAGACCTCCACCGCTGGTCCGACGAACATCTCGCCGCGTTCCTCCAGCGCGACCAGCGCGAAGTTGGTCGTGTAACCCTTGCGGTCCGACACCATGACTCCGTTGCGTCGCAGTCGCAGCTCACCCATCCAGGGCGCGTAGCCGTCAAACACGTGGTGCAGCATGCCCGTGCCGCGCGTCTCGGTCATGAACTCGGTGCGCACGCCGACGAGCCCTCGCGCAGGAATACGCCACTCGAGTCGAACCCAGCCGGTGCCGTGGTTCACCATGTCGAGCATGGCTCCCTTGCGCGAACTGAGCAGGGAGGTGACCGCACCGACGAACTCCTCTGGCACGTCGATGGTGGCGTGCTCCATTGGCTCGTGCAGCTTGCCGTCGATCTCGCGAGTGACGACCTGGGGCTTCCCAACCGTGAGTTCGAACCCCTCGCGACGCATCGTCTCGATGAGGACCGCCAACTGCAGTTCGCCACGACCCTGAACCTCCCAGGCGTCGGGACGTTCCGTGTTGAGAACGCGGAGTGAGACGTTGCCAATCAGTTCCTGGTCGAGTCGTGTCTTCACCATGCGCGCGGTGAGCTTCGAGCCCTCGCGTCCGGCCAGGGGGGAGGTGTTGATCCCGATGGTCATGGACAGACTGGGTTCGTCCACCGTGATGGGGGGAAGAGCGACCGGGTTGTCGAGATCGGCGAGCGTCTCGCCGATCGTGATCTCGTCGATGCCGGCGATGGCCACGATGTCGCCCGGTCCTGCCGAGGCCGCGGGAACCCGCTCGAGCGCCTCGGTGATGAACAGCTCGGTGATCTTGCAGCGCTCGATCGTGCCGTCAACGCGGCACCACGAGACGTGCGCGCCGCGCTCCAGGGTGCCGTTCACGACGCGACAGAGAGCGAGGCGGCCCAGGTACGGCGACGCGTCCAGGTTGCACACCAGCGCCTGCAGACCCGCACCCTCCACGTAACTCGGAGCAGGGACGTAGTCAATGATCGTCTGAAACAGCGGGGTCAGGTCGCCACCGGTGTCCTCGGGTGACATGGACGCCCAGCCCTGGCGAGCCGACGCGTACAGCACGGGAAAGGAGATCTGGTGCTCGTCGGCGTCGAGATCAAGGAAGAGACTCTCGACTTCGTGCACAACCTCGGCGACGCGAGCGTCGGGACGATCGACCTTGTTGATCAGCAGTACGACCGGAAGGCGGCTCTCGAGAGTCTTGCGCAGGACGAAACGGGTCTGCGGCAACGGGCCCTCGGCCGCGTCGACCAGCAGGACGACCGCATCGACCATGGCCAGACCTCGTTCCACCTCGCCGCCAAAGTCCGCGTGCCCGGGGGTGTCGATGATGTTGATCGTGGTGCCGTGCCAGTTCACGGCGGTGTTCTTGGCGAGGATCGTGATCCCCTTCTCCCGCTCGAGGTCACCCGAGTCCATGATGCGGTCGGTGACCTCGTCGTGGGCCGAAAACGAGCCCGTTTGGCGCAACATGGCGTCCACGAGCGTGGTTTTGCCGTGATCGACGTGGGCGATGATTGCGATGTTTCGAAGTGAGGTGCGGAGAGCCATGACCGTTCTACGCTACTAGCCCGCCTGACGTGTGAAGGCACCAACCTAGAACGCGCGCCTGAGACCTGACTGGAGCGCGGACCACCACATTCGGTGATCTGAGTCATCCAACCTCAACACGCTCAGTCAAATGCATTCAAGTGGCAAAGCCCTCAATACAAATCTTCTCCACTAGGTGTCAGCCACACCGGTGAGTCGCTGTCGATCTCAGTCTATTCGCGTGAAACTGCCGTGAGAACAGCACACCCGGCGAGCGATCTCATTGTGCTTGAATCGCTCAGTTCGACGACGAAGCACCATCCTTTTCTGCTCGTTGGTCATGCAGCAAACGTCACCCATTGACTACCTCCTGATTGTCGACACATCGTTGCTGACTCACGAGGCTGTTGCGCTGACGCTTTGAATACAATCTCTTCGCCGACCTGGGATTGGAGACGATCAAATTTCCGTAGGAAACTCACAGATGCCTCGAGATGCGACGTCAGGCAAATTCACAAACGGAGGCGTTCAACGGCTTGACCGGTGACCGACGCGATGAGATCGAAGTCCTTATCGACATGAAGCACGGTCAGCGATGCCAGCTCTGCCGTGGCAGCAATGAGTACGTCTGGAATGGAGGGCGCCCGGTGGAACCCTCGATCCGCAAGGACCTGCTGGACCTCGAGGGCATGATCCTCAATCGCTGGGGTCAAGTACTCAGTTGGCAGCCACGCCAAGGGCGCTCTGGCGTTTGAGGCGCGGAGCTCATCGCCCGATCGAGCTGAGAACCCGACCTCGAGTCGGGTGAGTGAGCTGATGCGAACCAAGCCACGTTCGATCCGGCTCGCCCACTCTGGTGCATCGACACTTTGTGCAAGCCGCACAAGCGCGGACTTGTCGACCAGCCATTCGGTCACTGCCACGCCTGATCGATGACCGCCGGGTCGGCGAGGTCACTGAACTGCTCGGAGAACGACTCCAGGTCGCTCACCGTCACTGGCCCGTTGGGACGTCGCTCACGTGCCAGTGCTCTGCGGAGGTACTCCGTGCGCGACAAGCCGAGTGATCGGGCTGCCGCGTCGATTGCAGCGATCACGTCGTCAGGAACATCGCGGATGAGTAGATCTGACATAGCGCACCTCCAGAATTGATATCTGATGATATCACTCGAATACCCCAAGCGTCCCCGCCTCTGATCACAACGGTCTCCCCAGCTAGCTGCCGGGTTGAAAAGAGTCATCGCAGGGGTTTGAACGTGGTCCCATCAGCTCTGGTACCGACTCTTCGACTACCCGGTCGGCTCAAGAATTGCACTCCAACGCGAACTTCCGTCTCGCATTACCCTAGGGAGCGGCCCAAGCGGGGTTCGAACATCGTCCCATCATCTCCACTCAGACCCCAGCGCCCACCAAACCCCAGCTTATCAAAGGAGCTGCTAATTACTCAATCAAGTACAACGGATAGAGAGAGTCGAACATGGAATATAACGATCTGGCGTTTGAAGTGAATGCGCTTTTAATTGGATAGTGGGGGTGATCATTAATGCGGCAAGTGAACGGCCAGGGACCATTGGCTCCAATTTCTGGCGAGTACCGATCATGCATAGATTTCGAGCTCACTACCGAAGCGGTGCGTGTCACCCCGCTAGCTCGCCTGAAAACTTCGTAATATCGTGTTTGCTATATATGAGGCACCTGCATGGTTGAGCGGTCTAATTGTGGCAGCATGTGTCGTGGTGGGGAGCGTCTATTTGACTAGATCTGTTCGTGCTAATACTACGACACCCAAGCGTGAGTTGGCGGAAGCAGAACCGGTCATTACTTGCTATAGTTCCGGTGTTTGGTATGGCAAGGATAGGCATTATCCTTGGACAAGAGGGCCTGCGTTGAGAATTGATGGATTCGAATGGGGGCTCCGAGTTCGTGCACGGTCGCGCTACACGCGTTCTGTAATCCCCGATTCGAGTTGGACATGGGAGCAGATCGATTCCGTTGAATTCAGAAGGCTTGTTCTGCTTATTCGTGGGGTGGAAGGAACGCCAAGCGTTGGATTGAGTCGAGTGTTCTTGGGGAAATACGGAAGGCGTCTAATTCAGTTGTGTGAAGATCATGGAGTGCGGCGGGATGAATGAATTGGTTGAAGCACTCGAGAGAAGGTCCTATAAAAGTCAAGTACGCAATTGACGCAGTTCCTGTAAGTCGTGGAACACCTCTCGAACGACAAATCGCTTGAGACGAAAGATGATGACCTTCTTGGAGAGACCTTCGGCGTGGCGACGTTCCGCGTAATCCGGCTCTTCGGATTTCAACGGGGTGTGATCGTTGAGAGCAGGGACCAGTTCGGTCTCCCGGCGTAGAGAAGTGCTCTCAATCGGTAGTTTCGAAATGACCTGAACCCGAAGGCGGCTCTCTTGACTCGCTTGATCAAGATGTTGGCAGCCTCGGTTGGTCCGTTGGTGACGTGGGATTTGTAATCCTTGGTTCGCAGGTCATTCCGCAGTCGCTGGGCGACGATCAGGTGCAAGGTGGCGTTCGCCTGGCGATCCCCACCGCGGTGCAACCGCATTTGGTTGGTCTTGCCGGACGAGCTCGGCACGGGGGCGACCCCGCAGAGCCGGGAGAAGGCGAGTCGATGATGAGGCGATCGATGTTCTGTCCCGCGGTGACGGGTAATGACGCGGCGTGCTGGGTCCCGATCGCGGGACGCGAGAGCGAATGCCCAATTGGTCACTGCTCTCGGTGACTATGCCTCGCTGAGATCAGAAGACCACAATTTGCGGCGATGGCCAAGTCGAGACACTCACCACCATTCAGATTGTCATCTGGATCTATTCTGCGATTCAACTGTCGAGTTAAAGTTCGATGCGACGGAGTCAAATTTCAGATCTTGAGAGGCTCGAGCAACTGAGATAAGGCGTGGCCGATCCAAGCTGAGTACCATCGATTCATATGGTATTGATCGAGGTAAACGAGATGATTTCCATCGCTCGACTTTACGAAGAGTGCACATCGAGCATTCGTGCAAAAGAGCTTCTCGGTATTGACGAAAATCACCTTTTGGCTCTTGGATACAGCCGTCTCACCACCCAGGGCAATGGGATCTATCATCACCTTCGGTGAAAACTCGCACGAAGTGATTGGAGATACGTAGCCGAGGCAATACGCAGGAGTTTTACCATCGAAAGTGAGGTGATTATAAAACGGAATGGGTCCGAGAATTGCGACCTTCGTATTGATCGCCTTGTACTCGCTCACGATCTTTGTCACTCTCTTCTCAAAGTCTGAGAGATTGGCCTTGACGTCTTCGTCCGAACCCTTTGGGTAGGCACGCCCGTCAAGAAGCACAAGCGAAGGGTGAATCGACTTGGCTACCGCCAGAATATTTTGCCGAAATGTATCGCACGACGATGACGTGACTGTTCCAAACAATACGAAGGAGGGCGGATTTGGGTCTCCCCAAGGAGCACATCCCGGTTCACCCAGAAACACAACCTTAAAGTGCAATTCAATGCCGACGACGTTCATGGCGGCAAGCCACGACGCAGCCTGAGAGTCTCCGGTGAGAAGAACAGTCTGACTCGAACTCACATCCCCCCAAGCGCATGTTGTTGCTGCGCTGCTGGGTGGCTCCAGGCCAGCTGAATCTGGATAGCAACTCCACGGGAACTTGTGTCCAGCCGGAATCTCAACTGGCGGGTTGCCGGGCGCTGAAACCTTGGACAGTGGAGGAATTGTTGAGTTCAAATTCGGACTCACCTTGGACGCCACCGATACCGAGATCGCCGTTTCGAGCTGGGAGAGGGAGAGTGGTTGTGTCGCCGCCCGGGGACGCTGCGCCGCTGCCAGTTGTGGCGACATCATGGCAGCCAAAGTGAGCACGACACACAAAAAACGAATGCAATGTGACTTCATGGTTCCGTGGAAATCATAGTGAGGGTCTCGACAGTTGGATCATCGCCAAGTAGCGGATCCTGGAAGATTCCCGTTTTCCGAATCGCATCTAAGGCACGAATGGGAACGTTGCAAGAGTCGAAAGCCAGGTCATTCATTCTCGCAACTCCATTGAAAGTACCCTACGAACCTTTTGGAAGGTGAGGTGAAATGATTTGATTAAACGCGGAAGCGATGAATTCACCCCATTCACTAGTTATGTGATGGTTGTCCGCCATGATCAATCGGTTTGCTTCGACAATGGGACACTTCGACGGACTACAAACTAACTCGTCAGTAGGAAGTTCCGTGACTTTCTTGCTGGAAGAAGCCTTAAGAATTGCCGACGCCATCGAGGATGAGACAACTGACGACCTAGAGTAGTTATTGCAGGTTTTGATGTTAGAGGTGTTTGCTGCGAGACAGGTTTGGGGAGAGGGATACTGATACTCCCACGGCAAGTTGTTGGGTATGAGGACCGTCGCGTGAATTGATTTGATCTCAGTTGCGAACCCCTCTATTGCGTCCGCTTCCTTCGTGACATTTATTGTGACAGGTCCAGTTTGGCCAGTGACGGCCATCCCGTCTGCAATGACGACATTCGGCTTGAGAGCCAGAATCTCCGTAATTTCAAACTTCTTGAAGGTCTGGCACGCGGCCCATCCCGAGTCGATGGAGTCATCCCAAGGAGCGCAACCGTCCTTCACCAGGCGGTAAATTTTCCACTTCTCTCCCTGCCCCCATGTATCAAGCGTCGGAACCCAGGTATCCGCTTCGGAGTCACCGACGATCACAAGAGACCGAGTCGCGGAAGGATCGCCGAAGACGCACGGGGTCTCCGACGTGATATCTGCTGGGGCGCCAGCGATGGCACCACAATTGGATTGTCCGTTCAGTTCCGGCACGCTCGGACCGCTGAATCCTGAACCCAGAGCGGGGATCGTGGGATTCGGCAACGTCGACTCCTTGCCCGCCGCGGCGAGAAGAGATTCGACTTTGGTGAGGGTCGGCAAACCAACCAACGGCGACGTCGCCGGATGTGTACTGGCGGAACTCACCCCCGTCCCGCCAAGAAAAAGGTATCCCGTGAGGGCGACGACCGTCGCGAGAGTGCCAAGTCGTCGCTTCGAGCGAGTCATGAAGGTGCCGTCCCCTTGTCCCCTGTGCCGTCTGGCAACCACCTCACTCTACGGCCCGTGGCGACCCGTGACCAGAGGGCTCGGGAAGATGTGTGGCCATCTCGCGGCCTCCCGTCGCCGACCTTTCGACACCGTTCACCGTGGGCCTCCCCACACTCGACGTCCCCGACTGTCCGGGTCGGGTTCAGATCACCGACCGGTTCCCTTCAAGAGCAGGGGTTCGATGATCGGTCGCAGCGCGGACGACACCCAGGTCGAAAAGAAGCGATTGATGTGCGCACCGTCGTTGTCGTAGACGAGGTGGCTGCCCGCCCGGTCGTTCACGAAGAGGGCACACCGTGAGGGCGTACAAAACAGTGGCGTGATGTTCGCCAGGGTGAAGGCGCCGAGATGACTCTCCACGATCTCGGCTCGCATCTCGTGTCGGGGAATGAGAAAGGACGGTGCGTACTCACACTGCGTGATGGGATGGGCGTAGCCCAGGCAGGTGTTCGGGAACCACGCCGTCACGTCGGGTTCGTAGCGCGGAATGGGACTGATGACGATGAGGGTTGCCTTGCTGGGCGCGAGACGTGCCGATTCGCTCGCCATCTCCGCTTCCAGCGTCGAGAGGACGGGAGGATTTGAGATGGTGGCGCCCAGCGGGTAGCCGCGTCCGTCCAGTACAACGGCGAGTGGCTTATGGGAGACGGCCCATCGGGCCACCGACGCGATGTAACTCGTGCAGTCCGCAACGGTGACGTCCTTCCAGATGACGAAGTTGGGGGGATTCGGATTTCCCCAGGGCCCACAGCCGGCCTTGGCGAGAAAGACGATCTTCAGTTGCAACTGCAGGGCAATCTGATTGAGTGCGGGAAGCCACATGCCCGCTTGTGAATCTCCCGTGAGCAGGACGAACGTCTTTGCGCGCAGATCGCCGTACGCGCACGCGGTCATGGCATCCAGAGGCACCGTGGTAGTGCTGTCGCCCGAGTAACACTGCGTGCGTTGGGGCACGAGGGAACCATCCTGAGCCGTCAGGGACAAGATCGGCGGGATCGTCGTCGCCAAGTTGGGGCTTGAGGTGATCTCGACCGACGTGGCGACGTCCGCCTTCAGCTGTTGCAGCGTGGGGTCGGGGACACTGGTTGCGGTCGCTCCCGCCACGCGCGAGGACGAGACGGGAGCAGCCAGCGCCACCAGCGCGGCCACGACCACGGTCAGACAGACGACACGTCTCGAGGGCACCTTTCGCGATCGCGAATCCCCGACGGGCAGAAAACGGTGACGCCCCATTGACGACGAATGCTAGTGAAGTGACCGTCGCTCGACTCGTCTCGCCGTTACGCCGCGAGAGCCCTCGACGCGCGTCGCTGGGCCACCGCGGTGCGAACAAGATCTCGCGCGCCCGCGCGGGCATTGTCGATCGTGCCGTCGACGGCCAGGGCGATGCCCGCGTCCGGCCAGAGCCCGATCATCCGCTGGGCGAGCCGCCCCTCGACATCGCAGAGTCCGTCCATCACGAGGTCGGCGCGTAGCCCCGGCCCGGCGCTGCGGCCGGGCTGTCCACTGCGCACCCGAAGGACGACTCGTCCGGCTCCGGTGGTGACCATGACGTCGCGACATCCGCGCAGTGACGTCTGCGCCGACGCCACGTCGTAGTACGCGTCGGCGTCGTAGACCGTCCACGAGCACGCCACCGGGTCGATGATCTCGAGCGTCGACGTGGCCCACGAGATCGCCTCGGCGGCGGCGAGCGCGACCACGGCGGAACTCTGGTTCGCGATCCAGTGCGACAACGAGCCCGCTCGTGCGTATCCGGCTGCGGCACGAACGTGGAGCTCGTCGATCTCGTCCGCGACGGCCGCGGTGACCGTGGACGCGTGCCCCGCACGAAGTCGACGCAGGGCGCCGCGCCCAATCGCCCGCTTGGCGCCGCGCGGCGTCCACCGAAAGGGGGTGGTCGGCGCGCCGGCTCGTTCGACGGACCACGCGTCGAGTCGCCGGCGACCGAGACCTCCGACTGCCCGGAATCGTGACGCCAGTGACGCGCGGTGCTCATCGCTCAACGCAACGGTGCCGTCCACCTTCTCCTCGATGACGTGGGCGAGTTCACCGGGCCCGAGGCGCCGCTGATGGAGCGTGCTCACGACACTCTCACTCGACGCTCGATGGCCCCGACGAGCTCGTCGAGGGCGCGCCGCAACAGTTCCGTCTCCACGTCCATGCTCCAGATGTCACCAGTGGCGGTTGACAACGTGACGACCCGTAACGGTGCGACGTGGGAGCGCAGGGTCTCGCAGAGTGCGTGGAACCTCTGCACGCGCTCGTGGCCCTCGTTCAGTGGGGACGTCGTCACATCAAAAAGGGTGATGGACGCTCTCATCGTCGTCACCGAACCGACCACCAAGTCCACGATGTCGCGAACCTCCACGCGGCCCCCCGCGAGGCGAGCCACGGAGGAGACATTGGTGCGCGGACGCCAGCGCGGATTGAGACCACCCAATCGTTGCGACAGGGTGACGGCGTGGGCGGTGACGTCGGTGGCCAGACGCGCACGATCGTCGGCGTCCAGCTGATCCGCGAACGCGGCCAGATCGCCGGTTGGATACTGGGAGCGCCACGCCGCCAGGGCGTCACGAAAGGGATCATCGCTCACGTAGCCCACGGACAGGAGCCGGAGAATCTCACCGACCAACACACCACGCAGGCGTCCCGACGGCGCGTGGGACAGCTCGGCCACGCGCGGGTCGTCGCGCACATCCCTCGGCCCCACGCGCACTGGATCAGGAGCCGTTGTCGAGTGAAACAGTTCAAAGAGGCGATCCTCGAGATCCGCGCGCAGTCCGGCCGCGACGGCGTGGTCGCTGAGCGGTCGTCGGGAGCGGTCGCCCCGCAGGACATCAGCGACGGTCGGAGGAGTAAGGGTGGTGTCGACGGTCACGAATCCACTCTGACGGCCGACTGTGACACGCCCTAACCTTGGAGCGTGGCCTTCAGCATTGTCTTCGGATTCTTTCTCGCGGCGGTTGTCGTGTTGATTGTCCTGACCGTGCGGTGGGCGATCCGACGTGACCGGCAGGGACGGTTGTCACAGTCATCGGATCAACTACAAGAGTGAGCACGCTCGACTCGTTTCACCCGGTGGTTCGGGCGTGGTTCGAGCAGAAGTTCCCCGGGGGACCAACACCACCCCAGGAAGCAGCGTGGCCCCGCCTGCCATCGGGAGAAGACGTGTTGGTTGCGTCGCCCACGGGAAGCGGAAAGACGCTCACGGCGTTCCTGGTCGCGATCGACCAGATGTGGCGGGCCACCCCCCGACAAGGTCCCCGGTCCGGCGGTCCTCTATCTGTCGCCACTGCGCGCACTGGCGAGCGACGTCCGCGAGAATCTGTTGCAGCCCCTCGAGGAGTTGCGTGACCTGAGCGCGCAGATGGGATACGTCGCGCCGAGCGTGCGCGTGGACGTGCGCACGGGAGACACCACCGACTCCGAGCGCGCGGCGCAGCGCCGTTCTCCGGCTCACATCTACGTGACGACCCCGGAGACCTTCTATCTCTTGCTCACGAGCGCGTCGGGTCGATCGATGCTGCGCCACGTCGACACGGTGATCGTCGACGAGATCCACACCATGTGTCGCGACAAGCGTGGTTCCCACCTCACCCTCAGCCTCGAACGGCTCGAGAGGTTGGTCGTCGAGGGAGGGCGACGACGGCCGCAGCGAATCGGACTCTCCGCAACGCAACGACCGTTGGAACTGGTGGCGGACATGCTGTCGGGCGTCGCGCCGACGCGCGCGCGTGCGACGATCCTCGACTGCAGCCGCCCTCGGGCCATGGATCTCGCGATCGAGCTTCCCGACGGCGAACTCGACAGCGTTCTGTCGGGCGAGCAGTTCGCGGAGATCCTGTCGAAGTTGGGCGACTACGTTGTCGAGCATCGAACGACGCTGATCTTCGTGCAGAGCCGCCGGTTGGCGGAGCGAATGGCCCATCGATTGGCGGAAGCATTGAGTGAGGGTGGTTTGCTCGCCGACGCGGAGCTCTCCGTCGCCGCCCACCACGGTTCACTCTCGACGCATCGTCGACGCGAGGTCGAGCGCCGGCTCCGCGCGGGGGATCTGCGGGCGCTGGTGGCGACCGCCTCACTCGAACTCGGGATCGATGTCGGACCCGTGGAAGTCGTCTGCCAAGTGGGTTCCCCCCGGTCCATTGCCACGTTTCTCCAACGCATTGGCCGGGCGAATCACCAGGTGGGGGGTGTGCCGAAGGGGCGCATCTTCCCGATGAACCGCCACGAGCTCGTTGAGTCGATCGCGCTCTTGGACGCCGTCGACCGCGGGGTCCTCGACGCCCTCGAACCACCGATCGCTCCCCTCGACATCCTGGCCCAGCAGGTCGTCGCCGAGGTGGCTGCCCGGGGTGATGACACCGTCGAGAACCTCTTCGATCTCTTCACGACCGCCGCGCCGTACAAGGACCTCAGTCGGGAGAGTTTTGACGAGGTCATTGAGATGACGAGTCGGGGCATCGTCACCGGTCACGGTCCGCGCGGCGCGCACCTCCATCACGATCCGATCAACGGGACGCTCCGCCCGCGCCGAGGAGCCTCGTTGGCGGCGATCGGAGGTGCCGGAGCCATTCCGGACACCGGCGAATATCGGGTGGTTCTCGATCCCGACGGTGTCACCGTCGGGACTCTCGACGAGGACTTCGCG
Source organism: uncultured Actinomycetota bacterium (assembly GCA_963830195.1). GTDB lineage: Bacteria > Actinomycetota > Acidimicrobiia > Acidimicrobiales > RAAP-2 > RAAP-2. The sequence goes on along the minus strand of CAWHLQ010000026.1, from coordinate 79,263 downwards.
ATCGAGAGCATGGCGGGCGACGTCTTTCTCCTCGGCACGCACGCCTGGCGGGTGACTCGCATCGAGACGAGCGTCGTGCGGGTGATCGACGCCGAGGGAGCGTCACCGACCACGCCGTTCTGGTTTGGCGAGTCACCTGGTCGCACGATTGAACTGAGCGCGGAGGTCGCGCGGATTCACGCCTCGCTTCTCGACCCGCTCTCTCGTCGCGACGGCGACAGTGCCCGCGCGGTGCTGTTGGCGATTCCCGGAGTGAGTTTGGACGCGGCGACCCAGGCGGTCAACTTTCTGTCGAAGAGCTACGAGGTTCTCGGCGATCTGCCCACCACGACGACCCTCATCGTCGAGCGATTCTTCGACGAGACCGAGTCGTCGCACCTCGTCGTGCACTCTCCCCACGGCGCACGGTTGAATCGGGCGTTGGGCTTGGCCCTTCGAAAGCGCTTCTGCGTGACCTTCGACTTCGAGTTACAGGCCGCGGCCGACGATGACTCGATCACCATCGCCCTCGGCCCCCACCACTCGTTCGCCCTGGACTCGGTCACGAAGTTGGTGCGCAGCACGACCGTGCGCGACGTCCTGACCCAAGCGGTGCTGCCCCTCCCGATGCTGGCGGCTCGGTGGCGCTGGAATACCGCGCGCGCACTCGTGATGCGTCGGTCGATGAACGGACAGCGGCGTCCCATCCACCTCCAGCGCATGGAGGCCGACGACCTCATGGCCGCGACCTGGCCCTCGCTCGCGGCGTGCCAGGAGAACGCACCGGCGGGTCCGATCCCGATCCCCGACCACGTCCTCGTTCGCCAGACGATCGCGGACGTCCTTTTCGAGCCGCTGGACGCGACGCGGCTGGAAGGACTGCTGCGTCGACTGGAGTCCGGCGAGGTGCGCGTGCACTGCGTGGATACCGCCGAACCATCGTTGCTGGCGCACGGCATCATCAACGGTCGCCCCTTCACGTACCTCGACGACGCCCCCCTCGAGGAGCGACGCACCCGCGCCGTCTCGACCACGCGCGGCGTCGGCGAACTCGACGAACGCGGCTTGCCCGTCGCGAGCGAACGGCGCGCCCTCGAGCCGGAACTCGTGCGCGAAGTCGTGGCCCAAAGCGTCGTGCGCGTCCGCAGCGCCGATGAGCTCGCGGATCTGTTGATGGACGCCGGCGCCATTCGACCGGTGGCGTCGTGGACCACGTGGTTTGACGAGCTGCGACGAGACGGGCGCGCCACGACGTCGGGCGTGGCGTGGGTGTCGATGGTTCAGCACCGTGAACTCGCCGAACTGGTTGAGGACGATGACGCCGCCGCGACGATGTTGCGGGTCCACCTCGCCACCGCCGGACCGGTGAGCCTCGACGAGCTGGTGGGCGACGGCCCACTCGGTGCGGGGGAGTTGCGGGGTGCGCCGTTGTCACCCGGCCGAGCGCGGAGCGCCATTGCTCGCCTGGAGGCGACGGGCTACGCCATGCAGATCGACGATGGACGGTGGTGTGCGCGGCACACGTTCGCTCGATTGAACCGCATGGCACGTCAGCGGCGACGCGCGAGCTACGTCGCGGTTCCCGTCGCGCACTACTTTGACTTTTTGACCCGGTGGCAACACGCCGCCACCGGCGCGGTTCTCGAGGGCCGCGAGGGTCTGCGTCAGGTGATCGACCAGTTGCAGGGAGTGGAGTTGGCCGCGGGGGAATGGGAGCACTCCGTCCTGCGTCGCCGCGTGCGCGACTACCGCCCGGAGTGGCTGGACGAGCTGTGTCTGAGCGGTGAGGTGGCTTGGGCGCGGCTCTCGCCGCGATCGGGCGACGACGACTCTCGGGGATCCGCCACCCCCTCGGCGTCGACACCGCTCGCGATCCTCATGCGCGAGGACCTCGACTGGCAGCTGCGCGCCGTGCGTCTGACGCAACCGCCCGTGGCCCCGGCGGGCGGCCCGGCACGCGACATCTACGACGTCCTCGCGACGCGGGGTGCGCAGTTTCGCGCCTCCCTCGGCGCACTGACGGGTCGTCTCCCGACGGAGGTTGACGAGGGGGTGTGGGACCTCGTCGCCCGGGGCCTCGTGACGGCCGACGCCTTTTCGGCGGTCCGCAGCCTCCTCGGGGCACGCCGCCACGGAGGTTCCGTCGGATACGGATCAGCGCGACGACTGTCGCTCGCGACGCATCGAGCCCCCGCGTCCACCGGCGTCGGCGAAGGTCGGTGGAGTTTGGTGGTCGCGAACGACGAGCCACTGTCGCCGCTCGAGTACGAGTCGTTGGCCGAACGCATCGCCGAGCAGTTGGTTGTGCGATGGGGCATTGTGACTTACCGAGCTCTTCGCGCAGGAGTCGTATCACGTGCCCTGGCGGTACGTGAGTTGGGCCCTGCGTCGCCTCGAGGCGCGCGGCGAAGTTCTCGGCGGACGATTCGTCCAGGGGCTGGCCGGCGAACAGTTCGCCCATCCGGAGGCGCTCGACGCCTTGGCGCAGCCCACGTCGCACGAGGAGTTAACCCTCGCCGCGTGTGACCCGCTCAATTTGACGGGTGGGATTGTCAACGATCACCGGGTTCCCGCGCGGGTCCGGCGCACAATGACGTTGGTCGCCGGCGAGGTTGTCGACGTCGGTTGAGGCCGTTACGTCGACGACGCGTCGCTGAGTTCATCCAGTTTGCTCTGCAACGCCCGCACGGCGCGATCGAGGTCCGCGACGGCGCGTTCGAGGACGGCGAGCCGATTGGCCAAGATCTCGTCGACCTTGTCGCCGAGATTCTCGTCCACGCGATCGTCGACGCGCTTGTCGACTTGCTCGCGCAGGCGCGAATCGAGCGACTCGAGAACGGGTTGGGCGAACTGCTTGAACAGGTCGCGAAGGTCGCCGGCGATTTTGGCGGACGGTTCGTCCGTGGGGTTCGTTGGTTCGTCCGTGGCGTCACTCACGTCACTAGGTTACGGCGTCGACGGCTTGCAGTATCCGGGGGGCTCGAACTGGACGGTGTTGTAGCGGCCATTCCACGGCGACGACTTGAACATGTCGAGCTGGCGTTGGACCTGGCCGGAGGAGCAGACGTTGCCGAATTCGATGAATCCCAACACGTTGCTCGAGTGGGCGATGGGCACGGGGGCGTAGCCCCCGTTGCCCCAGGCGATCGCCATGAACACCGGCATTGACGTATTGGCGATGCCCGCGGCGGCGTACTGGGACTCCTCGGTGTAGATCGCCGCGTTGAGTGACGGGTCGACCGAGGAGATGCCGTCACGCCATCCGGTCATGAGCGCGTTCCAGTTCGCGACGTAGAGGGAGGAGTTGAGAATCCGACCCGTGGTCGTGAGGAGATAGCCCTTGGAAGGATTGCCCTTCACCGTGCTCGGGAACGTGAACTGATCGGGCTTGATGACCGTGATGGTGGCGCCATCGATGTTGAGGGCGTTGATCCCGGTGTCGGCGAGCGAGACCTGGTCGCCCGTCTTCAGTGACGACGGGGACAGGGTCGTCACGGTGATCTCGTGCCCGTTGCCGGTAACGCTGTTCACGTCCATGCCGTCGAGCTGGGAGTGGTTGTCCGGGTATCCCTCGGGGTCAAGGATCACCCAGTCGGGCTTCAGTCCGAGACCGTTGGCCGCGTACTGGTCGATGGTCCCCGCCACCGCCGCACCCGCCGCGAACGCGTTGGCCTTGAAGGCCCCGGGTCCGTAGGTCTCGGTGGCGTTCGGACCACTGACGGTCCAAAACGACAGCCAGGTCTCCCGCTTGTGGGAGTTCTGGATCGCGTCACCCACGGCGAAGTCGGTCGAGTCCTTGATCGACGTGGCGAGGGCGGCCGGCGTCGCGCCCGAGGGCACGTCCACCCACGGCAGAGAGTTCGCGCCGAGTCCCCCGGTGTCGGCGAGGATCGGCCAGCCGTCGCCGACGGCGTGGCCGAGGTCGGCCGACGGAATGTCGTAGATCCCCACACCCGGGGGCGCGGGCGTCGCGACGCCGCCGGCGAAGAACGTCACCGTGCCGCTCGGATCCACCGCCGCCACCTGGGTCCCGACGGTCTTGGCGGTCGATCCCCCCGTCGCCGACACGTCGGTGGCGACCCACGCCGCCTTCGTGCCCGTGTTCGTGTAGTCGAACAGGTCGCCCCAACCCGACGCCGCGCCCGCGACCGACACGGTCGAGTTCACCAGTGTCAGGGCGAGCTCGCCCGCGAGCGGCGGACCGGGCGTCGCCAAGGTGGCGGTCTTGGTGGTGAGGTTGGTGTTGGTCCACTTGTCCGAGGAGAACGAGTAGGTGTCGAGTTCCACGTCGCCGCTGCCGACGGAGGCCCCGGCTACGTACTCCGACGTGCTCGTCGCGGCGGCGGCGAGATCGCCGGCGACGGGCGGGGACTTGATGGTGCTGTAGAGATCGGTCACGACCCAAGTGTCGGGCGCGCTCTGGCTGAAGATGTCCTCGTGTCCGGTACTCGTCGTGGCGGCGACGGTCGCCAAACCCGCGACGGGCGAACCCACGAAGACCGGGTTGCTGCCGAGGGTGAGGGCGGGCGCGACCGCGACGGCGGCGGTGACGGGGAACGGTCGTTGGTCCGGCACGGTCAGTGCGACGAGCTGGTTGGCGGTCGTGCGCACGGCGAAGAGGTCGTTCGATCCGCTCGCGACGGCCGCCACCTCACCGGTGGCCGCCACACCCGTGGGCCACGATGTCGAGACCGCCGCGGCGGTGAGGTCGCGCTCGAACCAGGAGGGATGGAGGAACTGACTCGCTCGCCCGAGCGTGGCGACGGGGGAGCTGTTGTCGGTGACGAGGATCACGTGACCGCCGGTGGCGACGTAGACGATGTTCAGACGGCCGAGCGAGTCAAAGAAGGGAACCGGAGCGTCCGCCGTGGGGGGCAGGGCGGGATCGGTATCGAGGTTGGTGAACGTCGCGACGCCCGCGTCGTCGGTCACGAAGGCCACCGAGTGGGCACTCGTGGCGTACGCGACGACGTTCACTCCCGCGCCGCTCTCCGCCGTGCGCGGACCGGCGATCATGGTCGTGTTGGCGTCGATGGACGACAGTGACGTCGCGGTCCACGGCAACGCCCCGGTACCGGTCTTGTTGAACTCGTAGAGCGGCAGGGAGGTTGACTTTGCCGACGAAGTCGTTCGAGCGCTCGCGCGACCCACCGCGCTCGTCGTCGACTGTGCGGCGCCCGCGGTGGCGAGCACCAGACTCATCGCCAGCGCGACCACGCTGGTTCCTCGCATCAACTGCACTCGTGTCCTTCTCCCAGGGTGCCGCGCACCCGCTGAGGACCTCCACCCGGAAAAAGTCTAGAGGGAACCCACAACGGTCCCGAGTCACACCGAAAGTGCGTCAATCGCGCCGTTCGTGGCGATGAGGGGCACGGCCCCGTTACTGAGACTTGTGGCGACGAGTGGCGTGGCGGTCAATGTCGATACGGGAAGCGACGTCCACGCCGGCCCGTTGACGGCGACGTCGACTGTGGAACCGACGAGGTACTCGATGTCGTCCGCACTCGAGGGCACCGAGAGCGGCCCCGCGATGAATCCGAAGGCACCCACACCGCTCGACGCGACGACGGTGAAGCTCGACAGCGTCACGGGAGACGCGGTGGTGGCGTTGAAGATCACGAGTGCTCCCGCCGCGGTGCGACCGAGGAGCCGCAACTGATTGTGATCCCCCGTGTCGCGGATGAGTTGCGGTGCACCGACGAAGGCGTTGGTGCCACTCGAGGAGTACTTCGTTGAGATCGTCACGTTGGTCGCGCTGGAGGTGGCACCAGCGCGCAGCAGCCACAGATTCAGACCCACGCGTGTGGCGATGTACGCCTGCGACGCGCTCGTGGTGACCAGTGAGGTCCCGCTCGACGCCTTCGCGAGGTGCGTGAGAGCGGTGACGTTGGTGAACGTGAAACGGTTCGTGCTCGCGCGCCACTGGGCGAGCACGACCTGGCCCGCACTGGTGAGGTAGCTGACGTCGACGTAGCTCCCGCCCGCACCCGCGACGACGGACAGCGATCCCGAGGTGATCTTCGACGCCAGAGTGGAGAGCTTGGCGACGTCGTCGTAGGTGGCGTGGCTCGGCGTCTGCACGTTGGAGAGCACGCCCAGGCCGCCGTCGACGTCGACCGCCGCGACGCAGCTGACGTTCGAGCAGGAGACCGCCGGGACGCCGTCGACCGGTGTCAGATGGAATTTGGTGCTCAGGTTCGTGACGCTGGTGCTCGTGCCGACCTCCGCCGTCATCGTGTGCGCCGACGTCACGCCGAGCGCGACCTGTTGGTTCGCCGCGTCCGTGGCGTTGGCGAGGAGACCTCGCGCGCTCCCCAGGCGGAGAAACGGTGTGGTCGCGAGCGACACCGAGGAACCGAAGGTGATCGAGGACGTCGCCACGACCGTGGCACCGACACTGAAACTGAGAGCGACCGTGCCCGGTACCGAGGAGTCGACACTGTAGGAGATGACGCCGTTGGCGTTGGTCCACGATGACAGCGCGGTCACGGTCGGGTTGGCGCCAGCCTCAGTCGCGGTGGCCTTCGGGTCCACGTAGGCGAGAGCGGCGTCGGACGAGTTGCGCACCGTGAGCGTCGCGGTGGCGCCGAAGGCGAGGTCCGGCGACGGCGAGTTCGGCGTCACGACAACGCTGCTCGTCGACGCGGACGGCGCAATCGTGCACAGGTCGGTGATGAAGGACGTGGGGTTGGGGCTACCCAGCCCGGACGCGAGGTCGTAGCCCGCCTTGGCCTTGTAGTCCGGAAAGGTGGAACTGAACAAGTAGTTCCGTCCCGTGGTGACGTCGTTGAACCCCTGTCCCTTGGCCGCGAGGGCGTACAAGGTGGGGTTGATCAGTCCGAGCCGGCCGCCGCAGGCTTGATCGGCCGTCGCCACGACCGCCGCCATGATGGGCGACCCAATCGACGTACCCCCAATGGGTTGCCAAAAGCCGAAGTTGTACTCGAGGAATCCCGTCGCGGGATTAGCCATCACGGAGAGGTCCGGGACGAGCCGCTTCGTGCCGACCGGCACACCGTCGCCGCTCTGCCAGGTTGGCTGCGGCCAGTACTGCGACACGCCGCCGCCGCCTGCGCCCTGATCTGCGTTCCAGACGGTTTCGGACAGCGTGGACGGGGGGCTGGTGGAGGCGAGAGAGGTCACGGTGAGTCCACCCACGCCGGTGACGTCGGGCTGTGACGCGGGATCGTCCACGGCGAGCTCTTCAGTACTGGCGTGTGTACCGTCCCAGCAGTCCGAAGAGCCGTTGTCGCCCGCGGCCGAGAGGATCGTCTGGCCCTGGAGCGACATCTGCTCGAAGATCACGTTCTCCGCGGACATGTCCGAACTGGAGACCTGAGCGTCCTCGCAGCCACCCCACGACGTCGTCACCACACTCGCCTGGTCGGCCGTGGCGATGGCCTGGTAAGTGTCGAGTCCACCGGCGCTGGTGGTCTGGGTGCCCTGGTAGACGATCAGTGATGCGCCGGGCGCCAACACTCCGGCCTCTTCCACGTCGAGGTTCGCCTTACCCTCGGGACCTTGGCCGTTGAGGGGCTGGTCGTCCTGGCTGACGACGGAACCTCCGTCGACGTTCACGTTGGTGATCGAGGGCTTCAAGTGGAAGCAGGAGAAGCACTGGTTCACGTCGCTCGCCTGGTAGTTCGCCAGCTCGTAGATCGCGATGGCCGGCCGGCGCCGTTGTTGCCGAGCGTCCACTGCTGGGAGATCCCGTAGGCGGCGGCCTGCTGAGCGGGCAGGTAGGAGGTGGACGAATCCGCTGCTGGAGAGCCTGCGCGGCGGCGCAGGTTCCGGGGGTTGTCGTGTGGGCACTGACCGAGTGGGTGCTCGAGCGAGCGAGGAGCCGCTGCGAGTGCGGACCCTGCCAGGACGACAAACCGTCGACCGCCGTGATGGCGTCGGCGACGTCGCTCGGCAGTGTCGCCGTGCCCCGCCACAGCGTCGCGACAACTCCGTCGGGGCGACGCACGGACTCGAGGTGCGCCGCGAAGGCGCGACCGATTCGAGTGGACGCCCCCGCGACGTGGATGATCAGGGGCCTGCCCGCCGTGCGCGACACCCGGAGCCCCTCGTGACGAAAATACGTCTCCACGCGCTCGACGGTGCTCTGGCGGGGTGCGAAGTCGGTGGCGAACTGGCCCGGCGCGAGGAAGTGGCGAAACAACGGCGAGGTGGGCGTCGAGACGGCGGTGAGCAGTGAGGCAAGTCCGCTTCCGTCGTGCGGCGTCAGGACCACGTCGAAACTGGTCGTGGGTGCGAGAGGGAGGTGCGTGATCGTGCGCGGCACACTCTCACCGTGATCAACGACGACGCGTGGCGACGCCGCTTGAGCACCTAGCGGAGTGAGGGTGAGTCCCGCGACGGCCAGAGCGGTCGCGGCGATGACGTGCGTCGCGTGACGGACGTGACGAACACCCGCGAGACTCGGACGCCGACTTTTCACACCCTGTGCACCCCCGTCTTCACGCTGTCCACCAATCTAGGGCTCGTCGCGGGGGCCGCGGTCGTCAGATTTCTAAGAGTTTGAGGAGGAGTCGAGGCGCGCGTATCGCGCAGAGAGATCGCCGCACTCCTCGCAGACGTCCTGCGGAATGACTCCGTGGCGCATGAGCCACCCGAACATCGTGCACCCGAGGCAGTAGCCCGCGAATCCTTCGAGGCTCGCGGCGGCGATGAGCGGCACCAGGACCCAGCGCGCGTCACTCCACCCCACCGTGGCCCACAGGACACAGGTCGCGACGGTGAAGGTCAGACCCACCCCTTGGGCGAAGCGCTTCGGAGGTCCGGGCACGAACCGGACCCAGTGAGCAAATGAGCGCGACCGACCGAGTCGGGGCGCCGCGACGTTCACGGCGAACCATCCCAGGGGCGAGATCGTCGGGCCGGCGGCCACCCGCGCGGCGAATCCGTAGGTCAGGGGAATGAGCAGCCACGGGACTCCCAACACGAGCGCAGCGACCGACATCGCCACCACGCCCAGCGCCACGGTGCGCGCGGCGGCGTCGTTCACCGGATTCGGGAATGAGAAGAAGGTCTTCACGACCTAACCCTACCTGGGAGGTCAACAATTCACAACGTCGTCTACACGGCAAGTCGGATGGCGGTCGCGGCGCCGATGACCACAATGATCGCCCGGACGGTGGTGGGCCGGAGGCGCATGATGAGCATCGTGCCCAACCACCCACCGACGAGGGTCCCGAGCAGGATCATCAGGACCGCTTCGGTGGCGAGGTGGCCGCGCACGATGAAGATGGCGGCGGCGATCAGATTGATCACCATCGACAGTGCGTTGCGAAGTCCCTGCAACGTGCCGAGGTCGTCCGGGAGTGTCACACCCATCACGGCGAGCAGCATGATGCCGAGTCCGGCACCGAAGTAGCCGCCGTAGACGGCGACGAGGAACACGCCGATCTGCAGGGCCCACCGGCGTGTGGGGTGGTCGTGACTGATGTGGGCGAGCCGTTTCGTGATGAGCGGGGACAGAGCGAAGACCACGGTTGCGCCACCGATCAGCCACGGCACGACGGACCGGAACGTGGCGGACGAACCCGTGAGCAGCAGGGCCGCGCCGACACCCGTACCGACGAGACACGACGGGACGAGCCGACGGATCAGCGCGCGTCGCTCGGTGAGTTCGTGCCGAAAGCCCCGGAGTCCCCCGAGATAACTCGGCAAGACGCCCACCGTGGAGGAGACGTTGGCCTGGAGTGCGGGCACGCCGAGCGCCAGCATCGTGGGAAAGGTGATGAAGGTGCCTCCTCCGGCGATGCCGTTGGCGACGCCCGCGGCGACGCCGGCCGCCAGATAGATGACGAGTCGCCACCCGATCGGCAGGGAGACGATCAGCACAGTCACTACTCTACGGATGTGTCCCACGACCTCTTTACCGCGCGGACAATGACACCGAAATCGCGGCGGCGCGAACTACGTTCGAGATGTGTACCTCATGACCGGTGAGCTCATCGTTCCCGAGGACGCGCCGAGCGATCTCATTCGAGCGGCCGGTGGCGTCATGATCCGGTTCGTGGCCAGTGGCCGGGTGGAGGTGGCGTGCGTCTATCGCGAGGCGCGCGGGGACTGGACGTTCCCGAAGGGCAAGCTGGCCGAGTCCGAGACCTTTGAAGAGTGCGCCCTACGTGAAGTGGTCGAAGAGACGGGTCACGAGTGCGAGATCGTTCGCTTCATCGGCACGACCAGCTACGTCCACCGGAAGGGGAAGCCCAAGATCGTCGCCTATTACCTCATGGTGTCGCTCGGTGGCGATTTCCAGCCGAACGAGGAAGTCGACGAACTTCTCTGGATTCCGCTCGAACACGCTCGCGAACGACTCACGTGGGAGCGTGACCAGGAACTCTACGACTTGCTCGTGACCCTGCCCGAGGTGCGCGCTCGCGCCTCCTGAGTCATTACGGCTTGATCGACGGCACGCTGGTGTAGATCCCCAGCCACTTCTTCGTGAGTGTCGCGATCGACCCGTCCGTGTGGATCTTCGCGAGGGCGACGTCCACGCAGACGGCCAACGGATTCTTCTTCTGCATCACGAGCGCGTAGTAGTCGGTGTTGGGCACGTAGGCGAATTGGCCCACCTGCGTCGCCAGTGGTGCGTCGTTCGCGGCGACGATATCCCAGGTGACGGCGTGGTTGCCGGTGGGCGTGTCGATGACGAGCGCGTCAATCGCGCCGCTCTCGAGCGCGGCTTCCGCGAGAGCGAGCGTTGAGAACAGTTTGATCGAGGTCGTGGGCTTGATGTCGGTGGTGACGTAGGTGGCCGCCGCGGTACCCGAGATAGCCCCGTAGCGGTATTTCCGCAGTTGCGCCACCGTGTGGTGCTTCACAATCGGGTCGCTGCGCATGGCGACGAGGGACTGCTGCACGTTGTAATAGGTCGTGGAGAACGCAACGTTCTGCGCCCACGCGGCGCTGTAGGTGACCTCGTTGATGTCGAAGTCGAAGTTCTTCGTCCCCGACTGGTAGCTGTCCGCGAAGGGCTCCGTGACCCACTTCACATCCTTGGGCGCGAACCCGAGCTCGTGGGCCAGCAGATACGCCAGCGCCGACTCGTACCCGTCACCGTTGCTCGGGGAGTTGTTCTCGAACCACGGGGCGTAGACAGGGTTGTCGGTGGCGATCGTGAGGTGACCTTTGGCGTAGAGCTCGGAGTGCACGATCTTGACGCACTGGTACAGCGTGGGTGAGGGCGTCGTCGTGGCAGCGACCACCCCGACGTTGACGTTCACCAGTGCCACGACGATCGCTACAAAGAGTGCGAGAGCGACGGAAAATCGACGCATCAACTCTCCTTCATCGTCCGAGCGCGTCGCCCGAAACTCTCATTATAAGGAAACCCTTCGGCCGAAAGGCGTCGCCACGAGGGCGGACGTGGCTTTGTTCCTCACTTTGTCGTGGCGGTGACGACGGGTGACGCGAGGCCCGGGCCGACACGATTCACCGCTCGTACGGCGATTCGGTACGCGTGCTTGGACGCGAGACCGGTGATCGTGAGGAATCGCGACGTCGTGCCCGATGTCCGGTGTCGCCACTTCGCGCCCCCGTCGAGACTGAACTCGTACGTGACGATGGCGGCTCCGTTGTCATCCGGTACGCGCAAGGTGAGTTGGAATCCGTCGTGGAGGTCGCGGAGCCGGGTGATGACAGGGGCGTCCGGCACCGCCGCCGGAGTGGCGCCCGTCGAGGGTGCGGACGCCACCGACGTCCCGATGGCGTTGGTCGCGGTGACGGTCGCCACGTACGACACGCCGTTGGTGAGCCCGGTCAGCGTGCACGCGAGAGCGGTCGTCGAACAACTCTCGCCCCCCGGACTCAAGGTCGCGGTGTAGCTCGTCACCGACTGTGAGCCGCCGCCGACGTAGCCGGGCGGCGTCCAACTCACCGTGACCTGTGAACTGCGCGACGCCACGAGAACATTCGTCGGAGGGTTGGGAGGTGTCGCGGGCGTCGAGGCGTACCCTTCGGTGCCACGCGTCGTCAGGTACGCACCGACGACGAGGCACGCGCCCGGCACGAAACAGTGCACACCGAATCCCTGTCCGGTGGCGACGCCACTGGTGACGTGCGCGTCGCTCGGCAGGCCCTCGAACGCCCCCGCGCTCCACACCCCCTCGGACTGCGTGGCGCGGAGGGGTTGGGCGAGAGATTGGTTGCCGTCACCGCCGACCGCTTCGCACGACGTCGTCGTGGAACAATCGATCGCGATCAGGTCGGCGATGGGAGTGCCCGACAAGCTCGTGACGGGCGCGGCGACCCGCACGCCGGAGGACCACACGCCCGCGGACTCGGTCACCGCGAGAGGGACGTACCCCGTCGTGGTGGCGTATTGGCCGACCGCGACGCAGTTCGCCACCGACGGGCACGAGACCGCGTTGAGGCCATTGAAACTGTCGGTGCCCGTCGCTGCCGCATCGTCCGGCAGCGCGATGGCGACCGCGCTCGCGGCGTTCCAGGTGCCCTTCGTGGACGTCACGACGTAGGCTTCGTCGTCGCTCAGAGCGTCCACGGTGCCGACGAATGTTCCAACGGCCGTGCAGTCGCCCGCAGCGTGACACGACACGCCGTTGAGACTCGCCTCCTGATCAACGGTGAGGAAACCCGACGGCAGCGGCGTATTCACCGCCGCCGACCACGTCCCCGCACTCTCGGTGACCGACCAGGACTCCTGGTCGGACGAGTTCTCGGCGTACGTCCCCACGCCGACGCAGTTGCCGACGCCCGCGCACGAGATGGCGTTGAGCGACGCCGCCTGATTAGTGCCGGGTGCACCGCTCGGCAGCGCGACGCTCGTCGGGTTTCGCCACACGCCGTTCACCTCGGTCGCCATCATCGGTTCGAATCCGCCCGCCGTGTCGTACGTTCCCACCGCGACACAGCCACCCGTCACCGGACAGGCGACGCCGAGCAACTCCGTGATCCTGTTCGGTGCGCTCGCGGTGGACGCCACCGCGCCGCTCGGCAGATTCAGGCGACGACCGGCGCTCCAGACGCCGTTCACCTCGTTCACGACCAGCGGTTGATTGCCCGCGCTAGTACGAAAGGAGCCCACCGCGACGCAGGTGTTGAGTCCGGAGCACGCAACGGCGTTGATGGACGCCGCTTGACCCGTCGTCCGCGCGCCGGTCGGTAGCGTCAGTTGTGTCACCTTCGCGGGTGCGTCCGCGTGCGCAGCGGTGATCGTCCAGGCAAGTGACCCGACGAGGACGGTGGCCGCGACCACGCTTCGGCGTGGCCACAGCCGGGGGCGACGACGCCCGAGCACTGCGTTCACGGGAACTCCTTCAGGCGTGGAAGTGCCGCACCACGATGATGAAAACTTACCATCGTGTTCCGGTGAGTTGGACGTCGGGCCGTGTCGACAGCGACCCGTCAATCACCCGTCACACCACACGCTCGAGCAGCTCACTCTCGGTGAACTGACCCGGCGCACCGTGAGCACGCGCGACGGCGTTGGCGGTTCGCTGCAGCATGTCGTTGACGGGAGTCGGTATCGCGTGCAGTCGCCCCAGCAGCGTGATCTCACCATTCAGGTAGTCCGTTTCAATCGTGCCCGTGCCACGCGCCAGGCTCTGCCACGATGAACCGCCGCCGCGCTGCGTGCCGCCCACGGGCCGGTAGTTCACCTCGGTGACGCACGTCGCCAAAGCTGCGCGAGCGACGGCCGCGTCGAGACCATGCGCGGCGAGGACACGGACGGCTTCGTCGTCCACACGGCGCATCAGCTCACGAGTCTCGTGGTCGTGACCACACAGTGCCTCGATGGCGTTGTGAATGTTGGAGAGCAACTTGCCCCACTTGAGCGTGGCGATGTCCTCCAGGGCCGCCGACCGAAAAGTTGCGCGTTCCAGTGTCGACGCGATGAACGACGCGCGGTCGTCGCGGCCACCGGGCCAGCGACCGAGATCCAGAACTCCCGAAACCGGAGCGCAGTGAATCTGGACGACGCCCGGTGCCAAGTGCGACGCGGGGCACATGACGCACATGCCGTAGACGTCGGGGAAGTAACGAAGCGCGACTCGTTCGTTCTCGAGCCCGTTCTGGGCGCACACGATCGCGACACCGGTCTCGGCGCTCGCGGCGAGATCGCGGACGACTCCCAGGGTGTCCTGGCTCTTGACCGCAATGACGACGACGTCGTCGGAGCTCACGCCAACCTTCGTGACGGAGTCCACACAGGGGATCGAAAGGTGCTCGGTGCTCTCCGGGGACTCCACCGTCAGTCCGTGCTGGGTCAGGGCGTCGAAGTTCGATCCTCGGGCGACCACGACGACGTCACTGCCGATCTGGTGAAGTCGACCCGCGATGGTGCCACCGATCGCCCCCGCTCCGACCACGACGAACCGCACGCGCCGATGTTGGCACGTGACGAACGTCACGTCAATCGACCACAACGTGTGTGCTCGCGTCCGCCGGGTCGCGACGCGAGTGGTCGGCGTTTAGTAGCCGGCTTCGAGTCGTTCGAGATACGACGACAACATGTAGATCGTCTCCTTCACGAGTCCCGCGGAGTGCTCCGCGTCAACGGTCGCGCGATCGAACAGCGCTGACCCGGTCTCGATCAACATCCGACCCGCGTTGCGAGCGCGGTTGGGTGACAGGTGGCGGAATCGACGACGGAGCACCTTCGAGAACAGATCGACCAATTCCTCGTTGTCGGCTTCTTCGCGTCCGAGGAGCTCCGGAACGGTGCGGCACGCTTGGCGCAGCACCGCGGTCGCCGGCCACTGGCGACGCAAGTCGACGATCGAATGGATGAGGTCACCCGTCCACTCCTCGAGGTTCATGACGTCGGGAAGCTCTTCGAGCCTCATTGACAAGTAGTCAGATCGACGAGTCTCGTCGCGTTGAAACAGTTCAGCCAGAATGGCGACCTTGTCTGGGAAGTAGTGGTACAGGGTCGCCACGTTGATGCCCGCGTGCGCGGCCACGGCGTTGGTATTGAGTTCTTGTAACCCACGCTCGTACAGGATCGTGGTCGCCGAACTCAAAATCTTCTCAACCGTGATCGTGGAGCGTGCCTGCGTGGGAATGGCGCGCCGTGAGAGCGGACGCGCTGCGTTCGAGGTAGCCACTTCGACATTCTTGTCCCTCAGGTGACATTGTGACAACCGCGTGAACACACGCGTGTCATTCGATCGACCGTCAGCGTCAACTGTTCAAGTGACCGTTGGGTTCTGCGCATCTAGTCACAACGATGTGACCAACTCCTCGTGATCACGATTGGCTAGTGTCGCCTCCATCGAACACAACTGGAGGATTCGCTCTCCTCGCTCTTGGACACCCTTCGCGCGGCGTCTCGCGATCATCGCCGCGCTCGCACTGGCGTGGCGACTGATCTACGTCCAGTTCGAAATGCCCTACAACTGGCTCACCGACGAGGGCTGGTACGTCGTGCAGGCCCACCGTCTGTTCAGCACCAACATGTGGACGATCATCCTCAACTACTCGCAACCCACCGCCCAACACGGTCCTTTGACGTCGATCTTGATGGCCCCGTTCGCGTGGCTGGACCCGCACGCTTACGCGGGGCTTCGCAACGTGATGGCGGTGTTGGGAACCGTCACCGTGATGATGATGGGGCTCACCGGTCGCGAGCTCGGTGGCGAGCGCGTGGGGTTGATCGCCGCGGGCGTCACGGCGGCACTGCCGGACTTCTGGATTCGTGACGGCCTCGTGGTCTCAGAACCCGTCGCCGCTCTGCTCGTCGTGACGGCCGTATGGGTGGCGCTGCGCTACGGCAATCGTGTGACGGTGCGAGTCGCGGTTGCCTTTGGCGTGCTCGCGGGGCTCGTGTGCCTCGCACGCACGGAGATCGTGCTCGCGGTTCTCGTGATTGCCGGCGTGGTCATTGCTCGACGAACGACGCGGCGACGCGCCCTGTGTGCCGTCGCGGCGGTTCTGTCGACGGTGGCCGTGATCTCTCCGTGGTGGATCTACAACGAAGGTCGATTCGCGGACACGGTGATCCTCTCGAACAATCTTGGTATCACTCTGGCCGGTGCGAACTGCTATCGCACCTATTACGACACGTCGATCATGGGGTACGACTCTCCCGCGTGCTGGAACGCGGCGTACGCGCGCGCGGCCAAGCAGAGCTCGGACGAGTCGGTGCAGTCCAAACTGATGCGGGACGAGGCCTTCACGTTCGTGAGCCATCACCTGAGTCGTGTCCCGCTGGTGATGGTGATGCGTGAGGCGTGGTTCCTTGGACTCTATCGACCTGGTTGGGTCGTGCACCTCGGTTGGTTGGGTGGTCAACCGACGTGGGCGACGTGGCTACAGGCCGCGAGTTTTTGGGTGCTGTTCCCCTCCGCGATGGCGGGGTGGTGGCTGTGTCGCCGTCGCCCGTGGCCCCACTGGCTCTTCGGCGTGCTGATCGTGAACTCCTTCGTGATCGCCGCGCTCTTCGTCGGGCACTGGCGCTACCGCATCACGCTCGACGTGGGGATGGTGCTCATCATCGCTCTCGTCGTCAATGACGTGTGGCAGCGGCGAGAGGAAGCACGTGCCGCGAGTTCATCAGACGACGTCGTTGCCGTTCACGCAACGTGACTTCCCGCGTCCGCCCCCGTGAGCGTTAGGGCTTGAGAGCGGTCGTCACGGCGTCGGTGGCGACCGTCGACAGGTAATCGCTGTACGCCGTCGAGAGGTGATCAGCGTCCACGTAGACGAGGAACTTGCTCACGATGGGCGAACAGTGATCGCCGGTGCAGAACCACTGATACGTCGGAACGAGCGTGGCCTTCGCGGCGGTCGCGATCAAGGGATCGCGCGCGACGAATTGGCCGTAGTACCCGGTACCGATCTGGAAATAGCTGGCGCACTTCTGCGGATCCGTATTCGACGCCACGCACCCGGGCACCGCGAACGAAAAGAACGGACTGGTGCCAAAGAGGATCCGCTTCACGTTGGCGAGATGGTACGTGGTCTGCGTGAACATTTCCTTGACGCCATTGGTCCACTGGGCATTGGTGAATACGCTGAGATCCACTGCGCCCGAGTCCGCAATGACCGCGATGGGTTTGAGCGCTCGAACCGCTGCGCCGACGTGCGCGTGCCAGGTGTTACAGGCCGCAAACGATGACGGATCTGTCGTCGCGGTGTAGGTGAGGTCGGGCATCGGACAACCCTCGAACGCGAAGACCGCCAATCGGTAGTGACTCTTGAATAGGCCGTTGTTGAGCGCGGGCAGCCAATTGCCGACGTTGGAGTCGCCAATGATGACGATTGTCTTGGTTGAGGACTTGTCACCGAGATAACACGCCTTGGGCGCCGCGGCGAGGGCGGGGAAGTAGTAGGGGTCACACGTATGGAAGAGGGTGAGTCCGCTCAGCGAATAGCTGGAGTGTGACTCGAACGTCGTGAGGCTCGGAGTGAGATTCGCAGGAATCGACGTAATGTTCACGGATTGCGTCACCGCCGCCGCGACCTGCGTCGGCGTCCCGGGCGTCACTGACGCCGCGAACGCGGCGACGGCAATCAATGGGAGCAGCGTCGCTCCGGCGACGCACGCCATGACCCTCGATTTCACGTAGGTTCCCCCTGATCGGCGTCACGTCGTACGTGGTTGACGCGATGTTGGCCTCGATCTTGCCACTTTGCACGGGACCTGACAAGGGCATGATCGTTGCCGTGACGTGACATTCGGTGACGTTGTTGTGACGTCCGAGGAACTCGCACCGCTGTGGATTCCTACGCGAGGATGTTGACGGCTCTCGCCACGACGAGAATTGCCACGACCAGTGAGATCGACTCCTCGAGGATCATGACGGACTTCGCCCAACTTTTCACGGCGGACACGTCCGTGGGGCTGAACGCCGTGGCGGTCGAGAACGACAGATGGAGATAATCGACGAAGTTGGGCGTCCAGTCGGCGCGGACGAAGTCGGGATTGAGCATCTCGGGGAAGATGAACGCGGGCAAGGTACCGGTTCCGTTGGCCCGTGCGGCCGCGCCCCCTCGGTCGAGATCCCAGTACCAGAGGGCGAAGGCGATCACGTTGGTGAGCCAGATCGCGAGACCGCAGGCGAGAAGAACTTTGGCGTTATTGGTGAATCCCTTCGAATTCACAATGGCAATCACGAGCCGCACCGCGGCGCTCGCGTTCACCAGGGTCACGATCGAAATGACCAGATCGGTCACCACGCGCAACCAGGGCTTCTGTCGATCGATTCGTCCGGGATCACCGATCACCAAGACGGCCAAGAACACCACCAACAGCACAATGAACGCCCACTTGGCCTCACGGTCGCGCAGCTCCGGGGGAAGCAGGAAGCGCAGTGCGCCACACGAGAGGATGGCGATCGCCATGGGCCAGCGCGATTCGCCCACCCGCTTGGTCCGACGCTTGGCGTTGGCTGTCGGCGGCCCTGGAGTATCGCTCACGAGTCGAATCTACCGGGGTCGTCGGCGTGGTCTCGGACGATGGGTGACGCAGTCCGATGACCGCGTGGTCTCACGTTGACGCAATCGCTTCACCTTCGGCGTGTTGGTGAAATGTGACCACGACGATGTTGACGCTGACGACCAACACCCAAAACGGGAACATCATGTGGATGACGGGATTGGAGGTGCTGGCGAACAACAACAAGATTCCCGTGACGTAGCCGAGGGCGACGACCGCGCGGTTGTAGATCCGAAGTCGCAGTGCGATCGACGACGCTGTCATCGTAAAGACGGCGGCCATCCGCATGGCGTAGATCGAGGCGAGATTGTCCAGGGTTGACCGACCGAGGGCCCACGAGCCCGGAGAGATGGACGAGATGTGCGAGCCGGCGATCGTCACCAGGGCCCCGAACAGAGCCGCAGTCACGAACAGCATCCCCACGAACAGGAAGCCGCTGCCCATGAGGACGGTGGCGAGGAAGCGATCCTCGGCGGCCCCGATGCGCGAGCGCACTGCTCCGAGAAACCAGAGGAACGCAATGCCGCAAAAGGGGACGAGGTACAGCGCGATGACGAGCTCGTGGCGCTTGCTGGCGGTGGTCATCCACCCACCCACCACGTTGGGGTTAACGGGCACCGCGTCGTGAACGAGCAACAGGAACGTGCCGAACAGGAGGGCGAACACGATGCCAGCCAGACCCGCCGCGCGAGGCGTCTCCAGAACTCGAGGGCTCAATTCGGTGGTCATGGTGTCGTTGCTACACGCCGTCGACAGCTGGAATTCGTCCCGACTTGATTGCGTCGATGAAGGCGGCGTAGTCCTCTTCGTTCTGTTCGGCGTATCGCTCCGAGAACTCGCCGATCGATCGATCGAACTCGTCCGACAGGCCGAGGTATTCGGCCATCGCGACGACGTCCCCCGAGCGAGCGTGGGCGCGTGCGAGCGTCCACCCGCAGATACTCGCGTAGAAGTTCATGCCGAAGGGGATCATGGTCTCCACGTCGACAGATCCCTTCATGTCGCGCAACTGACGCCAGTAGTAGTAGCGCCCTTCTTGCTCACCGCGGGTCCAGCCGAGGAAGATGTCGCTGGCCGCCTGCATCATCCGTTGGCCCTGCACCACCCTCTCGCCCGAGTTGTGGAACTGGCTCTGCGGCAGATGATCCTCCAGTACCGACTTCGACGCTTCCTTCACCTGCAAGAAGAGGGGGTCCTTTTCATCTCGGCCCATGAGCAGGGCAATGAAGCCTCGCGTTCCCACGCTGCCGACTCCGACGACCTTGCGTGCGACGTCCACGATCTCGTAGCGCTCGAGGAGTTGTTGGCGGTCAAACTGCAGGAGCGCCCTGTAGGAATTGAACTGGCGAACGACCGTCTCCTGTATCTGATCGGGCGTCAATTGGTAGACCGGACCGAGATCGCGCGAGGGGATCACCACCGGCGGCTCGCTGACGATACGGTACTTTCCGTCGACAACCTCCGCCAACTTCGACAGAGCCTGGAGACTGTCGCGAGAGTGCGCCTTGCTGACGATCTTTTCGCTCTTTCGTCGCGCATTTTCCATGGCGGCAGCGTCGCGCTTATTTCCCGAACCCTTTGGCGATTTCGTCCGTTGAGAGATGGCGCCGCGAAGATCGGACTCCGACAACTTCGCGTACCAGAGGTCGAGTGAGCGCATCTCGGAAAATTCCAGAATCGCCTCACGATAGGAACGCACCGCGTTGCGCGTGATCGACTTTCGGTCCGACTTTGTGAATCCATTGTTGCGTGCAGCGATGTTGAAACTCGCGGCCATCCGCTTCACGTCATATTCGAACGGACCGGGCAGTGTCTCGTCAAAGTCGTTGAGATCGAACAGCAACGTCCGTTCGGGAGAGGCGAAGAGTCCAAAATTCGAGAGGTGCGCGTCCCCACACAGCTGCACTGTGATCCCGGCGGTCGGTGTTCCGGCGAGATCCGTGGCCATGATCTTGGCCGCGCCACGGTAGAAGGTGAAGGGCGAGGCCGACATTCGTCCGTGCCGAACAGGAACGAGGTCCGGTTCCCGCGTCACATTCTGCGCCTCGAGAAGTTCGGCGGGATCGGGTCGACAGGTGCTCGGCACCCACCCGCGATGGGAGGTGTGAGGCGTGCGAACTTGAGCGGCGAGTCCCGCTTCTCGGCGCTGACTCGCGTCAAGACGCTTTGGGGCGTTTGTATCACTCATGGCATCTCCCCGAAAGCGGCTGCCGCTGCAGACGCACAGTGCGCTTGGACGAGGCACACCGCTTCCAGTGGTCAGTATGGCAGACGAACGAATTGGCGCGACGCGAGGGACTGCAACGCGGCCGTTTCACCGAGCGCGTCGTGCGCGCTCGTCGGTGACGTCACGATGGCGTGGTGGACGAACCACAGCGGATTTCACCCCTGACGTCGGCGAAAAGGATTCTCGTGGCAACGGGGTTCCCGACGTGGGAGATCTGCCTGGTTCGTGAACCCTCAGGACGGAGTTAATCCCCGAAAGACTCGTGGGCCACAAGTAGTGTGAATTTGAACCAATTTCACGATGACGTGAGGGGGAGCCCATGATTGATCCACGGAAACTGGCGGCCGAATTCATCGGTACGGCGGTCCTCGTTTTTGTCGCTGTCGGCACGGCGACACTGTCGTTTGGCTTCGGACTTTTCGGGTCTAGCTACTCGGCGGGCATTGTGGCGACGGCGCTCACGTTCGGCCTCGTTCTGATGGCGCTGGCCTACGCCATTGGGCCGATCTCGGGATGCCACGTGAATCCCGCCGTGACGATCGGATTCGTCCTGTCGGGACGAATGAAGTGGCACGAGGGTCTCGGCTACTGGATCGCGCAAGTCGCGGGAGCGATCGCGGCTGCCTACGCACTGTGGGCGGTGTTTTCGGGATCGCCCCTCTACCACAAGAGCAAGCAGGGACTGGGTGTTGACGGCTACGGCGCGGCCTCCCACATCCACTTGAACGTCGGTGGTGCGTTTGCCGCGGAGACAATTCTGACGTTCATCTTCGTGATGGTGATTCTGTTCGTTACCGCCAAGGCAGCGAACCCCACGACCGCGGGCATGGCCATTGGATTCAGCCTCGTCGTGGTCCACATGATTGGCATCCCGCTGACGGGCACATCCGTCAACCCGGCTCGCAGCATCGGGCCCGCCCTCGTCGTCGGGGGCACCGCGCTCAGCCAGCTGTGGTTGTTCATTCTGGCTCCTCTCGTGGGTGGCGTTTTGGCGGCGATGGTGTACGTCGTGATGCATCACGAGAGTGCTCCGGCGGTCGCTGCGAAGTCGTAGTCGTGGCCGCGAGTGGCGCGAGGTGGATCTAGGACAGTGCGGTGAGCCCTCGGGCGCAGAGCGCCACGCCAAGCAGCAGCGCCAGAACCATGATGAAGCGGCGTCGGTTCAATTCGAGAGAGAGTCGGAGACGTCCGAGTCGCGCGAGTGCTTCCTCAGGACGCGCCACGACGTAGGCCTGCATACCGAGCAGCGTGGAACTCGCGAGAAGGATGCACGCCACTGCGAGCAACATGTCGCCGACCGAGTGCACATCGAGGCCCGTCGCGGACGCGGCAGCGGCCGCGACGAAGGGCCAGGGCTGAATAAGGATCGCCAAAGCCGCCGCTCCCCAGACGGACATGGTGTCGAACCGTTCCATCCACTTCGGGGTCTTCGGTGGCTTGACGGAGCCCTTGGAGATATTGGCGTACTGCTGCAGGGCGTACGCAATGAGGAAGACCCCGGCGATCAACATTCCCGCCAAAATGGCGTTCGATGGCGTTGACTTCGGACGTGGAGGGTGACCGTCGGTGAGGATGAGCGTCGCCGCAACAATCACCACGAGACAACTGATCCAACCCGCAATGAACGCGGCTCCGTTTCGCACCCCATTGTCGGTGCTCAGAACCAAGATGAAGGCCACGATTGGTAGTGGCGACAGAGTGACGACAAGGGCGGAGACGATCAAAGTCCAGTTCATTGCTCTCCTGGTTCGCACGTCATGGCCACACAGCATTGTCGGGAGCAGCCGTCGTCGCAACTGCAAGAAATACTCTCTCCCACCCGACTGCTCCGGTCCGCGCACCTGACCGGTCTGTGTCGCTTCCGTGGAGCGCGATCGTGATCACGTTCGAGGAGCGTCGAGCCCGAACGGTGAATGTTCGGGACGTGTTAGGGTCAAAATCGGAGGTGGATTGTGACATTAGGACCTATCGAAGTGCTCGTCGTGAGTTTCCCCGGCAACCAGTTCAACGGGCAGATCATCCCCGAACTCGAGAAGTTGATTGAGTCGGGAACCATCAGCGTTGTTGACGGACTATTCATTAGCAAGGACGTCGACGGCACCACCACGTTCGTTGAGTTTGAGCAGTTGGACGTCAATCACGATGCGGCACGGTTGGGCTCGGTTCTCGAGCAGATTGATTCATTGATCTCTGACGAAGATGTCGAGGCGTTGAGCGATGAATTGGCACCGAATTCGTCGGGGGCGATTTTGGTCTTCGAGCACACGTGGGCCAAGGATTTCCGCGACGCGGTCGTGCAATCGGGAGGAATTCTCTCCGGCGACTTCCGCGTTCCGGGCATTGCCGTGGACATCTTGCTGGACGAGTTGGCCGAGCTGTCTGCAACTGAATAACGATTGAACGACAAGGAGTAATCATGAGACGACGAATGGGACGACCTGGGTTGGTGGGCACGATGGCCCGTACGGCCGTGGTCGCCGGCACGGCGACTGCTGTCGTCGGCGGCATGTCGAACAAGAAGCAGGCTGCGGCTCAGCAACAGCAGGCTGCCGCTCAGCAGACCGCGGAGACGCAAGCTCGACTCGACTCGCTGGAAGCACAGCAGGCACCGCCGGCCGCGCCCGTGGCCGCCGCTCCTGCCGACGATGTCATTACCAAGATCCAGCAGCTCGCGGAGATGAAGGGTTCTGGCATCTTGACTGATGCGGAGTTCGAGGCTGCCAAGGCGAAGGTTCTCGCGGGCTGACACCCCGGGGCGTTGCGTCTAGAACACGCCCAGGCCGGCGAGGCCCTTGATCGAGAACCAAAGGCCAAAGACGAGTCCCACGCCGACCATGAGGTGGCGATTATTCGACTCCAGCCACGTTGAGATTCGTACGAGGGCGAGCACCGAACGCTCTCGGAAGACGGCGGCGTAGATCACGAGAGAAATAATCAGGATCTCCGCCAGTGCGACAAAGGCCAGATACGTCAACGTCGCCGAGGGCTGGCCAAGGTTGGACTGTCCGATGGCGGAGATAGCGCCAAGAGTGAAGACCCAAAACTTCGGTTGAATGAGGAGCAGTCCGCCTCCCAAGGCGAACGCCTTGAGTGGGGACACCGAGTCGATGATGGTCATCCATTTGGGTGGCGGAGCATCGGGATCGTCGTGGCCCGCGAGGGCCCGCACGCCCGACGCCAAGAGGACGACACCAATCACGAGCAGCAGGGTCGCGAGGACGTACCCACTACTCGACGACTGCTTCTCTGCGTTCGACGAATTCGCGAAGACGAGACCAAACAGAGCTCCTTGAGCCAGTCGGACCACCGTCATTCCGAGAAGAAATCCCGCCGCGGCCTTGACCCCTTCGCGCGATCGCAGAAGGAGGACGGTTAGAACGAGCTGGATCGGCACCAACGCGCTGCCGAGAAAGAGCGGCGTGAGTGACGACCACACGCCACTCATACGTCGCCTCCCGGCCGGCAGATCTGAGTGGTGGCGACGTGTGTCGCCGTCGCACAGATCGTCCGCGTGGAAACGACGAGGCGGTTGGGCGAGGTCACAGGGACATGACTCGCGCAATGGCGACGTGCGAGATGTCGGTGTCGGACTCCTGAGAGTTCGGATACGACTGATGGCATCACGTCAGGTTCCTCTACTCGGGTGCGTTCAGAGTAGATCGGAATAGCAATGAGTCGCGTCGCTGGTTGTTGCGTCAACAATGAGCACTCGACGGACGACTCCCAACGTGGCGCTTCGTAAGATGTCGACATGGCGACCCCTGAGGTTCACGGACACTGTGACCCAGCCTTCGCTCGGGTTCGGGAGGCGTTCGCCGACAACTTTCATGTGCACGATGAGATTGGTGCGTCGGTCGCTGTCTTTGTCGACGATCGCTTGGTCATTGATCTGTTCGGTGGAACGGCTCGAGACCAACAGCCGTGGACACGCGACACGCTCGTCGACGTCTTCTCGGTTGGCAAAGCCATGGTGGCTCTGTCATTGCTTGTCCTGGTTAGTCGCGGTCAACTCCGGTTCACCGATCGTGTTGCCGATCACTGGCCCGAGTTTGCCGCGGCGGGCAAGGAGACCGTCACGGTCGCCCAATTGATGAGTCATCAGGCGGGCGTACCAGGCAGTCGAGAGCCGATGACGCAGGACATTCTCTACGACTGGAATGCGATCACAACGCGACTCGCGGCCGAGACTCCGTGGTGGGAACCAGGATCGGCCATTGGGTACCACGTGAACACTCTGGGATTTCTCGGCGGTGAACTCGTGCGGCGCATCAGTGGCGTGCCGTTCGCGACATTCTTTGACGCTGAGATCGCGGCACCACTCGGGGCGGACTTTCACTTTGGGATCGACGCGTCGCAGGAGCGTCGCACCGCCGACTTCCACTTCGTCAGCGCCAGTACAACTGCGTCGCCCACACGCGACGACGACAGCCTCGCGAGATGGGTCTACGCGAATCCACCTGGGGCGTCAGGCTTCGGCGTTGTCAATACGCACGAGTGGCGCGCCGCGGTTCATCCCTCGACGAATGGTCACGCCAACGCGCGAGCGATCGCGACGGTGTATCGGTCAGTCGCCCGGGGTGTCGAGGCGGGAGGGTCACCGCTGATTCCGCCGACGGTCATTCACGACGCAACGCACACGCTGTCCGAGGGCCACGATCTGATCCTCGACCGGAAATCGAAGTTTGGTTTCGGGTTCCAACTCACGATGCCGGAACGTCCGCTGGGACCCGGAGCCCATAGCTTTGGACACTACGGAGCGGGCGGATCGTTGGGTATGGCGGACCCCGACCAGCGACTCGCGTTCGGATACTGCATGAATCGATTCGGGCTGCGCTGGCAGGATCCCCGCAACAAGGCGCTCCTGTCTGCCCTGTATGAGAGTCTCTGACGTCCGCGAGATCGTTGCGCTGCTCATCGAGTGGCGCAGCGACGTGACGAGGTGGTGAGGGTGGATCACGACTTCGTACCGGTGGTCGCTCACACGCCCGAACCTCCCTATGTTGCGGTGATCTTTTCGTCACGTCGCACATCGGTTGACGACGGCTATGACACCACGGCGGCCGAGATGGAGAGTCTGGCGTCGCGTCAACCGGGATATCTCGGCTTCGAAAGTGCTCGAGGGCCGATCACTATCTCCGTGTCGTATTGGCGCACCACCGACGACGCGATCGCGTGGAAGATGGTGAGTGAGCACGTGTCGGCGCAACGTCGAGGACGCGACGAGTGGTACGAGTCGTACACCGTTCGCGTTGCCGTCGTACAACGCGACTACGAATTTCGTGCGCGCACTTCTGAAAATTGATGGTGACGCACGTGCGTGCGTTGGCGCCCCCGGAGCGACATCGTGTGTTTCTGAATGATGACAAAGTGTCAAGATTGAAAAAACTTCTTTCAATTTGTCGTCGTCGCTGATACATTGACGCACGAGGTGGCGGAGCCTCGCGAGTGAAGGATCGGCTTTACTATGCGTGCTTCGTCCCGCCTGTCGTTCAACGACGCTGCTCTCCTTGGTCGCGAACCCGTCATTGCGTACGGAGACGCGGCCCGCCAGATGGTCGCGGGGCGACGCGTCCTCGTGACTGGTGCGGGCGGATCGATCGGGAGCGAATTGGTTCGCCAATTACACGCATTGCAACCCGACATGCTGTACCTGCTCGATCACGATGAATCGTCGATGCACAGTGTGCAGTTGGAGCTGTACGGCGATGGGCAACTCGACCACGAGCGGACGATTCTGGCGGACATTCGCGACCGTCGTCGTCTCGGCGACCTGTTCGGAGACGTGAAACCCGACCTCATCTTCCACGCCGCCGCACACAAACATCTCTCAATCCTCGAGCGGTATCCCTCCGAGGCCGTGCGCACCAACGTCTTGGGAACCGACAACGTTGTGCGGGCGGCGCAGAGCTGTGGCGCGCAGCGACTTACGTTTATCTCCACGGATAAGGCGGCCAACCCGACTTCGATTCTCGGTGCGTCCAAGCGAGTGGCCGAGGTACTGGTTCAGCGAGGGGCCACTGATCATCTCCGCACGGCATCGGTGCGATTCGGCAATGTTCTCGGAAGTCGTGGTTCGTTCCTGCACACGCTCGCGCATCAGATTGAAGCAGGCATCCCGGTCACCGTGACCGATCCGCTCGCCGAGCGATTCTTCATGTCGATTCCGGAAGCGGCGGCGCTCGTGATCGAGGCGTCGGTGGCGGCTCATCGGGGCGAGACCTATCTGTTGGATATGGGCAGTCCCGTTCGCATTCTCGATCTGATCGATCGCTTCGTGAAAGTGAATCACCTTCCGACGCCGCAGATCGAATTCACGGGACTCGCGCCGGGAGAGAAGGTGAGCGAGGCCCTCTACGACATCGGTGAGACTTGCCTGCGAACCCGGCACCGTCGCATCTGGCAGTTGCCGACGGACAACGCACGGTGGTCCTCGCTCGAGTGGCTTCCGCAGTTGTACGCGCAGTCCAACGCGGGCAATGAGGACGAGGTTCGTAAGGAGTTGTGGGCCTGCGTCGAGAGTCCGGTGTCCATTGAGTCGGTGCTGGCCGGCGCAGAAATGGCGCTATGAACTGGATCGCGACTGATCTTCTCCTCAGTTTGATCCTGGTGCCGCTCCTCGCGGCGCTCGTTGATGTCATTCCCGCCGCTCGCGCGGCGGGTGGCCGCGTCTTCGCCATCCCGGACAATGGCCACAGTGTCGACGACTTCACGGTGTTGGTGCCGATTTACGGCAACGTCAAATACCTCGAGAACGTCGAGTATTTGCGCGACTACGGATCACGCGTCGTTCTTGTGACCACGGCGTCGGAATCGGCCGACTTCAACCGCGCGCTCGACAACATCGCTGCCGACAACGGCTTCCGCGTCTACCGCGCCACGGTCCCGAGAAATGTCACCAAGAAGGGCAAGCGAAACACCAGTGGCACCGTGCGGGACCGCATTATCCGCGACGCCACGGAGTGTTTTGTCACGTCCGAATACGTGGTGTGCATCGACGCCGACACGGTCACCTTGCAGCCCATTGGCCAGATCGTGGGAGCGTTGCAGGCCAATGACCTCGACTTGGCCTCGGTGCGGCTCGTCCCGTCGAATACGGATCGCCTCCTCGGTCGGCTACAGGCGCACGAGTACCGCATGGTGATGCGACTGCGACGGGTTCTGCCGTGGGTGTGCTCCGGCGCGTTCCACCTGGCCCGTCACGACGCGCACCGCGAGATCATGAAGCGTCACAGCCTGTTCTTCCAGGGTAACGACGTCGAGCTCGGCATTCTGGGAGACGAAATGGGTTACCGCGTTGGCCACTTGGCCTTTGACGTGCCCACCGCGGTCCCGGACCGGTTCGTCCCCTGGTTTCGCCAGAGGGCGGCGTGGTCGGGGGGTGAGTTCCGTCTGTTCATCGCCAACCCCCAGATCGCGCTGCGCCACCCGTTTTACTGGCTCTACGGTGGCGTCGTCGTCATCATGGCCGTGCCACTGCGCTGGTATTGGATCTTGCAGCCTGGTCGCGATCTCATCACCGTGTTCGTCATCTACTGGACGATCCTGCTCATGGTGAACTGGCGGCACAAGAACTGGGCTCTCTTCCTGTACCCCTTCTACGGCCTGTTCAACAGTCTGTGCATGGTCCCGATTGGTTTCATCACGTACTTCTGGATGGCGATCCCCGAGGGCAACTGGGGATGGATTCGACTGTCCGTGCATCGTGCGCGGCGTCGAAATTCAACCCTCGAACTCGACAACACCGCACTCGTTGCTCCCCGGTAGCCCGGGCGTGACTACGCGCTCTTGAGTTTGCGGAGCTCGACGCTGGCCAGAATCTCGACCAGACCGTAGACAATGAGTCCCAATCCGATGATCACGCTGATGATCGACAGTGAGAGCTTCGGGTACACGAGGCACAGCACGCCAATGGCCGTCGACACCACGCCCAAGAACACGATGGGCCAACTGACCTTGCCGTCGTTGGCGCTGAATCCCTCGAAGAATTGAGCGATGCCACCAATTGTCCAGAAGATGCCGATGACAAATCCGACGAACGCAAGCGATGTCGACGTGTGATGAAGGAGCAGGATCGCTACCAGTATCGAGAGAAGCCCCACCACGATCAGCCCGAATCGCTGTCCCGCGGAGCCAATCGCCTGGAGCAGTCTCACCACGCCGAGCACCAGGAGCCAGATGGCGAAGATGATCGCGATGGTGTGAACGGACTTACTGGGACGGATGGTCAGGACAACGCCAAAGCCCAGCGTGATCACGCCGAACACGGCGACGAGCCACCACTTGCGCCCGACTGCCCTCAACATTTCGGCCGAGTCGGCCGTGGTCATGGTGGTCATCGTGAACTCCCCCGCGCGGGTGGCTGCTCTGTCACCAACACGCGATTCGAGATTAGACACGTGTTCTACAGAGATGGTGGATGCCGCGGTTGGACCATCCGTCCGATCAGGGACTACGAAGGTGACCGCTCAGCCGTTCGTTGCTCCTCCAGCACGAACTCGCGGGCGACGAAGCCGAAGCGAGTGCGGTCGTAATACGTGAGCCCGCGTAGTGGGGGTGAGTACGCGTGGATCGTGACCGCGGGCCTCCCCGACTCGTAATCGACATCGTGGACGTGATCGGGACCAAACGATCCGACGTCTCCGGGGCGGAATCGACACGATGCCAGACTGATGTTGTCCGCCGCTCGATACTGCTCCATGAGAGTGCCCGCGGTCACGGCAAAGGCACCTGATGATCCGCCGTGGTCGTGCCAACCCGAACTCTGGTTGGTCTCCCACGAGAGGATTCGCACCTCCACGTTGTGGGCTCGAAGCAGGAGGAGCCACCAACGATGCGCCTCGTCGTCGACCACGAGATCTTGGTACAGATCGGGCCGGTTGGCGACCGCGGTGACGACGCGTTCCAGTTCGTGTCGGCTGAGTCGTCCGTCGGACAGTTCAAGGAGGTTGAGCAGGTCAGCAACGTCGCGCGCTCGAGTCGCGGGAGCTTCCGTCGTGAGGTCATACAGGCTGAGTGTCATATCCTAGTAGATTAGTAGGATATGACGACGAAGTGGTTGCGGTCGTGTTGCAACGCCGTAACGATTCGGTGACAATCAGGTGGAGGTTTCCTCGACCCATGACTGTCGTCGGGCCAGGCCCGCGGCGGGTTCGTCGGTGATGAGATCGTCGACCTCCCACTCCAGCAACGCAGCGACGTCGGCGCGTCTCGTGGCGGTCCAGGCAGCAATCGACAGTCCCGCTCGATGTGCGAGCGCCACGGCCCGTGGCGTGACGGCATCAGTACGAGGATGCACGGCGTGAAAGCCGTGTGACACCGCGGTGGAGATTGATGTCTCGAAGTCCACGTCCCACAAGAGCCATCCCACGTTGATGTCGTCGCTGTGGGTGCGAACAACGTCACACGTCGCGAGATCGAAACACGACACAGTGACCCGACGGGAGCGAGTGGCAGCACCAATGGCGGCACAGAGAGTTCGAGCGAATGTCCCGGTGTCGTCGTAGGTGACTTCGCTCTCGTGCTGGTAGTTCTTGATCTCCACGTTGATCAGTAGTTCTGGTACGGCGTCGAAGACGTCCTCCAACGTGGGGATGTACGACGGCAACTCGCGGTAGGCGGCATTGTGAATGGCCGTGCCACGAGCGATCGGATTGTGGTGCACGACGAGAACTCCGTCTCGTGTACGGCGCACATCGAGCTCGATGCCGTCCACGCCAAGTTCCGCCGCGGCGCGAAAGGCCGCGACCGTGTTTGGTCGTTCGCGGTCGTGCAGGCCCTGTGAGGCGAATATTCTCACCTCCCGAGCATCTCCGCAGCGGGTCGTGACGACGTCATCATGAGGAGGTCTCGTGTCGTCCCACGAGGCGAAACAGCTGGAGGTCAAAAGGGTTCAACGTCAGTGAGGTTCGCGGCGACGCAGGAATCGGCGGACGCTGCGTGTTGTTCACATCAAAGAGCACATTGCCTCGCCACTGTGGCATCTCGATTTCCACTTTGACGTTCTCGCCTTTGAAGTTGGCAACACAGAGGACGCGCGTGGCGTCTCCGGAACGCAGACGAGGGGCCTCGCGAATGAATGCGAGCACTGAGGGATCGCTCGCGCTCATGACGTCGCACGCTCCCACCGAGAGGACGGGGTGTTGTCGGCGCAGCGCGAGTGCGCGGCGAACATAGTGGAGGAACGACTCCTCGTTGCTCATTTGAGCCTCGACGTTGCACTCGTGGTACCCACCGGGGCTCGCGTCGAGGGGAGGTGGGTAGATCTTCGTGCGGTCGGCGGCGCTGAATCCTCCGTTCGCGCTGCTGTTCCACTGCATGGGTGTGCGGACGGGGTCGCGGTCAGGCAACGTGAGATCCTCGCCCATGAGTATCTCGTCGCCGTAGTACAGCACCGGACTGCCGGGGAGTGTCAGGAGCAATCCCGTGAGCAGTTCACAGAGTCGTCGGTCGTTCTGGAGAAGGGGGCCCAAGCGACGACCGATCCCCGTGTGTCGCCGCATTGTCGGCGACGGAGCGAACTGTTCGAGCATCTCGTCACGCTCACGGGGCGACACCACCTCGAGCGACAGTTCATCGTGGTTCCGCAGGAACGTGGCCCACTGGGAGTTTCCCGGGGGGCGCGGCAGCCGCATCAGTGTCGTGATGACGGGTTGGGCGGAACCACGCGCCGTCGCGAGGAACAGTCGGGGCATCAAGGGAAAGTTGAAACAGAGGTGACATTCGTCATCGTCACCGAAGTACGCGGCAACCTCAGAGGTTGTGCCGTTGGCCTCGGCGAGCAAGATCCGTCCGGGATAGTGATCATCGATGAAACGTCGTAGCCGACGAAGGAATCCGTGCGTCTCGGGAAGATGGACTCCCTCGGTGCCGTCACGCTCGAAGAGGTAGGGGACGGCGTCGAGCCGGAAGCCGTCGAGCCCACGATCGAGCCAGAATTCCACCACATCGAAGAGCGCGTCAACGACGGCAGGATGATCAAGATTGAGATCCGGCTGGTGATGATAAAACCGGTGCCAATAGAACTGACCGCGCTCCTCGTCGTAGGTCCAGTTCGACGTTTCGACATCCGTGAAGATGACGCGGGCTTCGGGCCACCTCGTGGCGTCGTCGCTCCAGACGTACCAATCGGACTTCTCCGAGTCAACCCCTCGTCGGGAGTCCTGGAACCACGGGTGCTGGTCACTCGTGTGGTTGAGAACGAGATCGGCGATGATCTTCATCCCACGCGTGTGGGCCTCTCGGATCAGTTCGTCGAACTCCTCGAGGGTTCCAAGGCGCGAATCGAGCGACACATAATCACTGACGTCGTACCCACCATCACGCAGGGGCGAGGGGTAGTACGGCAGGAGCCAGAGGCAGTCCACACCGAGCCACTGGAGATAGTCGAGCTTCGCGGTCACGCCCGCGATGTTGCCGACACCGTCACCATCGGTATCGAAGAACGTACGCGTCTGCACTTCATAGAACACCGCGCTCTGGTGCCAGCTGGTTTCGTTCACCGTCACGTCGTTACCACCTCGCTCACGTCGATCGTGACTTCGTCGACGTCACGCGTCGAGTCCGGCGCGGGAAGTCAGAAGACGTCGTCGCCGTGATCAGACGCGATCAGAGAGCGACGAAACTCTTGGCGGCAGATTTCTTGGACGAACCGGCGATGTTCTTGGCAACGACCGTCACGCTGTACGAGTGCTTGGCAGCGAGATCCTTGAGCGTGCAGGACAGGGAGGACGACGTGCAGGTGCGCGTCGGTTCCTTGCTGCTCGTCGCGGTGACGGTGAACTGCGTGATCGGCGATCCGCCGTTGCTCTGCGGCGCCAGCCACGTCGCGACGGCCTTGCCCTTCGCAACCTTGAACGTCGTGCCACTCGGTGCACCTGGTGCGGCGGGCGCGACGTCGGGAGCAATCTTCGTGGCGACGGGGTACACCGGCTCGTTCGCGGACTTATACGGGACAACTCCCGCACCCCCAATTGCCACGCAGGGCACCGTGGCGAGGCAGTCGACACTGATGAGCGCCACGTCGTCGCCATGGCCCGTACCGGCGGGCGCCGTCAAGGCGGGCTCGAGCGAACTCCACGACCCGTTGCTCCACGTCGTGGCCGTCGCCTCACTCAACTGCTGTGTTCCGGTCTCCGTGAGGGCTCCCACGGCGACGCACTCGGTGGCACTCGAGCACGACACGGACGTGAGCGCACCCCCGTTGGTTGCCGGTGACAGGAGTGGAAGGGGGAGAATCTTCAGGGCCGACCAGGTGCCCGAGACGTCGGTAGCGACCGCGGGTTGCTCCGTTGACCCGGTGGCACCCACGGCGACACAGAACGACGAACTTGGGCAGGTAATCGATTCGAGCAAGCTTCCTTCCTTGCCGATGGCCGCGAACGTCGACGATGAACCCCACGTCCCGCTGGCTTCGGTCCATCGCATCGAGACGAGTGACGTCATCTCCACGGAGGAGACCACCGTGCAGTCGGTGTCGTCGGTGCACGAGATGGCGTCCGTGACCACAAAGTCAAAGCTGGAACTCTTCATCGCCGAGCTGTCCGTGAGCTCGGTTGCGGGTGTCCACGTCCCGGAACTCTCGGTGGACACCATCAGGTGGTCCTTGCCCGCGGCGTCAAGATACTGCCCCGACGCCACGCAATTTCCGCTGACGTCGCACCAGATCGAATCGAGCGACGCGTACAGGTTCTTCCCGGTTGCGGCACCGGTGGGTGCCGCAACGGTGGTGCCGGTTGACCACGTTCCCGACGTCTCCGTTGCGATGAGGGGCGCGACCGCACCGTTGCTCAACGGATATTGCCCGACGGCGACGCAGTTACCCACCGACCAACACGACACGTCATTAAGTTGTGACGGAGTCTCGCCACCACTGACGCCTCCCGTCGGCAACGCAATCGCGGCCGCCGCGCTCCACACTCCGTTGGATTCGCTCGTGACCGACGGTTGACCTTCGTGCACAATGTGGCCGTAGGAGCCAACGGCGGTGCAGGTGGTCGTCGCGGGACACGAGACTGCCGAGTAGGGGGCATCGGGGGGACTCGAGGCGCCCACCGGTAACGGCATGCTGGTGAACGATGTGAACCCGGGAGCACCGAAGGCTCCGCCGCTGACGAGCGCGGTCAGTGACACGGTCACGGCTGCCGCCGTGGCGATGTGGAGGAGGTGACGACGGTGTGGACGATGCTGGATCATGACGATGACCTCTCTTGGGAACCTGTGCGAACGGTACCAGTCCGAGTGGTCATCCCGCCTCGAATTCCAGCTTGATCGCCAACGGGTCACGGGCCCAGCGACCGACTTCCACGGTCACGGGGCCGGGAGGCGTCTCGACCCGGCATCCCTCTCGGTCGTAGCGATGCAGCACCGAGAGATCGAGCGTCAGAGTGGTGGGTCGGCTCTGCCCGGCGGGGACGTCGACTCTCGAGAATCCCGCCAGACGCCACGGGCGCTCCCCGTCGGGGAGCCGAACGAAGGCGAAGATCACTGAATTGGTGTCGCGCGGTCCGTCGTTGAGCACCGTCGCGACAACGAGTCCGTGCTCCACCGTCGCCGAGACGGGTGTTACGGGACCCCACCCCAGGCCGAAGCCGAACGGCAGGGCTGGCGCGACGCCGGTGTCGTCCAGGTGCCACTGACCGTGGAGGGGTCCGTAGGTGATGGCCGTGGCGTCAGGGTCGAAGTCGACGAGGTCCTCGACACGATGCGGGAGGGCGAACGGCAATCGTCCGGCGGGTTCGGAAGCGCCTCGCAACACGTCCGCCAGTGCGGTCCCTCCCTCGAGTCCCGGGTAGAACACGAACAGCACCGCGGCCGCGGCGTGCAGTTCCTCGCAGAGGAGAGTCGCGGTGGCGCCCATCACCACGACGACGGTGCGCGCGTTGGCCGACACGGCAGCGGACACCCGCGCTCGGTCGCCGGCACTCAGCGACAACGTCGTGCGGTCGCCGCCCACATCACTGCCCATTGCCCGGTCGCCGTAGCCCGAGACCGGGGGCCAATCGACGGAGTTCCTGTATCGCTCGAACCGTTCCACCAGGAGGGGGTCGTCCGGTCCGGGCAGGAGCGCACGCAGATCCGACGAGTTGACGGGTCCGATGTATTCGCCCTCGTTGTCGCGCGTCGACCCGACGACCACGACTGCGACGTCTGCTCTGGCGGCCAGCGCTGACACGGTCGCGCCGTCATCACCGTCGTCCGTCACCACTGTGAAGTGCCGACGAAGTCCTTCGGCGAAGGTCACAACATCGGGCGCGTACACATCGCTGGAACCTCCGTCACCGAGATTGGGGCGGCTACCCAGCGGACCCAGGACGGCGAGGGACGTTCCCGGTGTGAGCGGAAGGATCGGTGCCCCCTCACACTCGTTCGACACGAGCACGAAACTTCGAGTCGCGACGTCGCGTGCCAGGGATCGATGAGAGACGTTGGCGAGAATCGACGGGTTCGTTGTGGGTCGTTCGACGTGGAATCGCAAGAGAGTGCGAAGAATTCGACGACACGCTCGATCGACGAGGTCAAGGGGGACGGTTCCGTGTTCGAGTCCTTCCACGATGGCGTCGTGGCGGACCATGCGGTAGGGCATTTCCACGTCCAAACCGGCTTCCAGCGACGTCGCGCCATCGCGAACACCGAAGATCCAGTCCGAGATGACGAAGCCCTCAAATCCAAGTGTCTGACGCAGTGCGCGGTCGAGGAGCAAATGGCTCTGCCCGCACCACTCACCGTTGACCGCGTTGTAGGCGCTCATCACGCACGCCACTCCCTCGTCAATGACGGCCGCGAAGTGTGGGAGATAGACCTCGTACAACGTGGAGAGATCGACGGTGACATCAACGGTGAAGCGAGCGTTCTCCATCGAGTTGAGGGCGAAGTGCTTCGCCGTGGCCATGACGTGTCGCTGGACGCCTCGCACCGCCGCCGAACCCATCACGCCCAAGTGGAAGGGATCCTCGCCGTAGGTCTCTTGCGCGCGGCCCCAGGCGAGGTGGCGCAGAAGATTGATACACACGCCACCGAACAGCGTCGCTCCGACGGCGGCCACTTCCGCACCGATGACGTCACCGACGCGTTCTTCCAGCTGGGGGTCGAACGTGGCGCCGCGCGCGATTGGCACTGGGAACGCAGTGGCGGGACCGATCACCGCACCGCGGGGACCGTCGACGAACGAGAAGCCCGGAATCCCGAGGCGTTCCACCACGCACGCCTGAAAGGGTCGACGGTGATACCCGCCACTGCCGAGATCGGTGAGCCCCGCCCAGAACGGTGACGCACCGTCGAGCATCGAACAACGCTCGGCGACGGACATCTCGTCCACGAGAGCCGCCGCCAGCACGTCGGCGTCGGCGCCGCGACGGTGGGCACTCAGTGCATCGTGCCACGATGACGATTCGGATGTTCGCTCGTCGGTCATGTGTCACCCGCTCGCCGTGCCGTGTGCACTCACCGGTGCGGTGAGGCCGTGTCGGGAACGCACGCTACAACGTGACCAGGGCGCCCCGGCTCCACGGCAGTGGCGCTCGGCCGGCGTGCGGCTCGTGACGACGACCTCGCTAGGGTTGCGCGATGAACGCGCTCGTCGAGAGTTTGCACCGACTCCACGAGGAGTTGTGGGATCCGACGGTGCAACTTGAGCGCCTCGCGCCGGGGGCCGCCCTCGACATTGATCTCTCGGCGCTGAATCTTCACTCGGTGCGCGAGTCCGCGCTGGGGGCGTTCTTCGATCTGCGGTGTGGGAACGTGGCTCGCGCGAGACAGTCGTTGAGGGCAGTCCTCGCGAACCAGTATCGGCAAGCCGATCGACCGTGGACGGGGACCTTTAAGGTCGCCGCCGAACAACCTGATCCCCCCGCGGTGGGAGCGACCCCGTGGGTTCATTTCGATCCGAACTGGCGTCAGTTCGTCGGGTGCATCCTGGCCCTCTGTCTGGTCGCCTTCGAAGATGACCTGGACGAGGAACTGGTGCAAGGGGTGTCCGACGCCATTGAGCTCTGCGTCGAGGGTGAGCCGGAAGGGCGAATTCCGGTGTGGTATTCGAATCCCAATCTCCTGCACGCGTGGCTCACCGGGTGGTGTGGTCGACGAACGAACGATCCTGACAAGGTGCGGGCGGCGACCGATCGGGCTCGCTCCATCGTGGAGCGATTTGACCGCTACGGCGACCTGGACGAGTACAACTCGCCGACCTATGACGGCGTCGACCTGTGGGCTCTCGCGATGTGGACGGCAGTTCCACCTGATGAGTACTTTGAGCGAGAGGGATCGCGGCTCCTTCACATCGTGGCGGATCGCATGAGTGTGCTGCACCATCCTCTCTTGCGCGTGACGTGTGGACCGTTCATCCGCGCCTACGGACTTCTTCCTCATCACTACGTGTCCCTGTCGGCGTTGTGGTTGTGCGCGGTTGGTGGGGGCGAGGAGATGGTGCCGCCGATATTGGATTCCCGCACCGACCACGTGCACGACCTCTACTTCGCTCCCGTCTTTGAGTATCTCGCCCAGAGAGTCCCCATCCCTCTGCGCCGCTGTGACGTCACGGAGGTCCGTGTCCATGAACAGGCGTTCGGGCCGGTCCGGGCGGTCAGCGTCGTGATGCCCGACGCCTGTCTCGGGTGGGAGAGCGGTCGAGAGCACGACTTCGCTCGGGACCAGTACGTTCCCCTCGTCGCTTACGTCAGGGATGGAGCGAACACGACGCAGTGCGTGGGAGTGTCGTTGGGTCGTGACGTGTCGACGATCTCCGTCGAGGACGTCGCGCTCGGCGCCGCCGCCGTCACGGTGATGGCGAGCGGACCCTCGCCGACGATCACTCTCGTCTCGTCCACGCCGTGTCGAGTTGAGCCCCACCTGTTGGACTTCGATCGGATCCGTGTCGCCATCCACGGTGGAAGCATCGTCGAACGGAAGGAACAACGTGGGTGGTACCGCTACGAGATCGTGGACGTTCGTGCGGTCACGTTGTCGATCCTTGACGTGTCGGCACTTGCGCCGTGAGCATCACCTGAGCGGGACGGTGACGTCTCCTTGCTGCTGGAGTAGTTGATCCCACGTGTCAAAGGACATGCAGAATCTGCCGCCCAGCGCATACTGCGTCCCCCAACTGTTCCAGAACCACACCAATTTGTTGGTCACGTCAATGCCGTCGGCGAGAATCTCGTGCCCACCTCGAACTGTGGCGCCGGGCGAGATAGCCACCAGTCCGGTCGTCGGATCGGGTGTGTCGAAACTCGTGTACCAATTGATGCCGGTGATGACTGGTCGCAGGACGAGAGCTTGCAACGCGTGCTGGATGCCGAACGCGTGGGTGTACGACGAGATCAGACCCTCCTGAACCGCGGCCTTGCACACCAGCAGGCCGGTGCCGCCCGGGTCGTGCGCGGGATAGGGCTGGCCCTCGAGCGCGGTCTCGGTCTCGTACAGCGTGACGGCATCAGACTCGACGAAGACCTTGCCCGGTTGTGCGTCGGGTGCGGAGTTGAGTGCGCCACACAGGGCGTTCGCGGTGCACGATCCGATGTTGCCCTGATTGAGGGGAAGGCCCGTCTCCGCGTGAGTGACGCTCACGATGGTGGGTGCCGCCGCGGCCGGATGATCGAAGGAGCGTGGGTCGTGTTGAATGTGACGACCCAGTCGTTGGTGGGCGATCTTCTGTTCGACGATCTCCGTGATAGGTGTGTCACTCATCGTGACCTCCAGACTCGCGTTGTGATGGACGACAAAGGATTCAAATTGCCGGGACGGTCCTCGGACGGTGCGTCTTCGTGCGGTGTACGCGACGTACTGTCACACTGCCACAGCCGTCAAAAGTCGTCAATCAGTGTCACGAGTGGTGTGGGCTGATCGAAAATTGAGAGTCTCGCCGACTAGATTTTTCCCTACTGACGTGGCGAAGTTGGTGCGGAGCCTAACCACAGCGTCCGATCGTGCGCTCCGCCACCGCCAACACTCTCTGAGGGAGGCAAGGAGATGATGCATCGGCAGAACCGACGACCCCGTCACGCGTGCCGTCGCGTGGCGTCATGGGCCGCCATGGTCGTCGCCATGAGTGCCGTCGTACCCTTCACCCTGGGATCAGCAGCGGGCGCCGACGTCGCGAACGCGCGGTCGGGTTCGTCCAGTCCCGTGGAAGTTCACCTGACGGGCCAGTCCCAACTCACGGGCGTGAGCTGTACGGCGCCGACGGACTGCACCGCGGTGGGCAACGATCTGTCGACGGATGAACCCTTCGCCGTGGTTGAGTCAGATGGCACGTGGGCACCTCCGGCGACGATTGACGTCACGGGGGGTGCGAGCCTCAGTGAGGTGAGTTGCACCAGTCCGACGGACTGCACCGCGGTCGGTCAGGGTACTGCCGCGGGCGATGTTCCCCTCGCGATCACCGAGACCAGCGGCGTCTGGGGGACGGCGACGACCTTCTCGTCGGCAGGCGCCGGATCGTTCACGTCGGTCAGTTGCGACGACGCGGGCTCGTGCACTGCGGTCGGCACCGACGGAGGGTCCGGTGTGGTGGCCGTGGACACGGCGGGTACCTGGAGCGACCTGGGCAGTATCACGGGAGCGGGGAGCGGTTCGTCCTTCACGTCGGTGAGTTGCACCTCGTCCGACGACTGCACGGTGGTTGGCGTCAGTGGCACCTCGGGCCTCGTCGCCACCGAGTCATCGGGCACGTGGTCCGACGCCACCACGCCGTTTGCGGAGTCGTCGCTCAACGCCGTGAGCTGTTGGTCAGCGGGAGACTGTGTCGCAGTGGGCGCCAGTACGAACCCGGCGTACGCCATAGACGACGCGGGTACCTGGAGCACCCTCGCCACGTTGTCCCACACCGCCGGACAACTGAACGCGGTCGTCTGCGACAGCGCAACATCCTGCACGGCGGTCGGCACCGCGGGGACTCAGCCGGTCGTCGTGGTGCGAAGTGGTTCCTCGTGGGGTTCACTCGCGGTCGTGACGGTGACGTCGCCGGGCTCGTTCCGTTCGCTGTCGTGTCGTCAGGGAAACTGCGTCGCGGTCGGAGCGGACGGGACCGGTTCCGGGACGGGAATCTACGACGTTGTGGCGTCGCGAGCGCCGTCGTCACCCCGCAACGTCACGGTGACGCCCGCCTCGAGGAAGCTTAAGGTCACCTGGGCCGCTCCCGCCTCCCACGGCGGCGGGCCGGTCCAGAGCTACACGGCGACCGCGACGCCAGGTGGACGGAACTGCACGACGGCGGCGAGGTCCTGTGTGATCTCCGGACTCGCCAATAACTCCGGATTCGTCGTTCGAGTGACGGCGACGAATTCCTTCGGAACGTCGTCACCGAGTGTGGCGTCTGTTCTCACGTCGCCCGTCGCCAGCAGTCGGTTCATTTCGGTACCGACGGTTCCGGTCGTCGTCGAGAAGGCGAGCTTTTCGATTCTCATCTCCGGCGTTCGACGCGGCACCAGCGTCGCCATTCAGGTGTCGGACACGAAACGCCACTGCGTCACGGACAAGGTGGGCCAGTGTTTCGTGACGGCGTCGATCAAGCTGAAAGGTGAGTACCCGGTGATCGCCACCTACGACCGAGGCTCGTCGATCGCCGTGGGGATCTTCGGCGTGATCGACGTTGCCTCGCTCACGGTGTCGACGCTGCACGTGCCGCTCGGACATCGTCTCGTCGTGTCGATCACGGCGGGCCTGCCCACGTCGACGTTTGGTGCGTCGCTCGACGGTGCGTCGGCGGTGACGCACAGGCTGCCAAAATCCGGTTCTGGTCAAGTCGCGGTGCCCACGGTCACCGCCGGATCCCAGTTACTTGAGGTGTCCGATGGTGGCGTCACGCTGGCGACCTATCGCGTTCTGGTGAGTTCGTCCTGACGGGTCGCGCCGTTCACGCGACGGACGACGACACGAGCGGCCACGCTCAGCCCGAGGGAGTCGACGTTGTCGTGGCTGACGGGGGAGCCCAAGCCACGACGCCGACGGGATCCGTGTTCGGGTAGATCTCGATCCAGGTCCGTCCGGGCTGCAGTGGGATGACGTGTCCGTTCTTGTCGAGAAACTCCGTCGGCGTGCCCGCGGGGCCGGCGCGCCACGTTCCGGTGATCATCTTCCCGTTGCGGAACACGTAGAGCTTGCCGGCGTTGTTCAAGATGTGCGACTCGGCCTCGAGACCACCGTCGCTATTTTCGACCCACGGTCCGTAGGTGATGCTCACCTGCTGAACAATGACGTTCTGAGCCTGATTCTGGTCCCCGTTCGCCAGGAGGTCCGGTTGCACGTCGGGGGCGGAGCCGTATCCCACGTTGTAGAACCGCAGCCACGTATTGGTGGCGGCGTTCCACTTCCAGTAGATGTCCGAGGTCCCCGACCAGTCGAGGTGGATCTGCGAGACCGCAACGCCCTTGGGGACCTGACTGGCGAACGTGAAGATCGGCTGTGGCGCGGTCGTGTCCTGCTTCTCCTGGTTCCAGACCTGCTGGGTTGAGGTGTACGTGTCATACGGTGCGTAGCGACCGGGTGGGTGGGTCTCGAGCTGCGGATTCGCGCCCAGGTCGATGTTCACGAGACTCGACTGATCGATCAAGTTGATGACCGGGTCGATCCCTCCGACGTGCACGAGAAGTGGTCGACCGAGTTCGGAGAGCATCTGGATATCGGTCCATCGCGCAGACCGCACGGGACCGACCAACCCGGCCGCCTGTCGGCACTGGAAGACCGCGGCGTAGCGGGTGATGGATCCTTCGACCTGCTCTTCGAAGATGACGTCGGCGGCGTTGAGTCCGCTCTGAGGACGAGCTTCGGCAGGCGTGGGTCCCAGCGAATAGTTGTCGACCTTGATGGCCAGGGCTGGGCGTTGCGGCACGACGTTGCCCGGAGCGGGAGTGTCGGTGAGTGGGCAGTACGCGGTCGCGACGGCCGTCGTGGTGGTTGTTGACGACGTCGGTGGTGGAGTCGTCGACGAACCGCACGCGGCGAGCACCGTCGAACCGAGCAGAATCGCAATCACAGGAGCGATGCGACGTGCGCGCCCACGAGGGCTCCGCACGCCCGCGACCGACATGTCGTCCATGACTTCACGTTATCGGCGTGATCGGACGAAGGACGACTTGGTGGGTCGCGTTACGTCGTGAGCGCGACCTCGCTCACGACCATGGTTCGATCGATCGCCTTGCACATGTCGAAGATCGTCAGCAACGAGGTCGTCACCGCTGCTAGCGCGTGCATCTCACAGGCACTGAGGTCGGACCCCACGGCCGACGCGGACACATCGATGTGGGTGTCCGTGACGACGAAGTCGATCCGAACCGCGTCGTCGTCATTTCTCGTGACGAACGGCAGATAGGTGGTGGCCTGTCGCGCGGCCTGGAGACCGGAGAATCGCGCGACTCCCAGCACGTCGCCCTTCTTCATCTCGTTGGCGACGATCTTCGCGACCGTTGACGGCTGGAGAGTGATACGCCCCGTGGCACTCGCGTCGCCCTCTACGGCCGTGGACGGGCGCGCCGACGTGGTGCGGTGATCGCGGTCGTCGTCGTGGCTCATCGGTCTCAAATCTACCGACGCCGAGATGTGTGCGTCGTCGCCGATGCGGTACTGGCCGTCTCACCGATCGCATCGAGAATTGGTCGTGCCCTACGATCACACCGTGGCTCTGCGTGCGAAGATCGTGACCGTCTCCGACGGCGTGCACGCGGGTGTCCGCGAGGATCTGGCCGGACCCTTGCTCGCCACACTCCTCGAAGAGGCCGGATACGAGATCGTGGAGCGTCGTGTCGTGGCCGATGGTGTGGAGTCGGTGCGCGACGCGCTGGTTGAGATGACGGACAACTTTGCCGGACTCCTCGTCACCACGGGCGGAACGGGATTTTCTCCGCGAGACCACACCCCGGAAGCGACAATGTTGGTCCTCGAACGCGAAGCACCGGGATTCGGCGAGGTGATGCGGGCGACGAACCCCTTCGGTCCGTTGTCACGAGCGCGCGCCGGCACCGTCGGGAGCTGCGTCGTCATCAACACGCCGGGTTCACCGAGCGGAGCCGCGGAGAGTCTGACCTCACTGTTGCCCTTGCTGGCGCACGCCCTGCGTCTTTTGGGTGAGGGTCAGGATCCACACCCGCCGGAGACGGGTGGCAAGACGGCCACCTCGTCGTAAGGGCCGACCGGTGTCGTGGGCGCGGCGGGTTCGCCGTTGACCCAGATTTGACTCATCGCCAGGATGTCGGCGAACGCGGGACCGTAACGCACGGTCGCGAGAGCGAGGACGTCGGCCACCGTTGCCCCATCGATGTCGTCGTGGCGGCAACCCGCGGCCTCGCGCGCGGGTCCGAGCAGCAAGATCCGAGCCACGTCAGTGTCTCGACGTCACGACGTCATCAACGACTCGGGATGCAGCACCATCACCTCGACCACGTCGCCGACGTCGTATCCGTCCCCATCGGGCACCCGTGCAATCGCGTTCGCGTTCGCGATGGCGTGCAGGAGGTGCGAACCTTCGCGCATGGACGAGATCACGTGCACACGACCATCGTCGCCACTGCGCGCGGTGACGTGCACCATGTGCGTGCGACCGTCCGGGTGACGCGACAGCGCACAGTCGGCCACGGCGCGAAGCGTGAGCCGATCGAGCGCGACGTGACCGGCCAACTTGCGAAGGGCCGGCCGCACGAAGAGCTCAAAACTGACGCGAGTCGAGACGGGATTGCCGGGCAGTCCGAAGACGGGCACGCGCCGAGATCCCAGCGCACCGAACGCGAAGGGCTTCCCGGGTCGCACGGCGACCTGCATTGATCGCGCGTGATCGCCACCGAGTGCGGCGATGGCACCCTTGACGAAGTCAGCGTCTCCCACGCTCACGCCGCCCGTTGTGATAACGGCGTCACAACTTTCGACGGCGGTCTCCAACGTTCGAAGAATCGCGTCGAGTTCGTCTGGCACTACCCCGAGATCGACGGCGTCGACACCCGTTTCGTGCAGCAGCGCGAGGAGAAGAGGGCGGTTGACGTCGCGGATCTGTCCTGGCAGCAGCGGCGCGGGTGTGTCGGCGAGTTCGTTGCCCGTCGACACGACGCCCACTCTCGGTCGGGGATGGGCGACAACAGTTGCGAAGCCCTGACTCGCGAGAACGCCGAGTCGAGTGGGATGTAGGGCGTCGCCAGGACGCACGAGGACGTCACCGACGGTGACATCCTCACCCGGATGACGAACGAACTCACCGGGCACGACCGC
Source organism: uncultured Actinomycetota bacterium (assembly GCA_963830195.1). Lineage (GTDB taxonomy): Bacteria > Actinomycetota > Acidimicrobiia > Acidimicrobiales > RAAP-2 > RAAP-2. The sequence goes on along the minus strand of CAWHLQ010000026.1, from coordinate 35,461 downwards.
GCGATGCAACCGGACGGTCGAGGTCGCCGCATTGACGGTGACCTCTTCGATGATGGCGACGCTGTCGGCACCACGGGGCAATGGAGCACCGGTCATGATGCGAACAGCGTCCCCGGCTCCGAGTTGGACCCGGGAGACGTCACCCGCGAGAACCGCGTCGATGACGTGAAGCTGGGCGCCGGGTTCCGCCGCGTCCGCGGCGCGAACGGCGAATCCGTCCATGGACGAATTGAGGAAACGAGGCACGGGCTCACGTGCGGTCACGGTGTCGGCCACGACGCATCCGAGCGCGTCGTGGACATCGACACTGCGAGCGGACAGTGCACTCACAGCCGAGAGTACAAACTCGCGCGCCTCGGCCACCGTGATCATCGTTGCGCCCTCGGGACAGTTGACAACGCCGTGAGCGAGTTCACGACTCCTCCACGTTTGCGAGGGGTGTCGCCTCTTGGCTCCACACGGATCCCCCGTCCCAACACTCTCGTTTCCACATGGGCACCGATGCCTTGACGGTGTCGATGCAGAACTCCGCCGCCGAGAACGCGTCCCCGCGATGGGGTGCGGAGACGGCAACGACGACGGCGAGCTCGCCAAGGTTGACCCGTCCGATTCGGTGGTGCACCGCGACCGCTTCGATCGCGGGCCACTTCCGTCGCGCCGCGGCGATGACCTCGTGAATACGAGTCCGCGCGAACGTGTCGCTCGTCTCGTACTCGAGGGCGATGATCTCCTCGCCCGTTGACGAGCTGTTTCGCACGGTGCCGCCGAAGCTCACGACGGCGCCACAGTTCGGTCGAATGGCCCAGCGCGTCACCTCGTCGAGACTCACGGAATCGTCGGTGATCTCGACCCACTCGACGTCCGGTGTCGCGGCCACGCAGAGCACCCTACAGTCACCATTGCGCCGTCTGGCCGGACACGGGACGGGTCGTCTTTGAGCCGCGTGACCAGTATTTACGAGGAGAAACTGCCCGTGGAGCAGCATGTGCGGCAGCGACACCCTATTATTAGCGTGCACGCGGTTTGGTGCTCGCGGTCGTCTGGTCCGTCCCTTCCGGGAACTTGATGATCGAGGCGTCGTCGACCGCACAACCGCAGAGAGTGATCGGAGAGGGCCATGGGGGACAGGACACGAGGCCAGGGGACCAAGGTGGCGCACGGTCTGCGAGGTCGGAGTCGACTCATCGTCGCGGCTTCGGTCCTGGTGGCGGGAGCGATGAGTGGCCTGTTTGCGATGGGGACGTCGAGTGCCGTCTCGGCACCTCGCCATTCGGGCAACGTGGATGTCCTCTACGCCGGTTCGTTCCTGGACCTGATGCAAAACGACATCGGTCCGGCATTCCACAAGGCCACCGGCTACACGGTCGTGGGAGTCTCCAACGGCTCGACCGCACTGGCGAACGAGATCAAGGGAGGCATCGAGGTCGGTGATGTCTTCATCAGCGCGTCGCCGTCGGCCGACGCCAGCCTTGAGGGGACGGCGAACGGCAATTGGGTGAAGTCCTACCTGACGTTTGGAACCTCGCAGTTGGTCCTCGGGTACAACCCGAAGTCGTCCTTCGTGAAGGACCTGAAGACCAAGCCCTGGTACACGGTGGTCGACCACGCGGGCTTCCGTCTGGGCCGCACCGATCCCACCACGGACCCGAAAGGTGTGCTGGCCGTGGACGCTCTGGAAGGTGTGGGGCTCGCCTACGACCTCCCACCGCTGTACGCTCTCGCGTCCTCGACGTCCAACATCTACGCCGAGACCTCGATGATCGGCGAGCTGCAAGCAGGCGAACTGGACGCCGGATTCTTCTACGCCGTTGAGGCCGCCGCCGCCAAGATCAAGACCGTCCCGTTGACGAGCACCAACCTTGCGGCGCAGTACACCGTTGCTCAGTTGAAGGGCGCTCCGCACAGCGCGGCGGCGAAGGCGTTCATCACGTTCCTTTTGTCCAAGCAGTGCCGAGCGATTCTCAAGGCGAACGGCGTGACGTCTCTGGTCCCGCCGGTACTGAGCACTGCCGGCTGAGGAGCGTTCGACAATACTGACGTCGTAATGACGCCAGTCGCAGCACAGTCCTGATGGTGACCACCCGCGCGGCGCGAAGTCCGCTGACGTATCTCGGCGGGCTCGTGGTCGCCTACTTGGCCCTGCCGCTCATCGCGTTCGTCGTGCGGTTCGCGACGAGTTCTCAGCGAGGATTTCACGAAGCGGGGCTCTTTCCCGCCCTGTGGGTCTCGGTGAGTTGCGCGACCATCGCCCTCGTCATTGTCACCGTGTTCGGTGTTCCACTGGCCTTCGTGCTCGCGCGATCGAAGGGAAGGGTGTCCTCGGTCGTCGGAGTCGTCGTGCAGATTCCGCTCGCGTTGCCGCCGCTGATGAGCGGCATCATTCTCATTTACATTGTCGGTCCGTACACCACGCTCGGACGATTCTTCAACCAGCAGCTCACGAATTCGACGACCGGCATCGTGATTGCCATGTCCTTCGTCGCGGCACCGTTCCTCATCGTCACGGCTCGCTCGGCCTTCGCCGCGATGGACGCGGGACTATTGGATGTCGCGACAACGTTGGGACACTCCGAACTCTCGCGATTCCTTCGCGTGGCCGTCCCGGTCGCGGGCGGCGGAATTCGTGCGGGAATGCTGCTCACGTGGCTGCGCGCCTTCGGTGAATACGGGGCCGTGGTAGTGCTCGCGTACAACCCGACCTCGCTGCCGATCTACACGTACAACCAGTTCAGCGGCGTCGGCCTGCCGACGACGTTGGCGCCGACCGCCCTCGCGGTTCTCGTGGCGATCGTCGCCGTCGGCGTGAGCCGCGTCCGGATCGCGCGACGACGGCCTCGCCGCACGGTCGCGTCACGATCGAGCGAACCTCCCGTCGTGGGGTCAGAGCCGTTCCACTTCGACGTTCATCATCGACTCGGCACCTTTCAACTGGCGGTTCGCCTCGATGAACCGGCGCGTCACGTGGCGGTGCTCGGACCGTCGGGAGCGGGGAAGTCGGCGATGTTGCGCAGCCTCGCGGGACTCAACGGTCCCAAGGCGGGTGACCTCTGGTGTGGCGACACCGCTCAGCGTGACGTGCCGATTGAGCGACGACACGTTGGATATCTCTCCCAAGGATTCGCCCTGTTCCCTCATCTCACCGTCTGGCAACAACTGCTGTTCGCGAAGAACGCCACGCCGACGAGCGCCGCCCATTGGATTGACGCCCTCGGTCTCGACGGCCTCGAGGATCGACTACCCCACCAAATCTCCGGCGGGCAACGCCAACGGGTCGCTCTGGCCCAGGCCCTCTGCCACGAACCGCACGTGCTGCTCCTCGACGAGCCCTTCTCGTCTCTCGACGTGCCCGTACGACGAGAGCTACGTCAGGTCCTTCGTCGGCTCCAACGTGAGAGCGGGCTCACCACCGTGCTCGTCACTCACGATCCCGAAGAGGCGGCGTTTCTGTCTGAGGTCATGATCGTGATTCGGGACGGTCACGCACTTCAGACGGGCTCGGTTCGCGACATCTTCACGCAACCAGCCAGCAACGACGTCGCGCAACTGCTCGGTGTGGCCAACGTCACCGACGGAGTGATCTCGACGCCGGGCGAGCTTGTTGTTGGCACCGAGCGGGTGTACGTCGCGACAGGAGATCTCGCGGCGGGCGCTCGCGTCTCGTGGAGCGTGCGCCCCGAGGACGTCACCCTCGTCGCGCGAGGCGACGCCTCGCCCTTCGAGTCGAGAGTCGTCTCTCGTCTGGCGGGGACCATCTCGGACGTCATCGACATGGGATCGTCTGTGGAGATCGTGACTCGCGTGGCGGGTGAGCGTGAGATGACGGTACGCGTTCACCGTCAGGGCACGATCGACGTGGGGGATGCGTGCGATCTCCTCATTCCCGCTGACCGCGTGGCGGTGTGGCCGGCGTCGACCACGGGCAGCTGAGTGAGAGCGTCGACTCAGTACTGCGACGGGATCTCAACGCCCACGTTGGTCGCCTTGACCACGGCATCGACCACGACTCCCGGGGCGAGGTTCAGTTCGTCGGCCGCCTCACGGGTGATGAGGGAGACGAAACGGTGGGGACCCGCCTGGATCTCCACCTGCGCCACAACCTTGTCCTTGACAACTTTCGTCACGATTCCGACAAACCGATTGCGCGCCGACTGGGCGCGCGGCTGATTGGGCGGCTGCTCGCCCGCGATGTCGATGGCCAGTGTGGCGAGATCGGCCCCGTCGAAATACCGACGACCGTCCTCACCGACGGTGACGGTGACGCGGCCCGCGTCAGCCCAACGACGAATGGTGTCGGCGCTCACGCCCAACAATTCGGCCGCCTGTCCTACTCGGTATCGCGCCATGACGCCAAGGTTAACGAGTGGCGTGGCGATGTCGCGCCGCGAGTGACACGTCGGCGCACGTCGTCCGGCATACTGAGGGGCGTGGCCAAGGTGATCGAGTCCATTGACAGCGATATGGCCGACTGGCTCTGCGCGCAACCCGTGTTTTTTGTCGCTACGGCCCCACGGTCCGACGACGGGCACGTGAACTGCTCACCCAAGGGGAACCGTGGCGAGTTCGCGGTGCTCGATCCGCATCGCGTCGCGTACCTCGATCAGACGGGCAGTGGCGTTGAGACGATTTCGCACCTCAACGAGAACGGACGCATCGTGGTGATGTTCTGCGCCTTCAGTGGTCCGCCGCGAATCGTCCGACTGCACGGGACGGGGCGCGTCGTGCCCGCATCGTCGGACGAGTTCGCCGAAGTCGTCACCCTGTTCGACGGTTCCCGTGGTGTCGGCGTTCGCAGCGTGGTCGTCATTGACGTCACGCGCATCGCGGACTCCTGCGGGTACGGCGTGCCGTTCATGACCTTCGAGTCCCATCGGCCCACCATGGACCAGTGGTCCACGCGCAAAGGCCACGACGGCATTCGCGAGTATCAGAACGAGAAGAATCGCGTCAGCATCGACGGACTCGACGGCTTGGCTCCCGCCTAGCCCCCGGCCATCGCGCCGACCACGAAGTACGGTTCGCGACCGCTGACCACGGCCTCCGGCAGGGGATCGTCTGGCGACTCGTGTGAGAGATCCTCCTCGCACGCGAAAAATCGGATGAACGGTCGGCGTTTCTGGGTCGCGGGGTCCCGAATCGTGCCGCGTAGGACCGGGTGGCGCGCTTCGAGAGCGTCAAGGACGCGTCGTTGCGTCACGGGTGCGGCCACGTCCAACTCGACCGGAGTTCGCGACCCGATCAATGTCTTCAGGTGGGCCGGCAGCACCACCGTGATCATGCCAGGGTCTGAACTTCGACCGAGAGAACCGCGGGCAGGTCCGAGACGATCGCGTTCCACGAGTCGCCGCCGTCGGCCGACGCGTAGACCTGACCCCCGGTTGTGCCGAAGTAGATCCCCGCAACTGTCGAGCGTGTCGACCGACATGGCGTCACGCAACACGTCGACGTAGCAGTGCTCTTGGGGCAGACCCTTGGTGAGCGGCTCCCACTCGTTGCCGCCCGTGCGACTGCGATACACACGCAGTTTGCCTTCGGGCGGGTAGTGCTCGGCGTCGCTCAAAATTGGCACCACGTAAATGGTCTCGGGCTCGTGGGCGTGCACGTCGATGGCGAAGCCGAAGTCGCTCGGCAGGTTCCCGCTCACCTCGTGTCCATGAGTCCCCCGCGTTGTCGCTGCGCATGACGTCCCAGTGCTTCTGCATGAACACAGTGTCGGGCCGGGTCGGGTGGATCGCCAGTCGGTGTACGCAGTGACCAACCTCGGCGTCCTCGTCGGGGATGCCCTCGGAGTGCAGACCGTGGTTGATCGGACGCCACGTGGCGCCGCCGTCGTCGGTGCGAAACGCCCCCGCCGACGAGATGGCCACGTAGATCCGGTCGGGATCGGCCGGACTCTGGATGATGGTGTGCAAGCACATGCCGCCCGCGCCGGGTTGCCATGACGAACCGGTGCTGTGAGTGCGCAACGTCGACAGCTCGCTCCAACTCTTCGCACCGTCGGTCGATCGAAACAGCGCGGCGTCCTCGACCCCGGCCAGAACGGTGTCGGCGTCGGTGAGTGACGGCTCGAAGTGCCAGACCCTCGCAAACTCCCACGGGTGCGGCGTCCCGTCGTACCACTGGTGCGTGCCGGCCGTGCCCTCGTAGGTGAAGTCGTTGCCCACCGCCTCCCAGTTCTTGCCACCGTCGTTCGAACGCTGGACGATCTGTCCGTGCCATCCGGTCGCCTGGGACGCGTAGATCCGGTCGGGATTGATGGGCGAACCCTTCAGGTGATAGATCTCCCAGCCTCCGAAGAGTGGACCATCGACCGTCCAGTTCTTTCGTTGTCCGTCCGACGTGAGAATGAAGGCGCCCTTGCGGGTACCGACTAAGACTCGTACTCCGCTCATAGATCCCCCTCGTGTCGAGTCACTTCGTGCGTCGCTGATCGTATCGTCTGCGAGTCCACTTTTCACGACCGCGCCCCCCCCACGCATCGCTCGTGCGTGCGGGATCAGCCGCCGATCATGGACATGGACCGGCGCGGGCGGAGAAAGTCGGGTTCGTTGATGGCGTGCCCGGGCAATTTCGCCCACACCGAACGTCGCAGCATCATGGCGATCTCGTCGTCACTGCCACCCCCGCGCAGGACGTCACGGACCGTCATCTCGTCATCGGAGAAGAGACAGTTGCGGAACTGGCCGTCCGCGGTGAGTCGAAGGCGGTTGCACGTTCCGCAGAATGGCTCCGTCACGCTGGAGATCAGTCCGATCTCGCCCCGCCCATCGGTGAAACGGAACCGTTCGGCGGGAGCGACCGACGTCGGATCACCCACTGCCTCAAGGGGCCAGCGTGCCGTGATCGTCGCGAGAATCTCTCGACCCGGGATGAGCTGACCGCGATCCCATTCACCTTGATAGTCCAGCGGCATGAATTCAATGAAGCGGACAATTCGACCCGTCTCGCGAGCGAAGTCGGCGAAGTCGAGGATCTCGTCGTCGTTGATGCCACGCAGCAGGACCACGTTGACCTTCAGCGGCGTCAGTCCCACGTCCTCGGCGGCCTGCATCGCCCCGAGGACGACGTCCAGATCGCCGCGCCGGCGAATCGCCGAGAATCGGTCCGGCCGCAGTGAGTCACAGCTGATATTGACGCGGCGCAGACCGGCGTCGGCGAGCGCGCGCGCCAGGGGAGAAAAGAGAATTCCGTTCGTCGTGAGAGCGATATCGACGAATCCCGCGTCGCGCAGACCCGCGACCAGTGTCTCGACCCTTCGCCGAACGAGAGGCTCACCGCCGGTCAAGCGAATGGCGTCAACCCCGAGGGTTCTCGCGACGCGTGCGATCCGGAGAATCTCGTCGAAGCTGAGCAACTCCTCTCGACCCATGAACGTCATGCCCTCGTCAGGCATGCAGTACACGCATCGCAGGTTGCAGCGGTCCGTGAGCGACACGCGCAGATCGTTGTGTCGACGACCGTATCGATCGAGGAGGGGCCCGCTCGTCGGCACGGCGTCGCTCGCCGGTGGGGCCGACGCGGACGGTCGGGCCAGTCGGTGAGGCGCGAGAGTGACGGGCACGGGTCTTGACGTGTCCCGGCCCCGTACCTCGCTCACGACGCCCACTCCTCGCGCAGTGACCCCGCGATCACGTCACGACGCACAGAGTGACCGGGTGCGGTGTGTCGCGGCATCGTCGTCAACGCTCTCATTGATCACAACCCCCGTGGCCACTCGATCACTTGATCCGCGGCGCCCTGCGACGAGCCTAACGAATCGATTCCATCACGGGTCCGTCGGTGTCGAGCGAGTACCGCGCGCCGTGCAGGAGTGATGCACCCCGGTGGCACGGAAATTCGCGCCGCGCCACGACTAGCATCGCGACACCAACGGACCCGCGATTCACGCGGTCCCCAGCACGGAGCAGTCACCACGCGCCATGACGGACGAATCACTCTCGCACGTTGACGACGACGGCAAGCTCCGAATGGTGGACGTGTCCGAGAAGGCGTCCACACGGCGCACGGCCCTCGCCAGTTGTCGCGTGCGCACGACTCTGCGAGTGAGTGATCTCGGTATCCACGCCAATGGTGTCGACGTCCTGCAGGCGGCCCGACTCGCGGGTGTCAACGCCGCCAAGCTCACCAGCCAGATCATTCCCCTGTGTCACCCGCTCGCGCTCGACGACATCGACGTGACCGTGGGTGATGACGAGCACGGCCTCACCGTGCTCGCGCGCGTGGTCGTTGTCGGCCGCACCGGGGTCGAGATGGAGGCGTTGGCGGCGTGCGCGTTCGCGGCCCTCACGCTCCTGAACGCCCTGCGTGCCCGTGACCGCGCGGCCCGACTCGAGGACCTCCTGGTGCGCGAGAAGACCGGGGGAAAGTCCGCAGACTGGGGTCGCGACCTCGACGCCCCACGACCCGGGTGATCGAGCGCAATTCCCCTGTAACGCCGATCGCCACTCTGAGGACTGTCACCTGATGGGGATGTATTCAAGGAGACGCCGCGGGACTCACCGCAGCAGTGGCACGGGTGACTCGCGCGCGAGAGTGCCCGTCGTCACTGTCGTGGTCGCGCGCGCGTCGCGCCAGCGTCACCGTACAATTGACGTGGAGGGGGTTGCCGGTGATGCGTGATCGCTCCATGGTGCACGTTCGCCCCACCGCGACGCGCGCGATCGTGCGGGGACGACGATGAGTGACGAGAATCTCGACGACGCGACGACCGATCGCGTGCCCGTGGGCCGGCGGGTCTTCATGGGCCTCGTGGGAGTGGGCGGACTCGGCGTCGTGTTCGGCGCCGCGGTGCAGAGCTCGGTCGGCAGTGCCCTCGGATCTGGCCTCGGAGGGCTTCTCCCGGGGGGCGACCAGTTTCGGATCTACTCGATCACCGGTGAGTACCCGGTCATCAGTGAGTCGCAGTATCAGTTGGAGGTCACGGGTCTCGTCGATCGTCCGATGACGTTCAGCTTCGCCGACCTGCAGTCCATGCCCATGACGCACATGGTCAAGGCCTTCCAGTGCGTGACCGGGTGGCGCGTGCCGAACGTTGAGTGGCAGGGGGTGAGGTTGTCGCACATCCTCGAGCTCGTGGGCGTCCAGCCCACGGCCGTCGCCGTAAGCTTCGAGTCCTACGACGGGGCCGACACCGAGAGTCTGACGCTCGAACAGGCCCACCTGCCCGACGTGATCGTGGCGTACCAGATGCTGGGAGAGTCGATCACCGTCGATCACGGGGGACCGGTTCGTCTCTACGTGGCTCCCATGTTCGGGTACAAGTCACTCAAGTGGCTCTCGGCGATCCGGGTCGTTGATCAGGTGGAGCCGGGATACTGGGAACAGAACGGGTACCCGACCAACGGCTGGTTGGATGGCAGTACGGGTCCCACGAACCCCGATCCGGAGCTGACGTGACGACCCGCGCCATGCGGCGACCGACGAGGCCGCCCGTGCGGATTCTTCGATTCGACGCCGTTCAACGACTCGCCCACTGGAGCAACGCCGCGTTGTTCACTGTCCTCATGGTCACGGCCATCCCCCTGTACTACGGCTCGTTCTTCGGAGTGGTGCTCCCGCGCCACACCGTGGCCCAGATCCATCTCTGGTGCGGACTCGCCTTGCCGATCCCCGTGATCGTCTCGCTGTTCGGTCCGTGGGGTCAGCGCATGCGCGAGGACGTGCGGCGAGTGAACAACTGGACCCACGACGAGATCCGATGGCTGTTCTCCCTCGGACGAACCACGCTGCGACTCGGCAAGTTCAACCCCGGCCAGAAGTTGAACGCGATCTTCATTGGCGCCGCGACGTTGATCATGCTGCTCACCGGCGCCATGTTGCAGTGGTTTCGATTCTTCTCAGTCGATCTGCGCCAGGGAGCGACTTTCGTGCACGACATGTTCGCGTTTGGCATCTTCGTCGTGGTCATCGGCCACATTCTCATGGCGCTGACGCACCGGGAGTCGCTCTCGTCCATGTTTCGTGGCTGGGTGAGCGAGCGGTGGGCGTCCACGCACGCTCCGGCGTGGTTGGACGAACTCTCGGCGGACTCGGATCCGTCGTCGTCACGTCCGACGGACGTGACGACAGCACTCTGAGCGGTTCGGCTCACGCCGCAGAGAGTGTCACCTCTCTCACGGTGCCAGTGACGCCTCGAGGGTGATCTCCTTGACCGCGGCGAGGGCTCGACTCACGACGCAGTTGGTCTTCGCCTCGTGGGCGAACACCACGAAGTCGGCTTCGCTCAGTCCCGGCACGGTACCCACGGTGGTGAGGTGGATCGCGGTGATCGTCGGTGCGTCGTCGACCCGACGCAGCGTCACCGACGCCTCGGTGCGAATCGACTCCGGGTGGTGCGACGCCCGGCCCAGTGCGGCGGCCAGCGCCATGGAGAAACAGGCGGCGTGGGCGGCGGCGATCAATTGCTCCGGATTCGAGCCCGGTCCGTCCTCGAAGCGCGACTTGAACGTGTACCCGCCGGTGATCGAGTCACCCGCAGTGAACGTTCCGGTTCCGCTCGGTAGATCTCCGCGCCATTCGGCGTGTCCCGTGGCTGGCATTGGTCACTCCCTCTCGTGTCGGTGTCGATGCTCTGGGCCGTGCAACGACCGACCGTCGCCCGCACAGCCCACTGGGGACAACCTAGAACTCCGAGAGCCAGTCGTGCTCTTCGAGAGTGGTCTTGAGCGAACGAAGAAACGCCGCGGCGTACGCACCGTCAAAGGCGCGATGGTCCCAACTGAGTACGAGCATGCCCACGGAGTGGATGGCGATCGCTTCGCCGCCGAACTGATCGGTCACGACCACGGGTTTGCGACTCACGCCGTCGGTGGACAAGATCGCGACCTGGGGTTGATTGATGATCGGCGCCACCATGAAGGTTCCGAACGGACCTGAGTTCGACACGGTGAACGTGCCGCCACTCACGTCGTCGGTGTGCAGTCTCTTCGACCGCGCGCGCGAAGCCAGATCGGCTATCTCTCGCGCGAGGGCGCCAAGTCGTTTGTCACCCGCGCGACGAATTACGGGGGCGAGGAGCCCGTCGAAGTTGAGGTCGACGGCGATGTTGAGGTCGACGTGATCGTGAACGTCGACGCCGCCGTCAACAACCGACGCGTTGAGCAGGGGGAAGTCGTGAAGAGCCTGCACCAGCGCCCGGCAGACGAACGGCAGATAGGTGAGTGAGAAGCCCTCCTCGCGACGCCACCTCTCCTGGAACGCTCGTCGGGCGACCTCGACGCGCTCGTAATCGACCTCGATGGCGGACAGCACGTGCGGCGCGATCGCCTTCGACGCCACCATCTTGTCGCCGGTCACCTGTCGGGTCTTGTTGAAAGGGACGAAGCCGCTCGGGCGCGTCGTCGGTGTTGTCGACGCCGACGGTGACATGGCGGGACGTGTCGAGACGGCGGGCGCGCGACTCCCGGCGGAGGCCGCGCGCTCCGCGTCTTTGCGGGTGACGCGTCCATTGGGTCCGGTGCCGGTCACGGCGTCAGCGTCGGGCCCCAACTCCTTCAGAAGCTTGCGCACGACCGGTGAGGTCACCAGTCGGTCGTCGCGTTCGTGCGCGGCCGTCGGCGCGACGGGCATTGGCGGTGGCGGAGGCGGGGGCTCGGGCGCGCTCGCCACCACGGTCGCGGGCGTGGTGGCGCTCCGCGCGGCACGGTCGGGCTCCGACTCGTCCGACGAGGGCGTCGGCGTCGCAGTCGGCGTTGTCGAGAGTTCGCTCGCGACCTCCACGTGGGCCACAACGGCACCCACCTCCACAACTGTTCCGGCGGCTACGAGAATCTCCGTGACGGTTCCTGCGAGTGGTGACGGCACTTCGGCGTCGACCTTCTCCGTCGACACCTCGAAGAGGGCTTCGGCGACGTCGACGTGTTCGCCGGGTGACTTGAACCACTTGGTGATCGTCCCCTCCGTGATGTCCTCACCGAGTTCGGGCATCAGCACTTCAGTCATCGTCAACCCCCTTTCGCCGTTCATCGCATCCACGGATACACCACCGTCGGGGTCGGCGACATCGGCTCCACCCGTACTCCTCGATGGCCTTGTCGACGACGGCGGGATCGATCTGGCCGAGTTGGGCCAGTGCGCTGAGTGATCGCCACCACGACGTGCGCTTCGTCGGTCTCGAAGAACCGTCGCAGGGCCTCGCGAGTATCCGAACGACCGAATCCGTCGGTGCCCAACGTGAGGAACGGCCGCGCGCGGGGCGTCTGACGTATCGGGTGGAAGCGGCGGCACGAAGGGCGCAATCTGGTCGGGAACGGCGCGCATGAAGTCGGTGACGGCCACGATGGGGCCCGGGGCGCTCAGAAGACGTTCGGTGACCGGCGCGCGGAGGGGACTGTCCAGGGGGTGGAGTCGATTGTGTCGCTCCACCGACAGTGCGTCTTCGCGAAGTCGCTTGTAACTCGTCGCGCTCCAGAGTTCGACGCCGACGCCGTATTGACTTGCGAGCACTTCTTGGGCCGCGCGCGCCGCACCCTGGGCGGAGCCGGAGAACAAGAGCGTCGCCGCGGCGTCCACGCCGTCGGGGGCACCAGCCCACTTGTAGAGACCGGACATGATGTCGTCGTCGGTGACGCCGGCCGGACGGGGAGGCATCGGGTAGTTCTCGTTGTAGAGAGTGAGGTAGTAGAACACGGAGTCACCTCCGCCCGCGACGCCGTGGGCGTCGACGCCGCCGTACATGCGCGCGAGTCCGCTGCGGACAATGGCGGCGACCTCGTAGGCGAATGCCGGGTCGTAGGCCTGGCACGTCGGGACGGTCGACGCGAGAAGGAGACTGTGACCATCTTGGTGTTGGAGTCCCTCACCCAACAGCGTCGTGCGGCCGGCCGTGGCGCCGAGCAGAAATCCCTTGGCTTGCGCGTCGGCTCCGGCCCAGATCAAGTCGCCCACGCGCTGGAATCCGAACATGGAGTAGAAGATGTAGAAGGGAACCATCGGCACGCCGCGCGTGGCGTAGGCGGTCCCGGCGGCGGTGAAACTCCCCATCGAACCCGCCTCGGTGATGCCCTCTTCGAGAAGTTGCCCGTCCTGGGATTCGGTGTAGCTGAGCAGGAGTTGGGCGTCGACGGACTCGTAGCGCTGACCCTCGTAGGCGTAGATACCGAACTCGCGAAACAGCGAGTCCATCCCGAAGGTGCGCGCCTCGTCGGGAATGATCGGCACAATGCGCGGACCGAACTCCTCGACGCGCGCGAGCGTCCGCAGGAGGCGGGTGAAACTCATGGTGGTCGACACGGCGGCGCCGTTCGAACCAGCGTCGAACTCCTCGAGGGTGTTCGCGGGGGGAATGACGAGGGGACGACGAATCGCCGTGGAACGCATCGGGAGTGATCCCCCCAGTAACGCTCGGCGTTCCATCAGGTAGCGGTACTCCGTCGAGTCAACGTCGGGTCGGTAGTACGGGGGTTCGTCCGCCGTGAGCTGTTCGTCACTAATCACGTCCTCGAGGTGGAGTCGGTGTCGCAGGTCACCCAGCTGTTCGTGGGTGAGTTTCTTCACCTGATGGCTGGCGTTGCGTCCTTCGGCGGCGTGACCCAGGGTCCATCCCTTGATGGTCTTGGCGAGGATCACGGTCGGCATCGTGCGAGTCGCGGTGGCGGCCGCGTAGGCCGCGTACATCTTGCGATAGTCGTGGCCGCCGCGCGGCAGGTTGCGCAGTTCGTCGTCGCTCAGGTGACTGACCAGCGCGCGCAGTCGCGGATCGGGACCGAAGAAGTGTTCGCGAATGTAGGCACCGGACTCGGTGGCGTAGCGCTGGAACTCTCCGTCGACGCTGGTGTTCATCTTCTCGAGCAGCACCCCGTCACGATCGCGCGCCAGCAACTCGTCCCAACCCGCACCCCAGATGACCTTGATCACGTTCCAGCCGGCGCCGCGAAACACGGCTTCGAGCTCTTGGATGATCTTGCCGTTCCCGCGCACCGGTCCGTCAAGGCGTTGCAGGTTGCAGTTGACGACCCACGTGAGATTGTCGAGGTGCTCGCGGCCGGCCAAGCTGATGGAACCGAGCGTCTCCGGCTCGTCGCACTCCCCGTCGCCCAAGAAGCACCACACTCGTGAGTGGGACGTGTCGTCGATGCGACGGTTGTGAAGGTACTTGTTGAAGCGAGCGTGATAGATCGAGTTGATGGGACCGAGGCCCATCGACACGGTCGGAAACTCCCAGAAGTCACTCATGAGCCAGGGGTGCGGGTAGCTCGACAGTCCGTGTTCTGACAGTTCGCGACGGAAGTTCGACAGGTGCACCTCGTCGAGGCGTCGCTCGAGAAACGCGCGCGCGTACATGCCCGGCGCGGCGTGACCTTGGAAGTAGACGTGGTCGCCGGGGTCCCCGTGGGACTTTCCTCGGAAGAAGTGGTTGAAGCCGAGTTCGTAGAGACCGGCCGACGACGCGTAGGTCGACAGATGTCCACCGATCCCGTCGGCGCGGTGATTGGCGTTGACGACCATGACGGCGGCGTTCCATCGAATGTACGCACGCAACCTTCGTTCGACCTCGACGTCGCCGGGGAACCACGCCTCCGCCGAGGGCGGGATGGTGTTCACGTACGGGCTCGACACCTCCACCAGTGACGGAACGCCGAGATCTCGTGCGCGGTCGGTCAGTTTGGTGAGGATGTAGCGCGCACGCCGCGGACCACTCGTGTCGACGAGCGCGTCCATGGAGTCGGTCCACTCCGCCGTCTCTTCAGGATCGACGTCGGGTAGCTGCGTGACGTACCCACCGTTCACGTGAGAGTCGTCCGAGGTCGTCATTGGACTCGACTCTAGAGAGACCCCGGCGTCGAGTAAACAGAACCGTCCCGTATGATGGGACAGTTCTCGAAGGGGGAGCGATGCCCACGTCCGTGTCCAAGGCACTAAAACTCCTGACCACGCTGGCGAACGAATCGCGGCCGCTGTCCATCCGCCAACTCGCGGCAACGTCGGAGCTCCCACGTTCGACGGTCCATCGACTGGTCGCCGAGATGCGCGACGCGGGTCTCGTGGAATCGATCCCCGAGGGTCATCGACTCGGACTACGACTGTTTGAACTCGGTGGAACCGCGTTGCGACAGCACCACGTGGAAGCTCTCGCCCGACCGTACATGGAGGATCTCTTTGAGCGAACCCGTTACCTGGTGCAGCTCGCGGTGCTGCAGGGCAACGACATCTTGTATCTCGCGCGTGTTGGCAACCAGGGACATCGCCGCGTGGCGTCGCACGTCGGAGGACGGGTCCCGGCCACGTGCACCGCGGCCGGGAAGGCCCTGCTCGCCTTTGACCGGGTGGCCCTCGACGCGGTCGTGGCGAACGGTCTCGTGGGTCGCACTCGACATTCGTTGACGGATCCCGTTGTCTTGCGCCACTCCCTCCTCGACGTCGAGCGCACACAGATTGCCTTTGACGTTGAAGAGGCGCGCGCCGGTCTGGCGTGTGCGGCGAGTCCCGTGTTCATTGACGGCCGCGCACGATTCGCCCTGTCCGCGTCGACGGCAGTGGAGAACTTCGACCCTCGAATGATCGGCGCCGCGACGCGGCGAACGGCGTCGCGCCTGTCGCGCGTCCTGTCATCCAACTAGTCGTCGCAACGTCGTGACGACCAGAACTGTCGCCGGTCGCCGCAGTGGGGCACTCGATCCGACACAGGGAAATGAAAGATCCCAGAAGGGTTGACATTGTATCGAAATAGATGTATCATTTTCGATATGAAGACACTGCACGCAACCTCCGGAACATCCACAGCTCACAACTCCGCACTCAACACACCCCTTCATCAGGTACTTCGGTGGGGCGAACTGCTCCTCGGCGCCCCAGTTCTGCTCTTCAAGAAAGCGTCGACATCGTCACGCACCCGACGACACGCGACATCGCGATCGTCGAGAGTCGCACTTGGCTCGAACTCCCTGAACCCGACGCGGGGCCCGTCGGCGACTCCTCGTGGAACGGAGCGGTTCGCGGTCGATCGCGCGCAGTCGCGTGGTCGTCGTCGCGCACAGCGATGGGAGAATGCCCTCGGTGGTGTGTCCGCTGACGTGTTCGTCGCTCACGTGCTCAGCCCGAGCCGACTGCCGATCGCGGCCGGTCGCACCCACTAGCGACGGCCGTAGTCATGTGCTCGTGGTGCGGCGACCCTCGACTCAGCGACGCTACCGAACGGCCTATCGTGGGCGTCATGAACGGCTTGGAGCTCTTCGTCCTTGCGCGAAAGTTGTCCAAGCTGGGCATGGAGGCGTTGCCCCAGAGCAGCTTCACGGACATGCCGGTGAGCGCGCGCACGGTGCTGAGTGACGCCCTGGAGAACCCGGGCACCACGATCACCGCCATCGTGACGCGCACGGGCATCCCCCAAAGTCAGGTCTCGTCGGCGATGGCCCACTTTCGCGACGTCAATGTCCTGAGTACCTCACCTGATCCCCTCGATCGGCGTCGCACCATCGTTCGGCCCGCTCCCGGCATTGCCGCCAAGGCAGCGGAATTGGCGTCGATCCCGATCGATGAGGCCGTCGCGAGAGCGATCCAGTCGAACGACCCGGAGGAGATCGCTCAGGTCGTGCGGTCCCTGGAGTTCCTCTCGGCCAAGCTCATGCCGAAGGCGCCCGCGTGGATTCACACGGAGTCCGCGGAGTCGGTCGACATCTAGCGACACGGACGTCCACCGTGTATCGCGACGTGTGTTGTGACGTGGATGACGGGTCGATGCCGAGGGCGACCTTGCTCGGCGTGACGACAGCCGAGGGCTGACGACGACGGACCCGTGTGTGGTGCACCACGTTCGACATATAGCTGTCGTCGTGACTCCGCACGACAATGATCGTGGTCTTCGTGATCTCGACGGGCCGCGTCGGGCATGATGTGCTCGCGTCAGAATGAACCGCTCACCTTCCACGACCGATCCGAGGACACGCCATGTCAGACTCACTCCCCACCCAGGCACTCGAACTGCGAACCTTGGTTCGAGACACCGGTGTTCTTGAACTGTCGTTGATCAACGTCGACGTGCCGGTGCCCGCAGATCGTGAGGTTCTCGTTCGCATCGAGGCCGCACCGATCAATCCGTCCGATCTCGGACTCCTGATCGCGGGTGCCGACCTCTCGAAGGCGACCGTCAGCGGGACTGCGGACCGGCCCTCGGTCACCGCCCCGCTCGTCGACGGTGCTCTGCGCGCGCTCGCGGCGCGAGTGGGCCAGTCACTCGCCGCCGGAAATGAGGGAGCCGGCACTGTCGTCGCGACGGGCACGGCGCCCGAAGCCCAGGCGCTCCTCGGTCGCACCGTCGCCGTCGCCGGTGGCGCGATGTACGCCCAGTATCGCGTCGTTGACGCCGGTCTGTGCCTCGTGTTGCCCGAAGGTTCGTCCGCGCGCGACGGCGCATCGTCGTTCGTCAATCCCCTCACCGCACTCGGAATGGTGGAGACCATGCGGCGTGAGAACCACGACGCACTGGTTCACACCGCGGCAGCGTCCAATCTCGGTCAGATGCTGGTGAAGCTGTGCCACGAGGAGAACATCAAGCTCGTGAACATCGTGCGAAAGCCGGAGCAGGAGGAACTGTTGCGCGCCATCGGCGCCACTTACGTCTGTAACTCCTCCTCACCGACCTTCATGAGTGACCTCATCGCTGCGCTGACCGAGACCTCCGCGACGCTCGCGTTCGATGCCACGGGCGGCGGGAAGCTGGCGAGTCAGATTCTGACGGCCATGGAGGCAGCGGCCAACGCCAACGCGTCCGAGTACTCGCGCTACGGCTCAACCGTTCACAAGCAGGTCTACATCTACGGTGGGCTTGATCAGAGCCCGACCATTCTCACTCGCAGTTTCGGGTTCGCGTGGGGACTCGGAGGATGGCTGCTGACGCCGTTTCTCCAGAGCATCGGCCTCGAGGGATTTGCGCGTCTTAGGGAAAGAGTCGCGGCCGAGCTCACCACGACGTTCGCCAGCACGTATACCCGTGAGGTGTCCCTTCCGGACGCTCTGCAACCTGACGCCTTCTTGCAGTACTCGCGACAGGCGACGGGGGAGAAGTTCTTGATCGTCCCGAACCTCGCGTAGTTAGTCGAGGACCTCGAACAGGTCGAACGCAGGGAGGGCCGTCGGAGTCAGCGTGTCGCGTCCTGTGTGGACGCAACATGAACGACTCCGGTGACGTGTCTCATGCACGGACCTCAGGATGTACACGACTTCAGGAGACTCCATTTGCGCTCCACGAGTGGCGGTTCGAAACCGTCCCAGCGGCCCTCAATCGATACGGCGTCCTGGCGGCCATTGAAGAGTTGACGAGCGTGCGAGGGAGCGACAGGAGATCCGTGAAGCCCTGGACGAAGTCGTCACTGTGCCGGGCAGTGGACTGCGACCGATGAGGTCGTGCCCGCAGTCACCCACACCGCGCTCGCACACGTGACGGTCGTGGCGCCCACGGTGTCGTGCCCGACGATTTGGTAGCCCCCCGGTGGCAGTGAGATGGTGAACTTTCCGTCGACGTTCGCGGTCGTGGTGTAGTGCGAGTGGGTCGTGAGAAAGGTGAGGCGTCCCGACACCGGACGCACACGCGCGCTCGATGTCGGACCGGTAGGAATACCGAAGGTGCCGTGGACCGTGCCCTGGGTCGACTCACCGCACGCGGACACCGTCAATCCCGCGACGAAGAGAGCTCCCACCAGCCAGACACCACGCACAAAGAGCAGTGTACCGGGGGACGGCAATCACTCCAATGGAGCGACACTTGGTCACGATCAGACGCGGTATTGAACGTGAGAACGTGGCAATTACAGTCCTTCCGCCGCTTGCCATAAACGAAAACGACGTCAGTACTTATCCTTAAAGCACGTTTCAACGCGGGGAATAGTTGAAATTGTTCTGTTCGAGGTCACAGGCACGTCCACTATTGCGGTTGACAACGTGTCGTCATTGTGTTTTACTCCCCCGACGGCCCTGGGGAGGGTCCACATGAAGGGCGGATTCATGAAGCGTGCTGGATTCTTGAAGGCTTCTGCCTGTGCGTCAGTTCTCGCACTGGTTCTCGCGGCCGGTACTGTTCCGGAGACTGCGGGCGCCGCGACTGTTCACGCCGCGCGCGTTCAGCCGTGGGCGGCCGAGTTCAAGACGGGAACCGTCGCGCTCACGGGACAGGTGCCGCTCGCGGTCGCTCAGGGAAACCTCCACCTCGCCCGCGGCGTGCGCTTCATCGGCGCCGCGAAGCGTTCCGACTCGCTCGAACTGAACTTCGGCCTGGCGCTACGCAACATGACCGGCCTGAACGCGCTCATCGTGAAGGAGTCAAAGACACACCACGAGGACTCGCGTGCGCAGATCTATTCGATGTTTTCGCCACCCACGTCGCAGTACACCGCACTACGCCGCTGGCTCGTGTCGGCGGGCTACACCATCACTCACGTGGGTGCGGACCGCTTGGAGATGACCGCGAGAGCGCCCGTCGCCACTGTCGAGCGGACGCTTGACGTGCACGTCGGCGTCTATCACCAGGCCTCCTACACCGACATGGGCGTGAAGGTCGCGGCCCAGGACTTCTACGCCAACACGACCGCACCCATCGTGCCGGCGCGACTCGGGGTTCAGACGATCTCGGGTCTGTCCAACATCGACCAGTTCTTCACCGACGAACAGTTGGCCAAGGCCAACGGGGGCGCAGTCTCGACCTACGCCGTCGGGGCGTCACCGCGCGCGGCACACCCACAGACCCGTTCGGGCGGGTACTACCCCCGTGACGTGCGGTCCATGTACGACGTCACCGGTGTCGACGGCTACGGCGCCGGCCAGACGATCGGCTTCACGCTCTGGGGGGCCGGAGAGAACCAGACCGCGGCCACGGGCTTCGCGACGACGACGGGCGAGACGGCGCTGACGGTCTCCACGTGCACGGCGACCGGCAACAGCCCGACGATGCCGAGCACCTGCTACCAGCAGCAGGATGGGGCAAACACGTTGCTCAATATTCTGGAGAACGGCAACCTGAACAACAACTACGCCGGCAACGGCGAGACCGGCCTGGACGTTGAAGAGGCCCACGGCATGGCGCCAGGTGTGGCCGAGCACTACTACCTCGGCGACTGCTCAACGACGGTGTCGCCGGGTCTCACCAACGCGAGTTGCAACGGTAGCGACGTCGGACTCGAGGACGCCGTCGAGGACGCAGCGAACGACCCCACGTTGCACTCGGTGTCCAACAGCTTCGGCTACGGCGGTGACGCCGAGTGGGGCGCGGCGGACCCCTGGAATATCGCGACCAACAACAGCTTCGCCATCGCGGCCGCGGCCGGTACGACGTTCTGGTTCTCCACGGGTGACGACGGCAGCTACGAGTCGGGTAATCCGGCCGACAGTCCGTACGTCGTCTCCGTCGGTGGCACCAGTCAGTTCTCGACAGCGGCGGTCTCTGGTTCGGCCACCGCTGCGCTCAGCTCGGAAGACCTCTGGTCCGCTGGCGGCACTTGGTGCACGAATCTTGTCGCGCGTCCCTCGTGGCAGGTCGGCGCGGGCGTGACGGCCAACGCGTCATGTCCCGGTCGCGCGATTCCCGACATCTCGGCGATTGCCGACACCAACACGTCGGTATACATTCGCTACAGCACCTCGGCCACGGGAACGGCCACCGAATCCGTGGGCGGGACATCTGTCGCCGGTCCTGTCATGAACGGCATGGAGGCCGACACCGAGAACTACCTCGCCGCGCAGACCTACCCGGGGGCCACGCCCTCGATTGGCTTCGAGGGTCCGATCATGTACATGGAGGGCAACTCCGGGACCGCCAACAGCACGACGCCGGGCACCTACGCCGACTACTTCCGTCAGGTGGCGTGCGGCAACGACGCCTACCCCTCCGGCAGTCCCGACGGCGCCTCCGCCCAGGCCAACGGGTGGAACCAGGCGGCGGGCTGGGGAGCGATTGACTGGCAGCACTACAGCGCCGGCTACGCGATCACGCTCGGTGCCACCAACGTCTCCGTCCCGTCGACCCTGTCGCAGAACTACGCGTGGAGTTGCGCGAAGACACCCGGCAACGAGACCGTGCACGGCGTATCGCTGCCGTCGTCGACCGTCGGTTACGCCGTGGGAACCGCGGCGAGCTCCCCGTGGTTCAGCACCTATCTGCCGAGCGCCTCATGGGGTGCGTCGAACACCATTTATAAGACCACCAACGGCGGCACACAGTGGGTCCCGTCGAACGCCGACATGCTGTCCATCGCCTGCACCAGCAGCACGAACTGCGTGGAGGTCGGCGACGGCGGTGTGATCCAGTACACGACGAACTCCGGTTCGACGTGGACAACCGCGTCGACAAACTTCACGCAGGCCCTGACCCAGGTCACCTGTCCCTCGAGCTCGATCTGCTTCGCGGCCGGTGATCGCGGAACGGTGCTGCAATCGTCCAACGGCGGTGAGAGCTGGACGTTCTCGCCCAGTGTCGACGGCAACCCGATCTACGGTCTGACCTGTCCGAGCACGTCGGTGTGCTACACGGTTGACAACTTCGGCCACGTCATGGCGACCTTCAACGGCGGTGCCTCGTGGGCACTGCAGTCAACGCCCGTGACCTCGCCCGGGATCAACGTGCCGGGTTCGGGTGGACCCAACCCGTACGCGGGTCTCTTCGGCATCTCGTGTGTGTCGACCACCACCTGCGTCGCCGTCGGTGGCTACCCGCCGGCCGGCGAGACCTACCCCCCAATCGTCGAGACCACCAACAGTGGGGCCACCTGGATGCTGGAGTCCAATCCGGCGCCGACGGCCGACTATCTGATGGGCGCGTCGTGCCTGCCGGGCACGACGACGTGCTTCGCCGTGGGCTACGCGGGCACCATCCTCGAAACGACGGACCTCATGACGTGGACCGCGATGACGTCCAACACGACCAAGGCACTCACCGGGATCACCTGCCTCAGCACGACGGACTGCGTCGCGACCGGCCAGACGGGTGAGATCGACGTCTACAACGGAACATCGTGGACGTCGAACACCTCCACGCTGGGTACCAGCGCATTCCTCGCTGGCGTGACCTGTACGACGGCCACCAACTGTTACGCCGTGGGCAAAGAGGGCGTCACCGAAAGCTTCGACTCGACGAACGTCAGCGGTACGTTGGCGCAGCTGAACGGCGGCGGCTACGCCGGCACACTCGATGCGGTCACCTGTCCGTCGACCACGCAGTGCGTCGCGGTCGGGGCCAGCGGAACCATCCTCACCACCGTCAACGGGGGCCAGACGTGGCTCACTGAGACTGATCCCGTCACGGTCACGCTGGATGGCGTCGCCTGCGTCAGCACGAGCACCTGCGTCGCGATCGGCACTGGCGGTGACATCATCGGTACGACTAACGGCGGGTCCACCTGGACCCAGCAGACCTCCGGGGTCACCGCGGCGCTCGACGGGGTGACGTGTACGAGCACGTACTGCGTGGTGGTCGGCGCGATCGCACCGACCGACGCGGCGATTCTGACCGACGTCGGCGGCACGGGCGCGTGGACGACGCACACCAATACGATCACCGGCACGCTCGCGGGCGTGAAGTGCGTCGCAACAAACTGCTACGCCGCGGGGGCCGTCGTCAGCGGATCGGCGGTCATCGTGGCGTCCACGAACAGCGGCGTCACGTGGACCCGTCAGACCTCTAACGACGCGTCACTCGCTCTCAGCTCGGTGGCGTGTGTCGACGCGACGGACTGTTACGCGGGTGGCGCCAACGGCACCGTGCTCGCCACCAACAACGGCGGCACGACGTGGTACCAAGAGGGCAACCCGATGAGCGGACCGCTCACGGCGCTGAACGTCGGCACGACGTCGTCGATCCTCGCGATCGATGCCGCCGCGTGCTCAGCCGCCGCGTGCTTCTTCGGCACCGCGTCCAGCGGTAACATCATGACGACGCCGATTCTCAACGTCACCGTGAACGCCTCCGGCGTCTACGGCACGACGCCGGCGCTGTCCGGTCTCGCACCGACCAACGCGGCCATTTCGTACAACCCGTCGATCGGGGCGAGCGTCACGGGCACCCTGACCTGCTCCACAAACGCGACCAACACGTCGCCGTCGGGCAGTGGCTACACCATCAGCGGTTGTTCGGGGCTGTCGGCCAGTGGGTACAACGTGATCTACAACTACGCGGGGAGCTCCTACAGCGTCACGCCCTCCGCACCCACCGCGACGATTGCGTCGCCGGTTTCGGGCGGCACCTACAGCGTCGGCCAAGTCGTCAGCACCAGCTTCAGCTGCGCCGACGCCAGTGGGCCGGGAATCGCCACCTGCGTCGATAACAACAGCGGCAGTGCCCCAAGCGGGTCGCTCAACACGTCGGCGCCGGGTACGTACACGTACACCGTGACAGCAACCAGCACCGACAGCCAGTCCGCGTCGTCGTCGATCAGCTACACCGTGGCGGCCGCACCCACGGCGACGATTGCGTCGCCGGCTTCGGGCGGCACCTACAGCGTCGGCCAGGTCGTCAGCACCAGCTTCAGCTGTGCCGAGGGCGCGAGCGGACCGGGAATCGCCAGTTGCATCGACAACAACAGCGGCACCGCCCCGAGCGGAACGCTCGACACGTCGGCACCGGGCACCTTCACCTACACGGTGACGGCCACGAGTTCGGACGGACAGTCCGGCACCGCGTCGATCACTTACACGGTGGCGGCAGCGCCCACGGCGACGATTACCTCGCCGAGCTCGGGAGGTACCTACAGCGTCGGCCAGGTCGTCAGCACCAGCTTCAGCTGTGCTGAGGGCGCGAGCGGACCGGGAATCGCCACCTGCGTCGATAACAACAGCGGCACCGCCCCGAGCGGGTCGCTCGACACGTCGGCGCCGGGCACTTTCACCTACACGGTGACGGCCACGAGTTCGGACGGACAGTCCGGCACCGCGTCGATCACCTACACGGTGGCGGCAGCGCCCACGGCGACGATTGCGTCGCCGGTTTCGGGCGGCACCTACAGCGTCGGCCAGGTCGTCAGCACCAGCTTCAGCTGTGCTGAGGGCGCGAGCGGACCGGGAATCGCCACCTGCGTCGATAACAACCTCGGCACCGCCCCGAGCGGGTCGCTCGACACATCGACGCCGGGCACCTTCACCTACACGGTGACGGCCACGAGTTCGGACGGACAGACGGGAACGGCCTCGATCAGCTACACCGTCGGGGCTGCGCCGAGCGCGACGATCACGTCGCCGGCGTCCGGTGGCACGTACAGCGTCGGTCAGTCGGTGGAGACCTCCTTTGGTTGTTCGGACGGCTCCAACGGTCCGGGGATCGCGACGTGCGTCGACTCGAACGCGCAGAGTTCGCCGGACGGCGCCCTCGTCACGTCGACGCCGGGCACCTTCACCTACACGGTGACCGCCACGAGTTTGGATGGACAGACCGGCACGGCCTCGATCAGCTACACGGTGGCGGCCGCACCCACGGCGACGATTGCGTCGCCGGTTTCGGGCGGCACCTACAGTGTCGGCCAGGTCGTCAGCACCAGCTTCAGCTGTGCCGAGGGCGCGAGCGGACCGGGAATCGCCACCTGCGTCGATAACAACAGCGGCACCGCCCCGAGCGGGTCGCTCGACACGTCGGCGCCGGGCACCTTCACCTACACGGTGACCGCCACGAGTTCGGACGGACAGTCCGCCACCGCGTCGATCACCTACACGGTGGCGGCTGCGCCCACGGCGACGATTGCGTCGCCGGCCTCGGGAGGCACCTATCTCGTGGGTCAGTCGGTGGAAACGACCTTCAGTTGTGCTGAGGGCGCGAGCGGACCGGGCCTCGCCTCGTGTCTCGACACGAACGCGCAAGGATCGCCCAATGGCGCTCTCGTGACATCGTCGACGGGCACCTTCACTTACACGGTGACGGCCACGAGCTTGGACGGACAGACGGGAACGGCCTCGATCAGTTACACCGTGGCGAACCCCGCGAGCGCACCGCTCAACCTCAGCGCGACCACGTCGAGCGGCGCAATTGACCTCGCGTGGAACCCGTCGGCGACTAACGGTGGTAGCCCGATCACCGGGTACAACATCTGGGAGACGGTGGACAACGGCGCCTGGACCGAGATCGCGTCGAACCAGTCGGGCACGACGTACGTCGACCACAGCGTCAGTAACGGTCACGCCTACCGCTTCGCGGTCTCGGCGGTCAACGCCGTTGGTGTCTCGCCATGGTCGCTCAACGCCTACGACACTCTCGCGGGTTCCAAGGCCAACGCGCCGACGGGACTCACCGCCACGACCGGCGTGAGCTCGATCAGTCTCACCTGGAACGCGGCGACCGGCGGGTCGACCGCGGTGACTGGATACGACGTCTGGGAGACGGTGGATAACGGCGCGTGGACCGAGTTGCGCTCGAACGTCGCAGGAACCTCCTACGTCGACAGCAGCGTGAGCTTCGGCCACGACTACCGCTTCGCGGTCGCCGCGGTCAATCTCGCGGGCGAGTCAACATGGTCGGTCAACGCGTACGACAACTTCGCGGGATCGCCGGCCAACGCTCCCACGAATCTCAATGCGGTGTCGGCACCCTCATCGATTGACCTGTCGTGGACGCCCGCGACCGGTGGCAGCACCACGGTGACGGGTTACGACGTCTGGGAAACCGTGAACAACGGTGCGTGGAGCGAGATCGCGGTCGACGAGCCCAACGCCGACGTCACCGACACCAACGTGACCGCCGGTGACGTCTACCGCTTCGCGGTGGCCGCGGTCGACGCGGCGGGTGAGTCGAAGTGGTCGATCAACGCCTACGACAACTTCGGGGCGACGCCGGCGGGCGCGCCGACCAACCTGAGCGCGGTGCCGTCGGGGAACTCGGTGGTTCTCTCTTGGAGCGCACCGACCAGCACGGGCAACACTCCCATCACGGGCTACGACGTCTGGCGGATCGTGGACAACGGTCCGTGGGTGGAGATCGCGACGAATGAGCCGAACTTGACCGTCACGGACACGAGCGTGAGCGTGGGCCACTCCTACCGCTACGCGGTCGCAGCCGTGAACACGGCGGGCGAGTCGAAGTGGTCGATCAACGCGTACGCGTCGTTCAATTGAGCTAACGCAGAACGATCTCGCACAGGGGCAGCCACGGACTGCTGCCCCTGTGCGGGGTCTTTCACAGACTCAGCCGGACGGAAACAACGTTGGCGTTCGTGCCGACAGTGACGCCACCCGAACAGTCGAGCGTGGCCTGTTTGTGCATTCCCTCTCCGGGTGGATCGTGATCGCGTCCTGTCGAGAGTGTGGCCGAGGTGAGTCCTTGGCTCCGGCGGACTCGTGTGCCTCTCTTCGGAGGTTCTCCAATCTGTGGCCTTGCTAGGGTGTTTGACTCTGGAGAGGTGCGAGAGCGGCCGAATCGGACTCACTGCTAATGAGTTGACTTGGGAAACCGGGTCCGAGGGTTCAAATCCCTCCCTCTCCGCCAGAAGCCCGACGTTGCAACGGCACCGTCGGGTTGTCATGCCTTTGAGGGAGTAGCTGTGCGGTATTGGATAGAGACTCTCGGGTGCCCGAAGAATCAGGTGGACTCCGACAAGTTGACGGGGCTACTGGTTGCGCAGGGATACCAACTGTCCGTCTCCGCCGAGAGTGCCGACCTCATTGTCGTGAACACCTGTGCTTTCATTGAGGCCGCACGTGAAGAGTCCATCGAGACGGTTCTTGAGCTGGCCGATCGCAAGACCTCGGGCTCACGACTGGTCGTGACGGGCTGCATGGCCGAACGTTACGGCGACGAACTCGCCGCCGCCCTTCCCGAAGTGGACCTCGTTGCGGGCTTCGGCGACAGCCTGATCGCACCGACGCCGGTGACACTCGGCACGAAGAAGAGGACTCCGTCCTTCGACCTGCTCAATCTGCCCCGCCCGGCGTCCTCGACGCCGTGGGCCTACGTCAAGATCGCCGAGGGATGCGACCGGCGGTGCGGATTCTGCGCCATCCCGACATTTCGAGGCGATCAGAGGTCTCGCACCACCGACGAGATCGTGCGCGAGACACGCGAACTTGTCGCCGGTGGTGCGCGAGAGATCGTGCTCATTGCGCAGGATCTGGCGTCGTGGGGACACGACCGCCGGCGCGCTCGCTTGGGGGAGCCCTTGGAGGTTCTCGACGACGGAGGCAGCCAGCCACTGGTCGAATTGACGCGACGGCTCACCAACGAAGTTGATCGAGTGAGACTTCTCTATCTCTATCCCTCGGGTCTCACCGCGCAACTGATCGAGACGATTCTGGCCACCGGAGTCCCGTACTTCGATCTCTCGCTCCAACACGCGTCGCGCCCGCTCCTGCGGGCGATGAAGCGATGGGGCGACGGCGACCGGTTTCTGGAGAGGATCGCGGCAATTCGCGCGGCGGAACCGTCGGCGACGTTTCGTTCGTCCTTCATTCTTGGATATCCCGGAGAAACCGAGGACGATCAACGCGCTCTGCTCGACTTCGTGGACGCCGCGCAACTGGACTGGGCCGGATTCTTCACGTTTTCGGCCGAGGACGGGACGATCGCAGGTTCGATGGACAGTCAGGTTCCTCATGAACTCGCACTCGAACGATTGCGCGAGGTGAGCGAAGTTCAAGACGCCATCACTGCGCGACGTCGCGACGACCTCGTGGGCTCACGCGTGGAGATCCTCATCGACAGCCCCGGCGTCGGACGCAGCTTTCGCGAATGCCCAGAAATTGACGGCGTGGTGGTCGTCGATCCCGCTCTCGCGGTCGGATCGTTGGTTGACTGTGTGGTGACGGCTAGTCACGGCACTGATCTGGAGGCGATTCCCGCGTGAGCACGCAGAGACCGACGTTTGGCGAGTCCGCGCTCTTGACGCCAGCGAACCTCTTGACGATCTTCCGTCTGGTCGTCACGCCGATCTTCATCTGGTTGATCGTGGCCAAGGGAGCGTCGTGGTGGACGGCGGGGGTCGGCGCGATCGCGGCCGCGTCGGACTACTTCGACGGCATTGTCGCCCGTCGTCAGGGACCAACGCGCTCGGGCGCGTTCCTCGATCCGCTGGTCGACAAGATCGTGGTTCTCGGATCGCTCTACACGTTGGTCGCCGTGCACAGAATGTCGTTGCTGCCCGTTCTCATCATCACGGCGCGCGAGGTGTGGATGACGTGGTACCGGTCACGCGCGAGCAAGAGCGGCGTGTCGATCCCCGCTCGCGGACTGCCCAAGATCAAGACGTTCGTCCAGGACTTCGCCATCGCCTTTTGCGTGCTGCCGCCGACCGCGAATCTGCACTGGCTGCAAGTGGGCACCCTCTGGCTGGCGGTGGTTCTCACCTTGTATACCGGGTGGCAGTACTACAGCGACGGGCGACGGGCGGTGGCGACGTGAGGATCGAGATTGTTGCCGTCGGGACCGAGTTGCTCCTCGGGCAGATCGCGGACACCAACTCGCAGTGGCTCGGTGAGCAGCTCGCCGCCAATGGGATCACGTGCCAGTTCCACCAGCACGTCGGCGACAACCACGATCGGATCGTGCTCGCCTTTCGGACTGCGTTGGCCCGCAGCGACGCCGTCATCGTGTGCGGCGGACTCGGTCCGACCCAAGACGACATCACGCGCGAGGCACTCGCCGAGATCATGAACGTCCCGCTGGTGCGCGACGAGGCGATCGTGGAGGTGATTCGGTCAATGTTCGCGAGCCGGTCGCGCGCGATGCCGGACAACAATCTCCTGCAAGCCGACGTGCCCCTCGGAGCGTCCGTGATCGCGCAACGACGCGGGACGGCTCCGGGACTGATCTGCCCGGTGGGTCAGAAGGTTGTCTACGCCGTTCCCGGCGTCCCTTATGAACTCACCGAGATGTTCGAGCGTGCGATTCTTCCCGATCTTCTGGAGCGACAGCGCGCCGCGGGTGAGAGCGCCGTCATCACGAGTCGTGTTCTACGAACATGGGGCGCCAGTGAGTCGGGTCTGGCCGAGGCGGTCGGCGACCGATTCGCGGCACTGGCCAACGAGGGTGCGGTGACGATCGCGTTTCTCGCGTCGGGCATTGAGGGCATCAAAGTGCGTCTGACCGCTCGCGGTGATGACGCCGAGCACGCTCGCCAGTTGCTGGGAGCCGAGGAGCAACTCGTGCGGGCGGCGATTCACGACCAGCTCGGCGACATCATCTTCGGCGTCGACGACGAGACCATGGAGAGTGCCGTCGCGGGACAGTTGCTCGAGCGGGGACTGTCACTCGGGCTCGCCGAGTCCGTGACCGGTGGCCTCATCGCCAGTCGTCTCGTGAACGTTCCGGGAGCGTCACGATGGTTCCACGGCGCGATCGTGAGTTACGCGTCACAGGTCAAGTTCGATCTGCTCGGGGTGTCGGAGGGGCCGGTCGTGTCGGGTTCGGCGGCCGAGGAGATGGCGATCGGCGCGCGCCGCGCGCTGGGTTCTGACGTGGGACTGTCGGTCACGGGAGTGGCGGGTCCCGATCCCCAGGACGGACAGAAGGCGGGCACCGTGTTTGTCGGGTTGGCCCTCGGCGACGCGGTCGAGCACGTGGAGCTGCACCTGCCGGGAGATCGTCCGCGAATACGTGCCTATAGCGCGATCAGCGCACTGGACGTTCTGCGTCGCGCCCTCGATCGTGGCCGCTGAGGCGTTTCACCGCGTCCTCGCGATTGATTTCTCCGCGGCGTCTTCCCCCACGCGGGGAGCAAATTCGCTGTGGCTCGCGGTGGCGGAGGGCGACGAACCGATTCGAACGCAGAATCTCAAGACGCGGGCTGACTTGGCACGACTCCTCTCGCGAATCGTCGCGCGACCCGGTCGCTCCCTCGTGGTCTTTGATGTCGCTCTCGGGTGGCCGCAGGGAACCGCCCGGGAGATCGGTCTGCGCGGAACGCCGGTCACGGCGATGTACCGCCTGCTCGACGACATGATTCGCGACGCTGCGGACAACGCCAACAATCGTTTCGAGGTCGCTAGTGAGTTGAATCGTCGCGCGGGATCGGCTCTGTTCTGGGGTCACCCGCCGACGCAGACCTACGCCCACCTTCTGCCCACCAAGGCGGTCCCCGCCGGGTTGGTGGCTCGCCGTGTGTCGGAACGACGACGGATTGAGCGTCACGTGGGAGGGGTCATCAAGTCTCCGTTTCAACTGAGCGGCGCCGGAGCGGTCGGCAGCCAGTCGATCATGGCCCAGGTCATGATCTCGCGGCTGCGTCGTGCCGGCGTGGCGATCGCGGTGTGGCCCTTTGAGCCACCCACCGCCCGCGTGGTGGTGGGCGAATATTTCTTCTCACTGGCCGCCGTCGCATCCGAACGAGGATCGTGCCTCGACCAACGCCAGGTCCGCGCGGTCGCCCGGTTCCTGCGGAGTGAAGTGCGCGCGGGTCGAAGTCCCGTTCGTGAGGAGTTGCTCGATGCGCTCTCGCCGGAGGATCACCGCGCTGTTCGCCGCGAGGAGGGGTGGCTCGTCGCGGTCCCCGCGTGAGGACGGGGTCTACAGGAGCGGCTTGAGGGACGAGCCCATGACGCCCGACAGGTAGCCCGCGTAGGTCGCCGTGAAGTGTGACCAGTCCATATAGACATCCAGCGTGCCCACGATGGGTGAGCACGTCGACTTTGTGCAGACCCACGGGAGAGGATTGATGAAGGTGGCCTTGGTCTGCTTCGCGGCGGCTTGCTCGTCGGACGAACGATCCGCCCACTCAGGGTTCGAGCTCGACGTGGGTGTGGAGCATTTCTGAATGTCCGTGGTGTACACCGACATGCAACTCGCGGGCGACACGAAGTTCGGAAACGCCGGCGTGTCGGCAATGACGGCCACCTTCGTGTTGGGTCCCTGCAAGTCCCGGATCGTGGTCTCGAGCCCGCTGGTCAACTGCGCGTTGGTCGCCAGGACGTTGTCGGCCGTGTTGAAGTCCGTGGTGCGCTCGGCGAGTATCACGAGCTTCGGTGACAGTGAGTTGATGGTGCCGATGACGGACGAACGCCACGACGCGCACGCCGTGTCGATTCCCGTCGAGGGAGTCCACAGTGGCACGTCCGCCATGGGACAACCAATGCGCCACAACAGGATGAGCTTGTCGCCGGCCTTCGTGATCGACGGGACGACCGCCGGGAGCCACATCCACGCGTGCGAATCGCCGAGGAGAACGACCACTTTCTTTGAATTCGTCTTTCCATACGTGCACACGGCGAGGACCGTCGGACAGCCGTAGCCGCGCGCGTGGAGGTAGGTGTCCTCGGGCGTGTCATTGGGAACGCTCGGGAGCGACGGATTCAGTGCGCTCGGGAGCTTCTCGATCTTGGTCGAGGCCGCGACCGCAGACGCCACTTGCGTTGCGGTGCCGGCCGTGGGCATCGTGAAGTTGGGTGTGGAGGCGACAGCCGCGGAGGAGACGAGAAGCCCGGCCGCCACCATCACGACGACGCTTCGGCCTATGGCTCGTGCCTTCATCACCGTCATCCTCCCTTCGCGAGCCGGAGCCGTCCGCGGCGACCTCATCAGTGTCCGAAGTTAGTTCATGGTGTGCCCCGAGAGTTCGTCGTTGTCCCCGTGGGTTCGAGGGGACCGACCTCACGATCCACGTGGCGAAGTTCGTCGTCGGCTCGTCGGCACGGTAAGGTCCGCGTCAGCGACCAAGGGGGAATCATGGCATCGTTGACTCTGCAGGGTGGGCCCGAGGAGGTCGGTCTCGACAAGGCCCGGCTCGATCGAATCGGTCCTCACTTCGATCGGTACGTGGCGGACGGCCGACTGCCCGGGTGGCTCGCGACCGTCGCGCGCGGAGGCCAACTGGTCTGGACCGGCAGTGGCGGCCACCGTGACCGCGAAGCGAATCTCGCCGTGACGGACGACACCATCTGGCGGATCTACTCCATGACCAAGCCGCTGACCTCGATCGCCGTCATGATGCTCTACGAGGAGGGCTGCTTCGACCTAACCGATGACGTGGGACAGTGGATCGACGCGCTGCGCGAGCCGCGGGTCTACGTGAGCGGTCCTCCGTCGGCCCCTCGGACCGAACCCGCGACCGAGCCGGTACGGGTGCACCACTTGCTCAGCCACATGAGTGGACTGACCTACGGATTCAACTACACGCACCCCGTGGACGCGATCTACCGGGCCAAGGGCTACGAATTCGGTGGACCCAAGGGAGCGGACCTCGCCAAGGTGGTCGATGACTGGTGCACGACGCCGCTCGTGTTCCAGCCGGGCTCGAAGTGGAACTACTCGGTGAGTGTGGACGTCCTCGGACGACTCATCGAGATTTGGAGCGGCCAGAGCATCCAGGACTTCTTCCGGGAGCGTCTCCTTGATCCCTTGGGGATGGACGACACGGAGTGGTACTGCCCCGCCGACAAGCTGGACCGACTGGCCCAGCTCTACGTGCCTGCGCGAGGCGGCTGTGTTCCCCAGGCCGAGATCGCCAAGGTCGCTACGCGCGAGCCGGGCTGGCGTGGCGGCGGCGGGGGACTGGTGTCCACCGCGCACGACTACCAGACGTTCATGACCATGCTGCTCGGTGGGGGTGAATACCTGGGAGAACGACTGTTGTCCGAGCGCACTCTCGCGCTCATGACCGAGAACCACCTGCCCGACGATGGAGACCTGTCGGCGTGGGCGACGGATTCGTTCTCTGAGGAGAAGCAGGCCGGGATCGGATTGGGCTGGGATTCTCCGTTGTCGTCGATCGCCGCAAGAACAAGAGTCTCATCAGCGAGGGAAGTTTTGGTTGGGGTGGCGCCGCGTCGACGGCGTTCTGGGTCGACCCGGACGAGGAGCTCACGGTGGGCTTCTACACCCAACTTCTGCCGAGCAGCAGTTACAACATTCGCCGCGAACTTCAGCAGCTGATCTACTCGGCACTGACCGACTAGTCCTGGTACGGTCGCGAAATGCCGCTAGCGGGAGAGTACGAGCCGAGCACCACCGAGTGGGTGCGCAATCAGGTCACGACGTACGAACAATCGGGTGGGACCGAAGGGACGACCATGCGGGGCTTGCCCGTGATGATCGTGACCAGTCGTGGGGCCAGGACGGGCAAGTTGCGCAAGACGCCGCTGATGCGTGTCGAACACGACGGCGTCTACGCGGCGGTCGCCTCCCAGGGTGGCGCACCGACGCACCCCGTGTGGTACTACAACCTCGTTGCTGACCCGCACTGCGAGCTCCAGGACGGCCCCGAACGCAGCGACCGAGTCGCGCGGCTCGCGAGTGGCTCTGAGCGTGAGGAGTGGTGGGAGCGGGCGGTTGCGGCGTTTCCGGACTACGCCGACTATCAGACGAAGACCACCCGCGAAATCCCCGTGTTTCTCCTGGAGCCCTGATCAGCGGTCATTTTTGGTCTGTTGTGGCGACGGACCGATTTTCCAAGAAATACCGGAATACGAACACTTGTTCGTCTAGAGTTTCTCCGTGCGGCACCCCGCTATGTGACAAGGAGTTCGTAACTTGCCCCCGGTAATGAGGAAAACTAAGGAGTTAGTAATGGCAAACGACGACCGCAGCAAGGCTCTCGAAGTGGCGCTGGGCCAAATTGAGAAGCAGTTCGGCAAGGGATCGATCATGCGCATGGGTGAGAACCTGCACATGAACATCGAGTCGATCTCCACCGGTGCGCTCGCGCTCGACCTGGCCCTCGGCATCGGCGGACTCCCGAGGGGTCGAATCGTCGAGCTGTACGGACCGGAGTCGTCGGGAAAGTCGACTCTGGCCATGCACGTCGTCGCCGAGGCCCAGCGAAACGGGGGCGTGTGCGCCTACATCGACGCCGAGCACGCCATGGACCCGGTCTACGCCCGGGCGATCGGCGTGAATGTCGACGACCTCCTGATCAGCCAACCCGACACCGGGGAGCAGGCCCTCGAGATCGTGGACATGTTGATCCGTTCGGGTGCCCTCGACGTCATTGTCATTGACTCCGTCGCGGCCCTGACGCCGCGCGCCGAAATTGAAGGCGAGATGGGTGACTCACACGTTGGTCTCCAGGCGCGGCTCATGAGCCAGGCTCTGCGCAAGGTGACGGCCAATCTGTCCAAGTCGGACACGATCGCACTGTTCATCAACCAGTTGCGCGAAAAGATCGGCGTCATGTACGGATCACCCGAGGTGACGCCCGGTGGACGGGCCCTGAAGTTCTACTCGTCGGTCCGTCTCGACATTCGTCGCATCGAGTCGATCAAGGACGGAACCGAGGTCGTCGGAAACCGCACGCGTGTCAAGGTCGTGAAGAACAAGGTCGCCTCGCCGTTCAAGCAGGCCGAGTTCGACATCATGTACGGCCAGGGCATCAGCCGTGAGGGGTCGATCCTCGACGTGGCCGTCGAAATGGGCTTCGTGAAGAAGGCCGGTGCGTGGTTCACCTACGAGGGCGAACAGCTCGGACAGGGTCGGGAGAACGTGAAGACGTTCCTGCGCGAGAATCCGCAGCTCATGGCGGAGATTGATCAGCGCGTGCGCGAACACCTGGCCAAGACGGTCACGCCGGACGTCATTGCGGAGATTGACGTCGACGCGCCGATTTCACTCGACTGAGTCGACCTCACCGACGCCAGTAGCGTGGCGTCGGTGAGTTCTCGCCTGCGCTTTCGTCGCTTCCTCGGAGCCACCGTTCGCCGGTGGCGTCGCTACGTCAACGAGGTCGCGACGGTCGGACCCGACGATGACTACGCACACGCGTTCGGGCATTTCGGGCGAGGGGCCGCGTTGATGGCGCCCCAAGGGGTGATCTACAACGAGCGCTACCTGTCCATCGGGGACGACACCTTGATCGGTCCCAACGTCTGTCTGACCGCGGGGATCAGTCCGGATCAGACAATGCTCACCAACCCCGTCGTCGCGATCGGCCGACAGTGCATCATCGGCCGCGGCAGCCACATCATTGGTCACTGGTCGATCGTGCTGGGCGACGAGATCCAGACGGGTCCCTACGTCTACATCGCCGATCAGAACCACGCGCTACGAGGACCCGATCGCGCCGTCGGCTCGCAGACACCAACCGAGGCCGCAGTATCGATTGGGTCGGGGAGCTGGTTGGGACGAACGTCGTGATCCTGCCCGGCACGACGCTGGGCGCCAACGCGGTGGTCACAGCGGGGCGTCGTGCGCGGCTCATTTCGAGTCACGTCGTGCTCGGCGGCGTACCGGCCGAGGTGTTCCGGCACCTCGAGCCGCGCCACCGGGTGGTTGCCGGTCCACCGCCCACGTGAGCCCCGGCGCTGGGAGTCGACCTCGCCCCGTTCCGTCCTCTTCGGCGTACCGTCGACTGTATCTCTCCGGCGCCCTGGGCACGTTGGCGTCACAAGCGACCTACGTCACGTTGATGTACCAGTTAAAGATTCTCACCGACTGGCGCTCGACGTCGGCGTGTTCGGTCTGGTGGAGTTATTGCCCTCATTGTCTTCGGCCTCTACGGCGGCGTTCTCGCGGATCACTTCGATCGACGACGCGTCGTCCTCGGCGCGGAACTCGGTCTTATTCGCGGTGACCGGGTCTTGTTCGTCAACGCGCGACTCTCTCATCCATCGTTCGGTCGTCTACCTCGTCGCCGCCGCGTTCGCGGCA